>JBJFGF010000037.1:0-47092 GCA_051892415.1 Acutalibacteraceae bacterium | reverse complement strand
TGGCGGAGAGCAAGGGATTCGAACCCTCGAAACGGTTTTGGCCGTTTACACGATTTCCAATCGTGCTCCTTCGACCGACTCGGACAACTCTCCATACATATACAAGGCACTTCTTTTGAAGTGCCTTGCTATTATAACCAATTGACTGAAAAAAATCAAGTCTTTATTGACATTTTTTTATTTTTCTGTTTTCTTTGGCGGTTTTTCCTGAATAACTTGAAAATTCAATCTGCTACGGTGTCCGAAAAACTTAGGAGGGAGTCACACACATCCACGTTTTTCGGCAGCGGAATTTCCCCGGTATTTCCAAGATACACCGACTTACACCCCGCATTGATTCCTGCTTCAACATCACGCAGGGAATCCCCTACCATAAAGGATTTTGCCATATCAATATTAAAATCCTCACGCGCTTTGAGCAACATTCCCGGTGCTGGTTTTCTGCAACGGCAGTTTATTTTCAACTCTTTGACTTCATTTGCAAAGCCATTATCGGTATGGTGGGGACAAAAATAAATTCCGTCAATATATGCTCCTTTTTCGCCTAAAAGGGTTTCCATCCGATTATGTATTTCCCCAAGGGTTTCAAAGGAACACTCCCCTCTGGCAACGACCGGTTGATTGGTAACAACAATGGTTAAATAACCCGCCTGATTAAATCTTGATATAGCCTGTGCCGCACCCGGAATAAGCTCCATTTCCTCCGGCTTTGTAATATAGCCCTTCTGGACATTCACCGTGCCGTCCCTGTCCAAAAAAACCGCCTTTTGCATATTCCCCCTGTGCTTATTTTTTACCAAGCCCTTTCGCACGTCCGTTTCCACCCGATTCAGTCTTTCGGGGGTTCCCATATCCTTAACATATTCCCATGTCTTATATGAGAAAATCCGTCCTGTTTTTATGGCGGGATTTATTATATCTTTGTCGAAATCCGCCTTTCCCGAAAAATTGTACAGATTCAACAGTTCCGGGGAAACAATTTGAATTCCTGCATTGCACAAATTGGCATAGGCATAGGGCTTTTTGTCCGACGGGAGAATCGCCCTCACTCTGTTTTCCGAAGAAACTAAAAGCAATGTGCTGTCGTACGGGTGGTTGTTCGGATGGGTAAGCAATGTTGCCAAGGCATTGTTGTTTTTATGGAACTGTACCGTTTCTTTGAGAGAAAAATCAAAAATCAAATCCCCGTTACAGAGCAAAAAATCCTCTTTAAGCCCTAATTTAAAGAGGGCGCCTCCCGTTCCGAGTGGCTCTTCCTCCTTATAATAACTTATGCTGACCCCAAACCGACTGCCGTCCTTGAAGTAATCCGTAATCATTTCGCTGAGGTATCCCACAACAAAAATGAACTCGTTTATTCCCTCTTTTTTCAAGGCTTCAACCTGATGTTCAAGAACCGGCTTGCCGCAAACACAGGTCATGGGTTTGGGCATATTGTCCGTAACGCTCTTTAATCTTTTTCCAAATCCTCCTGCAAGAATAACTGCTTTCAAGCCACCGCCTCCCATCTAAACTAACTATACCACAACGGACTTTATTTTTCAACGGTAATTTGCCCTCAAAAGTCCGCGGTTTCCCTTGTCCGTTTCCCTTGACAAACATAACCGACTATGATAAAATTTTAGATTGGTAGGTAATGTATTATAAATAATACACTAATATGTAAATTTTTTACAATCGGAGGAATTCTTTTGTCTGATATTTTAATAACCGGAGGCGCCGGTTATATCGGTTCCGTGCTGGTTCCCGAATTACTCAAGCGGGATCACCGAGTTACCGTTCTCGACTCTTTTTTATATAAACAGGACTCCCTTCTTGACTGTTGCAAATACAAAAATTTTCAGATTATCAAGGGCGACTGCAGAAATGACGAAACTTTAAAACGTGCAATTTACGGGAAGGACTTTATTTTCCCCCTGGCCGCCATTGTCGGTTTCCCCGCTTGCGATTCAGACCAAATTGCCGCGCAGACAGTCAATCTCGGCGCAGTTGAAAAGGTGATTTCACTTCGGGAGAAAGGACAGCGCATAATCTTCCCATGTACCAACAGCGGTTACGGTGTGGGACAGGGGCAGACCTATTGTACGGAGGAGTCTCCCATAACCCCAATCTCTTTATACGGAAAAACAAAAATGGCGGCGGAAAAAGCCGTTTTGGAATCCGGTGATTCTTTGACATTCCGATTTGCAACCCTTTTCGGTGCATCCCCGAGAATGAGGTTGGATTTACTGGTTAACGATTTCGTTTATCGGGCAGTATTCGACCGTTCTCTCATAGTATTCGAGGGGCATTTCATGAGAAATTATCTCCATGTAAGAGATGCCGCTAACGCTTTCATATTTGCCATGGAAAACTTCGGCAAAATGAAAGGTCAAACCTTTAACTGCGGACTCAGCGACGCTAACTTATCCAAAATCGAATTATGTGAAAAAATAAAAGAACATATACCAAATTTCACCTATCTTGAAGCCCCCATCGGCATTGACCCGGACAAGCGGAATTATTTAGTGTCCAACGAAAAAATCGAAAGTATCGGCTACAAGCCCCTCTATTCCATAGACGACGGCATAGAGGAATTAATTAAAGCTTATTCGATTATCAAAAACTCATCCTACGGAAATGTGTGATAAAATGAAGCTTATTGAAATTTTAGAACCCGATTTCATTTTTGAGGACGAAAGGGGTATGCTTTCCCAGATAACCCATGAGCCCTATGCCCAGGTTAACGCGGTGTTCACAAAAAAGGGCGCCGTCAGAGGAAATCTCCATTACCACAGAACCGCTAAAGAGGTTTTCTTTGTGGTTTCCGGCGAAACAGAGGTTTTTGCACAGTTAAACGGGCAATCCGAAAAACATATTTTCAAAGCCGGCGATATGTTTATGATACACGAAAACGTGCGTCACAGTTTTGATTTTAACAAGGATACCTACTTGGTTTCCTTTTATACCTCAAGGATTGAACTTGCCGACGGCACAAAAGATATTATTTGCGATTAGCGGAGATACACAATGAAGAAAAACATCTATTTAATTCAGCCCACATACATGAACGCATCCGTTGTTCATTTCCCCTATGCCATCGGTGCATTGGCTTCTTATGCTTGGAGTTTTGAGGATATACGCAACTACTACGATTTGAAAGGAATATTCTTTTTGAGGGACAAACTGTCCGATATAGTTAACGCTTTGGAAAGTCCCTTTTTAATCGGTTTTTCAAACTACATCTGGAATTTTGAATTCAACAAGGCATTAGCACAGGAAATCAAAAGGGTTTATCCCGAATGTATTATTGTTTTCGGCGGTCCTCAGATATCAGAGGATGCGGACTTACTTACCGAATGCCCCTTTATTGATATTCTCAGTTATTACGAGGGCGAAATAGTTTTCAGGGATTTATTGAGAGCCCATGCTCAAAACACCGATTTAAGCCTTATCAACAACATTGCATACCGTTCCGAAAACGGCGAAATTGTGACTACGGAAATTAAAGCTTTTGATATTACGGATCTGCCCTCTCCCTATGAAAGCGGTTTTTTCGACAGGCTTTGCCGGGAACATCCCGACATTGAATTCATCCCGCTCATAGAAACAAACAGGGGATGTCCCAACAAATGCACTTATTGCAGTTGGGGTAAAATCAAAGCCCGGGTTCGTATGTTCCCCTTGGAAAGAGTGTTTGCGGACATTGAATGGGTCAGCAATCGTAAAATGGAATTTCTCGGCTTTGCGGACGCCAATTTCGGTATGTTCCCCCGGGATGAAAAAATTGTTGACAAAATCATTGAGTGCTACCACAACAACGGATTTCCCAAGAAGTTTCAGGTTTCATACTCCAAGGACACCGGCGACAGAGTTTTCAACATTACAAAAAAACTCAACGAACACGGAATGGACAAGGGCGTAACCCTCTCTTTCCAATCAATGTCAAAAACCGTTCAGGAAAACATCGGCCGTTCCAATATGGATATAGAATACTACAAAACCCTCCTTAAGAGATACTCAGAAGCTCAGATTCCCACTTACACGGATTTGATTCTCGGACTTCCCGGTGAGGATATGGAAAGTTTCAAGGACGGAATTGACGAGTTGCTTGAAAACGGTCAGCACACTTCCCTTTTCGTGCATTTGTGCGAATGGCTTCCTTTGGCGGAAATGGGAAAAAAGGCGTATATGGAAAAGTACAAAATCGGTTTTACCGTAACACCTTTAAATCAACCCCACAGAAGCGCCTCAAACGATGATGACATTCAGGAATTCTCAAGAATTATAACTTCCACCTGTTCCATGTCCGAGGACGTATGGAAAGATATGGTAATGTTTTCAACCTGTGTTTTATGCTTTCATCATTTAGGTCTTCTCCAACTTATTGCCCTGTATCTTCATTATGAAAAAGGTGTAAAGTACAGCGCATTTTACAGCGATTTGCTCGATTATATATTAAAGAGTGAAAACGACTTTGAACCCTTTAAGACAGTCAAAGAAAGAACCGAGGGGGTAATTGAAAGAAACGGCCCCGTAGTAATATTCGATAATATGTTCGGGGATGTTGCCTGGCCCTTTGAAGAATATGCATTTTTGAAGACTGTTTCCCAAAAGGAAATCTTTTACAGCCGCATTGAAGCCTTCCTGAAGAAATACATTCCGGAGGATTCCCTCAGAAAAGAACTTATTGCATACCAAAAATTTGTTGTTAAAGATATCAACACCGATTACAAGGAGTTCTGCGGCAATCACCAATGGAAAACTTACTTTGAAAAATTATTGGTGGACGACACCTCGGCACAACTCATTGAGAAGGAAACCCGCTATTCGGTAACCGACGAAAACGCAGTTCACTCCTGGAGCGAATACGCTACCAAGGTTCTGTGGTTCGGCAGACGCGGCGGAAAGAATATATACACATCGGAAATACGCGAAGAAAACTGTTGAACGAGGCATTTATGGAAAACGAGTACAAACTTTCCGTGGTTTTTTGCACAATCAACGAAACCCATTCTTTGATTGAGTCCTATTCCAACATAAGAAAATATGACTTTGCGGAGGAATACCTCTTTGTCGTTTCTCAAAGGGCTTCGGACGAATGTTTAAAAACTGTCAAAGAGTTATGCCGAAACGAAAAATGCAGATATATAATACAGAGCGGTTACGGTCTCGGAAATGCCATTCGGGACGGATTTGATTCCGTCAATGGCACCCACATGATTTTTTGGCCTGCGGACAACGATATGGACAGCACCGCTTTTCCCGAAATGGTCCGGTTGTCCAAAAACAACACCGATAAAATCGTAACGGTCAGCCGATGGTTAGCCCGGGACGGTTTCCGTGGCTACGGCAAGTTACGGAAAATTATAAACTACATTTCCCAAAAAGCATTTAAAATGCTTTTCAAATCGACTCTGACGGATTTTACAAACCCCACCCAGATTGCTCCCGTCAGTCTGTACAGGAACATAAAATGGGAGGGTAACGATTTTGAACTTATACCGGAAATGATTTTCAAACCCTTGAAAATCGGTTGTGAATTTATCGAAGTGCCCTGCAAGAGCATCCCCAGGGATGACGGAAAAACCAACGGCGATTTTTTCAAATTTGCAAAGTATTATCCGGTTATTTACAAAATATACAAAATGACAGAAAAAGACATAATTACAGGTGCAGAACAATGAAGCGAGTTTATTTTATACAAGCCAATTTATCCTACGGTCAGGCATATTATCTGCCGTATGCAACAGGTTGTCTTGCCGCTTATGCGTGGCAATTTGAAAGCATAAACAAAGAATATGAAATAGGCAAATTTCTTTTCAAAAGGGATCCCATTGCAAAAGTTATGGAGGAACTTGACAACCCGTCGGTTGTTGCATTCTCCTGCTACACATGGACCTTTGAATACAACAAAAAGTTGGCTGCTGCCGTAAAAGAGAAATATCCCGACTGTCTTGTAATTTTCGGCGGACACAGTATATCTGAAAATGTTGATATTTTTCCCCAACTTCCTTTTGTTGATGTGCTCATGTACGGCGAGGGCGAAAGGGACTTCAAAGCATTACTTGAACAGTTCAGCACGGAGGAAAAGGATTTCTCCTCCATCCCGAACATCGCTTACAGAAAAGGCGACCGAATATTCACAACCGAAAGAAAGTTCCACGAAACTCTGGAGGGTTATCTCTCCCCCTATCTTGAAGGTTATTTTGAAGACATTGTTGCGGAAAATCCCGATCAGGAGTTCTGTGCAGTCGTTGAAACAAACAGAGGCTGTCCCTACAACTGCGCTTACTGTGACTGGTGCTACACCGCCGACATACGGCAGTTCCCCATGGAAAAGGTTAAGGAAGAACTCGTATGGTGCAGTAAAAACAAGGTGGAATACATCTTCTGCGCGGACAGTAATTTCGGAATTCTAAAGCGTGATCTTGATATTGCAAAATTTGTAGTAGAACTGAAAAAAGAAACGGGTTATCCCCATATTTTCAACAACTGCTTTGCAAAAAACAGTAACGACACGGTCTTTGAAATATCAAAAATGTTTTATGACAATAAAATCAACAAGGCGGCAACCCTTGCCTATCAAACCGTCTGCGACGAGGCTTTGAAAAACGTTAACCGCAAGAACTTTACCATGGAGGCTTTTTCGGACCTTGTTACAAAATACAACGAGCATAACATCCCCACATATACTGAGATGATTCTGGGGCTTCCCGGAGAAACATACGAAAGTTTCTGCGACGGTCTTTGCAGACTTATCGAGGCAGGACAGCAAACTGCTCTGACCGTTTACTACTGCCAGGTTTACCCCAACTCGCTTATGGGCAAAAAGGAATACAGGCAATTACACGGTATTGAAACCGCTCGCGTTCCCTTGAACTATCTCCACTCCTCCATGCCCGACGAGGAAGATATTACCGAATTCACCGAGTTAATTGTGGCAACACGGGATATGCCCTTCAGCGATATGATGAAGTCCATTATGTTTTGCACTTGCTTGCAGTGTTTCCACCATATCGGACTTTTAAAATACTTTTCGATTTACGTGAGAAAAGAACTGAACATCAGTTATCTGGAATTCTATAACCGTTTGCTTGAATTCATTCTCAAGTCCAACGGAACATTCCTCAATGAACTTTTCAACCGCTTCCGTGAACAGTGCAGTGACTTCTCAAACGGCGAATGGTCTTACTACAATGAAAAGTTCGGAAATATCGGATGGTTCCTCGAAGAAGGCGCTTTCATGGAAATCGTATCCAACTACGAAACATTCTGGAAAGAAATACTTCCTTTCTTAAAGGAATTTCAAATTGACGAAGATATTTTCAATGAATTAACCGCTTTCCAAAAATTTGTCATAAGACTTCCGGAGCAAGAAAAAGTGTCCCACACATTCAAATATGACTTTTATACATATTTCCACAATGCGCTTTCCTCTGCTTACACTGCTCTGGAGAAAAAAGGCAACACCATTGAAGTTGATTTACCGAATCCGGTTTATAACTGGAGGGATTACGCAAGAAAAATTGTTCTCTTTGCTAAAAGGCGCGGGGACACAATTATAATCAATGACAAAAAATATTTGAAAATCACATATTACGGAGATTGAACAATGAAAAACATCTATTTTGTGCAAGCCAACAACGTTTACGGCACGGAAGTAAAAAACACTTACATTCCCTACGCCGCCGGTTGTATTCAGGCTTACTGTCAGAAAAATCCGATTATTGCTTCCGAATACAACTTCGGAAAATTCATTTACACAAGGGAATCCCCCGAAAATGTCATTGCCGCTCTTGACAATCCGTATATGGTACTTTTCTCCTGTTCGGTCTGGAACACGGAATACAACAAGACGGTGGCAAAGGCAATCAAAGAAGCCTACCCCTCTTGCTTAATCACCTTTGGCGGTCACAGCGTTTCTTCAAACGAGGAATACCTGAAAAAGAATACTTATATAGATTTTCTTACTCACAGATTCGGTGAGGAGCCCACGGAGGGACTTTTGGAAAACCTTGCCACAGGCAAGTCCCTTGAAACCGTTCCCAACATTTCTTTCCGAAACCCAAAGGGAGAAATCGTTACAACGGAATATGCTCCCCAAACAGGGACTGATTACCCCTCACCCTATCTGGAAGGTGTGTTTGACGAAATATTAAAAGATGACATTACTTTTTCCGCATTGTTTGAAACGAACAGAGGTTGTCCCAACTCCTGCTCATTCTGTGACTGGGGCTCTTTAAAATCCAAGGTACGTCTTTTCCCCATGGAGCGTGTTTTTGCGGAAATTGATTGGTTTGTTGAACATAAAATCGAATTCGTTTTCTGTACGGACGGCAACTTCTGCCTGTTTAACAGAGATGAAGAAATTGCAGATTATATCGTTCATTGCAAAAACACATACGGCTATCCCAAAATGTTCCGCGTTTGCTTTACAAAGAATAAATTTGACTTTGTTTTTGATATAGGTACAAAATTCTTCAAAAACGGATTGGACAAGGCTCAAACCCTTTCTTTCCAAAGTATGAACGAGGAAGTTCTCAAAAATGTGGGCAGAAAAAATATTTCCACCGAAAAATTCAGAGAGTTGATGCAAAAATACAACGAAATCAACATTTCGACTTTCTCGGAACTTATTTTAGGTCTGCCCGGTGAAACTTACGACTCTTTCTGCGCAGGTGTGAACACCTTAATAGAAAACGGACAGCACTACGCGATCAATATTTACCCCTGCGAATTATTGCCCAACGCGGAAATGGGTCAAAAAGCATACAGGGAAAAATTCGACATAAAAAGCACTATCGTTCCTTTTAAACTCATACACTCCAACGCAAACGAGAAAAAAGACGACATTGTAGAATACTCGGAATATGTAACCTCAACGTACTCAATGAACGAAGAAGAATGGGCGCTTGCCTTACTTTTCGCGTCGTATGTTCAAGGTCTTCATAACCTGGGTCTGCTCCGTGCCCTTGCCATATATTACAGGCACGAACACAATATGAGCTACGACAGTTTCTATAACAAGCTCATTACATATTCGAAAAAAAAGGACGGAACTCTTCTCAACAAGGTTTTCAACAGAATAAGCAATTTGTGTATGGGTATTATTACGGGTTCAAATGAACTTGTTGCAACCTGCGAGGGTCTTGGCGATATGCTTTGGGGATTTGATGAAATCATTTTCTTTGAGTTCTACAAGGAACTCGGGACATTTTACAAGGAAGTCAAAGATTGTTTCGCAGACATCGTCGATGACGGAGAAATCATCGACGCCCTGTTTAAGTATCAGTATGACATCATTAAGAAAATCAATGTTGCACACCCGACAATCAATAGTGAATACGATTTTTACTCCTACTTTAACAGAATTTATTTGGGCGGTTACGAAAAGCCTGAAAAGAAAAACATTACAATAACCGTTAACGACTCAGTTGTTGTAAAGGATTTTTCGGAATTTGCCAGAGAGATAGTTTGGTACGGCAGAAACAGACGTGCTACCGACTATACAAGCACAAATTACAAAATTGAAATCTCATAAATAATTTTACATTTCGGAGAGAGCACATGAAAAACATATATTTTGTACAAGCGGGTTTTGAATTTGACGGTTCCGTGTATCTTCCGTACGCGGTCGGAACCATTATTGCATACTGCAAAAAGGATCCGAAAATCACGGATGAATACAATTTTGCCGACATTATTTTCAAAAGAGAAAAACTTGCCGACGCAATGAATAAAATCAAAAGTCCCTACATGGTGGCTTTTTCCTGCAGTGTTTGGAATATTGAATACAATAAGGCGCTTGCAAAATCAGTCAAAGAAAAATATCCGGAATGTTTAATCGCTTTCGGCGGTCACAGTGTTGATGAAAACGGTGAACTTATTAAAAGCGAGCCCTACATTGATATTTTGACTTTCGGTGAAGGTGAAAAGACCTTCGCACAACTGCTTAACAACCTTGTTGCAGGAAAAATAGAAAATACGGATAACATTTCCTACCGCAAGGACGGTACAATATACAAAACGGGAATAAGTTGCAGTAACACTCTTGAGGATTTACCCTCCCCCTATCTTTCTGGCACTTTTGAGGAAATCATAGAGAACAACAAGGATGTTGAATTCCTTTCCGTTCTTGAAACTAACAGAGGATGCCCCTATTCCTGTGCCTATTGCGATTGGTGTGCCGGCAAAAAAATGAGATTTTTCCCCATGGAAAAGGTTAAAGCCGAAATCGACTGGCTTTCCCAAAATAAAATTGCCTACTGCTTTTGCGCCGATTCAAATTTCGGTATGTTTGACAGGGATATTGAAATTGCGGAATACCTTATTTCCGCAAAAAAGCGTACCGGCTATCCCGAGGTTTTCAGACCCTGCTACGAAAAGAACAGCGATGAACGTGTTTTCAAAATATGCAGCGCTTTAAACAGTGTGGGTATGGACAAGGGTGCAACAATGGCATATCAGACGCTATGCGATGAGGCGTTGGCTAATATCGGAAGAAAAAATCTCACTATGGAGCATTTTTCTTCACTTATGAAAAAATATAACGAAGCAGGAATTCCCACGTATTCCGAACTTATTCTGGGCTTGCCCGGAGAAACAAAGGAAAGTTTTTGCGACGGTCTTTGTAAACTCCTGGAAAACGGTCAGCACAATTCGGTGAGCGTTTACCATTGCGAAATGTTGCCCAACTCGGATTTATCTCAGGCGGACTATATAGAAAAGCATAAAATTGAAACAATCAAAGTTGCTTTCAACCATATTCACAGCGCGCCTAAAAAAGATGAAGAAGTTAAGGAGTATTCGTACATTGTACGTTCCACCGCGACCCTCAGCCGTGAAGATTGGGTTTATGCCAATCTCTTCTCCGTTTGTCTTCAATGCTTTCACAGTTTGGGGATTCTGCGTTTCTTCGCTTTACATCTTCACACCGTGGGAAAAACATCATATTTAGATTTCTATACCGCTCTCTTAAACTATATTTTAGAGAGCAACGGAAAGTTAAACAGTCTTTGGAGCGATTTCAAAACAAAATATGAACATTCCTTATCGGGAAACTGGAATTACTATGACGAAAAATTCGGTGACGTAACCTGGTTCTTTGAAGAAGGTGCATTTATTGAAATCGTTACAAATCTCAGTGAATATATTGACGAACTGACGGATTTTCTCAAAGGCTACAACATTGATGAGGATTTGTTTTCCCAGTTGTTAAAATATCAGAAACTCCTTTTAAGAATGCCCTTTGAAGAAACCGTAACAGAAACCTTTGACTACAATTTTCACGAATATTTTGACAATATAATGAAGTGCCGTGAAGCAACGCTTGAAAGAAAGAGCGAAACGGTAACCGTAACACCCAAAACAGTCTATACCGACGTTCAGTCCTTTGCAAAAGAAACTGTTTGGTTCGGAAGAAGACGGGGTGCCACAATTTACGGCGGCGACGAGGTTTCCGCTAAATAACAATCATTCCCTTTTGAGGTGAGGAAAATTAAAACTATCAAGAGTTTTGCAAACAGACACTACTATGCTCTGTGTTTTTTTGCCTTTTTTGTTCTGTACCTTACAATCATACCCGGCGACTGTAAAATGTGGCAGATTAACGATGTTACATACTGTTTCTACGCCGTTGATTTCAGTCTCGGCTTTTGCTCAAGAATCATTCAGGGAGCAATACACCAATTACTTTTTAATACCGTGAACACCACAACCGTAACAGTTTATTGGTCGGCAATTTTTGTGTTTACCGCCGCAGTAATTTGTTTCCTTGCGGAAATGATAATTTTAAAAACAGAGCCCGAATACAGAAAAACCGCAATTATTACCTTTCTGTTTTTCTTTACAGGTCCCTGCACTTTTTCAATGTATTTCAAGGTTTTCGGATTAATTGACTTCTTCTGGCTTTTTTCCATGGCGCTGTTTTTCCTTGTTTTGCAGAAAAAACAACTTTGGTTCCTTACAGTTCCCATCAGCGTTTTTATGATTTTTGTATATTATTCCGCCATACTTTGCTACGTGCCGCTACTTGCAATTCTGCTTTTATATAAAATTGCGACTGAAACGAAAAAAAAGGACAAAAAGTATTTAACGGCGATTTTCTTTGCATCCGTAATTCTGTGCCTTTTCTTCACTTTCTATTTTGTTTTCTTTGAACGCTCAAACCTCAACTATACTATGGAGGAGTTTGACAATATATTGATGAGCCGCGGTGTTGAGGAAGGCAGTTTATATTATTACAATTACAGTTATTACCGCCATTTAGACAATTTCACGGAGAACACCGGCGCTTATTTGCCCACGGTGGATGAAAACAGTTCTCCCCTTTTGGCTTTTAAGGTTATTATGCAGCAGTTATCGGTAACATTCAAACTCATTGATTTTTCACATATTACCTTGATTTCTCTGCTTTTGATTTTACCCATATCAGCATACATTTACCGCTATATAATAAGAGAGATGAAAAACACCCGGGACAACAAACTGAAAAGATTTTCCCTTTTCTGTATGTTGGCGCTTTTCCCCTTTACAATAATTACCGGACTCTGTCTTTCCACCGATGTTGTAAGATGGATTTCCAACGCATTTACACCCTTATTTATTGCATTTATATACGTGGTGTTTAAAAACAATGATTGGAAGTCGGTGCACAATGATATAAATTCAGTTCCGTTATCATATTTAATACCCTACTATTTAGTTTACGCCTTTACAACATTTCTTCCGGACGCTAAGTAAGGCCCCAACATTTACAAAAAATTCGAGGTAAGTTTAATAATGAAGTCCAACTCAAAAAAACTGCTTTTGTGGTTTTTATTTATTACAGTCATCAAGATATTTCCCGATTTGGATTTAAAATTTAATCTTGATAACTATATATTTCCTGTTGCATTTATTATCAGTATTTGTTTGATATACTTCATTCCGAAAAAATATATAGGCATCCCCCTCGCCGCCGCAGTAACCGCTTGTGTTTCCGTATATAAATACTACTACGCATTTTATGCCGTCCCCGTACTTCTTCTTTACTGCGCCCACATATTTGCAGTATCACAGACGGACAAGTCCGCAAAAAAGAACAACGCGAGTTTTGTCTTTTCCGTACTCGGTATTGTATCCTTGATACCCCAGTTCATTTTTGCCGATGATATGCGAACACACATGGAAAATCACGATTCAATAGGCGATTTATGTTATATAGTTGCTTATATATTGCTTTTCATCTTCCTTTTGGTAATAAGTTTTCGTACCAAAAGCACCTACAAGGAGAAAATTGATAAGGTCGCTGCAAACAAACTCAGATTTTTCTATACGGCAACAATAATCTGCATTTGTGCGTCCGTATATACCGTTGCCTTGAGAGCCACCGCAAGAACGATAGCCAATGCCGTTGAATTTGATTATTGGTTTATTTTTGTGATAATGGTCATTCTTAACAGGGATCCATATTTAATCAAATTGGAACAGAAATTTGAAGCAATAACATTAAAAACTGATAATAAGGTGAAAAAATGATAGTAATTGTCGGCTGCGGTTTTTTGGGAAGTTATCTTCTAAAGCATATTACTTCCCAAACAAAAGAACAGGTTTTGGCTACTGCACGTAATATTGAAAAAGCGCCCCTTATAAGCGGAGCGGAATATATTGGGTGCGATGTTACAAGGGAAGACGACCTTGTTGCCCTTGCCGAAAGATGCAAAAATGAAACATTGACGGTTTTCTATCTTGCCGCCTGTCACAATATTGACTATGTTTATGAAAATCCCGCAGACGCATATAAAACTAACGTTGAGGCACTAAAGAATTTCCTGTACCGCGTCCCCAATATAAAAAAGTTGTTCTTTGCTTCAACCGACTGCGTATATGGCGAAAATGACAAAACCCACGGTAAATTCACCGAAAACGCCCTTTTGACACCTATAAACGAATACGGAAAGCAGAAAGCGGAAGCCGAAGCAACGGTAATCGCACACGGCTACACGGTTTTGCGTCTCCCCTTTATGCTCGGTCCCTCGTTAATTGCTTCGCCCCATTTTTATGACAAAATATGCACATCACTAAAAAACAATGAATCGGTAGAAATGATAGACGGTATGTTTCGTTCCGTGCTTAGTTATTCACAGGTTGCGGAAATTATGTTCACTCTGTCACAGCTAAACCGGGATTTGCCCGCCGTAATTAACATTTGCTCGGACAATTCCTTGAGCAAATATGAAATGGGATGCATCTTGGCACAAAATCTTAACCGCTCTACCGACCTTGTAAAAAAAATCACCGAGGCTCAGGGAAAGAAGTTTTTTAAGGACAGACGCGCCCATAGCGCTCCCATGGATAACACGCTCTTAAAAAACATACTTGAAATTAAAACATTACGGTGGGAGGACTGGAAATGTTAATCACGAGGACCCCGTTCCGCGTTTCGTTTTTCGGCGGCGGAACCGACTATTATGAATATTTTTCCCAATACGGCGGAAGTGTACTCTCAACCACCATTGACAAATACTGCTACCTGTCCATGAGAAATCTCCCGCCTTTTTTTGAACACAAGAGTCAGTTTACATATTCAAAAATCGAAAGATTTAATGAGCCGTCGGAAGTACAGCACCCCCTTGTGAGGGCCGCATTGGAATATATGCCCACCGAAAGAATACAGATTGCCTACGATGCGGATTTGCCCGCTTGTTCAGGTATAGGCTCCAGTTCATCTTTCGCAGTCGGCTTGCTCCAGAGTCTCCATGCTTTAAGGGACGAATATCCCGACCGTATGACCCTGGCGAAAGAGGCAATACATTTGGAAAGAGTTCTCTGTAACGAGGGCGGCGGTGTGCAAGACCAAATTGCAGCGGCATTCGGCGGTTTAAACCGAATCAACTTTTCAAAGGACGGTTACGAGGTTAAGCCCCTTGAAATATCTCCGGAACGCCGTGATGAGTTTCAAAACAATCTGATTTTACTCTTCACGGGTTTCACAAGGTATTCAACCATTATTGCAACCGAACAGCAAAACAGAATTAACGCCACCCTTTCCCAGTTGCACGAAATGAAAGGCTTGGTAGATACCGCCGAAAACATCCTCACAAAAGGGAATATTGATGATTTTGGCAAACTTCTCGACCACACATGGCTGTTAAAACGCTCCCTGTCAAACCATATAAGCACTCCCCAAATTGATGAAATGTACAGTAAAGCAAGACAGAACGGCGCATTGGGAGGAAAAATTCTCGGTGCAGGCGGCGGCGGATTTATGCTTCTTTATGTCCCCCGTGAAAAGCAAGAACATTTTATTTCCTGTTTCAGCGATTTGAAAGTAATTCCTTTCAAATTTGAAAATGAGGGAACAAAAATAATTATGCAAAACGACACCTGACAGTAAAGAAAGGCAATATATATGAAATTCAAACCATATCACAAAAGTCTTAATGATTTACACGTGGGTACACTGAAACCCCGCGCTTACTTTATCCCCTATGACAATCTTGAAGACGCCCTTTCCGGCGACCGCAACCGTTCATACTATCTCACGAATCTTTGCGGTGATGACTGGAGTTTTAAATTCTTTGACAGTTTTGAGGATTTGACGGATGAATACCTTACTGCAGAATTCGACGGCTCCTCTTTGCCGGAAGTGGAAATACCCGGATGTATTCAGTTATATAAAAACATTCATCACGATACACCCCTGTATTCCAATCTTCTGTACCCGTTTCCCACGGACCCGCCCCATGTACCCGAGGACAACCCCTGTTCCGTATTTATAAAGGAATTTGAAGTTAGCGAGGAAATGCTTGAAAGGGACAATATTATTACCTTTGAGGGTGTTTCCTCCTGTTTTTATCTTTTAATAAACGGTGAATTTGCGGGTTACAGTCAGGTCAGCCATTGCACAAGTGAATTCGACATTTCAAAATACGTCAAACTCGGCACAAACATAATTACTGTAGTTGTTGTAAAATGGTGCGACGGCTCCTATCTTGAAGACCAGGACTATTTCCGCCTTTCAGGTATTTTCAGAGAGGTTTATATTCTTTCAAGAAACAAGAGCCGTCTGGAAGATGTTTTCATAAGACAAAGTTTTAATGAAGATTACTCCGTAGCGACACTTAAAATTGAATGTGAAATAAAGGGCGACTCCCCCGTACTTTACGGACTTGCATCTCCCGAAGGTGATGTTATTGCAAGCGGCGAAAGTGCGAATTCGGTTTTTGAAATTGACATTAAAGAGCCTTTAATGTGGAATGACGAAACTCCGTATATTTACACCCTTTTCCTTACTGTTGAGGATGAAATAATACCCTTCCAAATTGCACTTAAAGAGGTAAAAATACTCCATAAAAAACTCCTTATTAACAACAAAGCGGTTAAACTCCGCGGCATCAACCGCCACGATTCCACCCTTAAGGGCTATGTTGTGAGTATTGATGATATGAAAAAAGATTTGCTTCTTTTAAAGCGTGCAAATGTCAACTGCATAAGAACCTCCCACTATCCCAATGACCCGAGATTTTTGGATCTTTGCGAGGCTCTCGGTTTTTACATTGTGGATGAGGCGGACATTGAAACACACGGTATGGGCTTCAACACCGATAAGGATTGGGACTGGACCCGTTGGTCAATGCTCTCCACCGTTGACGAGTGGGAAGCAGCTTACGTTGACCGTGCCCAGCGGCTCTTTGAGAGGGACAAAAACCACGGTTGCGTTATTATGTGGTCCCTGGGTAACGAAAGCGGTTGCGGTAAAAATCACAGGGCAATGAGAAAATACATAAAATCCCGTGACGAAAGTGCCATTGTTCATTACGAAAATTCCCATCTGGAATTCAAGGCAATTCCAGAGGGCGAATGTTTCAAGGACATTTCCGATGTTGAAAGCAGAATGTATGCAAGCGTTCCCTATATTGACGCATACTGTAAAAACGAGGAACACTCAAAGCCATTCTATATGTGTGAATACGTTTGCTCCATGTCAACGGGTGATGTCTATGACTATTGGGAACTTGTTGATAAATACGACAACTTCTGCGGCGGATGTATCTGGGAATTTTCCGACCACGCGGTGAATATACCCGACGAAAACGGCAATCCCCGTTACCTTTACGGCGGCGATTTCGGTGAATTTCCAAACAACGGCATTTGCTGTATTGACGGACTTGTTTTCCCCGACAGAAGTCTTCGTCCCGGCTACTTCGATATGAAAAAGGTATATGAGCAATTCAGGGGAACATACGAAAACGGTGTTATTACCGTTAAAAATGTCAGATATTTCACTCCCCTTTCCGACTGTGCCCTTAAATGGAAAGTGGAGTGTGACGGCAAGGAAATCCTTTCGGGCATTATTGAGGAACTTGACATTGCACCCCAAAGTGAAAAAAGTTACACCCTCTTTGATGAAAACGAACTTAAACTTTACGGGGACGCTTTCTTAACCGCCTCGGTTGTTCTCAAAAATAATACTGTTTTTGCCGAAAAGGGCTACGAAACAGGTTTCCTGCAATTTGAACTTGAAAGTAAAAAAGCAGAAAAATCCACGGAGTTATTCCCCCTTACTCTTGTGGAAACTCACAGATATGTGAACATTTCCTGCGGTGAAACGGAGTACATTCTGGACAAGCCCTACGGCAGAATTAACTCCGTTAAGAAAAACGGAACGGAACTTTTGGAGAAACCTTCATGTTTCAAAATGTGGAAAGCACCCAACTACAACAGAGGCTCCGTTGACGCTTGGTATGCAAATCACCTCCACCACGTAAAGCAAACAACATACGAAACAAACATTGTTTCACAGAGTGGGGAGAAAATAGTCATAGAGTCAAAAATCGCCCTGGGCGGTGCGGGTAATCCCCCCATTCTCAAGGGCACCGTTACTTTCACATTTAAAAATGACGGTTCCTTTGATATATCCTTAAAGGGCGATATTAGAGAAAACGCGCCCCTTCTTCCCCGTTTGGGAATTGAACTTTTACTTAAAGAGGAAAACGAGGATATTACATATTTCGGCTTGGGCGAAACGGAAACCTATCCCGACCGCTTCAAAGCCGCCCGATTCGGTGAATACGCTCTTACTGTTACGGAGAATTTCGTCCACTATATAAGACCCCAGGAAAACTCCTCCCACTTCAAAACAAGGCGGGTTCTTCTGGGTAAGAAAGGCGGTGCAGGCCTTTTCGTTACAGGCGACGAAAACACAAAGGACTTTTCCTTTAACGCTTCCCACTACACAGCGGAACAACTGACGGAAGTCGCACACGATTTCGAGTTAAAAAAAGAGCCTTACACGGTTTTCAATCTTGACGGAAGATTCAATGCCATAAGCGAGAATTCCGACCTTGACAACGACGAAAACAACAGGCTTTTCGACGAAAAGCACGTTGAATTCGGATTTAATATTAAACCTGTTAATATGTAAAAATGAATGGGATGTGAAAAAACTTTCGCTTTTTCACATCCCGATTATATATATTATTTATATCATTCTTTTATAAATGCGACCACCCAATAATATATGGGTATTATAAAGAACAGAAGCCACGCGCTGTCCCACATATTAAAGAAAATTCCCAACGTGATATATGCTGTTGCAACAATGAACACAACGGGCAGGTTCAGAAGAAATCCCCTTTTTGTTTTTGCTCCCACTGCAATACATATTTGATAATACATGGGAATATACAAAAACATCAACCAAGTGGGATGCCAGATATTAAGAAATCTGCCTATAATAATATATACAATGGGGATTATAAGAAACACGGGAACTTTAAACATTTTTGCCCGTGCGCCCGGGAATATTTCAGGTGCGTTTTTCAGCGTTTCCCGTCTCTCCGCTTTTATAACGGTTTTTTCCGATTTGTTTTCCATAATAAACTCCCTGAATCAAATTACAAATTGATAATACTACATCTTCGGCTTTTTTACAACATTTATTTATAAAAACTTTTTGGGAGTACTTTTGTTAATTTAACAAATGTTAATAATTATGTAAATATTTGTTATCTTAATATTGATATACTGTTAATAAGGTGATGTTATGAAAAAGTTAAAAAAGAAAATGTCAGACAAAACTTTAAATGTTATAACCGGTGCAATCATCGCATTTTTAGGCTTATTAGTTCTTGTTTTTCCCGATTCGTCCTTAATGACCCTTTGCTATATTTTAGGCGCGGCTACATTGATTGGCGGTATATTCCGTATTGTGCAATATGTTAAGGACAAAAAAGAGACATTTTCAAATCCCATTGATTTAATTTCGGGAATAGTTCTTTTGGGAATCGCTTTTATGTTTCTTTTACACCCGAAATTTTTGATGTCCATTCTCCCCTTTTTCATTGGTATTTCCGTTGTTGTATATGGAATTTCCTCATTCTTTTCGGGAAAGAGCGGACTTTTCGGAAAAATCTTTTCCGCGGTTGTGGCAATTTACGGCGTTACACTGATGTTCAACCCCTTTAAAGCCGCCACAACAATTACATCCTTAGTGGGATTCGGTTTTCTCGTTTTCGGCATTGTTAAGATTATAGGAGAAGCGGTGTTTAACAAGCGTCCCGATTTCCCCGATGACATTGACGGAGACGGATATATTGAGGTGGATTACAAGGACGTGTGATTTGAGTCAATATGTAATGAATATTTACCGTATAAATTAAAATAAAACACATAAAAAATTTACGGCAGTCCCAACAGCAATGGGTCTGCCGTAATTTTTCTGTTTTTATTTTGAATAGCCCAATTCAAAAGCCTTTAAATTCATTTCAAGGAATTTTTCGGGGACGCATTTCTTTACTGCATCAAGCCACACTTCCTTGGGAATATCTGTATTCTTTGCCATTGCACCTATGAGCACCACATTGACCGCCTTGGGTGAACCCGCTTCAACTGCAAGAGGAAGTGCGTCAAGTTCAACAACATCGGCTCCTTTATGCTTAATTTCTTCCAGAATTCCGTCGGGGTAAACGCCTGCGCCGATAACAACTGTCATAGGATCCATTTTCTGTGTATTTACAATGATTTTGCCGTCTTTTTTTAGGCAGGAAATCCATCGTGCCGCTTCCAACTGCTCAAAAGCAAGAATCAAATCCGCTTCGCCCTCGCATACCACGGGGGAATAAACTTTCTCCCCATATCTTACGTATGTAACAACGGAGCCGCCTCTCTGACTCATACCGTGTACCTCGGAAACTTTAACGTCATAGCCGCGGGAGAGAAGAACGCTTCCTAAAATACGGCTTGCAAGGAGGGTACCCTGTCCGCCTACGCCGACAATCATAATATTTTTGGTATCCATATTATCTGTCCCCCTTTTCTATGGCATTGAATTTACACATTTGAGTGCAAACATCACAACCAACGCATTGAGTAAAGTCAATATGCGCTTTGCCGTCTTTCATACTTATGGCGGGGCAACCGATTTTCATACACATTTTACAACCCACACATTTATCTTCATCCACCTTAACGGGCGGTTTTGCCTTAACATATTTCAAAAGCATACAAGGACGTCTTGAAATAATAACCGACGGTGCGGCAACGGAGAGTTCTTCAAGAATTACATCCTCGCACTCTTTAAGGTTATAGGGGTCAACAACTCTTACTCTTTCAATGCCGATTGATTTACAGAGATTTTCAAGATTAACCGCCGCCGCAGGCTCCCCTTTAATATTGTAGCCGGTAGTTGGGTTTTGCTGATGTCCCGTCATACCCGTAATGGAGTTATCAACAATAATTACCGTTGAATTTGAGCCGTTGTAAGCGATGTTTACAAGTCCCGTCATACCCGAATGCATAAATGTGGAGTCACCGATAACGCAAACGGTTTTCTTTTCGCTTTCCACTCCCCCCGCTTTATTAAAGCCGTGGATACCCGAAACGGAAGCACCCATACAGAGTGTTGAATCGAGAGCAAAAAGCGGAGCGGCACTACCGAGAGTGTAACATCCGATATCGCCGAGGGCGGTTATTTTGTTCTTTGCCAAGGTATAGAACAAACCGCGGTGGGGACAACCGGGACACATAACGGGAGGACGAACGGGAATGGGAGAATCCGCGCTGATATTTTCGGGAACCGCAATGCCGAAAGCGGCACGAACGGTATTCTGATTGTATTCGCCGAGGGGTGAGAACATCTCCTTACCCACACATTCGATACCCAAAGTATTCAAATGTGTTTCGATAATCGGGTCAAGTTCCTCAATAACATAGAGTTTGTCAACGTATGCGGCAAAGTCCTTGATAATCTCAACGGGCAATGGATTAACAAGACCCAATTTGAGTACGGAAACCTTGTCACCGAAAACCTCTTTTACATACTGATAACAAGTACCCGAGCAAATTATTCCCATTTCCTTGCTCGTTTTTTCAACCCTGTTAAGAGTCGAGGTTTCGCCCAAAGTCTGAAGTTTCTTTGTTCTTTCCTCAACAAAGGGATGGCGTTTAATTGCATTTGCGGGAGCCATTATGTATTTTTGAGGATTTTTTTGATATTCGGGAACAGGAACCTCAACTCTGTCGCAAAGTTCAACGCTGCTCTGGGAATGGGCAATTCTTGTGCACATACGAAGAAGGACGGGTGTGTCATATTCTTCGGAAATGCGGTATGCCTCTTTAACAAAATCCTTTGCTTCCGCGGAATCCGCAGGCTCCAACATGGGCACTTTTGCCGCAATGGCATAGTGCCTTGAATCCTGTTCATTCTGGGAGGAGTGCATTGCGGGGTCATCTGCCACAAAAATTACCATTCCGCCGCCCACACCCGTATAAGAAAGGGTGAAAAGCGGGTCTGCAGCGACATTCAAGCCCACGTGCTTCATAGCACAGGCACTTCTTGCGCCCCGAAGTGACGCGCCGAAAGCAACCTCCGTTGCAACCTTTTCATTGGGCGCCCATTCGCAGTAAATTTCATCATATTTTGCGGCATACTCCGTAATTTCGGTGGAAGGAGTTCCGGGGTAACTGGAAACAACCTTAACACCGGCTTCATAAAGACCGCGTGCAATGGCTTCATTACCAAGCATCAACTTTTTCAAATATATCACCTTTTATTGTATATTTATTTACCGAGACTGTCGGTAATACCAACTGTTTTAGTATCGTTGTAGCACTCGAACATACCATCGGCATCTTCGGGCTTTGTTTTCTGTGTAAACAGGCTGACAATGGGTACGAGAATGAGTCCGCCCACCATTGCGAAAACACCCGAGTAAAGTGAATTTGTAAACACGAATGAAAGAAATGAACCCTCAGCAAATTTGAAAAGTCCCAGAGAAATGCAAAGTTGAACAATCTCAAGTCCCACACCGTAAACAAATGATACCGCAACCGCGGCTTTGGTTGTCTTTTTGTAATACAAGCCGTATAAGAAGGGAGCAAGGAATGCGCCTGCAAGCGCGCCCCAGGAAACACCCATCATCTGTGCAATGAAAAGACTCTTACTGCTTGCCTGTTTAATGGCGATTACTGCGGAAATAACAATGAAAACAACTATGAGGGATCTCATTATGATCATCTTTTTCTTTTCCGTCATAGGTTTTTTCTTCATGGGGGCAATAAGGTCAAGGGTAACCGTTGAGCCGCTTGTGAGAACAAGGGAAGAAAGGGTTGACATTGACGCAGAAAGCACAAGCACGATAACAACCGCAATGATAATGGGAGAAAGAGTTGAAAGCATTGCGGGAATAACTGCGTCGAAGCCCTCGTTCTTAACATCAATATCATAAAGACGACCGAAACCGCCCAGGAAATAACAACCGCCTGCAACGATAATTGCAAAAAGAGTTGATATTACAGTACCTTTTTTAATTGAATCCTCGTTTTTGATGGCATAGAACTTGCCCACCATTTGAGGAAGTCCCCAAGTACCGAGAGAAGTGAGCATAACAACAAAGAGCAGGAACAAGGGATTCGGTCCGAGGAATGAGGAATAAGCACCCTGCCATCCTGCATCACCCGTAACTTCGGCAAGTGATTTTGTTGCTTCAAGAAGTCCCCCGTTGTCATTGAGAACTGCAAGAATAACCGCAACAATACCGCCAAGCATAATAAGACCTTGAATGAAATCGTTAATGGCAGTTGCCATATAACCGCCCACAAGAACATAAATACCCGTAAGTACGGACATTACGATAACGCAAACCGCATAGTCAATTCCGTTGAATGCCATTGAGAAAAGTCTTGAAAGTCCGTTGAAAAGTGAAGCGGTATAGGGAATCAGGAATATAAAGGTAATAACCGACGCGGCAACCTTTAATCCCTTTGATTTAAATCTTGTACCGAAGAAATCGGGCATTGTTTTGGAGCCTAAATGCTGTGTCATAATTCGGGTTCTTCTGCCTAAAATACTCCAGGCGAGAAGCGAGCCGATAAAGGCATTGCCGAGACCTATCCAAGTTGATGCCAAACCGAAGTTCCAGCCGAACTGCCCTGCGTAGCCTACGAAAATAACTGCCGAAAAATATGACGTTCCGTATGCAAAGGCGCTGAGCCAGGGTCCAACGGAACGGGAGCCCAACACGAAACCGTTAACATCCGTTGCGTGTTTGCGTGAATGTACACCGATTCCTATCATTAGTGCAAAAAAGCACACTATGAGAGCGGTAGTAATAATCATTGTGGTATTCATTTTTTATTCTCCTTATCTCAAATGAACATCAGCGTTCATTCTGGTCTGAAATTAAATGTTCCGTGCCGTAAATTTTTCTCAAAAGGGGCTTTTCGATTTTGCCCGTGGGATTACGCGGAACATCAGCGAAAATGATTTTCCGCGGACGCTTGTATCGGGGAAGGGCATAACAGAACTCGTTGATTTCTTCCTCGGAGGACTCCATTCCGTCCTTTATTTGAATAATTGCGGCGGCAATTTCGCCAAGTCTTTCATCGGGAAGTCCGATAACCGCAACATCGCTTACTTTCGGAAATGTTCGGATGAAATCCTCAATTTGTACGGGGTAGAGATTTTCTCCGCCGGTAATAATAACATCCTTTTTTCTATCTACAAGAAAAATAAAGCCGTCCTCATCCCTCATGGCCATATCACCGGTATAGAGCCAACCGTCTTTAAGGGTTTTTGCCGTTGCTTCCGGGTCGTTATAGTAACACTCCATAACTCCGTTTCCCTTTAAGCAAAGTTCACCAACGTCCTGCCCTTTCACCTCGTCGCCCTTTTCGTCAACGATTTTTACCTGCCAGCCGTAACCGGGAATACCGATTGCACCAACTTTGTGAACATTTTCAACACCAAGGTGAACGGCACCGGGGCCGATTGACTCGGAAAGTCCGTAGTTTGTGTCGTACTGATGATTGGGGAAATATTCAAGCCAATGCTTAATAAGACTCTGGGGTACTGGCTGTGCGCCGATATGCATAAGTCTCCATTTGGAAAAGTCATAATCTTCAAGTTTCAATGTCCCTGCGTCAAGGGAATTGAGAATATCCTGCGCCCAGGGAACTAAAAGCCAGACAATGGAGCATTTTTCCTCGCTTGCGGTTTTCAAAATCCATTGGGGCTTTGTGCCTTTGAGAAGTACAGCTCTACTGCCAGCCACAAGGGAACCGAACCAATGCATTTTTGCACCCGTATGGTACAGGGGGGGGATACAGAGAAAAACGTCGTCCCTGCCCTGTGAATGATGGGCTTGCTCCGTTAAAGCCGCGTGAACAAGGCTTCTGTGTGCGTGGAGAATGGCTTTCGGAAAGCCCGTTGTACCCGATGAAAAGTAAATTGCCGCTTCATCATCGTCGGAAAGTTTAATTCCGGGGTCACGGGAAGAACAGTATGTAACAAGTCTGTCATAACTTTCTGCGAATGTGGGACAATCCTCACCCACGTAGAAAGTGTACCTGATTTTGGGAATTCTGTCTGCGATTTCCTCAACGCGTCCCGTAAATTCGGGGCCGAAAACAAGAACATCGCTGTCCGAAAGAGTAAGGCAATACTTAATTTCATCCGCGGTGTAGCGGTAGTTGAGGGGTACTGCCAAGGCTCCTGTTTTAAGAATACCGAAATAAACGGGGAGCCATTCAAGGCAGTTCATAAGAAGAATTGCAACCTTGTCCCCCTTTTTTATACCCCTTGAAAGCAAAAGGTTTGCAAAGCGATTTGCTCTCTTGTCAAACTCGCTCCAGGTAATCTCCGTTCTGCCCGTATTTAAGGGGTTCGGCTCCATAAGGGAATACTCCCTCCAGGTCTGCCTGTTCTTTTCCTGAACTTCAGGATTTATTTCCACAAGCGCTACTTCATTTTCGTAGTTTTTTGCGTTATTTACAAGATATTCTGTAATTGGCACAACATTCATTCCTTTATTTTCATATATTTGAATATTTTAACAAAACACAGGATTATTGTCAACAAAATCAACCCATATATTACAAGTTCTCAAGACTTTCGATATATTTTTCAATACAGAACTCCTCCACGGGGCTGTTGTTTTTAAGATACAGGGGATGGTGGGGATGTCCTTTAACGGAGCGGTTGCCCACCGTGTACCATTTTGCTCCGTATTCATTGCCGATTTTTATCATATCTTTTACACAGGGAATTAGGTAGGGTCTTTTTTCGATAATCGTACCCCAAGCCGCCCAAACGGCAGGTGTTTTTCCCTCCCCGTAGGATGAGAGAATATAACGGAAAGCATTCATATTTTCATTGTGCAGGCATCTGTTAAAATCCCCGTCCATATCCTTTGGATTTGTTGCCCTCTGGGCATAGACATTGAACATAATAAAACTGTCAAAGCCGTTAAAAGCCGCCGTTCGTTCAACGGATTTAAGGGTGTTGTCCAAATCGTCGGGCTTTGCGGTGGAGGGATTTATGCCGATGCAAATAAGGGGATTCTTACCCCTTGTTCCCAGAATATATCGGTACTCCGTGTATGCATTGGGTACATAGAGCCACTTTTTTCTGTCATACTCAAAAGAGCCCTCCGACTCCTTTAAAAGTGCTTCTTCAAAGGGGATGATATTGAGTTCCTTTGTTTCACAGGCGGGAATATGCATAATGTACTCCTTTTTTAAGAATGTCAGGTATTATTATACAATAATATCCGACTGTTTTCAACACAGTTTAATCTTGACTTTTTCCGCTCATATTATATAATAAAATTGTATAAAAATGGTGTATTTTGCACCGAAGGAGAAATAGATATGTATCATTCAATGAAAATTGCGGGACTTGACAGAAATCTCCCCCTCTGCCCCCTTAACGAAAAACTTCAAATCGGCGCTTTCGTTATGTTCGGTGACGCTGAACTTACGGTCGCCTGTGCGGAGGAACTTCTCAAAAAAGCCCCCGAATTCGACTACATAATCACCGCCGAGGCAAAGGGTATTCCCCTCGCTCACGAAATGTCACGTCAAAGCGGCAAAAAATATTTTGTTGCAAGAAAGAAACCCAAACTCTATATGACGGGAGTTTTTGATGTTATTGTAAACTCAATTACCACCGAGGGCGAACAGCACCTTTACCTTGACACCGCCGAAGCGGAGCAGATGAAAGGGAAAAAAGTTATAATAGTTGACGATGTTATTTCCACCGGCGAATCCCTCAAAGCCATTGAAAAACTCCTTGAAGCGGGCGGAATTGACTGCATCGGCAAACTTACGGTTCTTGCAGAGGGCGATGCCGCGGACAGAGATGATATTATTTATCTTGAAAGACTCCCCCTTTTCGATGCCGAAGGTAATGTTTTATAATGGCAGGAACACTTTATGTTGTGGGGACTCCCATAGGCAATCTGGGAGATTTCTCCCCCCGTGCCGTTGAGGTGCTTTCAAATTGCGATTTCATTGCCGCAGAGGACACAAGGGTTACAATTAAACTCCTCAATCACTTTGATATTAAAAAGCCAATGGTCAGTTACTATGAACACAACCGCGCTCAGCGTGGGGGTGTTATAATCGACCGCCTTTTAAACGGGGAAAACTGCGTTCTTGTTTCCGACGCGGGTATGCCCGCCATTTCCGACCCGGGCGAAGATCTCACAAGGCTCTGCCACGAAAACGGAATTACCGTTTGTGCCGTGCCCGGACCCTGCGCCTTTGCCACGGCTCTTGCAATTTCGGGTATGCCCTCTGGAAGATTTACCTTTGAGGGATTTCTCACAAAAGCAAAGCAGAACAGACGTGAGCATCTTGAAGAACTTGTTGACGAAAAGCGTACAATGATTTTCTACGAGGCTCCCCACAAACTTGCCGCCACCCTTGCGGATATGGCAAAGTATTGGGGCAACCGAAACATCGCGCTTGTAAAGGAACTTACGAAAATCCACGAAAATGTTGAGCGTACCACACTTTTTGAAGCGGCGCAAAAATACAGCGACGGCTCTGCAAAGGGCGAATATGTTATCATAATTGAGGGCAAGCCACGGGACGAAAAAGAGGAAATCACAATGGATTCTGCTTTGGAAATTGCCCTGGGTCTTGTGGAAAATGGTATGTCGATAAACGAGGCGGCAAAACAGGTTGCAAAACAGACGGGACTCAAAAAAAGTGACATTTACAAATCTTTACAGAACGGGTGATTAAATGCTTTGGGGTGTTCAATGGTATTACTGGGTAATACTTTTAGTTGCAATAATTATTGCCGTATTCGCTTGGATTAAAGCGATAAAATCTTCAAAGGAACGTCGGGAAAGGCTGAAAAAAGAAGCGGAAATCTGGAAAAGGGATTACGATTTACGCGAAAACTATTCCGTTTTAACAGAGGAAAAATTAAAATCCGCCGAGGAAACGGAACTTCTTCACGGAGTTGCAATGAATATTCAGGTTATGCTTGAAAAAGCCGACGATATGACCGAGGTTTTCAATGCTCTCCCCAACGAAAAGAAATATATTTACGCTCTTGAATATTTCGACGAGGACGCAAAGAAAAGTCTTTCAACCTTTTTCAAAAACAACGGCGAGCCCCTTGTTTCCGTTGTTCCCTACGCTTTGAACAGTGTCGGTGCCTCTAAATATGCGGAATACTACGCAAAACTTTTCCCCATGTACGACCCCGACAGCGAGATTTCCGTTGACTACTCGGTTATTTCCAAAACCGACGAAGAATTCTCGGAAAAATACGATTCCGACGAGTTCTGCCGACTTTGTGCAAAATATATTTTGAAAAATAAAGATATTTTTTTATTATAAAACAAATTTTAAGACAAATAATTTTAAGGAGACATATTTATGGCTGCAACATTTTATCTTTCCGCATTTGCCGATGAAGCGGGCGGCGGAATCAAAGAACAAATTGCCGCTCTCAAAGCCCACGGCATGACTCATATTGAGCCCCGCGGACTTGACGAGGGAAACATCTCACTATATTCCGTGGATCAGGCAAAGGAACTGAAGAAAATCCTTGATGACAACGGAATCGGTGTTTCCTCCATCGGCTCCCACTACGGAAAAATCGAAATCACCGACGATTTTGCCTCCCATTTTGACAATTTCAAGAACTGCGTTGAGGTTGCCAACATTCTCGGCACCGAAAGAATAAGAATGTTCAGTTTCTTCTTCACAAAGGGACAGAGCCTCGAAGAATACCGTGACGAAGTATTTGAAAGACTTGATAAAATGTGTTCCTATTCTCTTGCAAACGGAGTTTGGTGCTGTCACGAAAACGAAAAGGACATCTACGGCGATATTGATACACGCTGCCTTGAAATATACAAAACCTTTGAGGGTAAAATCAAGGGCATTTTCGACCCCTCAAACTTCATTCAATGCGGAGTTCAGATACTTCCCGCCTATGAACTTTTGAAGGATTACATTGACTATATTCACGTTAAAGACTGTCTTTATGACGGCGGCAAGGTTCGTCCCGCAGGTCTCGGTGACGGCAATATTGTTGAACTGCTTACACGCTTTGCAAAGGACAAAGACGGAAGTCACTTCCTCACCCTTGAACCCCACCTTAAAGTATTCGACGGACTAAAGGATCTGGAAACTGAGGGCGGTACTGCGGATCAACTCAAGGATGACTACACATACCCAACAAACCGCGCGGCATTTGACGCGGCGGCGGACGCACTTGACGAGTGCCTTAAAAAAGCAAATCTTACGGACTTTACTATCAGAAAATATTAAGGAGTGACAAAAATGTTTAATCACGAAAATTTAAAAGGCAGAGTAGCAGTTGTTACGGGAGGCGGCGGCGTTCTTTGCGGCGGCTTCGCAAAGGACCTTGCAAGACAGGGTGTTAAAGTTGCAGTTCTCGACCTCAGAGAAGAATCCGCCAACGCAGTTGCAAAAGAAATTAAGGCGGAGGGCTTTGAAGCAATTGGTGTTGCCTGCAACGTTCTTGACAAGGAAAGCCTTGAAAACGCAAGAAACGTCATCAACGAAAAAATCGGTACTTGCGACATTCTTATTAACGGTGCCGGCGGCAACCACCCCAACGGCAACACAACAAAGGAAAAATTCCAACTTTCAGATTTGACAGAAAAAGCAGAGGATGTAAAAACTTTCTTTGACCTTGACCCCAAGGGTATTGAATTCGTTTTCAACCTCAACTTCCTCGGCACGCTTCTCACAACCCAGGTTTTCGCAAAAGATATGGTGGGCAAGGAGAATGCTACAATTATTAACATCTCCTCAATGAACTCTTACAAGCCCCTCACAAAAATCCCCGCATATTCGGCGGCGAAGGCGGCTATCTCAAACTTCACACAGTTTATGGCAGTTCATTTTTCGGAAGTCGGTCTTCGCGTTAACGCCATCGCGCCCGGTTTCTTCTCAACAAATCAGAATAAAGCACTCCTATACAACGAGGACGGCTCCCTCACTCCCAGAAGTGAAAAAATCCTCGGTCATACTCCCCTCGGACGTTTCGGTGTTCCCGAGGACCTTACGGGTACGCTCCTTTTCCTCAGCGACGAGACCTATTCCAAATTTGTAACGGGTGTTATTATCCCCGTTGACGGCGGCTTCTCCGCATATTCGGGTGTATAATCAGTATATAACGCAATATAATCATAACACTATCGGAACAATACGCTTGATATTGTTCCGATAGTGTGTTATAATACCCTTAATGAAAGTTGGTGAAATAATGGATTACATTACAACAACCCAAGCGGCTGATAATTGGAAAATAAGCGATCGCCGTGTTCGCACACTTTGCAGAGAGGGCAAAATCCCCGGAGTTATAATTGAGGGAAAAACATATAAAATCCCCGTCAATGCCTGCAAACCCACCGACGGCAGACTGAAAAAGCGGAGCAATTCACATATGTATTTAAAGTGGGACAATGAAATCATCGGTTTAATTGACGAGAACTACTGTGTTCATTTTACCGCTCCGAATTTAAATGAAGTTGTGTCCCTCTATACCCACGGCAGAAAGGAATGGACTCACGAACAATTCACGGGTTTCCTGTCGGAAAGAGTTGTCAGTCGTGACAGACGCGATATTGAAAAAATACTGTTCCGTTGCGGTTTATCAACTTATGATGTTCTCAAAATTGCGGATGTCACCCGTGGTATTCACCCAAAAGATTTACTTTGGATTGCAAAGAACAAGAACGAAAAATTTGAAGATATTTTGACGGATGTTTTTGAATCCGTATTTCTTCAAAAAATCGACCTCGTGGGCGCCAGCATTGACACACCAGAGGGCTATAACATAAAGCGATACGGTGTTTTTAAGGGGAAATACGGTATTTTCAAACAACGCATAAGCCCCCTTGTTACTGATGTTGAATCCGAAATTGCCGTATATAAACTTTCCCAAAAATTAGGAATTCCCTGTTGTCCTGTTTACAGATTTGATAAAAATTCTGTTTTCTCAGAGTTTTTGTACGATTTTTCAAATGAATATATAGTTCACTTTCGCAGACTGTTTGACAGAGCCAGAACCGACAACGAATACAAAAACCTTATTGATGTCCGTCCCCAATACAAGAACGATATTATTAAAATGATTATTCTTGATTTTATCACAAGACAGGATGACCGTCATCTTTCAAATATTGCAGTTAAACTTTCCCATAATGTTGAAAGTTTTTACCCTTTGTATGACAACGGCAGAAGTCTTTTTTACGAAGATACGGAAGAAACGGTTATGGCGGCAAGCGAGAATATTGAAATGTATGCAACAAACTTTGGCTATTCGGGAACATATTACGATTATATAACCGATATTGGAAAAGACGGTGTTAAATTCAAGGAACTTGTTAATCTTGAAATTACAGATGCAGAAATTGAGGAGATATTGCAGTACTCCGGCTTTTCCGGTTATCGACTTTCGGGTTCAATAAAGTGGATTAGAAATTGCATTAATTATCTAAAAACATTTTGAGGGGGCTGTTAAAAAAGTGCAGAGCACATAAAACCCGATATTAAAAGGTTAAAAAATGCCCCTAAGCAACTTTAAAGTGTGTCATAAGCAATAAAAAACAGAAAACAAATAAAAACAATGTTTTATGCTATGAACAAACTTCGCTACTCGACGTACCTCTGTACGCCTTCGGGAAACCGAAACAAAGCAAAAGCTTTGTTTTCGCTCAGTTTGTCCATCCTACGCATTTTTCCAAGCCCCTTATTTATAAATTTGAGGTCGTAAAAACTTTCGTTTTTACGACCTCAAATTATTTTTATTGTTTATTCACCTTTTACTGCTTCAAGGGCTTCCCTGTCGGCTATTTTCTTTTGAATTTCTTTCTCTATTTTCTTTTGTTTTCTTCTGTAAACCAGGTACCAGATGACACCGATCAATACAAACGCAAGTGCGATAACAGCGATAAGCGAACCGGAACTGTCCTCAACATTGATTGTTACCATATCGTAGTTAATGTAGTAGCAACCGTCGAAAGCATTGTCGGCATAGTCCGTAAGGTTACTGTTAACAACAAACTCGCGGAGTTCGTCGCAGGAGGCGAAAGCGTAATCACCGATTTTTCTTGCACTTTCGGGCATTGTTACTGTTGTAATGCCGTCACAGTCATAGAAACTTTCTGCTCCGATATTACCGAAGCCCTCGCTGAATGTTATTGCCGTAAGTCCGTCACAGTTATAGAATGCTCTGTCGGCAATGTTCTTAACCGTTTCGGGAACTGCGTACTCGCCTTTTCTGCCTGCGGGGTAAAGGGCGATTGTTTCAAACACAGGTGAGCCGTCCTCGGCAGGTTCTTCGTTTGCAACAAGTACAACACCGTCAAGGGACTCATACATCGGGTTGCCCTCCGCAACCTCAACTGCTTCAAGAGAAGTGCATCCGTCGAAACTTACGGGGTCAAGTTCTGTAAGAGTTGCGGGGAGAGTGATTGTTTTAAGACTTTCGCAACCGCTGAAAGCGTATTTACCGATTTTTTCCGCGCCCTTGATTTCAACGGAAGCGAGTTTCACGCAACCTGCAAAGGCATCCGAGGGAACAAGTTTTACTGTTTCGGGAATTGCAACGGATGTCAGGGAAACGCAACCTGCAAAGGCACCGGCACCGATTGTTTCAACGCCCTTTGCCATTGTTAACTTTTTGAGTTTTGCGGCATCCTTAAAGGAATCGGCACCCACATATTTAACACTTGCGGGAATTGCAACGGAAACTACCGATGAACCTGCAAAGGCATTGTCGCCGATTCTTACAAGGGAGTTGGGAAGAATAACTGTTTTAACTGCGGGATTGCTGAGTGCATTGTCCGCAATGGCAACAGTACCGTCCGCTACTGCGACATTGGAAATTGCGCCTTTAACCTTGTAGAGAACTTTACCGGCATATACTGTTCCGTTGGCATTTTTGTACCAAGCGGTATTGTCAAGGGCATTGCCCTGAATTTCCGTAAGTGACGCGGGAAGACTGATTGCCGCAACATTTTTTGCAAGAACAAAAGCGTCTGCATCAATAGTCTCTGTGCCGTCCGCAACTATAAGGGATTTTGTATTTTTGTTACCGGCAATAACAAGGGTCTTTCCGTCCGCTGTATAAACGGATGCGCCCACTGCCTTGTAATTTTCACTTTCGGAATCAACTGTAATTTTAACAAGGGAATTGCATCCGCTGAATGTATTACCGCTGAATGAAACAAGGGACGCGGGAAGATTTACCGCAACAAGTTTTGCACAGTCCTTAAATGCGCCGTTACCGAGTTTCGCCACGTTTTTACCGATGTAAAGGTCTGTAAGATTTTTGTTGCCTGCGAATGCTTCGCTGTTAATGTTTGCCACACCGTCACCGAGATTAACGCTTACAAGTCCCGCATCCTTAAAGGCGGCGCTTGCGATATCGTGAAGTGAATCAGGAAGTACAATCTCTTTCAATGCGGAGCAACCCTCGAAAGCGGAAGCGGCAATATATGTAACGCCCTCGTCAAATGTAACCTTTGAAAGAGCCTTAGCGTTTTTAAATGTGTTGCTGTTGATTTTTTCAATATTTGCACAAATCTTAAACTCGGTAATTGCAGAACCCTCAAAAGCATAGTTGCCGATGTTTTTCAAAGCGGCATCTTCTTCAAGATTTACCGCGGAGATTTTGGAGTCCTTAAAAGCGTACTCTCTGATTTCCTCAACCTTTTGGGGAAGTGTGAACTCCCCTGTTTTTCCGGCGGGGAATATTACAAGAGCTTTTCCTTTTTTATTGTAAAGAACACCGTCATCGGAAGAAAACTCCTTATTTTTCTCAACAACATTGATTGATTCGAGAACCTCGTTACCTGCAAAAGTATTTGCGCCCACGGATCCCACGTTCTTGCCGAATTCAATCGTTTTAACCTTTGTTTCGGCAAATGCGAAATCACCGATATCGGAAAGGGTTTCGGGTAATTTAACTTCTGAAAGGGATGTGCAACCTGCAAAAGCCTCGTAACCGATTGTTGCAAGAGTCGTTTTTGAAAAATCCGCAACTTCCAAAGCGGTACAACCCTTGAATGCGCCGGCACTTACAACACCGATTGCATCGTCAAAATTGAACTCTTTAAGGCTTGTGCAGTTTTGGAATGCGTAAAGTCCGATTTCTTCAACGTCGGGGCCGAGGGTTACGGTTTCAATATAATCGCAACCGAGGAAAGCGTAATCCTCAATAATTGAAACATTCTTCGGTACTTCGATATTCTTTTCCTGACCCTTTACACCGTACAAAACTCTGCCGAAGCAAAGAGGGCCGTCGGGTTGGGAATTTTCCCAAGCGGTATCTTTAAAAGCATCAACCGCAACATTTTTCAGGTTTTTGTGTTCCTTGGGTTCTGTGAGAGATGTACAGCCCGCAAAACATTTTTCCGGAACATCAACAACTGTTTCGGGGTATGCGATTTCTTCAAGAGCGGTACAGCCCTCGAAAGCGGACACACCCAATGATGTGAGGGATTCGGTATTTGAAATCTCTTTTAAAGCGGTACAGTCCTTGAATGCTCTGTCCTTAACGGTGCTGATATTACTGTTGAATTTAACACTTACAACAGTTGAGTTACCCTCGAAGCAACCCTCGCCCACGGTGATTACACTTAAACCGCCGAGTTTTGAGGGAAGTTTAACTTCCGTTTCGGTACCCACATATTTAACAAGTTCAACCGAGGAACCATCATCGACCTTAATATACTCAAAGCCGTCTTCGGTCTTTTTGTTGAGTTCGATTTCTTTTGCAGACATGGCAGTAGTATCTTCCTCTGCAAAAACAGAAACGGGGGCGGCAGCAATAAATACAAATACCAGAATAATTGCCATAATACCGCACAGGGGTTTCTTAAATGCTGTCATAAAACAACGTCCCTTCAAAAATAAATTACCGTAAACTTTAAATTCTTCAAGAATTTTACAGATAATTCATTATAATATAAACGCCCTTGGTTGTCAAGCAAAGTGACTGCTCCCAAGGGCGTTTTCAAACTTTAAATATTAACAAATTTTAGTGCTTTTTTATGTGGAAAATGCCATTCGGCATTTCGGTGATTATCTCTGCACACGTCCCGAGCCGTCGCCGCCTGCAAGTTTTTCAACCTCTTTTACACCGACGCGGTTGAAGTCGCCCTCAACGGAGTGCTTGAGTGCGGATGCCGCAACTGCAAACTCAATGGCTTCCTGGGTTGATTTGCCGTTAAGAAGCGCATAGATAAGTCCGCCGCCGAAAGAATCGCCGCCGCCCACGCGGTCAACAATGTGGAGATGGTAGGATTTTGAGAAGCAGTAATTCTCACCGTCATAGAGCATACCCGCCCAATCGTTGTCGCTTGCGGAAATTGAAGTTCTCAAAGTGATTGCAACCTTTTCAAAGCCGAATTTGTCCGCCAACTGCTTTGCAACGGATTTGTAGCCCTCGTGGTTGAGTTTGCCGCCGTAGATGTCGGTGTCCTCTGCTTCAATGCCGAAAACATCCTTTGCATCTTCTTCGTTGGAAATACAAACGTCAACATATTGGCAAAGGTCCGTCATTGCTTTTCTTGCTTCGTCACGGGTCCAGAGTTTTCCGCGGTAGTTAAGGTCGCAGGAAATCTTCACACCCTTTGCCTTTGCGGCTTTACAAGCCTCGCGGCAGATATCAACAAGATTTTCGCCCAGAGCGGGAGTGATGCCTGTGAAATGGAACCAATCCGCACCCTCGAAAATTTCATCCCAATCGAAATCGGAAGTGCTCGCCTGCTGAATTGATGAATATTTACGGTCATAGATACAAACAGAGCCTCTCTGAGAAGCACCCTTTTCAAGATAGTAAATACCCACTCTTTCGCCGCCTCTTACAATCTTAGAGGTGTCAACACCGAAATAGCGCAGGGAGTCAATAGCCGCCTGACCGATTGCATGTTCAGGAAGTTTTGTGACAAAAACGCTGTCCAAGCCGTAATTTGCAAGGGAAACGGAAACATTTGCTTCACCGCCGCCGAATGTTGCCTGCATTTTATCGTTTTGGAAAAATCTGTAATAGCCCTCCGGTGCAAGACGGAGCATTATTTCACCGAATGTAACAACCTTTGACATTATTTTCTTGCCTCCTTAACAATTTCAACGGACTGACGGCAGAGTTCTGTAATCTCCGCCCAATTCTGTGAGTCAATAAGTTCTGCGGTTACCATATATGAGCCGCCGCAAGCCGCAATCTGAGGTGCGGAAATATACTCCTTTAGGTTTTTAAGAGAAATACCCCCTGTGGGCATAATTTTGAACATGGGGAAGGGCGCGCTCATGGATTTGATTTTTGCAAGTCCGCCGGACTGCTCTGCGGGGAAGAATTTGAGAACCTCAAGTCCGAATTTGAGAGCGGCATGGTAATCGGTTGGAGTTGTGCAACCGGGATAAACGGGCATATTCTTCTTTTGGCAATATGCAACGATTTCAGGGTCAAAGCCCGGTGTAACAATAAACTCCGCACCCGCGGCAATGGCCTTGTCAACCTGTTCAACATAGAGAACGGTACCCGCACCCACCAGCATATCGGGGCAAGCCTCTTTCATAAGAGAAATGGCTTTGTCCGCACCCTCGGCACGAAAAGTTACTTCCGCAACGGGTACTCCGCCATCGCAAAGTGCTTTTGCAAGCGGTGCGGCATCTCTCTCGGGGTTGTTAAGTTTAATAACCGGAACGATACCGATATTTGAAATTCTTGTGTTCATCTCATTCATTTTATTTTGACTCCTTTTCACAAGCCTCAAAAAGACCGTTAATATATGCGGCGCCCAACGCTCTGTCGAAAAGACCGTAGCCGGGTTTGCCGGTTTCGCCCCAAATCATTCTGCCGTGATCGGGACGTACATAGCCGTCATAGTTATTGTCTGCAAGTGCTTTGACAATTTTATACATATCAAGAGAACCGCAATCAGAAAGGTGCGCGCGCTCCTCAAAGGAACCGTCCTCCATGATTTTAACATTTCTGATATGCATAAAGGCAATTCTGTTTGCCTTCGCGTATTTTTCAATCATTGCCGGAATATCGTTGGCTTTTGCACAACCGAGACTTCCGGTGCAAAGGCAAAGACTGTTTGCCGGACTATCTACAATAGCGAGCATTCTGTCAAGATTTTTTTCGTTAGTGATAATTCGGGGAAGTCCGAAAATTGAATAAGGCGGGTCATCGGGGTGTATTGCCATTCTGACGCCGCATTCCTCTGCAACGGGAATAACTTTTTTGAGGAATCTTTCGAGGTTTTTCCAAAGACCTTCTTCCCCTATTTCGCCGTAAGCGGAAATAAGTTCACGCACCTCACTCTGAGAATAACTTGAGTCCCACCCGGGAAGATGAATATCGTCTTTAAGGGGGTCAAGCCCTTTCATTTGCTCCCAATACATTACAAGACTTGTTGAGCCGTCCTTGGCTTCCTTATCGAGTTGAGTACGGGTCCAGTCGAAAACGGGCATGAAATTATAGGTAACGCACTTCACTCCGTATTTTGCACATCTGCGAATATTCTCACAGTAAACCTCGAGAAGTTGTTCAACATTGTTTCTGCCCAATTTAATGTCCTCGTGAACGGGAATGGATTCAACAACATCAAAAACAAGACCGTGTTCTTCGCATTGCTCTTTCATTTCTTTCAGTTTTTCTTCGGGCCACACCTCACCGGGTTTAACATCATAAACCGCGGAAACGATGGAACGCATACCCGGAATCTGAGAAATATACTGAAGTGAAACGGGATCTGTTTCTCCGTACCAACGGAACGAAAGCTTCATTTTCATTATTTTTTCCTCCGAAAAGAACACTATTCACAGTGTTCGTAATTCTGTGATAAATTATAAAATACCCATTGCAACCTTGTCAAGTAATTAACAAGTTTGAAAAGATACGATTTTTATATATTTTAGTATTATTTTTATTAAACCGTATGATTTTTAGGTTACTTCTTGTACATTTCCGCCGCTCTTACCGTGTTCTCAAGGAGCATTGTAATGGTCATGGGACCCACACCGCCCGGAACGGGTGTAATATATGAGGCTTTTTCCTTAACCTCGTCAAAGCAAACGTCACCGCACAGTTTGCCCTCGGCATTTCTGTTCATTCCCACATCAATGACAACTGCGCCGTCCTTAACCATATCGGCGGTAACAAAATTTGCCACACCCACAGCCGCCACGAGAATGTCCGCGCTCAAGGTTTCCTCTTTGAGATTTTCCGTTTTTGAGTGGCAGATTTCAACTGTTCCGTTCTCTTTGAGAAGAAGCATTGCCATGGGTTTTCCGACTATATTGCTTCTTCCGATTATAACGCATTTTTTACCCCTGACGGAAATGCCGTAGAATTTGAGCATTTCCATAATACCCGCGGGAGTACAGGGCAGGAATGTAAAATCTCCGATCATTATGTGTCCTACGTTTACAGGGTGGAAAGCATCCACGTCCTTAATGGGTGAAATGCAGTTCAAAACCGCTTTTTCGTCAATGTGTTTGGGCAAGGGTAACTGACAAAGAATACCGTCCACCCTGCCGTCGTTATTTAATTTCTCAATAAGGGAGATAAGTTCCTCCTGTGTTGTTTCCTCGGGCAAGGCATATTCAAAGGATGTAACCCCGATTTCCTCGCAACCTTTTTTCTTATTATTGACATAAACACGTGAAGCGCTGTTATTGCCCACGATAATAACCGCAAGACCCACGTTTATACCCTTTTCGTTCAGAGTGTTCACGCGTTTTTTCAGTTCCTCTCTTTTTGCGGCGGAAACCTCCTTACCGCTTATAAGTTCAGCCATTTTCCTTTTCCTCTCCGTTTTCTTCAGTTCTTTGAGCCGATTTGCCCGACGCCTTTTGCAATTTTTCCGCTTTTATCTCTTTCAGCATTTTTGCCGCATCCGGCGGAAAATAATCCACACCCTCGATTTTTACGGGATGTTTTTTCACCCTTATAAGCATTGCAACAAGAATTACGGCACAAACCGCCACAATACAAATCGAAAGAAGTTGTGACACGCGAATTCCCGTGGAACCTATATAAAGACTGTCCGTTCTCAAGCCCTCTATAAAGGCTCTGCCCGTGCCGTACCATATACCGTAGCAAAGGAAAAGTTGTCCGCTGAATTTCCGGAATTTTTTGAGCATTAAATAGAGGATCAAAAATCCCGCCATACACCAAACGAACTCATAAAAGAAAGTGGGATGAACAAAGAGGTTGTTTTCCTCAATATAGGCGCTTACATCTCCCACATTCTCCAATCCGAATTTGTCGGGATGGGCGGCTATGTAGGACACCACTTTTTTACTCATCATTCCGTAATTACCGCCCGTAAAAGTGCCGAAAGCCTCCTGATTTGCGTAGTTACCCCATCTGCCGATGCCCTGTCCGATAAGAAGACTCATACCAACAAGGTCAAGGAGATTGAGGAAATTAAGTTTTTCCAGTTTACAGGTTATAAAGCCCGCCAATATACCGCCGATTATACCGCCGTATATGGCAAGACCGCCGTTCCATATTTGAAAAATCTCCGCAGGATTCTGACTGTAATAACTCCATTCAAAGATTACATAATAGGCTCTCGCACCGATTATGCCGCCGAAAGTTCCGTAAATGAGAACATCCACCATCTTGCTCAAATTCATTCTCCAGGTGTATGCTATTCTGCCGCCGAAAAGCGCTGCAAGAGTAAAGCCGAAGGCTATGATTACCCCGTACCACCTGATTTGAATGAACTTCTCGCCTATATTGAATTCGCAGAAAACCGAGGAAACGTCAAAGGCAGTTTCCATTCCCCCGAATGTTACCCGTGCAAAATCTGCAAACCATTCCATTTTTATCACTCCTAATGCACTGTTTTATGGGTCCCGCTCTTTTTACCGACACTTTTAATTTTTCACCACGGAGAGAGCAGCTTTGTCCTCGTTAAAGCATTTTTTCAAAAGGTCGTTTACAAAATCAAGTTTAAGATTTTTTATAACCTCAAACTCGGAGAAAAGTTCCTCATTTTCAAAATGGGAAACAACAAGTCCGTTTGCTACGGTATCAATATCGGTGAAAGCCCGTACTGTTTTTCCGTACTGTTTTTTGCGGACTGTTTCAAACTGTTCCTCGGTTATACCCGTTTCCTTTAAATGCTGAATACAGGAATTGATTTTCCTTGCAACCTCCCGTGGATTCACGGACTCTCCCGAGAAAATTGAGGAGGCATAATTGTGTCCGTTAAAGAACTCCGTTGCGAATGCGCCGTTTACAAGACCGCTGTCAAGAAGTTCTTTATACAGGGGGGAAATCTGTCCTGCGGTTATTTCGAGAATTAAAGATATTGCAATTTCTTCTTCAAGGGTGCAAGCGCCGTCAAAGAAACTTTCCTTATATCCGAAAGCAAAAACGGGAGTCCCCACGGGAAGTTTTTCTTCCGCGTAGTTTTTAACTATTTCCTTTGGCTCCTCCTCAAAAGCGCGTTCAACTGTTACATTCTCATCGCTTGTAAGAAGTCTGTCCGCAATTTCCAAAACCTCATCCACGGTTGTTTTTCCCGCAACCGCAAGAGCCATATTGGAAAGGTTATAAAAGGTTTCATAGCAGGAAAAAAGCATTTCTGCGGTAATATGTGAAATGGACTCCTTTGTGCCTGCAATGTCAATTTTTACAGGGTGTTTAACATAAAGACATTCAAGGAGATTGAAAAGGCACTCCCACTCGGGTGAATCCTTGTACATATCAATTTCCTGTCCGATTATGCCCTGTTCCTTTTTGACGGTTTCCTCGGTAAAATAGGGGTGGCGCACAAAGTCAAGAAGTATTTCAAAATTCTCTTTGAAATGCCCCGTACAAGCGAACAGATAACAGGTTCTGTCAAAACTTGTATATGCATTGGCGGAGGCACCTGTTTTGGCATATCTCTGAAATGCGTCAAGTTCCTCGCTTTCAAAAAGTTTGTGTTCAAGGAAATGCGCCGTACCCGCGGGAATTTCCGTAAAACTCTCTTTGTCACTTCGTTTGAAACGTGTGTCAATGGAGCCGTACTTTGTGCCGAATGTTGCGTAGGTTGAAGTGTATTCCGGTTTCGGGTAAACATAGATTTTCAAGCCTGATTTGTGGTCGATACTGTAATAACCCTCGCCCAATATACTGTTTTCAATATACTTTATGACGTTTTCCCTCATTCTTCAACACCGCCTTCCCCGGTACCCTCAAGCATAAACACCGTATCAAGAGTAACGCTCTGTGCCGCCTTAATAACATCTTCGCGGGTAACCTTTTTAAACTGTTCTATAAAATCCTCCGGATACAGAAAATCCCCTGAACAAACCTGGGAAGTAAACCATGCGGCAACTGCTTCCGCAGAGTCGGAAACGCTTTTGAAACCGTCCTCAAGGGCTTTGACGGAGGCTTCCACATCTTCATCGGTAAAGTTTCCTTTTTTAATATCGTCAAGTTGCAGGAGAATGGCATTTTTTGCCTTTTCCTCGTTGTATCCCTCTATTCCGCTCTGTACAAGCATAACGCCTTTGTAACGGAACATCGTAGCGGAACAGTAATAGCAAAGGCTCATTTTTTCACGTACAACGGTAAACAACTTTGAATGGGGGCTTCCTCCGAACAAATCCACCATAACTCTGCGAGCGGCATAATTGTCCCCCTCGCTTTTCATACCCATTCTGAAGCCCATAACAAGTTTACCCTGTTTTACGGCTTCCTGTTCCTTAACGTATTTTACGTCTTCACATTTTTCGACATAGAGTGTTTTGTTGAGTTTAACATCACGGCTTTCACAGTCAATGTGCTTTTTCAGGAGTTCCTCAACATTTGTGAAATTTCCGCCGCTTACACACATAAGAATTTTTGATTTTTCCAAAACCTCTTTGTAGGCTTCATAAAGGCTTTCGGGAGTAATTTTTTCAATATCTTCAAGGGAGCCGTAGCGGTGTATTCCGTACAGTTCGTTTTCAAACATTATTTCGTTACAGCGGTTTTTGGCATAAGTTCTTTTATCGCTGTTTTCCGCAATAAGTCTCTCCGCCAAAAGACGCTTTTCACTTTCCACGTCCTCCGCGCAGAAAACGCCCTTTTCAAGTCGGGGTTCAAAAATCATTTGGAATAAAAACTTCAGGCACTCGTCGGTTATGTTATCTCCGTCAATGGAAAACCTGTCGTCAATGCAGGAAATCTCAATTTTTAAAATCTGATTTTCACCGGATTTTGTAACATCCGAAATGACCTCGGCACCGTAAAGGAGCGCAAGTTTCTTTTCGATGCTCGTAATGTCAGGATAATCCTTGCAAGAGCGCGTAAGTATATTGGGAATTAAGGCATAAAGAGACGCCTTTTCCCCCAGGGGCATTACAAAACTCAAAGAGGCGCAAGCGGTTTTAAATCCTTTGGCACTTACCGTACAAAGTTCCACTCCCTCGGAAATTTTTTTATTTCTTAAGTCGTATTTCACCGTACCACTCCAATCATAATCACCCTGTATTTTACCACAATATAACAAATCTTTCCACATTTTTTTCATATTTATTTCCAAACCTCAAAAATTTTTCCGTATTTGTATTTTTAATCAAAAAGCCCCCGCCTATTCACAGTTTAAAAACATTGACAAAATAAAGGTCTTGTGATAATATATATCGGTTACATTATATAAATACATATATTACAATTTCGGAGGTATTCAAATGTCAGGACATTCCAAATGGAGTACCATTAAGAGAAAAAAAGAAAAAACAGACGGCGCAAGAGCAAAGGTTTTTACCAAAATCGGCCGTGAAATTGCTGTCGCAGTCCGCGAGGGCGGTCCCGACCCCGCAGGTAACTCCAAACTTAAAGACGTTATTGCAAAGGCAAAAGCCAACAACGTACCCAACGAAAACATCGAAAGAATCATCAAGAAGGCTGCCGGTGACAGTTCCTCCGACAACTATGAGGAAATCATCTACGAGGGCTACGGTCCCTGCGGTATTGCAGTTGTTGTAAAGGCTCTCACGGACAACCGTAACCGTACAGCCGGTGACGTCCGCCACTATTTTGACAAATACGGCGGAAATATGGGCACATCCGGTTGCGTTATGTTTATGTTCGACTACTACGGCGTTATCATCATTGAAAGAGAGGACGTTGACGAGGACAAACTCATGGAGGACGCTATTGAGTGCGGCGCAATCGACTTCATTACCGATGATGAAGAAATCTTTGAAATCCGTACCGACCCCAACGATCTTGGCGCGGTTACAAGCGACCTTGAAGCAAGGGGCTACAAATTCGTAAGCAGCGAAACTGCCTACATCCCCCAGACCTACACTCGTCTTGAGGGTGAGGACAATATGAAAAATATGAGCAAAATGCTTGAGATGTTCGACGATAACGACGACATTCAGGACGTTTGGCACAACTGGGAAAACGAGGACGAATACGAGGGTTGATTTTCCTGTTTTCTTTTCCTGATTTCTATTGATTTTTATTATTTTTTAATATATAATACTAGATACAGTATTTGCATATAACTTACGCTCAATTCGGTCATGCGACGGGTGGGTCCTGTGCGGCGGGGCACCGTGAACCATGTCAGGCGGGGAACCGAGCAGCATTAAGCGGACCGTCCTGTGCGCCACAGTCCGCCTGCTCGTCGTATGACCGAGTGGAGCGTAGGTTTTATTTTAAGGAAGTGAGAACTTTGTACAGAGCATTATACAGAAAATGGCGTCCCCGAGTATTCTCAGACGTGTCCGGTCAGAATCATATTACGGAAACACTCCGCAATGAAATTTCTACCGGCAGGCTTTCCCACGCCTATCTTTTCACCGGCTCAAGAGGAACCGGCAAGACCACCTGTGCAAAAATTCTTGCTAAGGCGGTTAACTGCCTTAACCCACAGGACGGAAGTCCCTGTAACGAATGTAGCATTTGCAAGGGTATTGACGACGGCTCAATCCTTGACGTTACGGAAATTGACGCCGCAAGTAACAACAGCGTTGACAACATCCGTGACCTGCGTGATGAAGTAAATTTCACTCCCGCGGCGGCAAAGTACAGAGTATATATTATCGACGAGGTTCACATGCTTTCAACAGGTGCTTTCAATGCGCTCTTGAAAACCCTTGAAGAACCCCCGGAACACGTACTGTTCATCCTTGCCACCACCGAGGTGCATAAACTCCCCGCAACCATTCTTTCAAGATGCCAGCGGTTTGATTTCAGGAGAATTCCTCCCGAGGACATTGCCGCAAGGCTTACGGAAGTTGCAAAAAACGAAGAACTCGAACTCTCCGACGACGCGGCTCTCCTCATTGCGAGAATTTCCGACGGTGCTTTACGTGACGCCCTTTCAATCCTTGACCAATGCGCCGGCTACAACGAGCCCATAACAGTCAACACCGTCAGCAATGCGGCGGGACTTTTGGGCAAGGACTATCTTTTTGAAATTTCCGACGCTCTCCTGAATCAAAACGGCGCCGAGATACTCAATATAATTGACAGGCTTCATTCCTCGTCCTGTGATATGGAAAGACTTATGAGTGAACTTGTAAACCATTTCAGAAATTTTATGATGGCGAAAACCACGAAAAATCCCGAAAAGTTCATTGTCTGCACTCCCGACGAGTTACTGCGTTACAAGGAAAACGCAGAGAAAATGACCTACGGCACAATTCTTCATATAATGGAAACCCTTTGTCACGAGGCTTCCCAACTGAAATACAGTTCCCACCAAAGAGCAAGGACGGAAACGGCTCTTATACGGCTCTGCACCCCCGCTCTTTCCACGGACAACGGTGCCATTGTAAGCAGACTCGACGAACTTGAAGCACAGTTAATGCTTTTAAAGGCACAGGGTGTTACGGCTACGGCAAATGCTCCCTCAGTTCCCGTGAAAACGGAAGAACCCGCGAAAAAGGAAGAAACTGAAGTTCCTCAGGAGGTTACTCCCTCCCCTGTCGAAGAATCCGAAGTACCCGCAACAGAGGAAATCCCCTTTGACGCCCCCCTTTTCGACGATCCGCCGGAACAAAAAGAATATTCCCCCGAAGCAGAGGAAACAAATGCGGAAGATAAAACCGAGGATGTAAATATTCGGGACGCCGTTCCTCAAGCACCCAAAAAGGTGGATACGGGCATTGTTACGGATGAGGACAACGCGGTACCCTTTATGGCTTGGGAAAACGCATTGAATCAACTTGCGAAAATAAACAGACCCCTATACCCCATACTCATCGGCTCCTCCGCTTACAGAGCGGGTAATACGGTTTTTATAAAAGCAAAAAATACAGCGTTCACGCAGATGTTCAAACAGAAAATGAACGTGGACGCCATTGCGGAAGCGCTTATGAGGGCAACGGGAGAAAAACTCAAGCCCATGATTTACAACGACGGTTCTTCTCCCTCAGCGGACGAAACTGCCGAACCAATCGACGTATTTCTTTCAAAATTAAACAAACATAATATTGATTTTTATGTTGAAGAATAAATCACTGAAAAGGACGGTAGAATAAAATGAAAGCAAGAATTCCCAACCAGGGCGGAAACTCCCAGGCGGCAATGATGAAAAAACTCCAGGATATGCAGAACGAAATGGCGCGTATTCAGGAGGAAGTTGAAAATTCCGAATTTTCCGCAAGTGCGGGCGGCGGTGCAGTTGAAGTTACCGTAAACGGCAAGCACGAGGTTATTGCAGTTAACATTCAACCCGAGGTTGTTGACCCGGATGATGTCGAAATTCTCTCCGATATGATTATTGCGGCAACTAACGAAGCAATTCGCAAGGCGGCGGACACAATGGAGCAGAGAATGGGCAGTGCCACAAGCGGTCTGGGACTTCCCGCAGGACTGGGTTTCTGATATGGCATACGATGTTGCGGCACTTGAAAAACTCATTGAGCAGTTTCAGAAAATGCCCTCCGTGGGCAGAAAAACCGCTCAGAGAATGGCTTTTCATGTGCTTGATTTAACGGACGATGAGGCAAGGGAATTTGCCGATGCAATAATTGACGCCCACACGAAAATTCACCGTTGTTCACTCTGTCACAACCTTACGGAAAATGAACTTTGTCCAATATGCGAAAGCGTGAACAGGGACAAAACCACGGTTTGCGTTGTGGAAGAACCAAAGGATGTTCTTGCAATGGAGCGAACAAGGGATTTCAGCGGTGTTTATCATGTTCTCCACGGGGTTATTTCCCCAATGAACGGTATAGGTCCCGAGCAATTAACGGTAAAAAGCCTTGTGGAAAGAGCCGCAAGCGGTGAAATCAAAGAGGTTATTATGGCAACCAACCCCACTATTGAGGGTGACACAACGGCAATGTATATCAGTAAACTTATTAAACCCTTCGGCATTAAGGTCACCCGCCTTGCCTACGGAATCCCCGTAGGTGCGGACATCGAATATGCCGACGATGTCACTCTTATGAGGGCATTGGCAGGGCGAAGCGAACTGTAAAACGGATTTTAAGAAAGGAGCGGTCACGGTGGCTAAACAGGAAAACAGAACAGTTGCACAGAACAAAAAAGCCTACCATGACTACTTTGTTCTTGAAACCTACGAGGCGGGAATCGAACTTTTCGGCACAGAGGTTAAATCCGTACGTGCCGGAAAAATGAATCTTAAAGATTCCTGGTGCAATGTTGTAAACGGCGAGATACTTGCAAACGGCATACACATTTCACCATACGAAATGGGAAACCGATTTAACAGGGACCCGTTGCGACCCAAAAGACTTCTGATGCACAAAAAGGAAATAATGAAGTTAATGGGAGAGGTCAAGCAGGACGGTTGCGCCATCATTCCCCTTTCCGTTTATTTCAATGAGCGGGGCAGGGCGAAAATGCAAATAGGTCTTTGCAAGGGTAAAAAAAATTACGATAAGCGAGAAACGGAAGCGAAAAAATCCGCCCAGAGAGATATTGAACGTGCAATGTCTTTAAAAAATCAATAATATTTTCCACTTATATTTATTTGTTTTTATTTTTGCTCTTAATTTGAGCAAAACAATATATGGGGATGAAAGGATTTCGACGGGGATTTTGAACCGTTATAAGCGAGCAGAGGCGTGGTACCGCTTTAAAAACCACACTTTAAAAATAACTGACAATAATAAAACAGTTTTAGCAGCTGCTTAAGTCAGCTGCCGTTCCTACCGGGAGTACCGCGGCTCGGATAGGAGCGTCATTCAGCGGTGCACGTGAATAAAGGAGAGCCTTGTACTTTATCACGGATTAAAGGGCTACCGAGGATTAAAGCCTGTTTATCGGCGTTTTTCCAAGGGAAACTCAAAAGATAAACTACGCTCGTAGAAAGTTTCGGGAATAGATTTTCGGACGTGGGTTCGACTCCCACCATCTCCACCA
>JBJFGF010000036.1:0-12058 GCA_051892415.1 Acutalibacteraceae bacterium | reverse complement strand
CCGTCCTCACGGCGTGCAAGAAAGATAACGGCCCCACCGGCGGCGGCAATGGCGGTGGCGGCGGTACTACTGAAAAGCCTCTCGGTTGGGAAGACCCCAAAATGTATACAATGAACGAATTCACTTCCCAAATGCCGAGCCAGTGGTGCACGATCCTGTCCAACGACAACACAAACTCGAGTCTTGAAGGATATTTCACCAGCAGTTTCTATGAGTTCAACTACAAGTATGCAGAAGACGGCAGCATCGTTTCCGGTGGCTACACCATCGACTATTCTGCTGCAACCAAACTCGAAGACGTAACGGCGAAATATGCAGGAACTTACGGCATTAAGGAAGGCGCAACCAGCGGTTATGCGTTTGCAATGACACTCCGCAACGACCTGACCTGGGACGACGGTACTCCTATTAAAGCCGAAGACTTTGTTTACACAATGTCTCAACAGCTTTCTCCGAACTATCTGTTCTCAACGGCGTCCAACTACTACAGCGGAAACTACGTCATTCACAATGCTCAAAACTATTTGAAGCAAGGACAAAGCGGTTGGTTTGACAATGGTGTCGCAGGTTTCGGATACTCTGAACTTGCTCTTGGCAGTGACGGTTATTATACCCTTGGCGGTGGCGAATGCTACATTGCTTTGAAGAAGGCATTGAATTGGCTTGGTGGTCAAACTCTTGATTTTTACGTAACTTCATACCCTGCGTATTTTGGAGTTGAGGCGTACAATAGCCTTTTGGCACTTGCCGATGAAAACGGCAACGTCAAAGTGACGGCAGAATCTTTGGCGCTTCTTACCAACGTCATTACGGCAGTTGAGGCATGGGGCGAAACGGAAAAAGATACTGTCAACTACATGTACGTAAACTACACTTATCCCGCAATGGACTTCTCCGAAGTCGGTTATTTCGTAGGCGATAACGAGTACGAACTCGTTATGATAACGGATACCAAACTCAATCCTCTCAAAGAAGACGGAAGCATGACTTACGAAGTTGGTTATTACTTCTCCGGTTGGCCTCTCGTCAAGAAAGATTTGTGGGAAGCATGCGAAAACAGAGAAAACGGCATTCCTTATTCCAACAGCTACTGCACGTCTGTTGAAACAAGCGCAAGCTGGGGTCCCTACAAACTCACAAACTATCAGGACCAGAAGACCTACACTGTTTCTCGTAACGACAAATGGTTTGGATACGGCCTCGAACAATATGCGGGACAATATCAGACCGACGCTATAATCACAAACAAAATCGAAGAATGGGACACCGCGTGGATGGCTTTCCAGAACGGCGAACTTGATGGCATCAGCATGGACGTTAAGATTGCTGCCGATTACAGAACTTCCGAGCGTGCATACTTCACGCCCGAAACCTGGACGTTCGACCTCAACATCCAATCCAGAGCGAACAGCAGAACTGAAACCAGAAACAACCTGCTCCTCAACTACGACGACTTCCGCAAGGCAATCTCGCTCTCTCTCGACCGTGACGATTACTGCGCAAAGAACAGCCCCAGCTCTCAGGCGGCTCTCGGCTTGCTTAACAGCATGTACTACTATGACGTTGAAAACGGCAAAGTATATCGTGAAAGCATTCAGGCAAAAGAAGCAATTCTCAATGCTTACGGCGCAACGAAGAACGAAGACGGCTCCTGGACGGTAGGTGCGCACAATTACACCGATATCGACGAAGCGCTTGACGCAACGACCGGTTACAACCTCACTCTTGCACGCCAACTCGTTGAATCCGCAGTGACACAAGCAATTGCAGACGGCAACTATACGGCAGGCGAACAAATCGTTCTTACCTATGGTATCGAAACGCAAACCGCCAACACGGACAGGGTGAAGAACTGGTTCCAGGCCGCATTCGACGCTATGACCGAGGGCACTTCTCTGGAAAGCAAGATCAAGATCGAATACTTCTATTTCTCGTCCGCAACATGGTCCGATCAGTTTGCAAACGGTGAATACGACCTTTGCTTCGGCGCATGGGGCAACGCGCCTTTCAACCCGGCATATCTCCTTTGCGAAACTCAGATCAGCGAGGGCTACAGATACGCTAAAGACTGGGATCCGAGCACTGTCGAAGTGACTGTCAAGGCAACTGCCGACGACAATCACAAAGACGGCGTTTACACCTACAACCTCGAACAGTGGAGTGCAAACCTCCAAGGCAAAGAGGGTTGCGCGGTTGACTTCAAGTCATTCCCGATTGAAGATCAGCTCACCGCTCTCGGCGCAGTTGAAACCGCAATTCTGAATGCATACTACTCTATCCCCGTTTACAGCAGATATGCTGCAAGTCTGATGGGTTACAAGGTTGAGTATGTTTCTTACGAGTACAATACCTTCATGGGATACGGCGGAATCCGCTATATGACCTATAACTATGACGATACGGCATGGGCAGAATTTGTGTCTGCTAACGGCGGTACGTTGAACTACAAATAAGATTTAGTGTTTTGTAACAATATAAATCTTTGACAATACGAAGTTGGGGACAATTAACATTGTCCTCACTTTGCATTGTTTATGAGTTGCAAAAAAAAGAGGATTTCTTATGTATATGTTCAAATACATACTCAAACGTCTCGGACTGCTAATATTTACTTTTTCGGTAATTATGCTTGTCTGTTTCGTTTTGATAAAATCACTTCCTATACCGCTTAACGACGGATTGGGGAAGGATAGAGAATTACTTGAAGCCAACTTGCGCGCAAGAGGATATTATGATCCCATAATGGTGCAGTTGAAAAATTATTTGGTACGTATATTTACCAAAGGAGACTTTGGTATCGGTACGACAATGTCAGGTTATGTCAATAAACCGGTGTGGGATTCATTCGTGAAGAGCATGCCGCCTACTATATTAATCAACGTTTATTCGTCGATTATCGGCGTTCCTATAGGTCTCGGCCTCGGCATACTCGCCGCTTTGAAGAAGAATAAATGGCAGGACCAGGTTATTTCCACGGGCGTTATGGTGCTTATTTCGGTGCCGTCCATCGTATATGCTTTTTTAATACAATACTTTTTGTGTTTTAAATGGAAACTTTTCCCGCTGACAATGGCAAACGGAACCGATTATTTTTCATGGGAAATGTTTTACAGTATGATGCCTGCGGTTCTTGCTTTGTGTCTTGGTTCAATTGCGGGTTACGCCCGATATACGCGAGCGGAACTTACCGAAGTTCTGACAAGCGAATTTATGCTTCTTGCACGTACCAAGGGATTGACAAAAGGTCAGGCTGTAATCCGTCACGCAATGAGAAACGCAATGGTGCCGATTTTTCCGATGATTTTGGGCGAATTTATTTCGGTGCTCAGCGGTTCGCTTATCATTGAAAAATTCTTTTCAATACCGGGCGTCGGCGGTTTGTATTTGAACTCAATCAACTCACTCGATTACGACTTCTTTATGTTGCTTTCGGGCTTTTACACGTTAATAGGCCTGGTTGCCGGCATAGTTGTCGACTTGAGCTACGGAATTATCGATCCGAGAATTAGAATGGGGGCGAAATAATATGGAAGATATCTATAATAATATACCCGCCGAACAATTCCAATTCGTTGAAAAGCAGGATTTGAAACACGAAAAAACGCTCGTGACAAAGCCGCGTAGCTATCTTGCAGACGCGTTTTCACGCTTTTGCAAAAACAAAGGCTCGATTGTGGGCGCGTGTGTCATATTGATTTTGGTGTTGTACGCAATTTTCGGCACGGTTTTCTCACATTATTCGGTTTCGCATAGGGATACGTATTTCCGCTATGCATTGCCAAAACTCGAAATGTTTGCAAACACAAACTTTTGGGACGGTTGCGAGAACAAATCGCTTTCAAAGGCAACGTTTTATTACTACTACTATATGGGTGAAGAAACGGGGCATTATGCGGTTAAAAATCAGGAATACTCTGTAAACGGAAAAATGTACGAGTTCCGTCTGGATTCCTATCAGAAAACCGGCTGTGTTTATAAAAAAATGTCAGAAGATGAGTATCTGCTTCTTCAGCAGTATCAGAACGAGACAGGCAAACAGGTTATCTATCCCGCGCTTAAACTGTCTATGAAAAAGATGGTTGAAACGTATCAGATTCCTACGAAAGGAAACGTGTCTGTCGATACTGCCGCGAATTACTATTACAAGTTCAATCCCAGCACGATGGAGGCGCTGTTGGACGCGGACGGTAACATCGTTCCGGACTATAAAACTCATCTTGTAGGGCAAAGTTCTAACGATAATTACAATTCCCTGCGTATCGCAGGTGACGGCGATAACGGAATAGAATACGAATACGCTCGTCCCAACGATGCAGGATACGAAGTGCGTATAAATTATTATGAATACTATATTTTCAATCACTCTTACGTGCTTAAAGACGGCGTAGAAAAACCGTCGTTCATATTTGGAGCAAACGAAGAGGGACAAGACATCTTCACTTGTCTTGCATCGGGCGCGCTGTTCTCGTTTGCTTTTGCAATATCGGTTGCCATCGTCAACCTGGTTGTTGGTGCGATTTACGGAGCAATCGAAGGGTATTACGGCGGAAAACTCGACCTTATTATGGAGCGTTTGTCGGATATTTTGTCCGCAGTGCCGACAATGATAGTTGTCACGTTGCTCAAACTTCATATGGGAGCGTCGGGCGCGGTGCTGATACTGTTCCTGTCGTTCTTCCTGACGGGGTGGATAGGTATGGCGTCCAAAACACGTATGCAATTCTACCGCTATAAAAATCAGGAATACGTGCTTGCCGCCCGTACTCTCGGCGCGAGAGACATGAGAATTATATGGAAACATATTTTCCCGAATGCGGTCGGAACGTTGGTTACGAGCTGCGCATTGGTCATTCCTTCCATGATTTATTCGGAAGTCAACTTAAGCTACCTCGGCATTATCAGTTTGACGTCCGGCAATCTTACGAGCGTCGGAACGCTTTTGTCAAGCGGTCAAAGCGCGTTGATGATGGCTCCTCACGTCGCTTTGATGCCATCATTATTCCTGGCTTTGTTGCTTTTGAGCTTCAACTTGTTCGGTAACGGATTGCGCGATGCGTTCAATCCGTCGCTCAGAGGATCGGAGGGCTGATATGGAAAAGAAACTTGAAGTTAAAAATCTGCGTATCTCTTTCCGTACGGACGCAGGAAAAGTACAGGCTGTTCGCGGCATAGACTTTGACCTTTATAAGGGCGAAACGCTTGCTATCGTAGGCGAATCAGGTTCGGGCAAATCCGTCACTAACAAGGCCATAATCGGAATTTCCGCGCCGAATGCAGTTGTCGAGAGCGGAGAGATTCTTTATGACGGCATGGATTTGTTGCAAATAGACGAGGATGATTTTCACAGGCTTCGCGGAGACAAGATCGCGATGATATTCCAGGACCCTCTGTCGGCGCTCGACCCGATTAACAGAATCGGTATGCAACTGACGGAAGCGATGATTCTAAAAAACCGTTCGAACCGCAAAGAGTCGAGAAAGGCGTTTAACAGGACGATGAAATTGCTTCTCAACGCAATGAACGAGGCAATGAACGCTGATAAAAAATCGGCAAAAGGACTTGAAAACGCAAAAAAAACCAAAGATTTCAATACTTTTGAAGTGCTTCATCTAAAGCTTGAAGGGGCTTACAATAAGGCGCATGAAAATGCGGTAACGGGCCTTGAGGACGTTGAGGATTTTCTTTTCCATATCGAGAAGAATGCCGTTGAGAATTTTTCGCGAAACGTCAGAGATATTATACTCGACGCAAAATATTCCGTGCACAAAGACGTTTGTCCCGAAGTCGTAAACGAATATGCGAGACAACTCAGGCAGGCGGCGATTCAGGTATTTCGCCAAAAAACGAAAAAGAAAGATTATACCGCTTGCGTGGAACCTTTGAAAAAACTCAAAGAGACTTTTGACGAGGCATGCAAAAAAGAAATGCCGAACTATTTTGCATATGCGTATTATCTTTCTTTCGGCCACGGGGAAAAGTTACCGGAAGGATCGGTTGAAGAACTAAATAAGTTTTTGAGACAATATCTTGACGACAACTTTATGCTCGACTTTATATGCGACGCAAAACAGGGTATAGTTTATTCGTATAACAGATCAATAGAAAAGAAGAAGGCTGTTATTGAAACCCTTAAAGAGAAACGCACGATATTTATTGAGGGCGAGCCGGATAAAAAAGTATATAAAGCAACGGCTAAAGAGCTTTCGGCACAAGTTGCAGATTCGATAAACAAACTGGATCTTGTCAAAGATAGCGCCGCTTATACTTTTAAGGAAAGCCTTAGTCGCACAATCAATACGTATTTCGACAGTATCTTAAGCAACGTAAAAGAACAAAAACGTTTTGACAAAGATCAGGCAAAATACGATAAACTGATTGCACGCGGTAAGAATCCCGACTATAAGGTTGTTCCTGCGAAAATCGTCGACCTTGACATAGCCAGACATAATATCGTTGCAATTCTTGATAAACTGATCGATTCGTACACCAAGGCTGTCGGCGCTGCAAATGATTTTGACGGCGAAGCGCAGACCGTCGCAATGATTGACTTCCTTAAGGAAAAGGCTCAGGCCGTAGCTTACAGAGTAACGCATATGGTTGCAAAAAACAAAGCTCTCAAACTTATGGAAGAGGTGGGAATTCCCGAACCGAGAAAAAGATACCGCCAGTATCCTTTCCAGTTTTCGGGGGGAATGCGTCAACGCATAGTTATTGCAATCGCGCTTGCCGCAAATCCTGATATTCTTATCTGTGACGAACCCACAACTGCGCTCGACGTTACCATTCAGGCGCAAATACTCGAACTGATCAATAAAATCAAAAAGGAAAGAAATTTATCAATCATTTTTATCACGCACGATTTGGGCGTAGTAGCGAATATGGCGGACAGAATCGCTGTTATGTACGCAGGAAAAATTGTCGAGACAGGTACGGCTGAAGACATTTTTTATTCTCCCGCGCATCCGTATACGTGGGCGCTGTTGTCGTCTATGCCCGATCTTGATACAAACGAAAAACTTGAAGCAATTCCCGGAACGCCGCCGAATATGATTTATCCTCCCAAGGGCGACGCTTTTGCGGCGAGAAACAAATATGCTATGAAGATTGACTTCGAAAGAGAGCCTCCGATGTTCAAAATTAGCGAGACACACAGTGCTGCCACGTGGCTTTTGCATCCGTCCGCTCCGAAAGTCGAAATGCCAAAAATCGTAGCCGACCGTATTGCAAGAATGAAAAAACTCGCAAAAACAAACGAAAAATTAGACGAGCAGAAAGAGGAGGCAAAGTAAATGGACAATAAAACAAACAATCAGGAACCCCTTCTGCGAGTTGAACATCTGTGCCAGTATTTCAAACTTGGTCAATCTACGTTAAAAGCGGTCAACGACGTCAGTTTTGACATTAAAAAAGGCGAAGTTTTCGGGTTGGTAGGAGAATCCGGTTGCGGGAAAACGACAACCGGAAGAAGTATTATCAAACTGTATAACTGCACTTCGGGAAACGTATATTTCCAAAACAGAAGAATATGCGCGGGAACGCTTTCGTATAAGCAAAAAATCAAAGAGTCTGTCAATGAGTTTGTTAAGGATTTAAAAGCAAACGTATTTGCAAAAAAATCCGATTCTCAGAAACCCGACTTAAAAGCTTCTTTCAGAAATATGTTAAGCGTCGTAAAGGAGCAGTCTAAAAATATTCGCCTTGCAAAGCACGACCAGAAGAAATGCGATAAGGATTACGCAAAAGACGAAATAAAAAAAGTAAAAGAGGAATATAAGCCTAAATTTGCTTCTCTTAATAAAAAAGATAAAGAATTTTTCAAATTGGCAGGGGAGTATCTCAAAGCTTGGAATTTTGCACGTAAAGCAAGATTAGTGACAAAAATCCAGATGGTATTTCAGGACCCGATAGCATCTCTCGACCCTCGTATGACAGTGCGAGAGATTATTGCGGAAGGCCTTACCATAAGAGGAATCCGCAATAAAAAAGTCGTTGACGAAAAAGTGTACGACGTGCTTGAAAAAGTTGGTCTTGTCAGAGAACATGCCGGCAGATATCCTCACGAATTTTCGGGCGGACAGAGACAACGCATAGGCGTGGCCAGATCGATTATTATGGAACCCGAACTGATTATTGCCGACGAGCCCATTTCCGCGCTTGACGTTTCTATTCAGGCGCAGGTTATCAACCTTCTTAACGATTTGCGTCAGGAACTCGGACTCACTATACTTTTTATTGCTCACGATTTGTCCGTCGTCAAATATTTTTCCGACAGAATCGCGGTTATGTATTTCGGCAATATGGTTGAACTCGCTACGTCGGAAGAACTTTTTGCGCATCCGCTTCACCCGTATACGCGTTCGCTGTTATCGGCTATACCTCTTCCAGATCCTATATATGAAAAGAAACGCAAAAGGATAGTGTACAATCCGCTTGCGGATCACGACTACTCAACGGATAAACCGACGTTCAGAGAAGTGGAACCCGGCCATTTCGTGTCCTGTAACCAGGCCGAATTTGAAAAATACGTGGCAATATGTAAAGGTGAAAGAAAACCGGATAGTATTTCAACCGATGAATACGTTGAAGTTGTTCAGCCTGAAAATAAGGTCGAGGAAGTTATTGTGGACAATCCGGCAGAAGCCGATTTGCACGCCTCCTTACTTAAGGTGGAGGGAACTCCTATAGGCGATCCGGATATCGTGGTTGAAGAAAGGGTTGATACACCCTACGATGATAATGACTGACGATGAAAAAAAAGATTATTTCGTACGTTATAGCGTTTACCGCGGCAATTGGAATTGTTCTTCTGGTATGCGGATTAAGAGGCATACTTACCGAAGAAAAAGACAAGGTATACGTTATTATAACGCTATGCGATGCTTTCTTTGTACCGGCAGTGCTTTTTCTGGGAATCGGCGCACTTGTATGGGCGTCCGATAAGGGAGCGTTTGACGGACTCGGATACAGCGTCTCGTCTTTAATCAACTTGCATAAACCGGTAGGTAAAGGACTTGACTGGAAAGAAAAAGAATCTTTTCAGGATTACGTTGAAAGAAAACACAAAAAGTCAGAGAAAAAAGCAAAAAACCATTTTTTTATTATCGGTGCGATATTTTTGATTTTGGCAATAATTTTGTTGATTGTATATTATACGCTTATCTGAAAATTTATTTTATAATAAAAAACCTCGGAATTTCCGAGGTTTTTGTATATTAAGTCGGGTATTTCAGATTACGCTTACGTTCATTTTTGCGACGGCAAGGGAAGTTTTATATTGGAAAAGTCCTTTGTCGGATGCGCCGATAAAATCTTCGCCGAGAAAATCGCGTATGTTTCCGAAAAGATTAAGTTTTGGCAGTCTTCCAACCGGTTTGCCGTTTTCAATGAGCAGCGCAACCTCGCACGGGGTGGCATAATCGCCGCTTGTCGTTATGTCTCCGCCGCTTGCGGAAAGAATGAAGATTGCTTTTTCGTTTCCGATAATTTCAGAGAGATTTCCGGCGGTGTTTTTAATTCCGATACCCCTTGCGCCGTACGAGGGGACAGAGTCGTAACTTGCATTTGAACCTATTGCGCGAGGAAGATTGAATTGGGCAGCGACTTTTTTGTTTGCAATAACTCGTTTGAAAACGCCGTTTTCAATTATAGCGCTGTTATCAGAGCTTTCAATAGTACCCTCAGCGTCGAAGAAAGCGACGTTGAGTCGGTTGCGTCTGTCCGATTCCAAAGTAAGATGGTCGTTTAGTATTTTCCGGCCGAGCATATCTTTGAACAAAGATGCTCCCGTTGCATATAATTCTCCCGTAAAATTGCTTAATGCATCCGAGAAGAAAAGATAATCGGGCGCGACGACCGTATATTTTCCGTTTTCCAGAGGAATGGTGTTGTTATATGCGTCACAAAGCATTTTTATGTCTAATACGACTTTGTCTTCGCTGTATTCGTCAATATTGCATTCAACGGCAAAATCGATTATGTTTGCGCTGGCTTTGCTTTTTACGCACAGAATGACGTTCATTTCGTTTCCGCAATACGCAAGGTCGACGTTTTCGCTGTTGCGGTAGTGAGTGCTGCTTTCGTAATATTGAATTTTATTGCTGAAAATAAAATCAGGGGCCACTTGCACAAGCTTTTTAAGCAAACTATCGACTATCTTTACAAACCTGTCGGTAGAAACTATATTTCTGCGAGTGTCTTGTTTTTCGACAGCGTCTGACGTCAGGTCGTCGGGATAGGGAATGCCGAGAGAAAGATTTTCAACAGCCTGTTTTTCGAGAGCGCTCCAGTCGGCTTTACCGACTTGTCCGGCAACGCCTATGAATCCGTTTTCGTAAACACGTACTGTGTAAGTTGTTTCAACCGTTTTTCGTAACGATTCGGCATGTGATGCGACCACGTTGACCGAAAGGGATGATGTTGTTGTCTCAATATACTCTTTTTTCATATTGCTGTCTCCTACTGAACGTTCATTTCTTTTACGCGAACGAAAGGACCTCCGTCGAGGATATGGAGGGGGAATTGTTCCATTTTGCCGCAACCGCCAAATACCCCGTCTTCAAAAACGGTTTTATCGGTGAGACCGTCAATGAGATTGAGCGTTTCAAAAACGTCTCCCGTTACGACGGATATTTTTACGGGGTCTGCCAATTTTCCGTCTTTGATAGCGTATGCTATGGACGGTGCGATGGTAAACGTCGAGCCTCCCGACCCGTGCGATACTGTGTCGATATAATAGCCTTCTTTTATGCCTGCGACAAGTTCGTCGAAAGTATTATTGCCGGGCTCTATGTATGTATTCGTCATACGCACGATAGGCTCGAACTTGCAATCGATTGCACGTGCGTTGCCTGTAAGTTCTTCGTTAAGGGCTGCGGCAGTCGTCGCGCTGTGAAGCCGACCGCAGAGTATTCCGTTTTTGATAAGATAAGTTTTTGAGCAACGTGTACCTTCGTCGTCAAACGGTACGTATCCCGAACCTAATTCCGCCCCGGTATCTACGATTGACAGGATATCGCTGCCGACTTTTTTCCCAAGAACCCACTCCTGTGCCATTTTTTCGTCGCCAATCATAAAATCCGCTTCGCTTTTGTGGCCGAAAGACTCGTGCGCAAACATTCCTGCTGCCGAAGGTGAGAGAATAACAGGGAATTTCCCTTTTTTGCAAGGTTTTGCGTTCATTACGAAATTATCGGCGTCGGAAAGTTTCTTTTCAATGGCGTCACCGTATTCTGATATTTTGTCAAAGTAAGGTTTTGCCTGCTGGTACGCCGCCTGAACAAAATCATCGGGTGCCGCAAGAATTCCGACCGCGAGAATTCCGCACATCTGATAATCGTATTTGATATTTGCACCTTTTGAAGAATAAAATTCGTAAACGCTGTTACGGTCGTTATATGCAACTTGCGACATAGCGAGAAAACGACTCTTAATGTGAGATTGCACGTCTTTCAGAAGAGATATTTTGTCATTCTTGGATACGTTTCTGACATTATTGTTTTCAAATTTCATTTCTTTAGCGACGTTGGTCTGATACTTTTTTACGATAGGGTTTGACGCGATGTCCTTATTTGGCGTTGCCTGTTTGTATAGATTGTCAAGTTCCGATTGAACGTCGTCGATATCGGATGTTGATGCGTAAAGCCATAAATCTCCGTCAAAAACACGGATAAACGCTCTTTTTTCTTTTCGCTCCTGACAGGTGTCCAGAACACCGTTTTTAAATGCTATCGTGGACGTATATCTGTCCTCGATACGTATGTCCGAATAAAAACATTGATTGAATTTGTACATAGGCACTCCTTAATCATTTATATTTCAATTATAAAACACAGATGAGTATATGTAAATAGATTTGATGAAACGCATAGCGAATAACTTTATTATTAAAAGGATTAATACAATATGTTAAAACGTAAAATACGGAATTCAGAGAAATCCGCAAAATTTGTTGGCTTTAAATATTTACAATACGAACGATTTTTGATAAAATATCTACGAAAAAACGAAAGGTGATAAGTATGAAAAAAACCGTATTACAAAATTATGCAAAACTAATCGT
>JBJFGF010000035.1:0-50992 GCA_051892415.1 Acutalibacteraceae bacterium | reverse complement strand
CGCAGTATCTTCATACAGCGTCGGTGAAAAATTCCGGCTTCTGCATCAAAATCTGAAAAAACTAAAAATTAAAATTTTACCCCCTGCAAATCAAATTTGTGAACAAGTCCGGTAAAAACGGACAATAGAAAAAACAACCCTCCTATGGTAAAATAAATTATCATAGGAGGAATTTTTATGCCCAGAAGTTACAGAAACATTCAACAATATGAAGAAGAGATATTAAGACACAGCAAGGAACACTTTATCTTTCTGTAATCAGAGATTTGTATGATAACAGTATTGTTGCATACAAAACCGGGACAGAGCAGAACATTAACCTTGTATTAAGTACCATTCGAGCAGCCAAGAAAAAAGAGAAAATCACTGCAGAGCTGCAACTCCACAGTGACCAAGGGTTTCAATATACATCGCAAGCATATTTTAACCTAACACAATCTTACGGCATAACACCATCAATGTCAAGACGTGGGAATCCGTATGATAATGCCATGGCTGAAAATTTCTTTTCAATTCTCAAAACAGAATGTATCTATCGGACAAAATTGCGAACCTATGAGGAGGCTCGCCTCCTCATAGGTCAATACATCCACTTTTACAACAACGAAAGAATTCAATTAAAAACAAAACTGACTCCGCTTGAAAAACGAAATCAGTTTGCTGCTTAAAATTTAATTAACACCATAGGGGGTGTTTTTTGTACTGTCCGCACAATTTGGGGCAGTTCATTTGCAGGGGGGGTAAATGTTATTCCTTAATAATATCTCATAAGAGCGACAACTTTACCGAGAATAACAACTTCGTTTGTTATAATGGGTTCAAATTCGTCGTTTTCGGGTTGTAGGCGGAAGTGACCGTTTTCTTTGTAGAAGCGTTTAACCGTGGCTTCGTCCTCTATCATGGCAACAACGATTTCGCCGTTGGATGCGTAGGGGGTTTTTTCCGCAATAACAATGTCACCGTTGAGAATACCCGCCCAAAGCATACTTTCGCCGCGCACTTTCAATGCAAAAAGGGGCTTATCACGGGAAACCCGTCCCGTATAGGGGATGTAGCCTTCAATCTGCTCAACGGCAAGAATGGGCATACCTGCCGTGACGGTTCCCAAGAGGGGAACGTGAGTGACATTTTCAGCCTGACCCAAAATTCGGATGGACCTTTTAAGCAGGGGGTCACGCATTATATAGCCGGCTTTTTCCAAAGCGTCGAGATTTGCTTGAACGGAGGATGTTGATTTAAGTCCTACGGCGGCGCCGATTTCTCTTACTGAGGGAGGTACACCGTCCTGAGAACGCTCCACTAAAAATTCATATATTCTTTTTTGGGTTTCGTTTATGGGCTCCATAAAATCACCTTTCCGAACAAATATTCTGTTTCCCATATACATAATAACACATAAATTACAAAAAAGCAAACATTTGTTTGTAAAAAAACAAAAAATTTTTCATATATTTTATAGAAGAAAAAATTTTATCTTACGGAGTGGTTATATGTTTAAAATATTCACATTTAAGCAGATGGCTGTAACTGCATTTTTTGTATGCGTAATTATGCTTTTGGGAGCGGTACTGAATACTGTTTCTCCCTATGTTTCGGCTTTTTCTCAAAACGAAATATCGGTGCCTGTAATCATGTATCACCAAATCAGCGAAAACAAGTCAATATGGGGGGATTACGTTATACCCCTTTCCGTTTTGGAAGAAGATTTCAAATATATGAAAAAGAACAACATAAACCCCGTATCTTTTGATGACTTGCGCTCCTTTGTGCAAAAAGGTGAAAAATTGCCGGATAATCCCATTATAATAACCTTTGATGATGGGGAAAGAAGTTTTTTAACAAAGGTTTTACCCCTTTTGGAAGAATATGATTTTCCCGCCAATGTTAACTTAGTGGGTTCCCTTGTGGAGTTATACACCGAAAACGGCGACACGGATGACAGATATGCCTATCTTAACGCAGAGGATGTAAAAACTCTGTCGGAAAACAAGTTGGTGACTCTCGGTTGCCATTCATACAATCTCCATTCATTGAGCAACCGCAGGGGTATGGGAAAAATTTACGGAGAAAGTGAAGCGGATTACAAAGAACTTATAAATGACGATATTGAAAAATTCAATAGCCTTTATAAAAACCTGACAGGCGAAAGAACGGACGTAATTGCCTACCCATACGGAATAAAGAACGAAACTCTTGAAGCAATTACCAAAGAAAAGGGATTTGAAATCACTTTGACCTGTCGGGAGGAGGTAAACACTCTAACGGTGGGTGGAGATTTGGAGGATTTGGGACGTTTTAACCGTCCCTACGGCAAGACAAGTGAAAGTTTTTTTCAAAAATTTTATAAGCAATAATACTGCGCCGACTTGTAAAGAAAAGGTCTTTGTGATATCATAATGACATATACGGACAAAAAATATCTTTCTGCAACGATTTTCACGAAAGAGAGGGAATGATATGGAAAATTTTTTCGAGTCAATGGAACTCATAACAGGTACCGTTAAAAATCTTGAAGATATGAATCGGGAGTGCTTTCTTAAAAAGGATGCGAATAAGACGCTGATCCCCGACAGAAAAGAAATTGTAAAGGTTATAAAGGATTTGCAGTCCCTTCTGTTCCCAAACTATTATAAGCACAGCGAGGGCAGCGAAAACGTCCTTTCCCAGACGGAACTGCTTCTGAATATTTATAACCGCCTTGTTAAACAGATAAAGGGTGCTTACGAGTTCAACGGAACCCATATGGACAAGACTCCGGAAGAATTGTGCAGTATTTTTATCAGCAGACTGCCGGAAATAAAGCAACTGCTTATAAAAGATATTGAAGCAATATACGAAGGTGACCCTGCGGCAAAATGTCACGAGGAAGTCCTAATTTGCTATCCGGGTTTTTATGCCATTTCAATTTACAGAATTGCCCACGAACTTTATGCCCTGAAAGTGCCGCTCATTCCCCGTGTTATGACGGAATATGCCCATGAAAAGACGGGTGTTGACATTCACGCAGGTGCCGCAATAGGCGAGTATTTCTGCATTGACCACGGTACGGGTATTGTTATCGGTGAAACAACAACAATAGGAAGCCATGTTAAGATTTATCAAGGTGTAACCCTGGGCGCAAAAAGTTTTGAACTTGATGAAAACGGAGCGCCCGTTAAAGATATCAAACGTCATCCCGATATAGGAAGCAATGTTATTATATATGCGAATGCGACTATTTTGGGCGGAGACACAAAAATAGGAGATAACTGTGTTATCGGCGGTAATACCTGGCTTACCCACTCCGTAGAAAGCAGCAGCACTGTTTATTACGAAAAATAATGCGCGGATTATTAGACTAAAGGATCGCTAAAATGAAAACATTACCCAAGAGAAAAATGATACGTTACTGCCTTTCCGATATTGCAAAAGGCTTGTTCAACGGTATGATTGGCAACTATTTGCTGTATTTTTTCCAACCCACCGTTAAAAGCGGAATTCCCGCCCTGTTGCCCCAGAATAAATTATTGGGATTTATTACGGTTATGGCGCTGCTCACAGCCATTGGTAAGGTAATTGATGCGGTTACTGACCCTTGGGTTGCAAATCTTTCTGACAGATGCACAAGCAAAAACGGCAGAAGGATGCCCTTTTTAAAAGGGGCGGCGGTTCCCTATGCCGTGTCCGTTGTTATGATATTTATGGCGCCCTTTGAACAGGGTACGGTTTGGAATGCTCTTTGGGTGGGCTTTTTCCTTGTAGCCTATTATGTTGCATACACAATTTTCTTTATTCCCCGAAACGCTCTTATTCCCGAGGTCATTCCCGACGCAAAGGACAGAGTAGGTTACTATGCAATAAGTACCGCGTTTTTTATGGGGTCAAGTTCATTTATGTATGCGGCAACCCTGTTTGTTAATATGATTAAAAATTTAGGTGTAAGCGCTCTATGGTCATGGAGAATTGTGTTCATCGCTTTCGGTGCAATCGGACTTGTCTGTGTGCTTTTGGGTGCAACCGCCTTTAAGGAAACGGACTATGTAACGGGTAATGTTAAGCCGAAGCAGTCCCTTATAAGTTCTGCAAAGACTATTTTTAAAAACAAAACCTTTGTAACATTTTTTGCAGGGGATTTATTCAGTTACATGTCAATGGCATTCTTCCAGACCGCCATGCTCTATTACATTACGATGCTTTTGAACGTGCCGGAAAAGGATTCATTCCTTGTAATGCTGGCGGCTATTGTTGTGGCGCTTTGTCTTTTCCCCATGATAACAAAACTAAGCAAAAAACACGGCAAAAAGACAATGCTTGTAATTGCAAGCGTTATATTTACGGTAGTTTTTGCCTTTATCTTCTTCGGTGATAAGATAGCGGCGCTTGTAAAGGGCCATGAACTTTTCCTCGGTCTGTTTATGGGCGTTATTGTTTCATTCCCCTTTGCCGCAATAAATATTTTACCCCAGTCGGCAATGTCCGATATTATTCAGAAAGACAGTTTGGAAAACGGTGTAAACCGAGAGGGCTTTTTCTCCGCAACAAAAACCTTTATCGAAAAAATCGCCTACTCCCTTGCGATGTTTGTGGTATCGGGAGTTCTTGCAATAGGCGCCCCCGAGGGCGAAACAGTGGGTATGTTGGGTGTCAAACTGACAGGAATTTTCGCAGGAGTGTTTAGCCTTGTGTCTCTGATATTCTTTGCATTGTATAATGAAAAAAGTGTTACAGAGTTTATAGCCGAACACACAAAAAATATGATTGATTCGGATAAAAAAGAAACTAATCATATATAGATACGGAAAGAGGGAAAAAATGAGTAAAGTTAAAAATGAACCTAAGTATAAAAATATTCTTTTGCAGTCAATAAGAGCACAACTTGAACACAGAGCGTTCTGGTTGTATCTTCTTTGCGACGAAGCCCGGAAAAGAGGTCTTGACCCCAAGGATTTCGGTAGTGCCGCAGTCAGAAGGTGCGGTCTTTCCCAGGGAGCCGACCTGGTGAAAAAAGGGAATACCGACAGTTTAAAGGGGCTCAGAAAGACGCTTTTCACAAAGCCTGCTCAACTTGTATTTGAAATGGATATTCTTGAGTCAACGGATGACAAACTCTCCATAGATTTCCACTATTGCCCACTTGTTAAAGCCTGGCAGAATGCGGGTTGCTCCGATGAGGAAATTGCAACCCTCTGCGATATTGCAATGTGCGGTGACCACGGAATAGGCGAGTGTTACGGAAGCGTTCTCGATTTGCCCAAATGTATTGCAAAGGGTGACGACGTTTGCTCTCTGCGTTACCGCAAGAAATAATATCGGATTTGAAAAATAACCGCCTTACCGAATAGGTAGGGCGGTTATTATATGGTTGATTATTATAGTTTATTCTTTTTTACTGCTTTAATTGTTGTTTCGTTGGTCAGCGCAAGTAAAACTATAAAGAACAACAGAACAAAAGGTGTTATTTTAAAGGTTGTGGCGGTGGCGGTGTAGCCGTATATGAGTTGAACTAAAAAGCCCAGGGCATAGGCTCCGCCCATGTGAAATCCCGTTAAGTCGGCAGAATATTTCTTGCCGAATCTGTCGGGCACAGCATGGATAATACTAGGGAAAACGGGTCCGAATCCAATGCCTATCAGAAGTAATCCATAAACAGAAAAACTGCCCAGGGGGAATACGAGCATCAGTATTCCGCAAAAAGCCGTCAAAATACCGCCCCGTATAAGAGTATTGTCCGAAGCCTTAATTGAAAGGAAACCGGAAATAAATCTGCCCAGCATAATGCCCCCGTAATAAAGAGAAACCCATCTTGCCGCGTCCGCGGGGGATTCGCCGTATATGTTAACAAGATATGTTGCGCCCCAGGTACCCACAAGGAATTCCATACTGCAATATGCTCCTTGGGACAGAATACTTGTTATTGCACCTTTGATTTTGAAAATATTGAACTTTTCTTTTTCTTCATTTTCAACAGGGGTTTCGCAAAGGGAAGTTTTTTCGATTTTTTTCCACCGTTTCAGGAAAATACCAACCAAAACCGCGATTGATAACTGCATCAGGGCTACGGTTTGGTAGCCTGCTCGCCATGAGCCGCCTCCGCCTTTTAAAAACACGGACATTATTAAGGGGCTTATTGTAACCCCCAGTCCCCAAAAACAGTGAAGCCAACTCATGTGACGGGCTTTGTAGTGGAGGGAAACATAATTGTTGAGTCCCGTATCAATAGCGCCCGCACCGTAACTGAGCACAACGGTAAAGAGCATCATAACCCAGATATTCGGGGAAAGACTGATACCGAAAAGACCGATTGATGTAAGGAGAATTGAAACAAAGGTTACGTTGGCGGTACCGAATTTTCGCAAAAGAACACCTGCTAAAAAACCGGCACCCCCGGAACACAGACCGGTTACAATACTGTAAATGGAGGCGAAACTCTCGGGTATTAAAAAATCATTGTGAACAACGGGCCAGGCAACACCGAACATTGAATCGGGAAGCCCGAGGGATATGAATACTATATAAATAACAACAAGGAGAGAGACCATAAAACCTCTTAGTTTACTTATGATTTTTAATGTAGTGCTTGTAGAATTTTACGCAATGAGCAACTTCCCGGACACCGATATTCTCGTTTGCCGCGTGCATCGCTGCAAGTTGGTCATTACTCATTTTAATGGGGCAGAAACGCAAGCAGTTGTCCGCGATTTCTTCATAGTGACGGCAGTCCGTTCCGCCGGTCATCAAATAGGGAATAACGCCTGCATCGGGGTAACACTCATTAAGGCATTTTTTGAGGTATCCGAATTCTTCACCATTGTAATCGACGCAATTAGATGCGCTGCGTGCGTGGATTATTTCAAATTCCAAATCATATTTGTCCGCATATTTTTTGAGAACGGCAAGGGACTGTTCTGCATTTTGATGGGGAGACGTTCTTAAATTACAAATGATGTAGGCTTCCGAGGGAATAACATTGGGGGTGTGGGAGCCCTCCGCCATTGTGCAACAGAAAGTTGTTTTAACAAAAGCGTTACACATGGGGGAAACCATGGGAAGAACTTTAGTCAGCAAGCCCTTGAAAAGCCACATATTGCCGAGAACCATTCTCAAAGGAAATCCAAGAAACGGTGCGGCTTGGTCAAGCATGGCATAAACGGGACCGGAAATTTCCGCTTTAAATGGTTTGTCTTTTTCAATATCTGCAACAAATTTTGAAAGTCTTGCAAGAGGGGTATTGCTCTTGGGGGTGGAGGAGTGACCGCCCTTGCCCTTGGCAATTACTTTAAGGTCTATATAACCTTTTTCAAGGACTCCGATTGCGGCACACCAACCCGCCATTGTGGGAAGTGCGTCTTTGAGGATTGCACCGCCCTCATCCATTGCAACATCAAGATGAACACCCTTTGATTTTAAATAATTAACGAGTTTTACGGCGCCCTCTCCGGATATTTCTTCGTCAACGGCGGTTGCAAGGTAAATGTCGCAAGGGGGCTCAAAGCCCTCTTGGAGCAATTCCTCAATAGCCTGAAATTCCGAAAATACCGTGGATTTGCAGTCCATCGAGCCCCTGCCGTGAATATTTCCGTCGGCAATTTCACCCGAAAAAGGCTCTCTTTCCCAGTTGGGTTCATCCGCCGTTACAACGTCCTGATGTCCCATAAGAAGAAGTCCGTTCCTTTTGGGGTCCTTTCCCTGCCAACGAAACAGGAGATTTCCCTCAATTTCAGTACATTCAAGTTTTGAAAAAACAAGGGGGAAGTTCTTTTTCATAACTTCGTGGAGTTTGTAAAATTGGGAGAGATCAGTGTTGCCCCTAAGGGATATTGTGGGAATTTTTACCATTTCCGAAAGTTTTTGTGCGTATTCGTTTGCTTCTTCTTCGGTAGGGTTTATTGCCGGGTTTTCGGTACGGGGCTTTGCCTTGATTTTTACGGCTCTTATTGCCGCAATTATAAGCAATAGTACAAATACCGCCAAAACCGCCAAAAGAGCAAATCCTATATATTTCATAACATCAATCCTTTCCGCATGGAACTGATACAATTATACTACCCTTTATTTTATAAGTAAATAAGAATTAAGATTTTTGTTTATAACGCAGTTAATACAAAACGGATTTTTGGGTTAGTTTACTTGACACGGTGATGTTTGGTGATGTAGAATTAACAAAACAGCATTTAAAATCGTGAACTATACATGGAAACAGGAGAGCTCAGAGTATGGATGTTTTATCGTATATATTAAGTTTTGCGGGCTTGGCTTCCATGATTGTCGCCTCGTTGGTAAAAGGGGAAAAAATGAAGAAAACCCTGTTTTTTGTTTTCTGCGGAAATGTACTTATTGCAACAAGTTATCTTGTTGGCGGCAGCGGATTCAACGGCGCTGTTTCCTGTTACATAGGCGGAGTTCAGGCAATAATAAATTATCTGTTCAGTTCTGAAAATAAGCCTTTACCCAAATGGCTTGTTGTAATATATGCTCTCGCCTTTGTTGTTTGCAATTTGGCGGTGGGGGATTTTTCGCCCCTCGCGTTTCTTGCCATAGGCGCCACCCTCTGCTTTGTTATGAGCATTGCTCAACCCAGCGGAGCAAAATACAGACTCTGGACTTTAATCAATATCTGTCTGTGGTGTATTTATGATATTTTGTCAAAGTCCTACGGCGCTCTTATAACCCACGCAGTTCTGCTGGTCTTTAATCTTGCGGGTATGATTATTCACGACAGAAAGAAAAAGCAAGTATAAAAGTTAAGGAGGATTTTTATGTCCGAAAAAGTAATTCTCATTCTTGTTGACGGAATGCGTCCCGACGGAATGATGGAGTGCGGCAATAAATTTGCCGAAACATTTGTCAATGAAAGTACATACTGCCTAAAAGCAAAAACGGTAATGCCGTCTGTTACGCTTCCCTGTCACATGTCCCTGTTTCACAGCGTTGACCCACAGCGTCACGGTATTACAACCAACACATATATTCCCCAGGTGCGCCCCGTAAAGGGTATGTTTGACGTGTTTGACGATTACGGCAAGAAATGCGCGTTTTTCTATACCTGGGAAGAATTAAGGGATTTGGGAAAACCCGACCATATTCATACAGCCCTTTGTATCAATCAACATAAGCAACCCGACACGGACATAAAGATTACCGATGCCGCTGTAAAATACATAAACGAAGAAAGTCCCGATTTTCTTTTTCTGTATCTGGGTGAAACCGATGAGGTTGGCGGTCACGATTGCGGTTGGATGAGCGAGCAGTATATGAAAAGCGTCAGCAAGGCGCTTTCCTGCGTTGAAAAATTGAAAAATAACATTTCGGAGGATTACACAATAATTCTGCTTGCGGACCACGGCGGTCACGACAGATGTCACGGATGTGACATACCCGAAGATATGACAATACCCATCTGTATATGCGGCAAGCAGTTTCCTAAAGGTAAAGAGTTACCGGAAGCGTCCATCAAGGATGTTGCCGTAACTGTTGCAAAACTTCTTCAGGTTCCTCCTGCAAAAGAGTGGGAAGGAAAATCATTATTTTAAGAAACAGGTGGTATTATGAGATTATCAACAACAACGGATGTACTCCAAAAAAAGTTGGGTTTCAAAAAGGCAATAGATATTTTGGCGGATGCGGGTTATGACTGCATTGACTTTTCCCAATTCAACGAAGATATTTACAAAGGGGATTTTGACAGGGCTTATTTTGAAGAAATAAGGAAATATGCTCAAAGCAAGGGATTGACTTTCAATCAGTCCCATGCTCCCTTCGGTTCTTCTTATACCGACCCGGAGAAAACAGCAAAACGCTTTGATGAAATTGTTGAGGCAATAAAAAGAGCGTCATATCTGGGAGTTACCAACATTGTTGTCCACCCTTGCCAGCATTTACAGTATGATGTTGAGGGCAATCCCGAAAAACTTTTTGAATACAATATGGATTTTTATAAAAAACTCATTCCCTATTGCGAGGAGTATGAAATAAGGGTGGCTCTTGAAAATATGTGGCAAAATACGGGAATGATAAATCATTCCACTTGCTCCTGCCCCCAAGAGTTCATCAGATATCTTGACGAACTGAACAACGACTGTTTTGTTGCCTGCCTTGATATAGGTCACGCAACATTGGTAAGAGAAGATGTGGATGTTTTCATAAAAGCATTGGGCAATAAACGGCTTCAATGCTTGCACGTTCACGATGTTGACGGCACAAGGGATTCCCACACTCTCCCACTTTTCGGTGTTGTAAATTGGGAAAAGGTTATGAAAGCACTTGCTGAAATTGATTATAAAGGCGATTTGACATTTGAGGGAGATCACTTCTTTGATAATAAGCCCGATTCCTTGCTTCCCGAATGTGCAAAGTTTATGGCAAAAACGGGAAAATATCTGATTGAACGGTTTGATAGTTATAAATAACATATAATATCAAAAAAAGATGTTGAAAGTGAGGCGGCGGATTTTCCGCACAATATGATAATTGATTTTCACACACATGTATTTCCCGAAAAAATAGCAGAAAGAACAATTGAAAAACTGAGTTTTGTTTCGGGTGGGCTTATTCCCCAAACAAACGGCACCCTGAAAAGTCTTAAAGAACTTATGAATAAAGACGGGGTGGATAAAAGTGTAACTTTGGCAATCGCCACCAACGAAAAACAGCAGACTGCCGTTAATGATTATATACAATCCTGCGAAAGTGAAGATATAATTCCTTTCGGATCGGTATATCCCCACGGGGACAGCGCTTTGGAGGAACTTGAGCGTATAAAGGAAATGGGGCTTAAAGGGGTTAAATTGCACCCCGAATACCAGCAGTTTTATGTTGATGACGAAAAAATGAAACCCCTTTATAAAAAGATTTCCCAACTTGGCTTAATTGTTGTGTTTCACGCGGGGGTTGATTTCGGTTACCCCGCACCCTACCACGCCACCCCCGAAAGACTTTCAAAAGCGGCTCGATGGATTGATTCGCCCATGGTCTGCGCCCATTGGGGTTCCGCGGGAATGGGGGAGGATGTTTTAAAACATCTTTGTGATACTCCCGTTTATTTTGATACCGCGTTCGGCTACGGCTCCATGCCAAAAATTACGGCACAGCGTATTCTGGAGAAAAAAGGTGTGGGAAAGATACTTTTCGGCTCTGATGCCCCCTGGCATGCACCCTCCTGGGATGTGAGAATGATTAAGACGCTGGGGCTCACGCCAAATGAAGAAGAACAGATTTTTTCGGGAAATGCGGTAAAACTTTTGAATTTGTAATTATTAAGTATTTATTAAAAAGAAATTCCTTGTATTGACAATGCTTTTTTTGAGTGATATGCTTTTTGTAAAGGAAAAATCATTTTAATAAGGAGTGGTATTATGAACGGAAAGAAATTATATAAAAGTGAAAGAGATAAGAAGGTTGCGGGTGTTTGCGGCGGCATAGCCGATTACCTTAATATTGATTCCACATTGATTCGTCTTGCTTGGGTGCTTTTTTGTCTTGCCGGCGGCAGCGGAATTGTTATCTACATTGTTGCGGCGCTCATTATGCCCGATGAAAACAATGTAATAGACCCCCCTGCTCCCCCCGTAGTATAAGAGTGTATTATGCGAGGCTGTAAAAAGCGGAAGTTTTTTACAGCCTCAATTTTTTGAGGAACAGAATATAAAGGCGGGTGAAAAGATGACGGATTTACAACGGGAGTTATTTGAATTGCAGGATGTTGAATATAAAAGATTTCACCAAAGGCTTATGCCCACGGTGAATGAAGAAAATGTTATAGGTATTCGCACTCCCGTATTAAGAAAATTTGCAAAGGATTTCCGTAAACGGAATGATGCAGATGATTTTTTAAAAAGTTTACCCCATAAATACTATGAGGAGAATAATCTCCATGCCTTTTTATTGGAGCAGATAAAGGATTACGAAACTTTAATTAAAGAGTTGAACAAGTTTCTTCCATTTGTAGATAACTGGGCAACCTGCGATATGATGCGGCCGAAAATTTTGAAAAATCATAAGGACGAGCTTTTAAAAGATATTGATTTTTGGCTTGATTCAAAGGATGTTTATGCCGTCAGATTCGGTGTTAACTGCCTTATGAATTATTATCTTGACGATGATTTCAAGCCGGAATATCTTAAAAAGGTTGCAGATATAAAAAGTGAAGAATACTATATAAACATGGCAAGAGCGTGGTATTTTGCAACGGCACTTGCAAAGCAATATGATGAAGCCGTAAAAATAGTGGAAAGCAAAGTCCTTGATAAATGGACCCATAACAAAACAATCCGAAAAGCGCTTGAGAGTTACCGCGTGTCAAAGGAACGCAAAGAATATTTGAAAACACACGGATGAAACCGGAGTTTTAATATTTGCAATATGTTGCAGCATAGGTAATATATATGGTAATATATCCTTGGTTTTGAGGTGAAAATATGAATATTTTTCATGAGGTATATGCTTCAAATTATATATTTTTAATTACAATATCACTGTTTGCAACGATGGTGCTTTCGTTATTTTACTTGAGATTTTCTGAAAAAAAGTGGTTTAAGTGGATTTGTTACGGGGCTGTTGTGGGCTATTCCCTTGTTGTTTTTTGCCATACGGTTTTGTTCAGAACTCCCCAATCAGAATCCTACGGTGTTGTGCTTGTTCCTTTTAATTCATTGAAATATGCTTTTCAAGGAAATGAAGAGGGTTTTAGAACCTGTTTTATGAATATGTTGTTGTTCTACCCTTTCGGATGCTTATGTTTCGGAATAAACAAAATCAAGAAACATAAAGGGATAATCTATTTTTGTATCGGTTTATTGATTAGTTTATTGATTGAAACATTGCAATATATATTTAACTTGGGTTTTGCGGAAGCAGACGATTTGATTTTTAATACTTTAGGTGTGATAATTGCATATTACTTATGTACTCTGTTTGAAAAAATTATTATTGATATAAAAAACTATATGAGAAAAAATAAAGGGATATAATTTTTGAAAGTTTACAAATACAAGCCCTTTACAAAAAACAAACCCCGTACTGTTTTCACAGTACGGGGTTGTCGGTTTTACTCTTATTCAGCCTTGGGAGCGTAGAGGTCCTGAAGTCTGAGGAGATGTTCATATCTTTCGAGAGCGGTCTGTTCGGACTGTGCAAACAGAGTTTCTGCTCTTTCGGGGAATGAACGTGTAAGTGCTGAGTAACGTGCCTCGTTAAGAAGGAATGCTTTGTAGTCGCCGGTAGCGGGCTTGGAATCGATTGTGAAAGGATTCTTGCCTTCTGCCTTGAGAGCGGGGTTGTAACGGAACATATTCCAGTAACCGCATTCAACAGCCTTCTTCATTTCGTTCTGGCAGTTAATCATACCACCCTTAATGGAGTGCATTTCGCAGGGTGAGTAAGCAATGATAAGAGAGGGACCGTGATATGCCTCTGCCTCTTTAATTGCTTTAAGAGTCTGGTTCTGGTCTGCGCCCATTGCGATTTGTGCAACATATACGTAGCCGTAACTCATTGCGATTTCGGCAAGGCTCTTCTTAGCGATTGCCTTACCTGCGGCAGCGAACTGTGCAACCTGACCGATGTTGGAAGCCTTGGAAGCCTGACCGCCTGTGTTGGAGTAAACCTCTGTATCGAATACCATAATGTTTACATCTTCACCGGAAGCAAGAACATGGTCAACACCGCCGAAGCCGATGTCGTATGCCCAACCGTCACCACCGAAGATCCATACGGATTTCTTGGAAAGGAATTCCTTGTTTTCAACGATTGATTTGCAAAGGTCACAGCAAGCACCGTCACCGATAGCGGCAACAAGTGCGTCAGTTGCGGCGCCGTTCTTTTCACCGTCGTTAACTGTTGCAAGATATTCTTTTGCAGCAGCCTTAACTGCGTCGGAAGCCTTGTCGGATTCAGCGATCTGCTCAACCTTAGCAATAAGGCTGTTTCTGAGAGCGTTCTGACCGAGGAGCATACCGAAACCGTGTTCTGCGTTATCTTCAAAGAGGGAGTTAGCCCAAGCAGGACCCTGACCCTTTGCGTTTGTTGTATAGGGTGATGTAGCAGCAGGACCGCCCCAGATTGAAGAACAACCGGTAGCGTTGGAGATGTACATTCTGTCGCCGAAGAGTTGTGTAACAAGACGGGCATAAGCAGTTTCCGCACAACCTGCGCAAGAACCTGAGAACTCAAGGAGAGGTTTCTTATACTGGCTGGAGATGATGTTTGCAGGACCTGCAACACCCTCTTTTTCTGTTACGTTAGCTACGCAGTAATCAAATGCTGCCTGCTGAATATCCTGGCTTTCACGGGATACCATTTTAAGAGAGTTTGTGGGACATACGCCTACGCAAACGCCGCAACCCATACAATCGAGGGGAGAAACAGCAAGTGTGTAGATGTAGTCTGTCTTAACAACGGGCTTGGGAGCCTTTTTGAGTACTTCGGGAGCATTGGCAACTTCCTCTGCATCAAGTGCAAAGGGACGGATTGTTGCATGGGGACATACATAGGAGCACTTGTTACATTTTGCACAAGTGGTGGGATCCCATTCGGGAACCATAACTGCAACACCGCGTTTTTCATAGGCGGCGGCGCCCTGTTCAAATGTACCGTCTGCATGGTCGGAGAATACGGAAACGGGGAGACTGTCACCGTCCATCTTTCCAACGGGCTTCATAATGCTGTCAACCATCTTAACAAGCTTTGCGGGGCCGTTTTCCGTTACTGCAACGGGAGCGTCCTCTGCATTTGCCCAATCAGCAGGAATGTCAATCTTAACATAAGCCGAAGCACCTGCATCAATAGCCTTTTCGTTCATTTCAACGATTTCTTTACCCTTCTTCATGAACTTCTGGGCTTTTTCTTTCATGTAGCCGATTGCTTCCTCAGCGGGAAGAACCTTTGCAAGAGAGAAGAATGCTGACTGCAAAACAGTATTTGTACGCTTGCCCAAACCGATTTTTGCGGCAAGGTCGATAGCGTTAACTGTGTAAAGCTGAATGTTGTTTTTAGCAATGTAACGCTTTGTTTCAGCGTTAAGTTTTTCGGCAAGTTCTTTTTCGTCCCACTGGCAGTTGATAAGGAATACGCCGCCGGGCTTAACGTCCTGAACCATTTTGTAGCCTTTTTCAACATAGGAGGGGTTGTGACAAGCAACAAAGTCAGCCTTGTTGATGTAGTAGGGGCTCTTAATAGCGCTGTCGCCGAAACGAAGGTGGGAGATTGTTACGCCGCCTGTTTTCTTTGAGTCATACTGGAAGTATGCCTGTACATATTTTTCGGTATGGTCACCGATGATTTTGATGGAGTCTTTGTTTGCACCAACGGTACCGTCACCGCCGAGACCCCAGAATTTGCACTCGATTGTGCCTTCGGCAGCCGTGTTGGGTGCTGCTTCTTCGGGGAGTGAAAGGTGTGTAACGTCATCGTTGATACCGAGAGTGAAATGTTTCTTGGGCTCATCTTTCTTAAGGTCGCTATATACAGCGAAGATTGATGAGGGGGGAGTGTCTTTTGAACCGAGACCGTAACGGCCGCCAGTTACTTCAAGACCTGTTTTGCCGCAAGCATCAAGGGCAGCAACAACATCAAGGTAAAGAGGCTCGCCGATTGAACCGGGCTCTTTTGTTCTGTCGAGAACTGCAATCTTCTTTGCAGTTGCAGGAATAGCTGCACAGAATTTTTCGGATGCAAAGGGTCTGTAAAGTCTGACTTTAATAAGACCAACTTTTTCGCCTTTAGCAAGAAGATAATCAATAACTTCTTCGGCAACGTCGCAGATTGAACCCATGGCAACGATGATGTTCTCTGCATCGGGTGCGCCGTAGTAGTTGAAGAGCTGATAGTCCGTGCCGAGTTTAGCGTTAACTTTGCCCATGTATTCTTCAACAACAGCGGGAACTGCATCGTAATAAGTGTTACATGCTTCTCTGTGCTGGAAGAAGATGTCTCCGTTTTCGTGAGAACCGCGCATTACGGGACGCTCGGGGTTGAGGGCTCTCTTTCTGAAAGCGTCAACTGCGTCCATATCGCACATTTCTTTAAGATCTTCATAATCCCAAACAGCGATTTTCTGGATTTCGTGGGATGTACGGAAACCGTCAAAGAAGTTGATGAAAGGAACTCTGCTCTTAATTGTTGCAAGGTGAGCAACGGCGCCGAGATCCATAACTTCCTGGGGATTTGTTTCAGCGAGCATTGCGAAACCTGTCTGACGGCAAGCATAAACGTCGGAATGGTCACCGAAAATGTTAAGTGCGTGTGAAGCAACACAACGAGCGGATACATGGAAAACGCAGGGAAGAAGTTCACCTGCAATTTTGTACATGTTGGGGATCATAAGAAGAAGACCCTGAGAAGCTGTGTAGGTTGTTGTGAGCGCACCGGCTGCGAGTGAACCGTGAACGGTACCTGCGGCACCTGCCTCGGATTGCATCTCGGAAACCTTAACGGTTGAGCCGAAGATGTTCTTCACGCCCTGCGCGGACCACTGGTCAACGTAGTCTGCCATGGGGCTGGAAGGTGTGATGGGGTAAATACCTGCAACTTCTGTGAACGCATAGGACACATAAGCAGCGGCATTGTTACCGTCCATGGTTTTCATTTTTCTGGCCATAGTTTTTCCTCCTATAAAAAATATCATTTAAAAACACCGTAATTAAGGTATTATTACAATACCACCCAATATATTAACACGTATTTTCTGAATTGTAAACCGAAAAAGCCCAAAAAATCCCGAAAAATTTAACGAATATTCGCATAATTTGCTTCATTTTTCATAAAATGGGGGAATTAGGGTTGACAATGTGAGTCGGGCTGCAAATATCAGCCTGAAATATTGACAAAAGGGCGAAAATAATTATATAATATACGATAGTGCGGTATAATATTATTTAATGCTACATAATACTTTTGTTCTTGAAAGGAGAAAATCCAACTATGGATGACCCCGGACCTAATTCTATTTTGGCCCAAGTAATTGAACTCTCACAAAATCAGTCAGGAGGAAGTTTAGTTCTTAAAATTCTTTTACTGCTGGTACTGATTCTTGTTAATGCCTATTTTGCTATGGCGGAAATCGCCGTAATTTCTCTCAATGACACAAAGATTGAGAAAATGGCAGATGAGGGTAATAAGAAAGCAAAACTTGTTTTAAAACTTACAAAGAATCCTACGAAATTCCTTTCTACAATTCAAATCGGCATAACTCTGGCAGGATTTTTAACCTCCGCTTCTGCCGCAACATCCTTTGCGGAAATGCTCACAGATGCAGTTACGGGGAAATTCGGACTCCCCGAAAACATTGTTTCTCCCGTTGCAGTTGTTTTAATTACCTTGATTATGTCGTATTTTTCTCTTGTTTTGGGCGAACTTGCTCCCAAGAGAATCGGAATGCAAATTCCCGAAAAGGTGGCATTTGCCGTTGCAAAGCCCCTCTACGTGATGTCGAAAATTGCTTCACCTTTTGTTAAATTCCTTTCCCTTTCCACAAACGGCGTTGTCCGTCTTTTAGGCTTTGATCCCAATGCGGACGAAGAAGTCGTAACCGAGGAAGAAATCAGAATGATGGTTGACGTGGGCGGCGAAAAGGGTGTTATTGAAGATGACCAAAAGGAAATGATAAATAACATCTTTGATTTTGATGATATGGATGCGGGGGATGTTATGACCCACCGTACCGATGTTGTCGCCGCGGATGTTAACGATACAACCCTTGAAGAATTTTTGGCCCTTGCCATTGAAAACGGCAGGTCCAGAGTACCCCTTTATGACGAAGATATAGACAATATCGTAGGTATTGTTTACGTTAAAGACCTTCTCAAATATGTGGGTAAAGAGGTTAAGGGAAAGGGCACTTTAAAAAATATAATGAGGGAGCCGTATTTTGTTCCCGAAACAAAGGCTTGCGGAGAACTCTTTAAAGAGATGCGTTTGCAACGTATTCAGATGGCGGTTGTTGTTGACGAATACGGCGGAACCGCAGGTATCGTTACCCTTGAAGATATCGTCGAAGCGGTTATGGGTAATATTCAAGACGAATATGACGAAGAGGAAGAGGAAATCTCAAAAATCGACGAAAACACATTTACCGTTGAGGGTACAATAGATATTGAAGAAATCAACGAGCTCATCGGCAAAGAACTTCCCGAGGGGGACTACGAAACCCTTGCAGGCTTCATTATGGACGAGCTTCAATGCATTCCAAAAAACGGCGAAATGAATGAGGTCGTTTTTGAAAACGTAAAGTTCACTGTTCTTGAAGTCGAGGACAGAAGAATTGAAAAAATCAAAGTCGAAATAACTCCCGTTGTTGAAGAAGACGGCACAGATGAGGATGACGACGATTAAATAAAAACCTGCATCAAAGGCTTTCCTTTGGTGCAGTTTTTGAAAGAGGAAACTTATGAAAAAGACAGCGAGTATTTTTTTGAGTTTAATAGTTTTAATAGCCTTTGCAGTCAGCACAAATGCGGCGCTTTTTAACGGAGACGATCTTTTTACGGTTGATTTGCCGGAGGACTTTGAGGCAACCGGCGAAAGTGACGGCGGATACACCTTTGAAAACGAGGACGGAGATACCTTTTCCGTCAGTTATGCGGAAAATGACAGCGAAGATATTTTCTGCCCCGAGAACATGAGCAAAAAAGATATTGAAAAATATACAAGTGACATTTCCGCAGGGGCAAAAGAGGTTATGGAAAACTATGCCGACGGCTTTGATATGGAGTTTACAAGGCAGGAAAAGGTAAAGCACCAAAGCGGGAAAACTGCACTTGTCTGTGAGATGGAAACAACGGTGACAAGGGACGGAAAAACCGAAGTTTTTTATCAGACAATGTATGAATTCGGCGGTGAGGATTACAAATACACCTTTACTTATACAACAGCGGAGGAAAAAAACAATGATGAATTCAACAAGGTTTTTGAGAGTATAAACATAGTTGAAGACGAAACTCCGAGTAAACTTGATAATCTACCGGGCTATGCACTTATGGTCGCTGTTGCGTTGCTTATAGTTATCGGAATCGTAAGATTTATAAGAACTCCCGAAAAACGCAAGCAGGGCAAAATTTAAAAAACAGGTATGAAAAACGGGATGCAAAGAAACGAAAATTTCCTTGCATCCCGCTTTTTTATGGATTGGAAAAATGAGAGCGAACAAACCGAGCGCCGACATTTGATTTGTCGGCGGCTACCCGACGGCGTACAGAGGTACGTCGAGGGCAGAGTTTTAAAACCTTTATATATCGGTTTTAACCCCCGAATTTTTAACAGTCCGTTTATTCATTCATTCCGCAGCATTTTTTGTACTTCTTACCGCTGCCGCAGGGGCAGGGATCGTTTCTGCCGGGTTTTTTGTCGGCTCTTTTAGGCTCTTTTTTTACCGTTCCGTCATCGGAACCGGAGGTGGAAGTGATTTTTACGGTTTGTTTTCTTTCCATCGGAGCTTCCTTACGGATTCGTGACTGCAAAACAAAATCAACAGTACCTTCGCGGATTCCGTTTGTCATTTCTTCGAACATATCAAGACCTTCGTCACGGAACACGATAACAGGGTCTTTCTGTCCGTAGCCCATAAGGTTCATACTGCGTTTGAGTTGATCCATAGCGTCAATATGATCCATCCAACGAATATCTACGTTGCGGAGAAGTCCCACTCTTTCAAGTTCTTTGACGGTATCTTCACCCAACTCGGCTTTTCTTGCGTCGTAAAGTTCCTGCGCCTTGTCAAGAAGAACTTCTGCAATATCTTCGGTCTTTTTGAGATCGTGAATATCGTTTTCGTTAACAAGCCAGCTGTACTTTGTCAAAAGTCCCGAAAGATTCCATTCGTCACGGCTTACATTGGAGGGACAGTAGAAGTCAACGGATTCGGAAATTGTATCAACAATCATTTTCTGAATGAGGGAACTGATGTCCTTGCCGTCAAGGACCTGATTCCGCTGTCCGTAAATAACCTCTCGTTGCTTGTTCATAACATCATCATATTTAAGAACATTACGGCGGATTGCGAAGTTGTTACCCTCAACTTTCTTCTGTGCGTTTTCAATGGTCGATGTGAAAAGTTTTGCTTCAATGGGCATATCGCCGATGCTCTTGAATGCGTCAAGTGTGTTATAGAAACGGTCACCTGCAAAAAGTCTTAACAGGTCGTCTTCTGCGGAAAGGTAGAAACGGCTTTCACCCGGGTCACCCTGACGTCCCGCACGTCCGCGGAGCTGGTTATCAATACGTCTTGATTCGTGACGTTCCGTACCGATAATATAAAGACCGCCTGCTTCACGGACTTTGTCCGCTTCTTTTGAGGTTTCCTCTTTGAATTTTGCTTCAAGTTCGCGGAATGTTTTTCTTGCGTTAAGGATGTCCTCGTTATCGGTTTCCGCAAAGCCCGTTGCTTCCGCAATAAGTTCATCATCGAAGTCCATTTTCTTCATTTGAGCCTTTGCCATAAACTCGGGGTTACCGCCAAGGATGATATCGGTACCACGACCCGCCATATTCGTAGCGATTGTTACTGCGCCGAATTTACCGGCCTGAGCAACAATTTCCGCTTCTTTTTCGTGGAATTTTGCATTGAGAACTTCGTGCTTGATTCCTTTCTTTTTAAGGAATTTTGAAAGTTTTTCACTCTTTTCGATATTAACCGTACCAACGAGAACGGGTTGTCCTTTTTCGTGGCACTCGATTATTTTTTCAACAATAGCATTGAATTTTGCTTCCTCCGTTTTATAAAGGACATCATCATTGTCCTTTCTGATAAGAGGTTTGTTTGTGGGGATTTCAACAACGTCAAGACTGTAAATTTCCTGGAACTCGGCACTTTCCGTCATAGCGGTACCGGTCATACCGGAAAGTTTTTTGTAAAGTCGGAAGTAGTTCTGGAACGTAATGGTTGCAAGGGTTTTGCTTTCGTGCTCAACCTTAACCCCCTCTTTTGCCTCAATAGCCTGGTGAAGACCTTCGCTGTAACGTCTTCCCAACATAATACGGCCCGTAAATTCATCAACAATAAGCACCTGACCGTCTTTTACAACATAGTCAACGTCACGTGTCATCGTGCCGTGGGCTTTAAGCGCCTGGTTAATGTGATGCTGGAGAGTAAGGTTTTCCGCATCCATAAGGTTATCTATATTGAAAGCGGTTTCCGCCTTTGCAATACCCGATTTTGTGAGGGTTGCGGTTTTTGCTTTTTCGTCAACGAGATAATCGCCGCCCTCCTCGGCAACAACATCCTCCGCATCAAGTTTGGAGTCAAGTTCCTTAACCTTTACCATTTTAAGACGTTTTACAAAGTCGTTTACCATACGGTAAAGGTCCGTTGATGCTTCGCCGATACCTGAGATAATAAGGGGGGTTCTTGCCTCGTCAATAAGGATGGAGTCAACCTCATCGACAATGGCGAAACTGTGACCTCTCTGTACACGTTGTTCCGCATACATTACCATATTGTCACGCAGATAGTCGAATCCCATCTCGTTATTTGTACCGAAAGTGATATCGGCATTGTATGCGTCTTTTCTTTCTTCGTTTGTTTTCTCGTGAATAATCAAACCGACCGTAAGACCCATAAATCTGTAAAGTTTGCCCATCCATTCGGAGTCACGCTTTGCAAGGTAGTCGTTAACCGTAACAATGTGAACGCCGTCGCCGGAAAGTGCGTTAAGGTATGCGGGAAGTGTTGCCACAAGGGTTTTACCTTCACCTGTTTTCATTTCCGCAATACGTCCCTGGTGGAGAATGATACCGCCGAGAATCTGTACGGGGTAGTGCTTCATACCAAGAACACGCCAAGCGGCCTCACGGCAAGCGGCAAAAGCCTCGGGCAGAATATCGTCAAGAGTTTCACCTTTGGAAAGACGGTCTTTAAACTCGGGGGTCTTTGCCTGAAGTTGACTGTCGGAAAGAGCACCGTATTCTGTTTCATAAGAAAGAACTTTATCTTTAAGACCGTTGATTCTTTTAATTTCTTTCGAAGAATAATCTCCGAAAATCTTTTTAAAAATAGACATTTTTTTATCGACCTTCCCCAATGGAAAATATTTATAAATATACGAATAACAGTATAACATATACGTCTGTCTAATGCAAATAATTTATGATATTTTATTTTTTGTTTACATTTTTTCGTAAAATTGATACCATAGTGGCGTGCAATGAAAAAATTTTAAAATTTTTGAAACAAAATGCAAATTACGGCAGTCTTTATATATGAGAGCTGATCCGAAACACAATTGAGTGTGGGGTGAAAAAATGGTTATCGATAACATAAAACTTGTTGAACGTTCAAAACTTGGGGACTGTACCGCCTTTGGCGAACTTTATTCTCAATTTGCCACGGAAGCTTACAGATTTGCCCTGTATATGACGGGGAATCCCGAGGATGCGGAGGACGCAGTTCAGGAAACCTTGCTGTCTGCGTGGAAAAGCATACATACTCTGAAGGACAATTCCCTTTTTAAAGCGTGGCTTTTCAAAATACTTGCAAACAAATGTAAAACTCTTTTAATGAAAAAGAACAAAACTCCCGATGCCTTGCCCGTGGAGGAATATGGATTCCTTGCGGATTATGAGGAGGACGGCGGTTTAATTAACAGTGCGGAATTAAAGGATGCGCTCTCATCATTGACACCGCCGGATGCACAGATTATTATACTGTCCGTAATAGGCGGTTTCACAAGTTTCGAGTTGGGCGTTATTTACGGTATGACGCCCGGGGCGGTTCGCACCCGTCAGAAACGTGCTTTGGAAAAATTAAAAAACATACTTTCGTGAAAGGAGAATTGCAATGAACGATAATAAAGAATTTGAATTTCTTACACAGGAAGAAGCAAAAGCCCTGGACGAGAAGTTGAAAAAAGCGGAAAACACGGAATTGCCCGAAAGTCTTTCTCCCGAAAATATCGTTAAGTTAATTGAGAATGTTCCCCAAGATGATATTCAAATACAGGCAGAGCAACCGAAAAAACCCAATAAAAAGAAAATCCTTTTGAAAACAGTATCTGCCGCGGCGGCAGTTATTGTTGCCCTGACTTCCGTTGCGATTATTAAACCTTGGCATAGGATATCTCCAAAAGTCCAGGAAAGCGTTGCGGGAAAAGAACCCGATAAAACCGAGGACTATTCACAAATTGAGGATATGTTTGCGGAATACTCAAATAAATACCATTCATACAGAACTTTGTCCGATATGTTTTCAATAAATACGTACAACGGCAAATTTGATAGTGCAACGGCGGTTGAGGAAGACGGTTCGGCAAGTTATAGCGAAGACAAAGGTGCGGGCGGCACCACGGGAACGATTGTCGAGGATACCGCAAACGGCTCCGCCGATGATGTGAGTCACGGAGAAACAAATGAACAGGTTAAGGGTGTCAGCGAAGCGGACATTATTAAAAATGACGGAAAATATCTGTATATTGTAAATCCCGACAACGCGGATTGGGATGAATATTATGAGGCATTGTCGGAATATGACGTTTATATAAACGGCACACAGGCAACAACCGTTAAGGCGGCAGAGGATGATGCCGAAAAAACGGAGTCGGGAGAAAAAGCAAAGGCTTTTCCCAAGTTAAAATACAATTGCAGAATTTCCGTTGTTGAGCCCAATGAAAAGGGCGAAATGAAAGAGATTTCAAAAATAGAAATTGCAAAGCCCCAAAGGGAAGATATCTATTATATGTCGGTTTGCGAAATGTATGTTGAGAACGACAGGCTTGTTGCGGTGCTTGAATGTCAGGTTTGCACCGAGGAGTCTGACAATGGGGTTATCTACGGCAGTCGGTATTTCGGTGGTTATGAATATATCACAATGGCGGTGGCATACGATATCTCCGACAGGAAAAATCCCGTTGAGGAATGGAGAGTGTTCCAGGACGGCAGTTATATTTCTTCAAGACTAATCGGTGATGAACTTGTACTTCTTTCAAATTACTATGTTGATATAACCGAGGATGAGGAAAAAGTCAGGGAAAACTGTATTCCCGAAAACAGTTGTGACGGAAAAGAATTTTCAAGAGTTTCCGTAAATGACATCTGTATTATGGACAAAATCTATGACACAAGTTACCTTGTTGCATCCGTATTGGACACGGACGATGAAAATACCCTTAAAACCGAAGCGGTTCTGGGGGCGGGGGAGAATGTTTATTGCACGACCAAAACCCTTTATGCCACAAGTACCGACTACGATTGGGAAAACGAGCGTATGGCGGAGGTTTTCGACCTTTCATCAACCCCAAAAACCCAGATTTATAAATTTGATATAAGGGATTATGACATTAAATATCTGAAAAATGCGGCGGTTGACGGAAGCGCCTTAAATCAGTTCAGTATGGACGAATACAACGGCTATTTGAGAATTGCCACCACAAGCGGAAATTGGGGCGACAGCCTTGTTAATCAGGTGTATATTCTTGACGAAAACCTTGAAACCGTGGGACTTTTGAAAAATATTGCAAAGGGCGAAACAATCGAGTCGGTCCGCTTTACAGGGAACACCGCCTATGTTGTCACATTTGTTCAAACGGATCCCTTGTTCGTAATTGACCTTACGGATGTTACCGCGCCCAAAATTCTGGGCGAACTTAAACTCCCGGGTTATTCCGCATATCTTCATCCGGTTGGCGACGGTCTTGTAATGGGCGTCGGGCTTGACGGTACCGAAAGCGGAACTAACGGCGGAATGAAAGTTTCACTTTTTGACGTCAGCGATCCCACCAAGCCTACAGAATGCGGTAAATATACAATTTCAGGGTATGACGGTGACGGTAGCGGTATTTATGTGGAGTCCGAAGCATACTACAATCACAAAGCACTTTGCTGGGATGAAGAAAAGGGAATAATGTATATTCCGTATAGTAAGTGGGAATATCGGTGGTCATACACGGATGAAGATGATTACAGTAAATCTACCGCGGGAATTGTTGCACTCAAGGTAAACAAAGCCGAAAAAAGCCTTTCGGTTGCAGGGGAGTACATTGCAAATTCCGCCGAGAGCGAAGCACCCGAGGATTTTTCAAGGGCAACATATATAAATGATACGGTTTTCGGCTATTCAACATACAGCGGTATGATCTGTTCCTTTGACAAGAGTACACAAAAGCAAATTGAATCACTGGACCTTAACTGATGCGGAGGACGTAAAATGAAAAAAATAATTCGGGCAATAGCCATAACAGTATCGTCCTTAATAGTCATTTACGGTGTGTTTGTGGGCGTTGATTGCGTAAGGCTTTACAAATCAAAAACTGCCGTGCCTCCGTTGATTGTGACAAATTCGACAGTTTCGGAAAACGGTACCGTAAAATACACGGGTCTTGGATACACGGTGACATATAAAACCAATTACGCAGATACGGAAAACAGAGAAAGCACCAACATTACCGATAGCCGTATCTACGGTGCGGGATTCAGAATGTTTGATAAGATTCTTTTCTGGGCATGGATTGAGTAAGAAAAACTTGGCAGCGTTTCGGCGCTGTCAATTTTTTTCTTGCAATTTAATCGTATAAATAGTATGATTATTGTGTGTATTTATGTTTTGAAAATATACTTACAAATGAACATTCAGATTTTTAAGAGAGATTTTTTGTTATGATAAAATATTCCGTTATCGGTACATCCTGGATTACAGAATCATTTATTGAGGGGGCAAATCTTTACGAGGATTTGTGCTTTGACGGTGTGTATTCCCGCTCCATTGAAAAGGGTACCGCTTTTGCCGAGAAAACGGGAGCGAAAAGAGTGTTTACGGATTTTAAAGACCTTGTTTCTTCCGACACGGAGTTGGTATATGTTGCAAGTCCCAATGTTTACCACTATGAGCAATGCAAGGAACTTCTTTTAAACGGTAAGCACGTAATCTGCGAAAAGCCCATAACAGTTACCGCCGCGGAATTTAAAGAACTGTGTTCACTTGCGGAACAGAAAAAACTTGTGTATTTTGAAGCGATAATGTATATGCATACACCTTTGAGAAAGGTCTTAAAGGACGCGGTGGAAAAAATCGGAGTTATAAGAAGTGCAAGTATTGACTTCTCCCAACTTTCTTCAAAATACGGGGCATTGAAAAAGGGGGAACTTCCCAATATCTTCAATCCCGAAATGAAGACGGGGGCTCTTAACGATTTGGGAATATACTGTGTTTATCCCGTAATTGATTTGTTCGGTATGCCCCATAGAATCATTCCCGCACAGAGTTTTCTTCATACGGGTGCCGACGGTTGCGGAAGCGCCGCTTTTGAGTACAACGATAAACTTGTAACGATTACCTATTCAAAGGTGGGTCAAAGCCGCGCTCCCTCACAGATTATGGGGGATTTGGGTACCGTGACAGTTGACAGCATTTCAAAGCTTGACGGCATAAGGCTCTATAACAACAACGGCGACGAAACCCTTTTACACGGCGAAACGGAGAAAAAATTTCTTATGGGTAACGAGGCAAAAAGCGCCGTGGATTTCATTCTTCACAGGGAAGAAACCGACAGTTTTTTAAAGGAGTGTCAGGAACTTAACGAAAAGGTGCTTTTGTGCATGGAAAAAATGAGGGTGCAAAATGCTTGAACAGGAAATTAAAGAATTTTTGTTAAGTAAGGGTGTAACCGATGTGGGGTTTTCCGAAATTGAAGATTCGGACACGGGGGATTTAAAGTACGCGGTCAGTATTGTTGTAAAACTTTCCGATGCAATAATTGATGAAATAGACACAGCCCCCACAGCCACATATTTTAACCATTACAGAACGGTTAATGCCTTTATTGACAGAACGCTTTTGGAAGCGGGGTTATTTTTGCAGAGCAAGGGTTATAAATATATAACCGTTGCCGCGTCCCAAAGTATGCCCGGGACGCATTTTAACGGCAGATATTCTCATAAAGAGGCGGCGCACAGGGCAGGTCTTGGGAATATAGGCAAAAATGATTTGTTTTTACACAAAAAATACGGTGCAAGGGTGCGTTTGGGTACACTTTTTACCGACTGCCGATTACATGGAGAGGGTGTTTTAAAAGATAACCCGTGTATAAACTGTGACAGATGCGTAAAGGCATGTCCCAGCGGAGCAATTCTCGGTGTAAGTTACCGCGACGGAATCAAACGTGAGGAAATGTTCAGTCCGTCGGTTTGCAGTGAATATATGAAAAAAGCCTATCAAAAAATAGGCAGAGGGGCGGTCTGCGGAATTTGTATGAGGGTATGCCCCGTTTATAAATCGGAGGAATAAACTTTCTTATCGTGTTGGCGCACAAAAATAAGAGAGGTAATGGAAATGGCAAAGATTTTAATTGCAGATGATGAACAACTTATCAGAAAACTAATCGGAGATTGCTTGAAAAAAGCAGGTCATGAGGTTCTGGAAGCGGAAAACGGCGAAATCGCTTTAAGGCTTTTTGAAACAAACAATGACATAGCCCTGGCATTGCTTGACATAATGATGCCGGAAATTGACGGTTGGGAAGTATGCCGACGGATTCGTGAAAAAAGCGATTTGCCAATAATACTTGTTTCTGCCCGTGCCCAGGATTTTGATCAGATAATGGGTTTTGAGTCCGGTGCGGATGATTATGTTACAAAACCCTTTTCCCTGGCAGTTCTTTCAAGACGGGTTGAAACCCTTTTAAAGAGGGGTACGGACTTGAAAAGGAAAAGCAAGAATTCCGATGAAATTGTTATTGACAGGTTGATTGTAAAGCCCTCGTCCTACGAAGTGATACTGGATGGCAAAAAAGTTGAATTGACTTTGAAAGAGTTCAAAATTCTTACAAAACTCTGCAGTACCCCGGGAAGAGTGTTCACAAGGGATGCACTCTTAGATGACCTTTGGGGTATGGATTATGCAGGGGACACAAGAACCGTGGATTCCCATGTTGCGCGGCTGCGTACAAAATTAGGGGAATGGGGTCTTAAAAATATTGTGACTGTTTACGGAACTGGATACAAATTAGACAGTAAAAACTGATTATAAAAAGGAGGTATTCACATGAAACGCAAGGGCTTAGGTATTCGTGCCAAGGTTTTTTTGGAAATCGGAGCAATAATTGCGGTTTGTCTTGTGGGTATCTCCGTTGCAAACTCTCAGTTGTTGGAGAGTGTTTATATTTGGAATGTGGAGCGTTCCTTGAGTACACTGGCGCAAAATGCGGAAGAAGCAGGGGATAATTATTATTCACTTCTTTCCGAATATGAAATTAAACAGGGAGTAAGTATTGACCTTTATGACAGAGAGGACAATTATCTCTACGAGGGTACGGGGAATTTCATTTCTGCAAACAAACTTAATATAATCAGCCGAACGCAGAATGAGGACGGCAGTTATTTCAACGTTGTTGTCGAGGACGGCAGTACAACTCAATACATTGTTTTCGGTAAGGATTTTGAAAACGGTTATCACATTGAAATTACTGCTCAAAAAGACCCTATAAAAGAAAATGCAACCCTTGCAACAAGGGTTACAACAACAATTACCGTTCTTGCCCTTGTGTTAGCGCTCATTTTAATTTCCCTTTATTCAAAGCATTTCACAAAACCCCTTATTCAAATGAGTGAAGTGGCAAACAAGATTGCCAATCTCGATTTTTCCGCAAAATGCCGTATTAACAGGGGGGACGAAATCGGTACCCTTGCGGAAAACATAAACATTGTCTCGGATTCGTTAAGCAAGGCTCTCTCGGAACTTCGGGAAAAGAACGCACAACTTATGGAAGACATTGAAAAGGAACGCCGTATCGAACAAATGCGCGCCGACTTCATTTCCTCCGCATCTCACGAACTGAAAACCCCCATTGCTATAATAAGGGGCTACGCAGAGGGACTGAAAATGAATATTGATGAAACCGATGAAAATGCAACGGAATACTGCGATATTATTATGAGAGAAGCGGACAGAATGAATGTGCTTGTTCTCAATATGCTGGAGCAGTCCCTGTATTCGTCGGGAGTGAAACAACCCGATATGTCGGAATTTAAGGTCGGGGAGTTTATAGAGGAACTTTTAAAATCCGTAAGCCCCATATTTGAAGAAAAGGGCGTTACGGCAAATTATTCCGTGAATAGCGACCTTACGGCATTTGCCGATAAAACACAAATGACTACGGTGCTTTCAAATATTGTTCTCAACGCCTGCAGTCACGCAGGAGGGGAAAAAATTATTGATATTACCGCCCAAAAGGAGAACGGCTATATCAAAGTAAATGTGTTCAACACAGGCAGCCGTGTTGAAGATAAGGACAAGGACGGAATATTCACATCCTTCTACCGTGCAGACAAAGCACATTCAAGAGCCGAGGGAAGATTCGGCTTGGGGCTTGCCATTGTTAAGTCAATTACGGAAAATCATGGTTGCGAATGCGGCTTTGAAAATAAAGAAAACGGTGTAACTTTCTGGTTTACAATGCCGGAGAGTAATACTTCGGAAGGAAAAACTGATGAAAATTGATTTTGTAATACCCTGCCTTTTAGGCGTTGAGGGAATAATTGCCGATGAATTGCGGTTTTTAGGCGCGGAGAATGTGTGCGCCGAAAACGGCAGAGTGCTTTTTTCCGGTGATGAAAATATGCTTGCACGAGTAAATATTTGTTCCCATTTTGCAGAGCGCGTTCAAATCAATATGGGCTCATTTACCGCAAAGACCTTTGAAGAACTTTTCCAAGGAGTAAAGGCGTTACCCTGGGAGGAATGGATCGGAAAAGATGACGCTTTCCCCGTTAAAGGTTACTCCCTTAAATCAACGCTTTTCAGCGTAAGCGACTGCCAGGCAATTATTAAAAAGGCGGTTGTTGAAAGACTTAAATCCAAATACGGAATTTCTTGGTTTAACGAAAGCGGTCCCGTTCACCAGATTCAGTTTTCCATTATGAACGATAAGGTCACCCTTCTTATTGATACAACCGGCGCAGGACTTCATAAGAGAGGTTACAGGCTTTCTCAAAACGGTGCGCCAATTAAGGAAACTCTTGCGGCTTCAATATGCGCCCTTGCAAAACTTCGCCATTATCACACTCTTTATGACCCCATGTGCGGCAGCGGAACGCTTCTCATTGAGGGCGCCCTGTATGCCCACAATATTGCCCCGGGTCTTAACCGTCATTTTGCGGCGGAAAGATTTGATGTTCTTCCCAAAAACATCTGGAAAGAAGAAAAAGAGAGGGCTATAAGTCTTGAAAAGGTTGATACGGACTTTGTGGGTTACGGCTCCGATATTGATGCAGAGGCTATAAAAATTGCCATGGAAAACGCTTCCCGACTTCCCATAGGAAAAAAACTTAATTTTGAAAAACGCGATATCAAGGACTTTAAAAAACTCAGCGAACGCGGTACGGTTATTTGCAATCCCCCCTACGGCGAGAGACTTCTGGACTTGCAGGAAGCACAGCGAATATATAAGGAAATGGGCAGGGTGTTTGACAAAGCCCACGGATGGAGTTATTATATAATAACTCCCGATGAGGAGTTTGAGGAGTGTTTCGGCAGAAAGGCGGACAAAAGCCGCAAACTCTACAACGGTATGATCAAGTGCAGATTGCACATGTATTTTAAATAAAATTCCCCATAAGGAGAACGGTATGAAACATTTATTTATAATTAACCCGACTTGCGGAAAAGGTATTTCTTTCGAGAGATGTTCCGACGGCATTGTTAAAACAATGACCGAAATGGGCATAGATGATTATGAAATCCATGTTACAAATGCCCCCCGTGACGGCTACGAATACACAAAAAAAGAGGTTGAAAAAGGGGACCCCATCCGTGTTTATGCCTGCGGCGGCGACGGAACACTTTACGAAGTTGTAAATGCCTGTGCCTGTCACAAAAATGCGGAAGTTGCGGCTTTTCCCTTGGGAAGCGGTAACGACTTTATACGCATTTTCGGAGATAAAAAGGATTTGAGAGATGTAGCCGACCACGTAAACGGTACGGTTATGGAATTTGACCTTATTAAATGCGGCGATCAGTACGCCATCAACCAATGCTCCATGGGTGTTGACGCAGAGGTTTGCGCAAAACAGGCGGATTTCAAAAAACTTCCCTTTCTTTCCGGCGAGGCGGCATATACGGCGGCGCTTCTCTATTGCTTTATCGGCAGAATGAAAAGCAGATTTACAATTACCATTGACGATGAAGAGCCCTTTACAAGCGACGTTCTGTTCTGCGTCGCAGGTAACTCCCGTTGGTACGGCGGCGGTTATATGGCGGCTCCCAAAGCGCTTACTTATGACGGACTTTTGGACTTTATTATCGTTAAGAAAGATTGTTTGAGAATTAAACTTCTCACCCTTATTAACACCTATAAAAAGGGTCAGCATCTTGATTGGGACAGAACAATCTTCAAAAGAGGAAAGAAAATCCACATCGTCAGCGAAAAGCCTGCGGCAATGAATGTTGACGGCGAAACGGATTATGTAACGGAATGTACATTTGAAATTGTTGAAAAGGGAATTAAATTTGTTGTTCCCGCCTGCTCCGACTTTATGGAAAAAGTAAAAAACAACACTTTATAAAAATTAACGGCGCTTCCTTTTGGAGCGCCGTTTCGGTTTGTAATTAAAATACAGTCTGTTTTTCTATATAACAATTATAGCATAGAAAAAGATTTATTACAATACTTGAAAGACGCGTGGTTTTATAGTATCATTTACTTTTACAGACACATATTTTTTGCTTTCGGAGGTATTACTTTGCTCGGTAAAGATATGAAAATCGAAGAACAAAATGCAGAAAAGGTACAGCAGTTTTTAGACAGCGAGATTGCACGTTTGGGAGAACTTATCGAAGAATACAAAGCCAATGTTAAGACCATGGGTGAGGACTTTAACATGGACAATCCCAACGGCGGTATGTATTCGGGAATGGAACTTACGGAGATCCATCACGAAATGGAAAAACAGTTTTTGTATTCCGAAGAAGCATCAAGGGACATTTATTTTTATAAAAAACTCCGTAATTCGCCGTATTTTGCAAGGGTGGATTTTAAAGCAGAAAATGCCCCGCGGGAAAGAAAATTGTATATCGGATTAAAAACTCTCCAAAAACACGATACTTTTGAAATGCTCGTGTGCGACTGGCGGGCCCCCATAGCGTCGCTTTTTTATGAGGATTTTGAAGACAAGGCCTTTTTTGATGCACCCGGAGGACGAATCAGCGGAGATTTGCTTTTAAAAAGACAGTTTAAATTTGAAAACGGAAAACTCAAATACTATGTTGACAGCGACCTGAAAATTGACGACGATATTTTGCGGGACGTGCTTTCATCTTCATCGGGAGAGCATTTAAAGGTTATTGTAAACAGTATTCAAAGGGAGCAGAATAAGGTTATCAGATATACGGATAACGAAAATCTACTTGTAGTGGGCCCTGCGGGAAGCGGGAAAACCTCCGTGGGCTTCCACAGACTTGCGTATCTTCTCTATCAAAATCGAACGGAACTTAACTCTGCGGAAATTATAATGTTCTCAAACAATGATATTTTTTCAAGTTATGTTGCGGACATAATTCCCGAACTTGGTGAAATGCCCATAAATTATGCCTCCTTTTATACTATCTTTGCGGCGGAAATTCCTACTGTTACAACGGGGGATTATTATTCCCTTGCGGAGAGCATCATAAACGGGGACAGCCGTCGCAGTAAAAGTGCCGAAATAAAACTTGGCAAAGACTTTGCGGAGTATCTTGAAAAAGAAGCGGATGTTTGCGAGCCGGAATTCTCCGATATAACGCTTTTTGATGATGTTATTATTTCAAAAGGGGCTTTGCTGGACAGATTTTTGAGTGACACGGAAAGTACTCAAAAATCAAGAGGGGAACGCCTTGCGGCATATATTCAAGGGGTTATTGACGAATACTTTATCAACAACAGAGAAAGCATATATCTTCACATTGACGGGGATTCCGAGGTTGACGAGGACACCGCAAGGCTTTTCAAGGCGAAACGTCGTGAAGTGAAACAGAATTCCGCGGAAATGATAAAGTCAGCAACTCTTGTTGATCCCATTGCAGTTTATTTCAAACTTTTGGAGAAATACTCTGCACAAATTAACTGCCCCGAACTTCTTGACACAAAGGGAACCCTTGAAAAAGGCTGTCTTGAATTTGAAGACGCTCTCGGGGTGGTTTATGTTAAAGCCGTTTTGGGTACGTCCGCGGTCCTGTCGGGAGTAAAGCACATACTTATAGACGAAGCACAGGATTTATCATATATTCAGCACAGAATTATTTTGAAAATGTTCCCGAGAGCAAAATATACCCTTCTTGCAGACACAAATCAGGCAATTATTTCCCAACTTAATACAACTGTCACCGAGGAATTAGCGGAAATTTATAATGCAAAAATTCTCAGACTCAATAAGAGTTACCGCTCCACAAAGGAAATTAACGGTTTTGCCTTGAAACTTCTTCCCGAAGAAAAGAAATATGATATTTTTGAGCGGTCGGGAGAGGAAGTTAAAGAGTTTTCGGGTAACTTTGAGAAATTTGTTCAAACGGCGGCGGAATTGGCACAAAACAGCCTCTCAACCTGTATAATAACCCGAAATCTTAAAGATGCAATAAATGTTTATAATGAGTTGAAAACTCATATTGACGGCTTGAGAATTTGCGATAACAAATCATGCGAACTTTCCCACACTCCCATTGTTATGCCCCTTGCACTTACAAAGGGTCTTGAATTTGATAATGTAATAGTATATGATAAAGGCGGAGCTTTCGGCGGAGAAGAAAATAAAAAATATCTCTATATGGCATCCACGAGAGCCCTGCACAGATTGACGGTTTTTGAGGTGAAGTAATGGAAAAGTTCAAGTTTTTTGTTATAACCGACCCCCACTGGTTTAGCGAAAAATTGGGTGCTTACGGCGAGGGCTATGAAGCATTTATGGATTATGAGCAGAAATGCTACGCAGAAACCGCCGCAATAAACAGGGCGGTAAATGAGTACCTGAAAAACAGTACCGAAACGGACACAATCCTAATAGCGGGGGACCTTTCCTTTAACGGCGAAAAGGAGAGCCATATTGAGTATTCAAAGGAACTTAAGGCTTTGAAAGACAGCGGCAAGAGGGTTTTTGTTGTTACCGCGGGACACGATATAGAAAAGAATCCATTTCAGTACAGGGGCGGGGAAAGAGAAGCCGCCGAGGGAATTAAGTTCGGTGACCTTTTGGATTATTACGGTGAATTCGGTTACAACGATGCAATCGCTTTCAACAGAGAGCATCTTTCCTATGTTGCACAACTTTCAAAGGATGTCAGGCTTTTAGTTCTTTGCAACGACACCACCGAGGGCAAAAATGTCGCTTATGATGACGAGTTTTTAAAATGGATTGAAGATCAGGCAAAGAAAGCAAAAGCCGACGGCAAAATGATGATTGCAATGGAGCATTACCCCGTTCTTCCCGGACAACCCGTTTTAACTCTTATTCCCGACGCAAGACAGAAAGAGAGCAAAAAACTCATAGAAACCCTTGCGGACAACGGAGTTCACCTTATTTTCACGGGACATATGCACAATCAAAGTGTGAATGTGGTCGAAACGGAAAAAGGCAATAAATTCTACGATGTTTGCACAGGCTCCCTTATCGGTTGCCCCGCCTTTATGCGTCTTGTAACAATCGAGGATGAAAATACCGTCAGTATAGAAAGCATACCCGTTCCCGAATTCCATTGGGACAAAAAGGGCAAAAGCGGTGAGGAGTATCTTCAAGCCCAGTTCGACAGAATGTTAATTACATTGATAGGCGGAATGAAGGACAACCCCGAAAAAGTGTTGCATAAATTCGGTGCGGGGGACAAAACCGCTCTGTATAAACCTATGAAACTTGTGGGAAAAATTCTTTATACCTGGTCAGTGGGTAAGGTTGCAAGGCTGTTCCTTGTAAAAGCCCACCCTGATATAAAAAATGATAGGTTTTTCGATTATCTTGTAAGCCTTGTGCGCAATATGTTCTGCGGGGACCAACCATATACGGAGGACACACCTTTCGGTGAAACTTTCTTAAAAGTCCTTAAAAGACTGAATCCCGTGCTTAAAATTCTCAACAAAAAACTTCACGGAGCCCAGGGAGAAACATTGGATTTCTACGATATGCTCAAAAATACCGCAGGGAATTACGGGATTTCCGATTACAACGCAACCTTAAAATTTTAAAATCGAATAGTATAAATTTAAAGCACACGAAACCCGGTTGAATTTCGTGTGCTTTATCTTTGAAAAAGTATAAATCAAAAAGCGATTTTTTCTTCAATATAAGATTCAAGTTCATCAATGGAAATACGAACCTGCTCCATTGTATCCCTGTCACGAACTGTTACACAGCCGTCCTCAATACTGTCAAAGTCGTAGGTGATGCAGAAAGGTGTGCCGATTTCGTCCTGACGGCGATATCTTTTACCGATTGAACCCGCATCATCAAAGTCAACATTGAATTTCTTTGAAAGTTTTGTAAAGACCTCCGTTGCCTGTTCGTTGAGTTTCTTTGAAAGGGGAAGAATTGCACATTTGAAAGGTGCAAGAGTGGGATGAAGACGAAGAACAACTCTTGTATCGTTCTTTTCCGCGTCAACAACTTCTTCATCATAGGCTTCCGTGAGGATTGAAAGGAAGAGTCTTTCAACACCCAAAGAGGGCTCAATAACATAGGGAATATATCTTTCGTTTGTTTCCGGGTCAAAATAGTCAAGGCTCTTGCCGGAGGTGTTGATGTGTTGGGTAAGGTCGTAGTCCGTTCTGTCCGCAACACCCCAAAGTTCACCCCAACCGAATGGGAAAAGGTATTCAAAGTCAGTTGTTGCTTTTGAGTAGAAGCAAAGTTCCTCGGGATCATGGTCGCGAAGACGCAGGTTTTCCTCTTTAATGCCAAGGGAGTAGAGCCAGTCACGGCAGAAACCGCGCCAATACTCGAACCATTCAAGGTCGGTACCGGGCTTGCAGAAGAACTCAAGTTCCATCTGTTCAAATTCGCGAACACGGAAAATAAAGTTACCGGGAGTGATTTCGTTACGGAAAGATTTACCTATCTGTGCTACACCGAAAGGAACTTTCTTTCTTGTTGTTCTCTGAATGTTTGCAAAGTTAACGAAAATACCCTGTGCTGTTTCGGGGCGAAGATACAACTCGTTTTTGCTGTCCTCCGTAACACCCTGGAATGTTTTAAACATAAGGTTGAACTGACGGATGTCGGTAAAGTTGTGTTTACCGCATTGGGGACAGGCAATCTCCTTTTCCTTAATGTAAGCCATCATCTGTTCGTTTGTCCAACCTGCAACATTTGTACCGTCAAAATCTTCAATAAGATTGTCCGCTCTGTGGCGGGTTTTACATTCGCGGCAGTCCATAAGAGGATCGGAGAAACCGCCCAGGTGACCCGATGCAACCCAGGTCTGAGGGTTCATGAGGATGGCACTGTCAAGACCTACGTTGTAGGGGTTTTCCTGAATGAATTTCTTGCGCCAGGCATTTTTGATGTTGGTTTTCAGTTCAACGCCAAGGGGACCGTAGTCCCAGGTATTTGCAAGGCCGCCGTAAATTTCGCTGCCCGCATATACAAAGCCCCTGCCCTTGCAAAGAGCAACAAGTTTTTCCATGGATTTTTCTGTGTTTTTCATATATAAATCCGTCCTTTCAGAATTATTCCGTATCTAATTTTCTTTCGGAAACCCTGCCTCCGAATTGGCTGTAATACATATCTGCGTAGAGTCCGTTTGCATTGAGAAGTTCCTCGTGAGTGCCGTGTTCTTTTACGGCGCCGCCGTCAATAAAGAGAATTTCGTCGGCTTTTCTTATGGTGGAAAGCCTGTGGGCAATAACAAAATTTGTTCTGCCTTTCATAATCTCGCTCATTGCCTCCTGAACCAATAACTCCGTTCGAGTGTCAACGGAACTTGTGGCTTCATCAAGGATGAGTATTTGAGGATTTTTTAAAAGGGCTCTTGCGATTGTAAGAAGTTGGCATTGTCCCCCCGAAAGATTTGCGCCGTTTTCTTCAAGCACCGTGTTATAGCCGTCGGGTAACTGAGAAATAAACTCCTCCGCTCTTGTAGCCTTTGCAGCATTGATAACTTCTTCGTCCGTAGCATCAAGGCGTCCGAAGCGTATGTTATCCATAATTGTTCCGTTAAAGAGCCAGGTATCTTGAAGCACCATTCCGTATAATGACCTTAACTCATCGCGGGGAACATCTCTTATATCGGTTCCGTCAACGGTGATTTTGCCCCCGTTAACATCATAAAAACGCATAAGCAGATTTACAAAAGTTGTTTTGCCTGCACCCGTGGGTCCCACGAGAGCCACAAGCGCGCCCTTTTTAACTGATAAGTTAAGGTTTTCCATAAGGGGCTTATCCGCTGAATATGAAAAACTGACATTTTCAAATTTCAGTTCTTTTTCAAAAAATAATTTTTCCTTGCTTTCGTCAGCAACTTCTTCGGGTTCATCAAGGAGAGCAAAAACTCTTTCCGAGGAAGCAAGACTGGACTGAAGATTGTTAACGATTTGTGCAAGTTGTGACATTGGGGAAGTGAAAAGTTTTGAATAGGTAATAAAGGTTAAAATTCCGCCTATGGTAAAACTCTGTCCCATATTATATATTACAGTACCGCCAACAGTCAAGACACCGTTGTTAACAATAAGGTAACCGCCGATTATGGCAATGGAAATATAGCCTATATTGTCTATAAGGTTAATAAAGGGAGCAATTGTACCGGAAATGAATTGAGCGCGGCGGCTTACATCCGTAAGTTCATTGTTAATATCGTTGAATTCATCAAGCGCCAACTGCTCCTGACCGAAAAGGCGGACAATTTTATGACCCGTGTACATTTCCTCAATGTGACCGTTAAGTTCGCCTGTTCTGTCCCATTGCTGTTTGAACAGTTTTTTTGACACTTTCATAATGCTCAGAGCAATTGCCGCTGCAGGAGGAACGATTGCAACGATGACAAGGGTTAAAAACCTATTGGTCATAAGCATCATACAGAATACGCCGATAATGGTTATAATTGAAGTAATTACAGAAACAGTATTATTCTGCAGGGTGTTGTTGATGTTGTCAATATCGTTGATGATTCTTGAAAGAATATCGCCCTTTGCGTTGGAATCAAAATATTTTAGGGGCAGATGGGAGAGTTTGTTGTTAACATCCTCTCTTAAACGCCGTACGGTTTTTGCGGTAACTCCCGCCATTGTGTATTGCTGAATATATGAGAATATTGCCATACCGCCGTAAATGACTAAAAGAATCAGCAGGCAGGGCACAAGACCATCCACGGAAATTTCCTGACCCTGAAGTTTGAGTGCAACCTGTTCATTTAAAACATCAAGGGCGTCACCTATATATGTGGGGCCTATAACATTACATATTGTGCTTAAAATACAGGTAATAAGAACAATAACAGTACCTGTTCTGTGTTCTAAAACATAGGAGGAAAGCCGTTTAACAGTTGAGATAAAACTTTTGGGTTTTGCTTGCTCATTATCATTTATACGGTAGGAGGAATACCTCATTTGCCGTGTTTTTCTGCGGTTTTCAAGGACGGCTTCACGTTTTTCGTCGAGAATCAGTGTTTCTGTCTTCATACCGGCACCTCCTGACTGCTTAATTGGGAGGCAATGATGTATTTGTATTCTTCACAACTCTCCGAAAGGTCCCGGTGAGTTCCTATGCCTGCAATACTGCCGTTATCAAGAACAATAATCTTGTCCGCGTCTATAATCGTGCCGACTCTTTGTGCAACAATCAGAATTGACGCACCCCGAAGATTATCTTTCAATGCTTTTCTCAGTCTTGCGTCCGTTGCAAAATCAAGAGCGGAAAAACTGTCGTCAAATATATAAAAATCCGCCTTTGAAACAATGGCGCGGGCTATACAGAGCCGTTGCTTCTGACCGCCGGAAAGGTTCGTTCCGTTTTGAGAAACCATACTGTTAAGTCCCTCGGGCATTTTTTGAACAAAATCCTTTGCCTGAGCAATTTCAAGAGCCTGCCACAGTTCTTCGTCCGTGGCGTCTTCCTTACCGTAGCGTAAATTATCGGCAATTGTTCCGCTGAAAAGAAATGTCTGCTGAGGAATATAGCCCAACTTTTTGTAAAGTGTTGCAAACTCCGTTTTGCGAACATCACAGCCATCCACATATACGGCGCCGGACGAAACATCGTAAAAACGGGAAATGAGATTGAGAACAGTTGATTTTCCCGAACCTGTTGAGCCTATGATAGCCGTAACCTCGCCCTTGTTTGCAGTAAAACTTACATTTTTTAACACCTCGTTAGTTTCTCCCGCGGTGTTTTTATAGGAAAAACTTACGTTTTTAAATTCAACAATACCCGTTGAATTTTCGGCAACATCGGATTTTTCTACCACCATTTCGGGCTGAAGTTCCAAAACCTCGTTAATTCTTTTAGCGGAAACATTTGCTCTGGGGAGCATAATGAACATTGCCGCCGCATTGGAAAGAGCGATAACCACGAAAACAAGGTAAATAATGAAAGCCTGTAAGTCACCGATGGTATTTTGAATTTCCACCGTGTCCGTAAGTCGGTTGATTTGTATATAGCCGATTGCTACAAGCAGAATAATAAGAAGAAATGCAAGAAGGGTTACAACGGGAATAAGTGCGGCAAAAATTCTGTGGACTTTCACCGTCATACCTGTCAAATCATCGTTTGCTTCCTTGAAACGCTTGTCCTCATGCTCCGTGCGGTTAAAGGCGCGGATAACCCTTATACCGCTGATTTTTTCGCGGATAATTAAATTAAGCCTGTCAACTTTTTTTTGTATTTTATCGAAAATGGGAAGAATTTTCTTGGCAACAAGAATTGCAATAATCGCAATTACGGGAAGAACCACAAGAATAACAAGGGAAAGCCCCGGGTCCATTATTATTGCCATAACTGTTCCGCCTATGAGCATTATAGGTACGGAAATTATGGTACGAAGGCTCATCAGAATGAAATCCTGAACCTGACGTATATCGTTAATTGTTCTTGTTATAAGGGAGGGAATTCCTATTTTGTCAACATCGCTTTGAGAGAAAGATTCAACTTTTCGGAAAATGTCGGCACGGAGTTCTCCTGCAAAAGAGGTGGAAACGCTGCTTGAACAGTAACTGTTTGCAATGGCAACAAACATTGCAATAACACAGCAGACCATCATAAAGATGCCGTCGGATTTTATGGCTTGTAAATCGCCCTTGTTTATGCCGTTGTTGACAATTTGCGAAAGCAACAACGGAAAAGCAAGGGTGAGCACGTTGTTGATTGCCGCGAGAAGCAATGTAAGCAACGCAAAATGCCTATGCGGTTTTATGTAACGCAATAGCTTTAACATCTGCCGGCCTCCAAAAGTATTTGTTCATACATATACACTCTAAATATACCAAAAAGTGACAGAGTTATCAACACTTTTTTGCCTTTTCCCGTGATTTTTAATATAATTGTAACTTTTTTAAAAAGGCAGACAACGAACAGGCATTAACAGACGTTCCCGTGCTTGACATAAATCTTAAAATAATGTAAAATGATAAACTGTTGTATTATGTATTTATATATTATTTTAGGAAACGAGTGTGATGAAAATGCATTGGTCCGAAATAATCGCAGACCGTATTATCAAACGTAATCCCAATAAGGAAGAATATGTTTGTGCCGCAGGTATCAGTCCCTCCGGTTCAATTCATATCGGTAACTTCCGTGATATCGCAACAAGTTATTTTGTTGTACGCGCCCTTATTAAAAAAGGTAAAAAAGCAAAACTTCTTTTCTCCTGGGATGAGTTTGACCGTATGAGAAAGGTTCCCGTTAATGTTGCGGCCATTGACAGCGATATGGAAAAATATATCGGTTGCCCCTATGTTGACGTGAAAAATCCCTTTGATACAGAGGAAAAAACCTATGCCGAATATTTTGAACATGAGTTTGAGCGTTCAATCGTAAAATTCGGTATCAATATGGACTACCGCCACCAGGCAGAAATGTACAGAAGCGGCAAATATACCGAGCACATTCTCCACGCGCTCAAAAAACGCGGAGAGATTTTCGATATTCTCGCTTCCCACCGTACCCAGCCCGTACAGGAGGGTGAACGCGAGGCATATTACCCCGTAAGCATTTATTGTTCCGAGTGCGGCAAGGACACAACAAAGATTGTTTCCCTCAGCGATGATTGCACAAAGGCTGAATACACCTGCGAATGCGGTCACAAGGGTTCCTTTGATTTTACAAAGGACTTCAACTGCAAACTTGCATGGAAAATTGACTGGCCCATGCGTTGGATGTACGAGGGTGTTGACTTTGAGCCCGGCGGAAAGGACCACGCAAGTCCCCACGGAAGTTATGACACAAGTAAAGATATTGCAAAGCAGATCTTTGGCTATGAGCCCCCGCTTTTCCAGGGTTACGAGTTCATCGGTATCAAGGGAACAACGGGTAAAATGTCCGGTTCTTCGGGACTTAACCTTACTCCCGAAACACTTCTTAAAATTTATGAACCCGAAGTTATTTTGTGGCTTTATTCAAAAACAGAGCCCCTTAAAGCCTTTGACTTCTGCTTTGACGACGGTATTTTAAGACAGTATTTTGAGTTCGACAAAATGTACAATGCCGTTAAAGACGGTACTGCAAACGATGCTCAGAAAGATATTATGTACAACACAACCGTTGGGGACAGAGTTCTTGATACCGTTCCCATGGGACTTCTTGTTCAACTTGGCAGCGTTGTGGATTTTAATGTTCCCATGCTTGAAACCGTTTTCGAGAAAATCGGAACACCCTACAAGAGCGAGCAGTTCGGTGCAAGACTTGACAGGGCAAAATATTGGCTTGAAAACTGTGCTCCCGATCAGGTTAACCGTTTGCGCGACGGTCGTAACTGGGAGGTTTATGAAACTCTCAACGAAACACAAAAGGCAGAAATTAAGGCTCTTTTCGAGTACATTTCCGCCGGCGGCTATGATTTGGACGAGCTTAACAAAAAACTCTATGCAATCCCGAAAGAAATCAACGGCGGCGAACTTGACGAAAAGGAACTCAAAACAATTCAGGGCGCATTCTTCAAAAATGTTTATAAGCTTCTTATAGACAAGGAAAAAGGTCCCCGTCTTTATCTCTTCCTTTTTGCTATAGACCCCAAGAGATATGTGGGCCTTCTTGACTTCTCGTATCCAAAGACAGAGGAAGAAGCAAAGGCGGAAGAAGCCGCAAAGGCAGAGGAAGTTGTTGAAAACGAAGATAAGCACGTTTACGGCGAAGCAGATGCCTTTGTTCCCCTTAAAGAGAACACCGTTACCATTGAGGATTTTGAAAAACTTGACCTTAGAGTATGTGAAATTCTCAAGGCGCAGGAAATCAGAAAATCCCACAGTTGCTTAAAACTTACTCTTGATGACGGCAGCGGTGAAAACAGGGTTATCGTTTCCTCAATTAAGAGCGAATATACCTGCGAACAGCTTGTGGGCAAGAAGATTATTGTTATTGCAAACCTTGAACCCGCCCGTTTTTCAGGCGTTCAGAGTAACGGTATGCTTCTTGCGGCAACAAACGGCGCTTGCGGTTGTCAGGTTGTCTTTCTTCCCGATTGCGTTCCCGCAGGCACACAGATAAAGTAATATGATTGGATTTATACCCGTTACACAGGACAGTTTTGAGTCGGTTTACGAAAAAATGACCGCCGCTTTTCCCTACGAGGAGCGGCGGGACATTTGTGACGAAAAAAAGTGTCTTGATAATAAATACTTCAATTTCTTTGAGATTGTTGACAACGAAATAAAGGTCGGATTTATTTCTCTTTGGAATTTTGATGAGTTTGTTTTTATTGAGCATATAGCCGTGGATTCGGACAAGCGCTCCGGGGGCTACGGCTCAAAGACAATAGAACTTGTAAAAGAAAAATACAAAAAGAAAATAATTTTAGAAGCGGAAATACCCGTGACGGAGCAACAGATCAAAAGAATTCGTTTCTATGACAGGTTGGGCTTCAAAATCAATGATTACGATTATGAGCAACCCTCATATCACGGCGGCGAGGGATTACCGTTGAAAATTCTTTCCTATCCCGATTCAATAAACCAAGACGAATTTGATTTATTTATAAAAAGAACAAGGGAACATCCCTATAATCAAAGATAGTCGAAACCAATATGCCTATAAATAGATAACAAAAGCCTTTCGCGAGAGAGGCTTTTTTGTTGTCCGTATATTTAAAAATGAAACAATAAAAGCATTTTTATAAATTCATTGCAAAAAATAAAATATGTGATATACTACTTTAGGAACTAAAGAAAATATAAGGAATCAAAGGTTAAAATATGATTACTCAAGAAAAAATCGACAGAATAAATTATCTTGCAAGAAAAGCAAGGAAACAGGAACTTACGGAAGAAGAAAAACTTGAGCAGAAAAATCTCCGTGCCGAATATGTTGCCGCTTTCAAAAAATCCCTTGAAAACACTCTTGACAATACAGTTATTCAGCGTCCCGACGGAACAAGGGAGCAAGTGAAAAAAAGGAAAAAATCTTAACGAGTGTTCTCTAAGGAGCGGGCTATGGCTACTATACGACCAATGAGGGCGGAAGATATTCAAAATGTGGAATATGTCTGCCGGATGACTGCGGGAGAACAGAGCGTAAAAGACGAGAAAGTCGGAAACATAACGGCGAAAATGTTTTCAACATATTATGTCCGTGATTGTTGTGACTCCTGTTTCGTTCTTGCGGACGAGTCCGACAGGGCTGGGGGTTACATTCTCTGTGAGCCCGATTATCGAAGATTCAGGAAGAACTTCAGAAAAACCGATGTTCCTCAAATTTACAAATCGGACAGAACAAGCGGAATTAAATCATGGTTTTTTCCCGTGCCCTATTCTCTCTTGGGTCGGAAATACCCCGCCCACCTACATATTGATTTGTTACCCGAGTATCAAAACGGTGGCTACGGGTCAAAGATGATTCAAATGCTTCTTAAAGATTTAAGACAGAAAAATATAAAAGGCGTAATGCTTATTGCGGGGTCCCGGAATTGCGGTGCAATTCGGTTTTATAAGAAAAACGGATTTGAGATGATTTTCAATAAATTCGGTGAAGCTGTAATGGCGATGGATTTAACAAAATAAATTTGAAAAATATTCACGGGTTGTGATTTTCTATGGCAAAAAGAGCGGTAACGGCAATAATTGTAGGTGCGGGGCATAGGTCAATGGCTTATGCCGATTTCTCTTTAAGGCACCCCGAACAGTTAAAAATCGTGGGGGTTGCGGACCCTGACCCATACCGTTGCAAGACGGTTAGCGAAAAGTTCGGATTCTCCGAGGAGTATTGTTTTTCTTCGGCGGAGGAACTTTCGAAGGCACCGAAATTTGCCGATGCAATCATAAACGGCACAATGGATGAACAACACGTGGAAACCTCAATTCCCCTGTTGGAAAAAGGTTACGATATGCTCCTTGAAAAGCCCTTTGCGGTGAATGACGAGGAAATGGAGAGGCTAATTGATGTTGTAAAGCGTAACGGGAACAAGGTTATGATTTGCCATGTGCTTCGGTACACTCCCTTTTATACGGAAATAAAAAAGAGAATATCGGACGGTGAAATCGGAGATATAATAAATATTCAGACCATGGAAAATGTAAGTTATCATCATCTTTCAACGTCCTTTGTCCGCGGTAAATGGAGCAACAGTAAAAACTGTCACACGTCAATGCTCCTTGCAAAGTGCTGTCACGACCTCGATATAATGATGTGGCTGATGGGTGAGGACAAGCCCGTCAGCGTATCTTCCGTAGGTGCAAAGACACAGTTCAAGCCGGAAAATGCTCCTGAGAATTCAGGGAATCGTTGTCTTGTGGATTGCCCTTTGGTAGATTCCTGCCGATACAGTGCCAAGAACCTTTACCTTGAGCATCCGGATATGTGGACGGTTTACGTCTGGCGGGACCTTGAAAGTGTGGAAAATCCCACTAACGAGCAAAGGGAAGAACTTCTTATGCATAGCGACTACGGAAGATGCATATATAAGTGTGACAATGACGTTGTTGACCACCAGAGTGTACTTGTAAACTTCAAAAGCGGTGCAACGGGTACTCACAATATGGTGGGCGGTTCTCCCGAGCCTTTGAGGACAATCCGTGTTACAGGAACAAAGGGTGAGATTTACGGGGAATTTGAACACGCATTTATTGAAGTTAGAAAGCAGAATCCTAAAAAAGAGGATTATTTTGATAAAGAGTTTATAGATATGAGCCATATTTCCGGGGAAGGACATAGCGGTGGCGACGAAAGATTGACGGAGGATTTTGTCAATTTCCAAAGAGGAGAAAGCCATTCAATTTCCTGCACCTCGATTTTTGATTCCGTTATGGGGCACAAGGTAGTTTTCCTTGCGGACAAATCAAGGGAAACGGGCGGAGAATTGGTACATATCAATTAATAAATTACGATTAAAAGGAGGCGGGCAATGAATAATAAAACGAAGCGGGTTGTCGGCATAGTATTAAGGGTTGCTCTCGTTCTTGCGATTCTTTTTGTGATTATATTCAAGTATAATGACTTTGTTAATTTGGACATTCGTGCCCTTGTTGAAAAGACCGACTCTCTTTTTGAAGCGGGGGTTGCGGTTGTTGGAGTTTATTCTCTTAAAGCGGTTGTTTTTGTGATTCCCGCATCTGTTCTGTATATGGCGGTGGGTATGGCATTCGATTTTGTGCCGGGACTTATAGTGAACGCCGTGGGACTTTTTGCGGAATTAAACATAACCTATTTTATCGGTAAGTTTTTGGGCGGGGAAAAGGTTGAAAATAAACTGCGCCAATCCAAAAAAGGTGAAAAAATTATTACTTTGAGAGATAAAAAAACACCGTACCTTTACGTCGCAAGACTTTTGCCCGTTTTTCCCATAGACTTTGTAAGTCTGTTTTTCGGTGCAAGCAATATGGGGTATTTGAGGTATATACTGATTTCCTTTTTCGGAGTTATGCCGAGAATAATTCTTATAACTCTTTTAGGCGATAAAATTTATGATTTGATTCCCGTAAGATTTATGATGACCGTTGTAATTTTCGCAATTCTCGTAGGAGCAATAGTTGTTTTAATTAAATATATAAAAAAGAAATCCAACTGAATCAGCGTTCAGTTGGATTTTTGTATTATAAGTGTTTATAACAAGCCCTTGATGCTCTCCGTGATTTTTCTTGCAATGTAGGGGTTGTTCATTGTGTAAATATGGATTCCGTCAACTCCGTTGGAAATAAGGTCAACGATTTGGTCAACAGCGAAAGCGATACCCGCATCCACAAGTGCTTCGGGTCGGCTTTCATATTTTTGAATCATTTTAACAAATTTCTGAGGTAGGCTGGCACCGCACATGGAAACCATACGTTCAATCTGGCTTTTGTTGGTAACGGGCATTATTCCTGCGGAAATGGGAACGGAAATCCCCACATTATCACATTTATTACGGAAATTGTAAAAGAATTCGTTGTTGAAGAAAAGTTGTGTAACAACACCTTGAGCACCGCAGTCGATTTTGTGCTTGAGGTTTTGAATATCCGTGTCAGAGTCAGGTGCTTCAAAATGTGTTTCCGGATATCCTGCTACGGAAATGCCGAAATCACCGTGACTTTTTATATATGTAACAAGGTCGCTTGCGTAAATGAAATCCTTTTTAGGCTCAAAATCGGGGCTTTTATCACCCCGCAAAGCGAGAATGTTCTCAATATTGTTTTCTTTAAGTTCCGCTATAACTCTGTCGATATCTTCTTTTGAGGAATTGACGCAGGTCAAGTGAGCCATTGCTTCAATGCCGTATTTGTTTTTTATAAGGGAAGCGATGTCACAGGTATAATTGTTTGCGGAGGAACCGCCCGCACCGTATGTAACGCTTATGTAGTCGGGGCGCAGGGATTGAAGCTCTGCAATGGTATTATAAACGGTTTCAACGGAACTTGTCTTTTTCGGCGGAAAAACCTCAAAGGACAAGACCGTTCTGTCGCTTGTATATAATGATGAAAGTTTCATTTTTATCAACTCTGTTCTAAAATGGCTGTAAAAAAACGAAAGTTTTTTTACAGCCTCTCAATATTTCACGGCGGTGGAAAAGCGTGCGGACGGAAAAATTAATCTCCGCACTTCTGCAACATCTTATTTGTCGCGTTTGTGGAAGTTATTGTTGCGTCTGGGACGTCTTTCTCTTTCGGGCTCATCGTCGTTTTCGGGAACAAGACCTTCAACTTCAATAAGAGCGTCACGTCTTGAAAGATTGATTCTGCCCTGGTCGTCAATTTCCGTAACCTTAACGATTATCTCGTCGCCCACATTTACGCAATCTTCAACTTTTTCGGTTCTCTTAACATCGAGTTTGGAGATGTGAACGAGACCTTCTTTGCCGGGAGCGATTTCAACGAATGCACCGAAGGACATAAGTCTTGTAACAACACCTTTGTAAATTGCACCGATTTCGGGGTCGTTTGCAATTGTGTTAATAATATCAAGAGCGCGGTTGGCATCGTCGATATCAACTGCTGTAACATAGATTGTACCGTCTTCCTCAACGTCAACCTTACAGTTGCATTCAGCGCAGATTTTCTGGATAACTTTGCCCTGTTTACCGATAACGTCGCCGATTTTTTCGACATCAATTTTTGTTGTGAGAAGTTTGGGAGCGTATTTGGAAAGTTCTTTTCTGGGCTCTGCAATTACGGGAAGCATGATTTCATCAAGGATGTACATACGTGCGTCGTAGGTTTTCTGGAATGCTTCCTTAATGATTTCGGGAGTAAGACCGTGAACTTTAAGGTCCATCTGAATAGCGGTGATACCTTTCTTTGTACCTGCTACCTTGAAGTCCATATCGCCGAAGAAGTCCTCGAGACCCTGAATATCAACCATTGTCATGAAACGGTCGCCCTCGGAAACAAGGCCGCAGGAGATACCTGCAACGGGGGCTTTAATGGGAACACCTGCGGCCATAAGAGCGAGAGTTGAACCGCAAACAGAACCCTGGGAGGTTGAACCGTTGGAAGAAAGCACCTCGGAAACAACACGGATTGTATAGGGGAATTCCTCCATTGAGGGAATAACGGGAAGAAGTGCTCTTTCAGCGAGAGCGCCGTGACCGATTTCACGTCTGCCGGGGCCTCTTGAGGGCTTTGTTTCACCAACGGAGTATGAGGGGAAGTTGTAGTGATGAATGTATCTCTTTTCAACATCCTCGTCAATGCCGTCAAGCATCTGTGCGTCACGGGCAGTACCGAGAGTTGCGATTGAAAGAACCTGGGTCTGTCCGCGGGTGAACATACCCGAACCGTGTACTCTTGAAAGAAGGTCAATCTGTGCGTTAAGGGGACGGATTTCGTTGATACCGCGTCCGTCAACACGTTTGCCTTCGTCAAGGAGCCAACGGCGAACTACGAATTTCTGGAGTTTGTAAAGACAATCCTCGATTTTGTCCGCTTCTTCGGGAAATTTTTCGTCAAATTCAGCGTGAACAGCGTCATAAACGGGACGGAGTCTCTCGTCACGGATTCTCTTGTCGTCAGTATCAAGAGCGGCTTTAACATCATCAATAGCAAAAGCCTTGATTGCTTCATAAAGTTCTTCGCTGGGGTCGTTGGACTCAAAGGGGATTTTTTCTCTGCCGATTTCGGCAACGATTGATTTGATGAATTCAACGATTTTCTTGTTCTCCTCGTGAGCGAACATAATACCGTCGAACATAACGTCGTTGGATATTTCGTTAGCGCCTGCTTCAATCATAGCAACGAGGCTGTCTGTGGAAGCAACTGTAACGGTCATTTCTGTTTTTGCTCTCTGTTCGAGAGTGGGGTTGATAACATACTCGCCGTCAACAAGACCGAGGGAAACGCTGGAAACCGGACCGTCCCAGGGAATATCGGAAATGGCAATGGCGGTGGAAACACCCCAGAGTGCTGCAATTTCGGGGGAGCAATCGGGATCAACGGACATAACGGTTGCAACAACCGAAACATCATTTCTCATATCTTTGGGGAAAAGGGGACGAATGGGGCGGTCGATAACACGGGATGTAAGAACCGCTTTTTCGGACGCCTTACCCTCACGGCGCTGGAAAGAACCGGGGATTCTGCCGACTGCATAGAGTTTTTCCTCAAAATCAACGGAAAGGGGGAAGAAGTCCACACCTTCACGGGGCTTGTCAGCCATTGTTGCGGTACAGAGAACTTCCGTTTCGCCGTAGCGAACAAGACAGGCACCGTTTGCAAGACCTGCCATTTTGCCGGTTTCAATAGCCAATTTTCTGCCGGCAACTTCGGTTTCAAAAACTTTGAAATCTTTGAAGAACATAATTTTTTACCTCTTTTTATTTATTTCCGCTTCAATGGATTAGCAACAAAGAAAAATACAAAAGGCTTGTACTTTTCTTTATCGCTAAAACCTAAATCAGCGGATTATACACTTATTTTACCACAAAATTTGTGAAAATAAAAGCCATTAAAAAAACGGCTAACGGGACAAACGGTTTTCCGTTTGTCCCGAGTTGAGCAATTATTTACGAAGACCGAGACGAGCGATAATTGAACGGTAGCGTTCAATGTCCGTCTTCTGAAGATAAGCAAGAAGGTTTCTTCTGTGACCTACCATTTTAAGAAGACCGCGACGGGAGTGATGGTCCTTCATATTGTTTTTAAGATGTGCGTTAAGGTCGTTAATTCTCTTTGTGAGAACAGCGATCTGAACTTCGGGAGAACCTGTGTCGCCCTCGTGAGTAGCATACTCTTTAATGATTGCCTGTTTTTCTGCCTGTGTCATATTTTTCACCTCTTTAAATATTACCGAATAACCCAGCCAATACGGTAGGTGAGTGCCTGAAAAATGGGCTTACTCCGTACTCCGAGTCATAAGGCTCTGCCATTATATCACAAGTTTTTTGATTTGTAAAGGATTTTTTTATCGGTTAAGGAATTGCGAAAAGAACGGGCCATAACCCAGTTAAAACTTGCGATGGATTTGGGCTTGAATCAAAACACAGTGAGCAGGTACGAAACAGGGGAAAGAGAAGCGGACTACAAAACCCTCATTTCCTTGGCGGACTATTTTGATGTTTCCGTTGACTACCTTTTAGAAAGAACCGACAGAAAATAACCGCTCTCCCCGTGAGGGCAGTTTTGCTTTCTGGCATAAAAACACCCGCTACTTCTAAAGTAACAAGTGTTATGCGTATGGATTGAAATGTTTTGTTGTTGGTGGTATAATTATTTCAATAAATCGGGATTTAACGGAGGAATTCCATGGAATTACAGTCCTTGCTTAAAAAGCCATTGCCCACTATGCCATCTGAAATAGTCGGTGCATTAAAGACAAATGCCATTACCAAAACTTCATTTGCAGATAAGAACGAAATATTGACTAATCCAAATCTTCAAAGGGAAGTCGGATATACAAAAATGCAGGACGGCACTTATCTTGTGTCCATGGTTTGCCCCATGGATGGAATTTCCGCAGATATGATTGAATGGTGGTTTTGGTGGCATGCACAGGACAGCCTCCGCTATCAAGTGTGGTATCCGGGCGAACATATGGGCATTAAACACAGCAAGAAAGATCGAGATTTTTTTGAACAACCCGATGTTCCGGAATTTGTTCCGAATACCCAATACCCCGTTGAGCGAATCGGTGGCATGAAAATGCCTTTACGGATTGATTTTGTGACGCCGGAGGACTTTGGGTTTTCAAGGCAGTCAATGGAAGAAAACAACATTCCCATAATTGTTTGCGGCCATGTCGGTGCTTTCAACAATTTGGTCAAGCATACGGAAATGGCACATATTTTCAAGCAAACCGATGAGGGACTGTTTATGATCAGCAGATTCTGGCTTGGTAAGACAATGACAAATCCTCTGTTGAGAAAACTCATCATCACCGAAGATATGGCAAGGGGAATGGCGGAGCATTGTTGCATAGAATATCGAAATCTATGTGAAATTCTTCCGATTTTATATGAAGAATACAAGTAGATAAATAAAAATTTGCAGGGATTGAATCAATGATTATTTTAATTACAGGTGCATCACACACAGGAAAGACT
>JBJFGF010000034.1:0-13090 GCA_051892415.1 Acutalibacteraceae bacterium | reverse complement strand
GAGACTCACTATTTTGTGAATCTCGGATTTTTTTTGGCTGTTTTTTTACAGCCCCTTTTTAAGGGGTTAGGAAAAAATGCGTAGAATGTACAAACTGAGCGAAAACAAAGCAAATGCTTTGTTTTCGGTTACCCGAAGGCGTACAGAGGTACGTCGAGTGGCGAAGTTTGTTCATAGCATAAACCATTATTTATTATATTTTTTGGGGGTTTTATGCAGTCTACACTTTTTTACAACCCCTTTTGTTTTAATATGCACAAGTGTAAAGATTTCCTTTTTCAACATTTATTCCCTTAACCGCCATAAGTTCGGAAACTGTAACAAGTTGATAGCCGTTTTTAACAAGCCAGGGAACAATTGTCTCCGTTGCATCCCCCGTTGAGCCGTAAAGGTCGTGCATAAGTACTATTGAGCCGTCTCTGACATTATTCTTTATGTTGGTAACAACTGATGAAGAATTCCTGTTTTTCCAGTCCAAAGTATCAACGGACCAGTTAAACAAAGGGTAGTTTACATTGCTTTTAACCGTGGAATTAACCGCACCGCCGGGGGCTCGGACAATTTTAGGTGATGTACCCGTAATATTCTTAACCGCTTCATTGGTTTTAGAGATTTCAGACTTGATTGTGGAAGTTGAAGCGGAGGTCAAAATTGTATGGTTATATGTGTGATTACCTATTTCACACCCCAATTTTGCTTCACGTATAATACAGTCCTTATAGGTCGAAACACGGGAACCCACAACAAAGAAGGTTGCTCTGCCGTTATATTCTTCTAAAACATCAAGAATTTGATTTGTTACGGGCGTATATGGTCCGTCATCATAAGTGAGCGCCACCATTTTCTTTTTCGGATCTATTCCGTAAAGGGAACAGGTTGACGAAACAGTATCGGCTTCTTTGACCACAATCCTGTAACTGTTCTTTTTACCATAGGCAGGTTTTTTATCCGTATAAGTTACCGTTGTCAATTTGCTTATGGTGGCAAGATCTTTCCATTTGCTTTCGCCCTGTGCTTTGCGTTGGACAATGTATCCCGTCCCCGCTGTTGACTTGCTCCAATTCAGGACTATCCCATTGGGAGAGTGTTTCGCAGTTAACTTGGGAGCGGAAATATATTTGATTTTTACGCCGTCTTTAAGGAAACTGCCCCATTCGGAACCCTTAATCTGCCTAACTGTATAGGCATAGGTTTTACCGTTTTTTACATCCGTGTCCTTATATGATGTTGTTGAATTTCCGCTAACCTTTTTAATCAAAGTCCATTGGGATTCGCCCTGAAGTTTTCTATACACTCTGTACCCCGTAGCCGAGGACATTTTTGTCCAACTTACTGACACTCCTCCGTAGGTGCTTTTGGCACTTAAGGTTGTGGGTTGCTTTAGTGCTGTAAGACTTACATGGGCGGAATAGCCGCTTTTTCCTCCGTTCGCACCCTTGGCTTTTACGCAATAGGTGTATTTTATGCCGTTGGTAATTTTACCGTCTTCGTATCGGCAACTTGTAGTTTTTCCCAATTCTATCCAATCAGTATTCTTGGTATCTTTTCTGTAAATTATATATTCCGTTGCTCCCGAAACTTTGTCCCACCTAATACAAATTGTGTTACCGTAGTGGTTATTAAGCGCAACATTTTTAGGAGCGCTTACATATTTTGCAACAATACCTTTTTCGTCATAACCGCTCATATATTCTCCGTCTATTGAGCAAACGGTATAATAATAATTTTTTCCGTTCTTAACCGTATAGTCCTCAAAACAATCGGAATTTTTGTCCACCGTAGCCAGTTTAGTCCAGGAGGAATCTGCGGTTTTTCTGTAAATTCTGTATTTATCGGCGGTTTTAGTACCATTCCAAAAAACCCTGACATATCCATTACAAACCTTTGTCTTCTCAAGAGTGGGGGCAGTTATGTAGGTGCTTGACGTTTTATATGCAAATGAACTCCTGTGAATACCCTTACGGGCGACAACCGTATATTCATACTGTTTATTGTCTTTTACGGATTTGTCCAGATATGAGCAAATACTGTCACCCTTAAGTTCAGTAATAACCGCATCTGTTTTTCCGTTTTTTCTGTAAACAGTATAGCTATCTGCACCGTTGCTTTTTTTCCATTGAAGTTCAATACCGCCGCAAGCAGAACCCGCCTTAGTTAAAGTGGGCTGTTTAAGGTACACGACTGTGATTCCTTCACTGCCTTCACTTTCATTAAATGCGTTGTATGATTTAACGGAATATGTGTATTCGGTTCCGCTGACAGCTGTTGTATCTGTAAAAGAATTCACAGCAAAACCCCTGACATCGCCAATCTGCTCGTATTTTCCGTCATTTGTGCAACGGTAAATTCTGTAACCGGCGGTATCATCCACCTGTTCCCATGTAACGCTGACACCCGTTGCCGCATTAACCGCCGCAATATTTTCGGGCGCTGCGGGAACGATATTTGATTCATCCGCCGCAAACGACACAGTAGTCGCACAGATAATAAAAACATTTATAAGCGCGAGCAAAATCAATGCCGCAGAAAAAGATTTTTTCACACCAATCACCAACCGTAAATATTATTACATTTTTATTATAGAACAAATTATTATAAAGCACAACAAGAAACGACAAAAAAACAGCAAAAAAGCAGTGCTCCGGAATATAACTCTTTAAATTGACAATAAAATTAAAAAATATTATAATAATTAACTGTCATTAAGTACTTGGGGGTGCAAGGTGTCCGATAAGGCGTTCAGGCTTTCATTATCATTTCTTTCAATATTTTCAGCACTTGTTTTAACCGTTGGTATTCTCCTTTCGGTTTTCACATCGCAAAAACCCGCGGCAGCCGAAAATAATATTCCTGTGGATGTTCAAATTACCGAAACCGAAAATCCCGCTAACGTTATAGATACATCTCATCCCGAAAGTTTCGACTCTTTAATAGAATCCGTTACGGCTTTAAGAAACCGATACCCCGACTACCTGAGAATTTATACTGTCGGTTATTCCGAGGGCGGCAGAGAAATCCTGATGTACACCCTCGGAAGCGGAAGTAAAAAAGCCTTGGTTATAGGCTCAATTCACGCACGGGAGCATATAACAACAAAATACCTTTTAAAAGTTACCGAGGAATACTGCAATGCCGCAGAAAGTGTTTCAGGGTATTACGGAAACTATGATATACGCAGTCTTTTAAATGAATACACGCTTTATATAATCCCCTGTGCTAACCCCGACGGAGTTGAAATCGTTCTTTCTAATGATGTACCCGAAAGCAATGTACGGGTTTCAAAACTCTCGGAATACAAAGCCAATAAAAACGGTGTTGACCTGAACAGAAATTTCCCACTTGCCTGGGAGTATATTAACAACGGAGTTACTGCCCCTGCGGATTACTACTTTAAAGGCTACGAAAGTGCAAGTGAAAAGGAAACTCAAGTGCTTATGGGACTGTGTCTTGAGAATAACTTTTCCTTTATGATTTCGGTTCACATTAAAGGCAACTGCATCTTTTGGGGCGACACATATAAAACAAATAACAACCCCCTTTATAAAGCCTTTGCAGAAGATATCTGCGACGCTTCGGGACTTTCAATGACCGAGCCCACAAAAAAAGCAAAGGATTACGGCGGAGGTTTTGAAAATTGGTTCAGACACACCTTTGAAAGACCGGGTGTGTGTATTGAATTAAGTGACAACACCAATAAAATCGAGCCTTGCACAAATAAAAACTACACGGATTTTGACAGTTTTGTAAACTACGAAAAATCCTCAAATACCATTGCCGCGGCCATGACATCAACAAATAAATAAGAATGTAAGAGAAACAAATGAAAACTCAACAGTATTTGCAAAGTGAAAAATATTCAAAACTGATATTCATAGCCTGTTTTGCGGCATATACAGCCTCCTATATCGGCAGAATCAATTTTTCCGCCGTACTTCCCGCAATTATAGGAATCGGGCTTTTCACAAAAACCGAGGCGGGTATAATCGGCTCTGCATTTTTCTTCGTTTACGGTACTTTTCAAATTATTAACGGATTTTTGGGAGACAGGCTTTCTCCTTTTAAAATGATAACTGCGGGAACACTTCTTTCCGCAGGGGCAAACACGGCAATGACCTTTTGCACCACAAATACACAAATGGCAGTTGTCTGGGGATTTAACGGCTTTGCTCTTTCGCTTCTCTGGGCGGCAATCCTGAAAATCCTTGCAAATATAATAAATGACGGTATGCGGGCAAAGGCTTGCCTTAACATTTCCGCCACACTCCCCATAGGCACAATACTGGCATACCTTTTCGCTTCCCTGTCCATAAAATTTATCAACTGGAAATTTGCTTTTTATATCCCTTCGGCAATTCTTCTGGGTGTGGGTATTTTCTTCGGAATATCCTACATAATTGTCAAACCCCACATAACTCAACGTGAAACCGTTATAAACACTCTCCCCGAAAATAAAAAATCCTCGTACCGTCTTTTGCCCTTGCTTATTACCGCAGGAATATTTTTCGTTCTGCCGGCGGACATAATATACGGCTTGATAAAAGAGGGAATCTCCACGTGGACACCCACAATGATTACCGAGGTTTATTCAACAGATCCTTCCTTTTCCGCTTTTCTGTCCATACTTCTCCCCATATTAAATATTACGGGAGTTTACATAATTACGCCAATTTATAAAAAAATATTTAAAAAGGACGAATTAAAAACGGGAGCGGCAATTATACTTTTTGCTCTTGTTCCTCTTTCCTCCCTGATATTTATGGAAAGGCTTCCCGCGGTATTGAGCGTGGCGTTACTGGCAGTAATAACCACCGCATTATCGGCCTATAACTATATGATAATAACTCTCGTACCCATGCAGTTCTCATATTGTTCAAGGACTGCAACAGTTACGGGCATAATGAACACGGCAGCCTATGCAGGATGTGCCGCGGCATCCTACGGTTTCGGCATAATCTCCGACAAAATCGGTTGGAACGGAACGGTTTTGGTATGGATAGGATTAGCCGTAATAACTTTCTTAATTACTTTGGGTGCATCGGGAAGATGGAAAAAATTCAAACAAACTTCACAACTGCCGAGGTAAAGATATGAATGTATATGACTTTGATAATACCATATATGACGGTGAAAGCGTAGTTGATTTTTTTCTCTACTACTGTAAAAAAGATAAAACCCTTTTGAGATATTTCCCCTCTGTGTTTTCGGCACTTTTAAGGTACAAATCGGGAAAAATCACTATTGAACAGGCATTAAATAAATACGGAAAAGCCGTTTCGGATTATTATTCAAATAACCCCGACATCCCCGAAGAAATGGAACTTTTCTGGGACTGTCACATGCATAAAATAAAACCATTTTATAAGGATATTCAAAGTGACGACGACCTTATTATTTCCGGCTCTCCCGAATTTTCCCTTGATATAATCTGTAAAAGGCTGGGTATAAAACGCTATATCGGCTCCCTTATTGATACCGAAACGGGAGAGGTGAAAAGACTTTGTATAAGAGAAAACAAGGTGAAGGCTTTTTTCGAGGAATACCCCCATACACAAATTGAAAATTTTTATACGGACTCCGTCAATGACCTACCCCTTATACAAATAAGCAAAAACGCATACCTTGTGAAAGGGAAAAAAATCACAAAAATAAAGTAATCTGAAACAAAAACTAAAAGGCGGTGAAAGTTTGGCGGACGAACTTAACATTCTGAAAAAGCGGTTCAAAGAACTTTCTGATCGCTCCCAAAACCGAGGTATATATTTTTACAGCGATTTTCTCAATTTATATGAGCAAACCGTTCTTTATAATGAAATAAAAAATAACGTAACCCTTATGGGCGGTTTCCCTGACGCTGAAAGAAAAATCGCCTGTTTCGGAAACGAGAACGACTTTGGCTATGAACCCTCTCCCCCCATAGCAATACTGTGCATTGAGCCCCTGTCCCAAAAATTTTCCGACGACCTTACACACCGGGATTTCCTCGGTTCCTTAACAGGTCTCGGCATAAAAAGAGAAACTCTGGGCGACATTATAATAACCCAAAACAAAGGCTATGTTTTTTGCCTTGAAAGTATATCTCAATATATAATTGAAAATCTATTCAAGGTTAAACACACAAGCGTCAGTTGTTCTCTTTGCGATTCGTTACCCGAAAATGCACTCCCTAAACCCAAAGAAGAAATCATAATCATTTCTTCAATGCGACTTGACGTGGGTATAAGTGCAATTTACAATATTTCACGTAATAAAAGTTCCGCCCTTGTGGATGGAGAAAAGGTTTTTATTAACGGAAAACTTATAGCAAACTCTTCAAAGAACATCGAAATCGGTGACACCGTTTCCGTGAGAGGTTACGGCAGATTCCGTTACAAAGAAGTTTTAGGCGATACACGAAAAGGCAGAACGAGAGTTTTGTGCGAATTATATTGATACACTTTTATTTTAGAAAGGAACATACTTATGAGAACAATGAAACTGGGAAAAAGCGGTGTTGAAGTACCCGTAATTGCAGTTGGATGTATGAGAATGGCGGACAAATCCGTGGAGGAAGCAAAAGCACTTCTTGACACGGCAATGAGTGCGGGACTTAATTTCTTCGACCACGCTGACCTTTACGGCGGAGGAAAAAGCGAAGAAGTTTTCTCAAAAGCAATCGGCATGAATGATGACGTCAGAGAAAAAATTATACTCCAATCTAAATGCGGTATTTGCCCCGGAAAGACAATGTTTGATTTTTCAAAGGAGCATATAATCAAATCCACGGAGGGTTGTCTTAAAAGACTTAACACGGACTATCTTGACTTTCTTCTTCTCCACCGCCCCGACACTCTTTATGAGCCCGAAGAAGTTGCAGAGGCGTTTGCAATTCTTAAAGAAAGCGGAAAGGTTAAGCATTTCGGTGTTTCCAACCAAAACCCCATGCAAATAAGACTTTTGCAGAAATATTTGGGTGATGAACCCCTTTGCATCGATCAACTCCAGTTCAGCATAACCGACTGCCACATTGTAAAACAGGGACTTTATGTTAATATGAGAGAGGACAATGCCATTGACCGTGACGGCGGAATTTTGGAATACTGCCGTTATGAAGATATCACAATTCAGGCATGGTCACCTTTTCAGTACGGCTTTTTCGAGGGTGTTTATGTGGATAACCCCGATTTCCCCGAAATCAATGCTAAACTGCAGGAATTAGCGGAAAAATACGGTGTCACAAAATCAACCGTTGTCATTGCCTGGATTCTCCGCCACCCTGCAAAAATGCAACCCCTTACAGGTACAATGAATCCCGAAAGACTTTTGGAATGTGCCGCCGCAAGCGACATTACCCTCACCCGTCAGGAATGGTACGAGATATTCTCCAGCGCAGGAAATGTTATTCCGTAAAACAAAATCAAATATCATAAGCGGAGACCCTTTATTCAAAATGGTCTCCGCTTTCATTATTATTCAACTATTTCTTCTATTCTTACGGTATAACCAAGAACCTCTCCGACACTTACAACCTTACATTTAAGTGTTATGACATCGCCGGTTGATTTTTCTAACAACAAATCCAGTTGCTCTTGACCGTTTATATTGCATGTTACTGTATCTAAATTAAAATCATTTGCGTTAACAGATTCAATTGAAATATAACTGCCATTGCTATCGAAATTCACGATACGACCTGTTAATTCGACATACTTATTATTATAGGTTTTTTCTGCTTTTAAAGCATTGTCTTTCAAATCGTTCATCATTGTTTGAAGTTCTACTTTTTCATACGTTTTCATTGAAACAGTTTCGCTGACAGCCGTTGTATTCACATCACTTGAAGCTGTGGCGCTATCGTCAGTTGTGGTATCACCGCCGGAAACCCCCACAATAGCGATTATTAAAACTATAATTACCCAAAACCACCATTTTTTAAATATTGGTTTTTTTACCTTGCATCCACACTTCGGACAAACAACTGCTTTCTTATCAATTTCATTCCCGCATTTTTTACAATTCATTTTTTTCGCCTCTCATAAGTATTTTGCACCTATATAGGTGCAAAATTATATTAACATATAAATATAATAGTGTCAAGGCTCTTGTGCTCAAACAAGTGCAAAGAAGGTTTGATATGAATAAGGATATAGAACTTGCTATCGGCAAAAATATAAAACTTTTGCGAGAAAAATCAGGATTAACGCAAGAAATGTTATCAGCAAAGTTGCAAATCGAAGGTTGCGATATAACAAGGAGCGCTTTAGCTAAAATCGAAGTTGGACAAAGACACTTGTATGCCGATGAGGTGTTGTTAATAAAAAAAGTTTTAAAAATATCCTTTGAAGATATCTTTAAAGTTTAGTTTATATACGCATCAAAATAACATCAAGCGCCAAAACGCCTTTTAATAGTTTGAAGATTTTAAACACTAAATCCAACAAAAACGAGCAATGAAACAAAAAGTTCCATTGCTCGTTTTTATTTATGTGAATTCCTGTTAACTTATATCTTCCTTACCTTAACAACATCTTCGCATTTTTTAACAGCCTCAACGACGCTGTCGGGGATGTTATCTGCACAGATGAGAGTATAAGCGTAATCGCCCTTTGCCTTCGAAGCAAAGCCCTTTGTTTCGATGCCGTTACTTGTAAATGCGCCGAGAATATCGTTAACCGTTGTCAATGTATTGAAATGAATAACGGAAATTCTGTCTCCGTCACCGTCAAGTTCAACATTGGGGAAGTTAACTGAATTTTTAATATTACCTTTTTCAAGATATTCTCTGATTTCAACTGCCGCCATATATGCACAGTTTTCTTCACTTTCGGGTGTTGAAGCGCCCAGGTGAGGAAGTGCGGTTACATTTTCAACTCCGATAACCTCGTCGGAGGGGAAGTCGGTTACATAAGCGGCAACCTTGGCGGATTTCACTGCATCTGCCAAATCTCCGCCGTTAACAAGTTCTCCGCGAGCAAAGTTGAGAATTCTTACGCCGTCCTTCATTTTTGCGATTGTATCAACGTTTATCATACCCTTTGTGTCCTTTGTGCAAGGAAGATGGAGAGTTATGTAATCCGCCTTTTCATAGATTGCGTCAAGACTGTCAACATACTCCGTATCGGCGGGAAGTTGCTCTTTAAGCGCTTCGTTGAAATAGGGGTCATAGCCTACAATTTTCATACCTAAATCATTTGCGGCAACTGCCACAAGTCTGCCTATTGCGCCAAGACCTACAACACCGAGAGTTTTTCCGAGAATTTCGGGACCCGCAAACTGTGATTTACCTTTTTCAACAAGTTTACCTACATTCTCACCCTCGCCTTTAAGGGTTTTGCACCAATCATAAGCGGCGGCAACTCTGCGTGATGTAAGCATAAGCCCTGCAACAACAAGTTCTTTTACCGCATTGGCATTAGCGCCGGGAGTATTGAAAACAACTATACCCTTTTTAGTGCAATCCTCAACGGGAATGTTGTTGACGCCCGCACCTGCACGGGCAACTGCGACAGTCTTGGGAGAGAAAGCAAAATCGTGCATGGAAGCGGAACGGACGATAATGCCGTCGGGATTTTCACAACAATCGGAAATTGCATATTTGCCGTCAAGTTCCTTGAGACCGATTTGCGAAATTTTGTTCAATGTAAGAATATCGTACACTTTAATCACCTTTTATGAATTTTCTTTTTCAAATTTTGCCATAAATTCAACAAGTTTTTCAACACCCTCAATAGGCATTGCATTGTAAATAGAAGCTCTCATACCGCCAACGGTTCTGTGACCTTTAAGGTTGATAAAGCCCGCTTCCTTTGCTTCCTTGATGAATTTTGCGTTAAGTTCTTCGCTGTCTGTAACAAAGGGAACATTCATAAGAGAACGGTCCTCGGGAACAACAGTACCTCTGAACATCTTGCTGTTGTCAAGAAAATCGTAGAGAATTTTTGCTTTTTTACGGTTTCTTTCCGCCATAACTTCAAGACCGCCCAGGGACTTGATCCATTCAAGAACAAGTTTGCACATATAAATTGTATAGCAGGGAGGTGTGTTGTAAAGAGAATCATTGTCGGCATGAATCTTGTAGTCAAGCATTGTGGGGCAGTAATCTCTTGCATTGCCGAGAATATCTTCACGGATGATTGCAATGGTAAGACCTGCGGGCGCAACATTCTTCTGAGCGCCGCCGTAAAGCATAACAAACTTGCTTACATCTATGGGCTCTGAAAGGAAACAACTTGAAATATCTGCAATAAGCGGAACATCTCCTGTATCGGGAATTTCCTTATAAACCGTGCCGTAAATTGTATTGTTCATACAAATGTAAGCATAGTCGGCGTCCTGACGGAAATCTTCTTTCTTTGTCTTGGGTATGTAAGTGAATGTTTTGTCTGCGGAAGACGCAACTGCTTTGCAATCGCCGTATTTCTGTGCTTCCTGATAGGCTTTCTTTGCCCATTGTCCTGTAATAATGAAATCCGCTTTACCGCTTCCGTTCATAAAGTTCAAGGGAATGGCAGCAAATTGTGTTGAAGCGCCGCCCTGAAGGAAAAGAACCTTATAGTTATCCGGAATATTCATAAGTTCGCGGAGAAGTGACTCTGCTCCTTTGATAATCGCATCATATTCTTTTGAACGGTGTGACATTTCCGCAACGGACTGACCCGTACCCTCATAGTCAAGCATCTCACTGGCCGCTTTTTTCAACACTTCCTCGGGAAGCATGGAAGGACCTGCGGAAAAATTGTAAACTCTGCTCATAAAATATATCTCCTTTTAAAAAATATAAACAAAATCAGTCGGGTATTTCTCCTACTCCGCTTAAAACCAACCGAGGGCGGTAAGCATAGTGGGCAATATCCGCTTCGGATGTAACTCCCGAAAGCACGAGAACCGTATCAAGACCGCCCTCTATGCCCACAATAACATCCGTATCCATTCTGTCGCCTATCATAACCGCTTCATTGGAATGAACACCCAGCATATTAAGTCCCGTTCTCATCATCAATGGGTTGGGTTTGCCCACAAAATACGCTTCCTTGCCCGTTGCCATTTCAATGGGTGAAATCAGCGCACGGCAGGCAGGAATAATATTGCCGTTGTCGGTGGGACCCGTAACATCCGAATTTGTGCCGATAAGTTTTGCACCCTTTAACACAAGGTTAACCGCTTTGCAAACGGACTCGTAATTATAATTGAAAACTTCACCGACTACCACGTAATCGGGATCCGTTTCACTTATGGTAATTCCCTCGTTGTAAAGAGCGCTGTAAAGACCCGGTTCGCCTATAACATACACCTTGCAATTAGGCGACTGCTTACTTAAAAATTTTGCGGTTGCAAGGGCGCTTGTATAAAAATGACTTTCGTCAACTTCAAGCCCCATATTTTTCAACTTCTGAGAAAGTTCCAAAGGGGTTTTTCCGCTGTTATTTGTCAGGAAAAGGAATTGCTTGTTCTCTCTGTACAGCCATTCGACAAATTCCTTAACACCGGGAAGAATTTGGTTACCGTGATATATAACACCGTCCATATCACAGATGAACCCTTTCTTGTTTCTTAAATTTTCCATAATTTTTTCCTTTCGGTGCGAATCACCATAATCAAGTATTTTTTAATCTCTTCATTTATATCCTTCTACCACATTTTAATATTATATTATTTTCACTCTAAATACAATAATCAGAAAAACGAAATTTATAAAAAAAAAGTAAATTTTTTGTTCAAATTTAACACCCCTGTGCCAAATTTTCTTTAACACAGGGGTGTTAATTATTTTTTAGAATTATTCAAGTTCAGGAGAAATAAGTCCGTAGCCCGTTTCATTTCTTTTGTAAACAACATTTATTTGGTCGGTATCGGCATTGAGAAACATATAGAACTTATGACCTAAAAGATTCATTTGGAGAATTGCTTCTTCAACGCTCTGAGGCTTGAGTGATACAACCTTTTCTCTTATAACATCGAAATTTTTTTCTTCTTCCACGTCAATTGTGAAATCCTCAAGGGCCGCCGCGTGAAGCCTTTTATCAAGACGGGTCTTGTTTTTCCTTATTTGTCTTATAAGGGAATCAACACATTCGTCAAGGGCATCCACCATGTTATCGGCTCTTTCTTCGGCTCTGAAAATCATACCGCCTTTTGTAACGGTCACTTCGACAATCTGGCAGTTTTTCTCAACTGTTGCCGTAACCTTGGCATTGGCTTCTTCTCCAAAAAGTTTTTCAACCTTTGAAAGTCGTTTTTCGGCACGTGCACGAAAATCTTCGTGAGGGTTACATTTGCGTCCAACGATAGTAATGTTCATAATAACACCCTTTCTGTGTATGCAATAAAGGAGTCCCGGTTAAATTTTTCAACTTAACAGGTCCTCCTTCATCCAAATTGTACCATTACGCAACAAAACTGTCAACATTTTTCATACAATATTAACAAATTAAGCTTTTGTTAATACATATCGGTATTTCAGTAACATATATTATAATGATATGTTGAATTTAACAAAAAATACAAATACATCTGAAAAAAGAAAAGGGGCAGTTAATAAAAAAATGCGTAGAAAGCACAAACTGAGCAATAACAAGGCTTCAACTTTGTTATTGGTTACCTGATAGCGTACATATAGCCTTGCAAAACCGAACCGCCGAAAGATGGACGATTGAGTTCGATTCTCTTTTATTCCGTAAATTTCACGAATGAAAAAAAGACACCCTTCCGGATGTCTTATTATTATGGTGACCCGGACGAGAATCGAACTCGTGTTACCGCCGTGAAAGGGCGGTGTCTTAACCGCTTGACCACCGGGCCGTATATGAGGGGCTCGAAAGCCCTTTTATTAAACACCTCAGTAGGTAGGTGTGTTGATTTGGTAGCGGCAGTGGGATTTGAACCTACGACCAATCGGGTATGAACCGAGTACTCTAGCCAGCTGAGCTATACCGCCATATATATGAACAACATACATACCTACGTAGGTGAATTGCTCTCTTTCCGAAAGCCTGTTAATTATAATATGCAGAATAGCTTTTGTCAATACTTTTTTCGTATTTTTTGCAAATATTTTTTTCGAAAAAATCTAAATTGCAATATCAAATAGGACATTATGAAAAATAAAATCAGAGCA
>JBJFGF010000033.1:0-51744 GCA_051892415.1 Acutalibacteraceae bacterium | reverse complement strand
GACCATTTCGTTTGTTTCTTCGCTTTCTCTTTATTCAGTTTTCAGGGTATATGCCTTGTACACAGGAGTTATTCGCACCTTTAGCTCAGTTGGTAGAGCACCTGACTCTTAATCAGGGTGTCCAGGGTTCGAGTCCCTGAAGGTGCACCATATTCCTTGAAACGTTCCACGTTTTATGTGGCCCGTTGGTCAAGTGGCCTAAGACTCCGGCCTCTCACGCCGGCAACACGAGTTCGAATCTCGTACGGGTCACCAATTAAAAGATATAAACGGTTAAAAGCTGTTTATAATATAGTCGGTGTTGATGGCGTTGAGGGTCCACCCGTTCCCATCCCGAACACGGTAGTTAAGCTCAACAGCGCCGAAGATACTTAGTGGGAAGCCGCTTGGGAAAATAGGGCGATGCCGACATCCTTTTGCCTTAATAGCTCAGTTGGTAGAGCACTCGGCTGTTAACCGAGTTGTCGTAGGTTCGAGTCCTACTTGAGGCGCCAAAACAGAAAGCACACCGTCCGGTGTGCTTTTTGTTTTGCCTTTTCACATAGAAATCAAGCCTACCACAGCCGCTTACAGCCAACGCTGTTAACTGCATAGAGCCCGACCGCCGCCGGTGGCGGAAACAGGGAGGGCGAAATGGGAAGAAATAAGGAGTACCGCGAAGTGAATAACGAGCGGAACGACTATATTTCTGACCGTAGTTGTCTTACCACCGTGTTTTGCATTGCATTTGTTTAATTCGCTTTGCCTGTAAGCTCGTCGATCTTCTGAAGGTATTTATTTACTGTTGCACCAAAGGGTACATTCCAATCTGTTTTCAAAAGTCCAATAATTCTTTGGTAGGTTGAAATGGATTTTGTATATTCTCCTTTAATTTCGTAAATATGTGCAATTGCTTCAAGTGAATCTGTAAATCGTGGTTTTTCTTGAAGTTCAAAAGACTTTTCATAACAGGAAATCGCATCATCATATTTACAATCATCAGCTTTAAAGTCTGCAACTATTGCCCAAGTGTACCAACTATCAGGAAACTGTTCAGCCATATCTTTGAGTAAGTTTTCAGCTTCGTTTGCTTTACCTTCTCTGCGAAGAATCATTGCATCAAACACAAAGAGAAGTTCAGGTTTTTCAAGTGTTCTGATGTTTTCAATTACTTTTTGGGCTTCATCTGTTCTGCCATCAGCAACAAGTGCGGGCAACAAATAACGGTATGCTCTCACATCATCGGGATGTGTTTTTACGTGTTCATAGTAGAACGCAATAAGCTCATGACGGTTCCGATAGTTCCAATCTGTATGTGGCGAGCCGTATGCATCGCGTAAAATATTATTCATACTTTTGCTTGTGTCGCCAAGTTGTAAAGTTCTCTTTGCATATTCTACAGCTTGAATATTTGAAGATTTTGCACGGTGTGAAAAAAGCCGTGCAAGTAATTTTAGTGCATTGATGTTTACGCTTTCTTTGGCAATTTGTTTTTCAAGAAAACGCTTTGTATTCTCAAATTCCGTATCTGTGAGTAACGATTTTTCGTTGAGCATATTTTCAATCCTCTCGTATTGTGATTCCTCTGTGAACTCAAAAAGTTAATCAATGCTCACACCGAAGAAAACTGATATTTGCGGGAGTAAAGAAATATCAGGCATAGTTGTTTCGTTCTTCCAACGGGAAACAGCTTGGCAAGTTACCCCTAATGCATTTGCTAATGCTTCCTGAGTTACGCCTTTGTTTGTTCTTAATTGTTTAATTTTTTTCCCGAGTTCCATATATTATCACCTTGTATTTTATTTCGGTACCGTCAAGGGTTACATATTCAATATTGCCCCAGTCAATATCTTCACAACCGGTAAAAACAGATATTTAATAAGCGGTACTGTTTATTCGGATATCAAATAAGAACTCATCAATAATATCAAAATGTGTTCCGATGACAACAAAGTTATTATATCGAAAATCATTGACGCATTTATTAACTAAAATAAAAACTTGAAATGTAATCTTTTAAAGTGTATAATCAAGCCCGATAGGACTTGATTTTTTTGTGTGGTGATAAAATGAAAATTGGAATATGTGACGATGTTTTTGAATATTGCAGTTCCATAAAGGGTTATGTAGAATACTACCTCAAAATGAATAATATTAAATATGAGATCCACACTTTTTTAAACGGCAAAGACCTTATAAATTCAAATATTAATTTTGATATTTTATTTCTTGATATTGAACTTGAAGATATAAGTGGAATTACTGTAGCTGAACACATGCTAAATTATAGTCCTAATACAATCATTATCATTGTAACAAACTATCGAAAATATCTCGATGCCGCAATGGACTTAAATGCATTAAGATTTATTGATAAACCGGTAACTCAAGAAAGGATTGCCTCTGTTCTTGAAAAAGCGATTTCAGAAATTAATAATGGTAGTATTACTATTCATACTAAAACTAATGAAATAAAGAAGATAAAAAAAAGTGATATTATATATGTTGAAGTTGTAAGAAAAACAACTTCTTTTTACACTAAAAACGGAATTGTAGAATGCAACCAACCAATAACCAAATTTAGAGATGTCCTGAATTCTTCGTATTTTGCTATTCCACACAACAGTTATATAGTTAACCTCAACTATGTATTATCATATAAAAGAGATAAACTTCAGATGGATTTTGGCGAAGAAACGCACACAATTTCAATTGCTACAAGAAAGCAACATGAGTTTAAAAAGAAATTTATGAATTTTATAGGAGAAAGTCGATGATATGAGTACAGAAAAACTTATTATTGATATTTTTCAATATGTTTTTGAAGCGTTTGTTTTTTGGCTGTATGCCGGAATGATTTCAAATCCAAAGAAAAAGAATAGTATTTCCATTCCCTGTATCATATTAGGTTATTCAATACTTCTTCTTGTTTATGAATTTAACAATCTGTTTTTCACGGGTTTAAGCATTGTAGTGATATGCACATGGCTTTTTAGAGTCTTTTATTCAATGAGTTTTAAGAATTCACTTTTCCAATCGTTTATTTTGTTTGGTGTTATGGTAGGTAGTGAATTTATCTCAATGTCAATAGTTACTCTTATCGCAAATGCTAGTTTCGATATACAAAATGTGAGTTCTGATTTGTATTTTGCCGATGTAATTATTAGTAGGCTGGTTTATTTTATCATTTTAATAATTATTGCAAGAATTTTTGCAAAAAAAGAAAACAAAGAACATAATTCTAAACCATATTGGGTTATGTTAATAATGCCATTGTCCGGCATAATGATGATGACGATTTTTAGAAATATTTCTATATCTTCAGAATTATCATCCAAAAACTATGTATTATGGATTTTCTCTGCTTTACTTGTGCTATTTTCCAATATTATCATTTTTATTATTTTTGAGACTTCACAGAAAGATGCTGTTGAGTTAAGTGACCTTAAAGCTATACAGCAACAAGCAGAAATTGATGAAATATATTTTGAAGTTATAGAACAAAGCAATAAAGATATGCAGGTTTTTGCACATGATATTAAAAACCATTTTATACAAATTAGAAACATGGAAGATTTAGAAAGTACTAAAAGCTACATTGACTCAATCTATCCTCAAATAGAAACATTTAGCTCAATTGGTATCAGTCAAAACAAGATGCTTGATTTAATCATTAGCAAATATATTAAATTCTGCGAAAGCAAAAAAATTAAATTTTCAGTTGATGTTAGAACTGCTAATTTAAGTTACATTATGGATTCTGATTTATCAACTCTATTAAACAACTTGCTCGATAATGCAGTCGAAGCAGCAGAACAAACCGAAGAAAAGAAAATATCGTTAAAAATTTACTCAAAGAGTATGACTTTTGATGCATTGACTCTATCAAATTCATGCAACAGTCCTCCAATCGCATCCGGTCAACATTTACATACTACAAAGAAAGATAAAAAGTTGCATGGTATAGGTCTTAAAAGTATAATAAAAATCGTTGATAAATACAACGGAATTTATGACTGGAATTATTATAGTGCTGAAAAATCTTTTGAGACTGTAATCGCATTCCCTAAACAGTGAGAATTTACTATCTGACTTTAAAAAACAGACGAACTAAATATAATGAATTAAAAAAATAATATTAAATACAAGCAGGTAAACGTTTTACTTGCTTGTTTTTTTGCTTTTAGGGTGTATTTTTCTGCATTCAGGAATAATTGTTGATTAATCATTAATTGATTGTTATAATAAAACTAACAATATGTGCTCAATATGTGCTTTTGGTTATAAATTAAGGGGTGAAAAGAATTGATATATACAAATTAATTGGAAATATCTAATAAATGAAATAAAAAATTATGAAAGGGATGTAAATTATGAAGAAATTTACAAAGATATTATCATTTATATTATCAGTGACGATGCTTTTTTGCATTTTTCCGTCGGCAACCCCTGTTTCAGCTTTAACAGAAAAAACTGTTACCGAAAATGTGGAGAACTTTTGCGATGATTTGAATGAAATGGTTGCTGAATATAGCGATTTAGACTTTGTTACTCCCGATTTTGCTGAAGAGAATCCGGCAACGGAAAATTTTGTTGCAGACAATGCAGTGGGATTTTCCACCTATTCAAATGTAACACCTGAAGTATCGGGCAATGCCGAACTTGATACTCACAAGACTTGGGAAGCACAATCGGTAGAAAATATTGACGAGGTACTTGATATAAAATACTGTCCCCGTTTAATTGTTCAGTCAAATAAACCTATTGATACATACAATGCGGTTGATGTTGTAAGCGGCTTTTCCGATTTCTACATTCTTCAATTTAAAAACGAAGAAGACACAAATTATGCTTACGGGCAATATAAAAATAATGCTGATATTATTTCTGTTGAATATGATATTTCGTATAATGCCCTTGCTTCAATTACCGAAGAAGAAACATCCTCAACAGCACTAACCTACGAAGATTACAAGAACGGCTGGTATTTAGAGTCAACCGGAATGGATAAGGTTTTAGAAAAATACCAAGATCAAAACTTACCCGAGATTAAGGTTGCCGTGTTAGATACAGGATTGGATTTGAATTGCGAATATCTTAAAGACAGGATAATTCAAACCGGATTTAACAATACAGGTGACGGTGACAAAAATTCCGAACAGGCTACTCACAGTCACGGAACAATGGTAACAAGTGTTATCGCTAATTGCACTACCGATAATGTAAAAATTGCAAACTACCGTATTTTTGGCGATGACGAAAATGTGGATAGTATAGCGCTTGTATGTTCAGCACTTCTGCAAGCCGTAAATGATGGCGCAGATATTATAAACTGCAGTTTTTCTGTTTTTGGGGAATATGCTTTAATTGAAGCTACAATAGACTACGCTTGGGCATCATCCTGTATTATTATTGCAGCGGCAGGCAACTGGGGACATAGTGTTGAGATTGGATTAGGCACGCCGTTAGTTGTATCCGATAAAGTTATAACAGTCGGTGCCAATAACTTATATAATTTACCGACATATTTTACAAACTACGGAAAAACTGTTGATATTTTAGCTCCGGGGCAGGATATGCCGCTAATAGGGTTAAACAGCAATATAAGTACAGTAAGAGGCACATCGTTTTCTACACCGTTTATGGTAGGCGTTTATGCAATGTATTATGCAACACACCAAACCGTACCTTTTGAGGAGAGGGTTCGTAGGGTAGCAAATTGCGGTTCGGGAACTAACGAAGAATATGTTACGGATCTTTTCGGCAGCGGTATTGTAAATCCTTTAAAACTATTCGGGTTGGATTTAGTTGAAGAACCGAAATTCAGCCTTGAACCGGGCAAATATGTAGGCGACATTTCCCTTGAATTATACGCAGAAGACGGAGCGGATATATACTATACCACCGACCAGACTTATCCATCTCCCACAAACGGTTTTAAATACACCGCACCCATTACAGTAACGGATGACGAATTGTGTATCCGTGCCGTTGCGTACAAAAACGGCAACAGAAGCAATTACAATTACGGTGTGTATCATGCTGTTACTTTAGGTACTGACGATATGTTCACCGTAAACAATGACGGTGTAATAACCGAATACAAAGGCAATGTTAAATATCTTAAAATTCCCGAGGAAATTAACGGAATAACCGTAAAAGAAATTTCATGGTTCAGCGGTTTTGATAAGGCAGAACTTTACGGCGTCATTCTGCCTGATACCGTGCAATATCTCGGTTGGACAATGGATCGTTATGATCGGCCGTTGACTACTGATGAACAAGTAGGTGCTTTTGGTGATAACGAAAATTTAGACTTTATTGTAGGTAACGGTATTAAAATTATCGGTTACTACGGTGTTTCCTTTAATCCGAATCTTATGCGAGTTGAGTTTCCCAATTGCGAAGAGATAATGCCCGCCGGTTTTTATGGGGCAAGTATGCTGGGCGCCGAATTTCCGAAAGTGAAAAAAGTAGGCGCTGAGGCATTTTGGTGTGTATCCAAATTAAGGGAATTGTATTTGCCGGAATGTGAGGAAATCGGCTGTTATGCATTTGAGAAAAGCTCTTTTCTTAAAACAGTTTATGCACCAAAGGCAAACTTTATGGAAGAACAGGAATATTTTGAAGAAATCTTTTCTCCTGAAAATCCTGCTTCAACAGAATTGATGTTTAGTGCATGCAGGTCGCTGGCTAAAGTTGACCTACCTTTACTCGAAACAATCGGAACTGATTTTTTTGACCATTCCACAATTAAAACTGTTGAATTGTCCGATGTAAAATATATATACGATTTACCCAATACATTAACCGAAGATTCAAATGGTGGAACAACTACATTCTACGGAGGTTATTACCGTCCCGTTCCCGTTGAACTTTCTTTGCCGTCAACATTACAATACTGTGTTTCTGCAGAAGAGTATAAAAATGAATATATTCAGTATGCAGTTTACGGCACAAAAGGTACTTATGCAGAACAGTGGGCAACAGATAATGATATTCCGTTTTATGAAATTACTCAAAAGAATGCCGTTGTTGAAGATATTGAGCCTGTTTGGGATGAATGTTCATATAAGCCGTTAGAATTTGACGCACGAGGTTTTAACAGAACTTATCAATGGTACGGCTCCTATGATAACACCGTGGGAAATGATGAGTTAATATCCGGTGCAACAAGTAAAACATTTAATCCCGATGAAAACGAACAATACCCTTACTACTATTGTGTAATGAACAGTAAAGATATTGATGTCACCGGCAACATTGTTAATGAAGTTAATATAACAAGTGATATGTGCCAAAACAGACTTTACTATATTTATAACATTACAGGGACAAATATTGATTACAACAATTTTAGAGTTTTCACACAAAACTATGCACAAACAAGTATTGACAACATAATCGGCATACAGGATGCAACCACCTACTATTATCGTCCGTCATACATTTACCGTAAAGTTCAGTATTACGGAACAGGCTCTACATTTGAAGTTTTAAACGATAACGGAGCTTGGGAAACTTACACTTTGATTGTTGAGGGCGATGTGAATGGTGATAGTGTGGTAGATGTTCTTGATGCAACAACTGTCGGTCTGGCGGCTAACGGACTGACTGCCTTGGAAAACGAATATTTTATTGCCGCAGATACCAACTTAAACGAAACAATAACGGTTGAAGATTATTCGACGGTTGTGAACTTAGCATTGTCGAGTTAAGTGTAGGAATATCCACAGCAGGAGTAGGACAGGTGAATGTTCTGTGTCCTGACTGAAAAAGTCTGACACACAACCACAAGGAACTATCCAAGCAAAAAAGACTGCAAGGAATCCCAAAAGGATTTACTTGCAGTCTTTTTTAACTTGGGGTGTTTTTTTCAGCCCCTAAATTTTTATATTATACAGCTTTTGTTTAGTCAATCTTGGGTAATTTTGCGGCATACTGTGCCAGTTCCTCGTCGGTGGGAATGTAATCGCTCATTTCGTTTTCATGGAACTTTTCGTATGCAACCATATCAAAGTAACCTGTTCCCGTAAGACCGAATACGATGGTCTTTTCTTCGCCGGTCTCCTTGCATTTAAGAGCCTCGTCTATGGCAACACGGATTGCGTGAGAACTTTCCGGTGCGGGAAGAATACCTTCTACGCGGGCAAAGTATTCTGCGGCTTCAAAAACATCGGTCTGCTTAACGGATGTGGCTTCAATCAGTCCGTCGTCGTAAAGCTGGGAGAGTGTGGAACTCATTCCGTGATAACGAAGACCGCCTGCATGATTAGCAGAGGGAATGAAATCACAGCCCAGGGTGTACATTTTTGCAAGGGGACAAACCATACCCGTGTCACAGAAATCGTAAGCATATACACCACGTGTAAAGCTGGGGCAGGATGCGGGCTCAACTGCGATAATACGATAATCAGCCTCACCGCGAAGTTTTTCGCCCATAAAGGGTGCTATCAAACCGCCAAGGTTTGAGCCGCCGCCGGCACAACCGATGATAATATCGGGTTTAACGCCGTATTTATCGAGTGCGGTTTTTGTTTCAAGACCGATAACCGATTGATGCAAAAGCACTTGATTGAGTACGCTTCCGAGAACATAGCGGTAACCGTCGGAAGTAACAGCCTTTTCAACTGCTTCGCTGATTGCACAACCGAGACTGCCGGTAGTACCGGGATGCTCTGCAAGAATTTTCTTGCCGACTTCGGTTTCCATTGAGGGAGAGGGTGTTACCGATGCTCCGTAGGTTCTCATTACTTCACGGCGGAAGGGTTTCTGTTCATAAGAGCATTTAACCATATAAACCTTGCAATCAAGGTCAAAATACGAGCAAGCCATGGAAAGAGCAGTACCCCACTGACCGGCACCTGTTTCGGTTGTTACACCCTTTAAGCCCTGTTTCTTTGCGTAATATGCCTGAGCAATAGCGGAATTGAGTTTGTGTGAGCCGCTTGTGTTGTTACCCTCAAATTTGTAATATATTTTTGCGGGAGTGCCGAGTTTTTCTTCAAGACAATAGGCACGAACGAGGGGTGACGGACGATACATTTTGTAGAAATTTCTGATATCTTCGGGAATATCAAAATAGGGTGTGGTATCGTCGAGTTCCTGCGCCACAAGGTCGGCACAGAAAACACCTGACAGTTCTTCAGCCGTCATAGGTTCATGTGTAGCAGGGTTAAGAAGCGGTGCGGGTTTATTTTTCATATCGGCACGCAGGTTGTACCACGCTTTGGGCATCTCACTTTCATCGAGATAGATTTTGTAAGGAATTTTCTTTTCGGACATTGTTATGTCTCCTTTCTAAAATTATTTACCCGGGACAAAACAAAAACGCCCTGTCCCAAGCTGATTTTGCTGGGACAGGACGTGAAAATTCATTCCTGCGGTGCCACCCGGCTTGACGCATTATTATAACGCGCCCACTTATTACGCACTAACATACGCAGACCTTTGATTACGGAGAGCCATACTCCGTCTCACATACTAAAAGTTCCCGAAAACTTTTTTCTGATCGCCCTCGGAAGTCCATTCGGTTTCGTGTTTTTCGCTGCAATTACACCACCTGCAACTCTCTGTAGAAAACTAAGCGAAACTTACTTCTCTTCTTCAACGGTTTACCGCATTATAGCACTAAAGCAAATCGGTGTCAAGTTTTTTTGAAAAATTTTTTAAAAATTTTTGAGGTACTCAGATTACGGCAGTCTGTAATACACAAAACTTCCCCATTGCTTCCCATTGATATATCTTAACTTTATCTTAACTTTTATAATATTGAACTCGGCGGAAATTTTGATATAATTAAGGTATATTTATCTGTGAGGTTTCAAATGAAAAATATAATGATTGTTGATGATGATGTCTATATCGGGAATATGATTGAAGAAATGTTGCTCAAAAAGGGTTACGGAGTTTTGAGGGCATATTCCGGAACGGAGGCGGTGCTTCTGCTGAAATCCGCAAAGCCCGACTTGATTCTGTTGGATCTTATGCTCCCCGGCATTTCGGGTGAGGAAGTTCTGTCCCGTACAAAAGACATTCCCGTTATAGTTGTAAGCGCAAAAACGGGTGTTGACGACAAAGTGGGTCTGCTTTCGGGGGGCGCGGTTGATTATATCACAAAGCCTTTCGACAGCAGGGAACTTCTTGCAAGAATCGAGGTTCAACTTCGTAAGCCCCTTACGTCAGGTTCGGTTCTGTACTATAAAAATATTGTTTTAGATACCAACGCCCATTGCGTGAATGTTGAAGATAGGGAAATCCGTCTTACGAAAACCGAATATGCAATATTAAAACAACTTATGCTTAATCCCTCTCAAGTTATAACAAAATCTCAAATTTTGGAACTTATATCCTATGATACTCCCGATTGCACCGAAAGTTCTCTCAAAGTTCATATCAGCAACTTAAGAAAAAAACTGTCCGATGTCACCCGTGAGGACCATATTGAAGCGGTTTGGGGTATAGGATTTAAAATGAAATGATATCTTTACCGTAACTTAACCTTTTTCTTTACCGCTTTCTTAACTGTTGGGATGTAGAATGGGGGCAAATAAAGAAAGGAAGGTAATTTTATGGAATACGCACTTCAAACCGATGCTTTGAGAAAAGATTATAAAAAATTCAAAGCGTTAAACGGATTATCAATGAATGTTCCCAAAGGCTCAATCTATGGCTTTGTGGGCAAAAACGGTTCGGGTAAAACTACGCTCATTCGCCTGATTTGCGGTTTGCAGAAACCAACGGCAGGGGGCTATACCCTTTACGGCAGGAAAAACACGGACAGGGAAATTGCCAAGTCCCGCAGAAGAATCGGTGCCGTTGTTGAAACGCCGTCGTTATATTCGGATTTAACTGCTTATGAGAACGTGAAATATCAGTATAAACTCATCGGAAACCCGGATTATTCAACAATCCCGGAACTTTTAAAACTAGTGGGCCTTGAAAACACGGGGAAGAAAAAGGCGCGCAATTTCTCCCTGGGTATGAAACAGCGGTTAGGTATTGCAATCGCCCTTTCGGGGAATCCGGATTTTTTGATTCTTGACGAGCCCATCAACGGTCTTGATCCCCAGGGAATTGTTGAAATCCGTGAACTGATATTGAAATTGAACAACGAAATGGGCATTACGGTTTTGATATCGAGCCATATTCTCGGTGAACTTTCAAAACTTGCAACTCACTACGGATTCATTGACCATGGAAGCATAGTTTCGGAAATCAGCGCGGAGGAATTGGATCAAAGATGCAGGAAACGCATAAAAGTTCAGGTTGATAACATTAAAATCCTTACCCGTTACCTTGACGGCAAGGGCTTTGATTATTCGGTTATCTCTGATGATGAAGCATATATTTACGCAAGTCCGCAAGTTACGGCTTTTGTTACAGATTTAATGGATGTAGGATGCGAAGTTCTGGCAATGTCCGAATCCGACGAAAGTCTTGAAAGTTACTATATCAATCTTGTGGGAGGCGAAAAACAATGAAAAATCTGTTTTCTGCTGAATTTTTAAGACTATTTAAAAACAAACTGTTTTGGTTTCTCTCGGCGGCATCTTTCGCCTTCGGAGTCCTTATTCAAGTTTATGTTTACTACGGTTCAAAGATTTCGGATATTGATCCGAAAATAGATATGGGACTATTTGCCGTGGGAATGGTTATCGGCTTTGCTGCCGCAATCTTCGTCAGCCTTTTTGTGGGCACGGAATATTCGGACGGCACATTGAGAAATAAAATAATTAACGGAAAATCAAGAACATCAATTTATTTTTCGAAATATATTGTGTGCTGTGTTGCAATGCTTCTGTTCTTTGCTTTCTATTATGCAGGTTCCTTGATTTTCGGGTTCATTCTCTGCAAGGAAATTGCGGCAAAAGTTTCTTCACTCCTTATAATTGCACTTGTGCTTTGCCTTGCGGCCTTTTCTTATGTTGCGGTATTTTTGGCGCTTTCAATGAACTGCGGGAAAAAATCCGCTTCGGCAGTTATAGCCCTTGTTGCATCCATAGCGATGTTCTTTACAGCCGTTATAACTACGTCAAAACTCAGCGAGCCGGAATTTTATGCGGCGGCTGTGTATATGGATACCGAAACAGGTCAACTTGTGGAAGAAAGTGAAGAACCAAACCCCAATTATCCCAAGGGAACAAAAAGAAAAATCTATGAATTTATCAACGATGCAAACCCCACGGGTCAGTGCGTTCAACTTTCGGGGGCAATAGATGAAAACGATTCGGTTTTCAAAAAAGAGTTTGTGGTTTATTCCTGCGGCATTATTGTTATAGCAACCGCAATGGGAATGATTATATTTAAGAAAAAAGATATTATTTAGGTGATTGTATGAAATATGGGGTTGCGGCTGTTATAGTTTTGGCCGTGGTTATTGTCATTTTGGCGGTAAGGCAGATAGCGCTGAAAAAAGAACTTGAAAGCATCAGTTCGCAATTGAGCGAAATATTAAAAGATGATACCAACGCTTTAATAAGCGTTTCCGCAAACGATAAGGCCATAAAAAGAATTGCGCTTATTCTCAATGAAAAAATCAGTGAACTGAGAAGAACGGAACTTCAGCTTAAATCAAAAAATGACGAGTTGAGAGTCGCAATCACCAACATTTCCCACGATTTGAGAACACCTCTGACGGCAATTTGCGGCTATCTTGACTTGCTGAAATCCGAAGCAAAATCGGAGGAGGTTGACAGATGCCTGGGAATTATTGAAAACAGAACCGAGGCTCTGAAACAACTGACGGAGGAGTTGTTCAAATATTCCCTTGTTGCCTTTCAAGAAGAAAAACTGAAAATTGAGGAGATATCGGTTAACGGCGCGCTTGAAGAAAGCCTGGCGGCTTTTTACGGAGCATTCAAAGAAAAAGGAATTGAGCCGCAAATCAGTATAACCGAAAACACAATCACCAAAAACCTTGACAAATCCGCCCTTTTGAGAATATTTGCAAACATATTGAGCAATGCCCTGAAATACAGCGACGGGGATTTAGATATAATTATGGACGACAGCGGAAAAATTATTTTCACCAATACCGCAACCGGTCTTGATGAAATTCAGGTGGGGAAGATTTTTGACAGATTTTATACCGTGGAAAACGCAAGAACCTCAACGGGGCTGGGACTTTCAATAGCAAGAACCCTTGCCGAACGGATGGGCGGAAAAACATCCGCTTCGTACAGTAATGAAAAACTATCGGTTGTTGTTGATTTCGGGGTTGTAAACTATTCTTGATACAAAAATTTGGGACTGTAAGAAACTTTCGTTTTTTACAGTCCCACTTTTTATTGATTTTCTTAAACAGATTATGTATAATGCAAATATATTTAACGGGGAAATATGGAATAAAGGGTGGTTTTTATGAAAAATTTGTATCTTGATACAAAAAAGAAAATCTATCGCACAACAGCAATTCTTTTTGTAGTGCAACTTTTCGGTGCCTTGGGTGCGGGATTTTTCTTTGTAATCCAAAACATTTTCGGTGTGTATCATATGTTGGGTGCTACCGAAACTGCAAATGAGCCGATTTTATGGTTTATTCTTTTCTGGGCAACGGACTTTTTCTTTATTGCTCTTGCGGTGATTTTGTCATATCAGATTGCGGGTATTCCTGCCATTGCACCGTCCTTGGCTTTGTCGGTATATTTCTGTCACTTCAACGAGGCTTCCCTTAGTGCAAAAGAAATGTATGTTTGTTTCTTTTCCACACCCCAGAATTATCAAAAAAGCACCGCAATCGGCTATATGGGTTATCTCATAATGGCATTGGTATTGTCCCTTCTGATTAAATATCTTTATATCGGTTGGACTAACCTTAAAGACAAAATCGGCGGGGGACTTGATAAACAAATAGCAAAATTGCGGAAAAAAATCAAGGCAATTCCCGAAACACTTAAGGGTATCGAAATCGTTGAAGGGGTTGACCTCATTGTTATGATCTTGATTATTCCCGTTGCAAGTGCCGCCACCACATTCATACTTGTAAAATACGGTATCGAAGTACCTTTCGGCGCTTTGGCAAGAGAATTGGGCGAATCCCTCACCGCCATGGCAAGCGAAAATATTGTGCTTTGCGCCCTTGTTATCGGTTTAATGGTGGGCTTTGACCTGGTGGGACCCCTTTCATATTCCGCTTTTGCAGTTTGCACCGCGTCCTATATTGCAACAGGGAACGCACAACTTGTTACAATTTACAGCGTATGCTTTATCACAGTTGGCTGGACGGCATTTTTCAGTGTGCTTTGCAACAAAATATTTAAAAAGGGCGGAAAAACCGATACGGACGATTTCAATATGACGGTATCGGGCCCCATTAACGCATTCTTTGAGAATATTAAACTTACGACGCTTTTCTCAATGCCCTACGCTTACAGAAGCCCCCTTACAACAGTCCCCGGTTATATGGTTGGTTCTGCAGTCGGCGGCGTGGTTACCGCACTTTTGAAAATAGTGAACACCGCATATACGGACGGTTCATTACCGCGCTACACAATTGATAAATATACATACGGCGGAGCAAATTTAACTTATGCAGATATGTTCCAAAAGGGCGATCTTTATATGAGTTTCACTCTGCCCCTGCGTTCGGGGGACTGGCTCAGTTGCAGAATTCCGCTGTTTGTAATAATTCTGGCATCTGCATTTGTCGGCGGTCTTGTTATTATGGCGCTCAAAGAGATTGAATACAAAGTTCTTTCAAAACGGGGATGCTACCACGAATCAAATGGCGATATGGTAATTGAAATTCGTGAATACGGCAAAAAGTTAGCAAAGGGAAATAATAAGGAGGGCAATTAAAACCTTTTTGTTAAACAAATAATTGTATATTAATATAGTTTATCATTAAAAAGCCGAGACTCACTATGAAGTGGTTTTGGTATTTTGCTGAATTTTTTATATTTTCATACATTCTCAAAGATGTTTTGCAAAAACGAGGGGGATTGAAATGGACGAATTCAGAATAGGCGCTTCCTATTACCCGGAATGGTGGGATGAGGCGCAATGGGAAGAAGATTTCGGGAAAATGGAAGACCTGGGCTTCAATGTAGTGAGAATGGGCGAATTCGCTTGGAGTTGGTATGAGCCGAGAGAGGGCGAATATAATTTTGAGCCCATGCTCAAAGTACTCGACTGCGCCCAAAGACACGGAATTAAAGTTGTTATGGGTACAACAACCGCAGTTTGTCCTCCCTGGCTTTATAAAAAATTCCCCGAAGTTAAAGGCGGCAACGAAAAAGGTAATTACAATTTCGGCGGAAGAAAGGGACAATGCCTTTCAAGCCCCGTGTTCCTTGAATACGCGAGGAAAATAACTCAAGCACAGGCAAAGGCGTTGGGGGAACACCCTGCAATTATCGGTTGGCAACTTGATAATGAACCGGGTTTCCCTTTTGCAGACTACGACGAATGTTGTGCAAGGGGCTTCAGAGCATGGCTCAAAGAAAAATACGGCACAATTGACAAACTCAATGAGGCTTGGTTTACAATGATGTGGTCAAACGTCTATAACGACTTTGATGAGATTGATATTCCCGTCAATGCCTGTGAGGGCGGGTGGACCAAAGAAATTCAACTTGATTACAGGAAGTATTTTTCATTCACCTTTAACCGACTTTTAAGAATGGAAGCGGACATCGTGCGGAAATATTCTCCGGGACGGTTTATTTATACAAATTGGCCCGGAGCAAACTGGTCGGTTAACTGTTATGAGGGCAGTGAATACCTTGATTTTGCGGCATGGGACAACTATGTTCCCCAACCCAACGGAGATAACTACCGAGTCCAGTTGAGAGCAAGTATGGAGCATAGTTTCGACAGATATCTTTCAAAGGGCAAGCACAAATTTCTCGTTGCGGAGCAAACACCGCTTCCCGATGCCAACACGCCGGCTGAAGTTGTAAGAGCACAGACCTGGCTCAACGTTTCCCACGGAGCGTTTGCAACAATGTATTTTGAATGGCGCTCCCCAACGGGGGGTGCGGAGCAGGCGGCGGACAGCATCCTTGCCCGCAATAAAATGTACCACGAAAACACGGAACCCGTATTCAGAAAACTTACGGCAGAGTTAAAAGAGCATTATTCCGAATTTGCCGATTCAAAAACCCTTTCTCCCGTGGCGGCGGTTTATTCCTATGAAAACAGTTGGGGAACTGAGGGTTGGGTGGTTGACGGACCTTATGACGAGGAGTTTTTCAATGCCTACGGCGGATTTAAAAATCAACTGAAAACAAATGTTGATGTCACATCAATAGATGATGATTTAAGCCAATACAAAGTAGTTGTTATGCCCGATTTCAGAATAACTAGCGAAGAACAGGCACAAAAAGTTACGGACTATGTCCGTAAGGGCGGTATTGTTGTTATGAATACCGAGTGCGGCACAAGGGATGAATACAACCGTATGCGGGAACTTCTTGAACCCGGGCTTTTTGCAGATATGTGCGGCGCCGTTGCCGTGGGGCATATTACTGCTCAAAAACTCGAAAAGCAAACAGGGAAGTCGGGTCAGGTGGATTTTCCGTGTGGCAAGATTAATATTTCGGGGGAAATTAACCGCCTTAAAACCGTTACGGCAGAATGTGCCGCAACATACACAACGGGACTTCTGAAGGACACTCCCGCGGTTACCGTTAATTCTTACGGTGACGGCTTTGCGGTGCTTTATGGCACGGACGGAAATGATGTGTATTTCTACGAGGCTCTCGCAAATCTTGTTAAAGAAAAATTTAATATTGACCCCTTAATAAGTGCCGACGACGGAATAATAGTTTCGTCCCGTTTGACACAGGACAAAGAATATATATTCGCCGTTAATATGAAAGACAGTCCGGTTAATATAAATCTTGATGAAGAAATGAAAGATATTCTCACAGGCAAAACCCTGAAAGGTAAAACAGCCCTTAAGGGCTATGATGTGGTTGTTTTGAAAAAGAGAATATAAATATTTAGCGTTTAAACAGGTGGGTATATGAATAAGAAAACAAAATTTGCAATGGCTGTAATAGGGGTTGTGCTTGTTGCGGGAATTGTGACGGGCAGTTGCTTTTATTTGAAACACCGAAAATTCCTTGAATATAAAGCCGACAAAACACCCTTGCCCTCCGGCTTTACATATACCGCACATACCGGTTGTGTTGATACTGCCGACAATAGCCTTGAATCCATTGAAAAAGGCGTTGAAAACGGCGCAGAAATCGTGGAATTTGATTTGAATTTCAGATCGGACAATGTGCCCGTGCTTTCCCACGACGAGCCAAAGGGTAACGAGGTTACACTTGAAGAAGTGTTCAAAAAACTTTCGGAATACGAAACACTCCGGGCAAATGTTGATGTGAAAAACACCGCAAACCTCGGTGAAGTTCAGTCTCTTGCGGAAAAATACGGACTTCTTGACCGCATTTTTTACACGGGTATTGAACTTGAAGATGTGGAAACCGTAAAGCGCGACAGTCCGAAAGTGCGGTATTTCCTCAATGTCAGCGTTGATGAAAAGAAGAACAAAGATCCGGACTATATTGAATCCCTTGTAAAGACAGTTTCAGACTGCGGAGCCATGGGTATTAACTTCAATAAGGATTGCGCAACGAAAGAAATTGTTACTGCATTTCACGAAAGGGGACTGCTTGTTTCAATCTGGACGGCGGACAAAGATTATGACATTTACCGAGTGCTTTCGTTCGCACCCGATAACATTACAACAAGACGTCCCGACAGAATGAAAGAAATTCTTATGGAAAGGGGTTTGGGTTAATTTCCCCGGGCGCCGTATATATATTCGACAAGTTGAATATTTTTCGTAAAATTATTGACAAATTAAAAATTGAGCAGTATAATGCAGAAAAGAATACAGAAAAGGTGTTTGAGCAGAAAGTAGTACCTGGTGTTTATTCCGTTTCAGAGAACTGTTGTTTGGTGCAAAACAGTAACGGAAAGTCAGCGAATTCATTCTGTTAGCCGTGGGCTGAAGAGTAATTGTGTAGGCATCACCGGTTGCAACCGTTATATTGCAAAGGTGTAAATTTGCACCTGGTGAGGCTCTTTTTGTGAGAAAAGAGCGAAGCAGAGTGGTAACACGGTTTTTAACTGTCCCTGTTCTTCCTTGGAAGAATGGGGCTTTTTGTTTTGGTGATTTTCATAACGTTTGTTATGCGAATTATAAATATTTTATAAGGAGTCCTTATTATGAAAAAAGTTATTTCAATCGTTTTGGCAGTAGTGCTTTGCGTTGGTAGCTGTTTAATGCTTACAGCTTGTTCTGACAAGACAAATGTTGACAGCCCCGATGCTTCCGATCAGGCAGCTGCTAAAAAAACCTACAAAATCGGTATTTGTCAACTTATGGAGCACGAAGCTCTTGATGCCGCAACAGAAGGCTTCAAGCAGGCAATAATTGACGAACTCGGCGAAGACGCTGTTGAATTTGATGTTCAGAACGGTCAGGGCGACCCTGCAACTTGCTCAACAATCGCTAACCAGTTCGTATCAAACAATGTTGATCTTATTATGGCAAACGCAACTCCCGCGCTTCAGTCCGCGGCTGCTGCAACTGCAGAAATCCCGATTCTCGGTACATCCGTTACAGAATACGGTGTTGCACTCGACCTTGAAGATTTTGACGGTACGGTAGGCGGCAACATTTCCGGTACTTCCGACCTTGCTCCCCTTGATAAGCAGGCAGAAATGATTACTGAATGGTGTCCCGATGCAAAAACAGTAGGTCTTATCTATTGTTCAAAAGAGGCTAACAGCCAGTATCAGGTTGATGTTGTTAAGGCTGAACTTGAAAAGAGCGGTCTTACAGCAACTCTCTATCCGTTCTCAGATTCAAACGACCTTGCACAGGTTTGCACAAATGCAGCGGATAATTGCGATGTAATCTATGTTCCCACCGATAACACGGTTGCTGAAAACACAGGTATTATCGACAACATCTGCGAACCCAAAAAGGTTCCCGTAATTGCAGGTGAAGAAGGTATCTGCTCCGGTTGCGGTATTGCAACTCTTTCAATCAGCTACTATGACCTTGGTTATGCAACCGGTAAAATGGCAGTTCAGATTCTCAGAGACGGCGCAGATATTGCGACAATGCCCATCGGTTATGCAGAAACACAGACACCCAAATACAATGCTCAGAACTGCGAAGCACTCGGCATTACACCTCTTGAGGGTTATGTTGCTATCGACGCAGAATAATCAATTTTAACTCGTTTTTTGATGGGGGAGAATGAGAGTTCTCCTCCTATCTTGTTATTAAACAACACTAATATAGGTGAATTAAATGGAAATTTTTGAACAGCTTTTATTTGCTCTGCCCGGCTCAATTTCCCAGGGTATTATATGGGGCATTATGGCAATCGGTGTTTATATTACATACCGAATTCTTGATGTTGCGGACCTTACCGTTGACGGTTCATTTGCAACGGGCGGCGCAGTTGCGGTTATGCTTATTCTTAACGGATACAACTTGTGGTTGGCTATGTTTATAGCGTTTTTGGCAGGTCTTGCCGCAGGTGCCGTAACGGGTCTTTTGCACACTCTTATGGGTATTCCCGCTATTTTGGCAGGTATTCTCACCCAGTTATCCCTTTACTCCATAAACCTTAAAATTATGGGAAAGGCAAATCAGTCCGTAAATGTCAATCAGACGGATTTGCTTGTTTCACTTCGTTGGGTTAAAGAATTTGCATTTCATAATCCCCTTATAACAGTGGGAATTACCGTTGTTATTCTTGTTGGGGTCCTTTATTGGTTCTTCGGTACGGAGATGGGTTGTGCGCTTCGTGCAACGGGCGCAAATCTCAATATGAGCCGTGCCCAAGGCATCAACACGAATTTCAACAAAGTTCTGGGTATAATGATTTCAAACGGACTTGTAGCCTTTTCCGGCGCTTTTCTTGCTCAGTATCAGGGTTTTGCCGATGTTAAAATGGGACAGGGCGCCATAGTTATAGGTCTTGCCGCCGTTATTATCGGCGAAGCCATTTTCGGCAAATTGTTCAAGAACTTTGCATTAAGACTTTTAGGTGTTGCATTTGGTTCCGTTATTTATTATATAGTTGTTCAGGCAGTTATTACCATGGGACTTGACGCTAACCTGCTTAAACTTCTTTCCGCTGTTATTGTTGCAATATTCCTTGCGGTTCCTTATTGGAAAAGACAGTACAGCGAAAAGCACATAGGAAAAGTTAAAGGGGGTAAGGCAAATGCTTGACATAAAAAATGTTGAAAAAACCTTTAATCCCGGAACTATAAATGAAAAAAAGGCTCTTAATAATGTCAATCTTCACCTTGATAAAGGGGATTTTGTAACGGTTATCGGCGGTAACGGTGCGGGCAAATCCACAATGCTCAACATGGTAGCGGGTGTTTATCCCGTGGATTGCGGAAGTATTGTTATTGACGGTGTTGATGTTACAAGACTTCCTGAGTATAAACGTGCAAAATATTTGGGCAGAGTTTTTCAGGACCCAATGAACGGTACGGCGGCGGATATGCAGATTGAAGAAAATCTCGCACTTGCCGCACGCAGGGGTAAAAGAAGGACCTTGCGTTCGGGAATTTCTGCAAAAGAAAGAAAAGAGTATAAAGAACTTCTTAAAATTCTCGGCTTGGGTCTTGAAGAAAGACTTACTGCAAAGGTGGGTCTTCTTTCCGGCGGTCAACGTCAGGCTTTGACGCTTCTTATGGCAACATTGAAAAGCCCCAAGGTACTCCTTCTTGACGAGCATACTGCGGCACTTGACCCCAAGACTGCAAAAAAAGTCCTTGATATTACGGAAGAAATTGTGGAAAAAAATAACCTGACAACAATAATGATTACTCACAATATGGCGGACGCCATAAGAGTGGGCAACCGCCTTATTATGATGCACGAGGGCAGAGTTGTTGTTGATGTAAAAGGCGAAGAAAAGAAAAAACTTACCATTGAACAACTCCTGCAGTTGTTTGAAGCGTCAAGCGGAAGCCAATTTACAAGCGACAAGGTTATGCTTTCTAAATAATCATAGCAATATTTGATTTATGCAAAATACCTCCTACGGCAGAATTGCTACCGTAGGAGGTATTTTATATTTTTCTTATATAATATCGCTGTAAAACTCTTTGATATAATTTTCCACATCCGCTCTGGAGCCTTTGAATGGGCCGGGTGTTTCCATTTTCAAGGAAACCGTGGCGGTGGCATAGAGCAATGAAGTTTTTATATCGTTCTGCAATCTTTCATTGATATATGCGGCAAAGGTTGTGTCACCTCTGCCCGTGCGTCCGCTAAGGTTACGGGCACGGATGGGGCAGGTATAGAAGTTTTCGCCGTCATAAACGAGGACTTCGCTGTTGTGGGTGATGAGAACTTCTTTTGCACCCCATGAATACAGGATTTTTGCGGCTTCGTAACGGTCTTTAAGCCCTGTCATAATCTCCGCTTCGGCGGCATCGGTTTTGAGGAAATCAATGTAGGGTAACATTTCTTTTTTGTCCTTCCAATCCTCAAAATACATACTGCCGTTGTCCTCCGAATTAACATGGCGAAGACAGGCCTGAACATCAACGGCAACCTTGCCGCGCTTTGAGGCGGCTTTCATCATATCGCAGGAGAAATCCCCATATACAAGACCTGCAAAATGGTATATATCTGTTTCAATATCCTCGGGAATATCTTCCCATGAGAAAGGATCGCCGATGCTTTTGCAAATGCTGATACGGCGCTCCTTATCAGGAGTGAGGTAGCGATTATACATATCGGTGGATTGCTTTGCATCAAGGCAGAGAATATCTTCTTCGGGAAGTGTAAATGCACCAAGTCTTTCCCTGTCTTTTTGTGCCACTTTTGTGACTGCAAGAACATGGTGCCCCAACGCATAAGCGGAAGCGGAAGAATACACTACCGCACCACCGGGAATAAACACTTCGTTTCCCAGATGGTCTATGTTTTGGTCGGCGGTAATATGACCGATAATAACGGATGAATATCTTTTCATTTATGTATCCCCTCTTTTAAATCTCGTATGTTTTTCCTTCTTCTGCCACGGTGATGCCGTCACAGTTTGCAAAATCCTCGGTGGGATCATAGTCGGGACTGAGGTGTGTTGCGATTATGGGAATTTTGCACTCATTGTACAAATTTTTTGCAATATCTGCAGTCATGTGGGGTCCTTTGAAGCCCGCGGGCTTACTGCAATCTGCGAGAATACAGTCCGCACCCTTTACTGCCGCGGGAATGTTATTATTGTACAGGGTGTCTCCCGTATATACAAGGGTTTTCTCTCCCTCAAGGCGAATGGCATAGCAGGGGACGGTGTGCTTCATTTCATAAAAACGCAGGGTCATTGTTTCGGTTTTTACAATATCGGTTTCCTCAATATTTTGTACTTTAATAAGGGGATGATCCGTCACGATACGGTACCACTCGCTGTCCTCTTTATGAGTAAGCAAGGTAACGGAATGGTTTAAATCCTCCAATAAATAGCGGAATGCCAGAAAATCGCTTGTGTGGTCATAGTGAAGATGAGAAAGCCAGATATACTTGATTTTTTTAACATCCACCGCATCTTGTAATCGGGAAAGTGTACCGGGGCCCATATCTAAAACGATATATTCCCCCCGGTTTTCCACAATATAGGAACTTGCCGCGCCCACACCCGCTTTTCCGTAGGGACCGTATTTACCTAAAACCGTCAGTTTCATTATTCTTCAAGACCTTTCTCGTACTCGGACTCCAAGCCCTCTTTTACAAGTTTTTTTGCAAGATTTAGTTTTAAAATCTCACGGACTTTCATATAGTCGTATGTCATGAAATCCCCCGCAATAATATTGACTTTTTCAAGACGCTTGGGGTCTGCGGCAATTTGGTCTATAATGCTTTTGAAATAGGGGCGAAGAGCCGTGTCAAGTTTTCGGGGATTGGTCAATTTGATTTGCGTGCCGAAATTGGGGGTCTGCTGAGTCTGGAACCAATAAAGCCCCTCCGTACTGTGCCTATCAAAAACCTCAACAGTACCACGGGCAAACTCGGGAGCAAAGGAACCGAAAATCTTTTTGTCCCAGGGGAGAATACAGGGACAGTCCGAACTGTAAGCATAGTCCTTGTTCTCGTTAATCAGAATATACCTCTTGCCCGATTTACGAATATCGCCCAGGGTTACATCACCGATTTTTTCAAAATCGCAAAAAGCATACTTTTCGGGATTGATGTATTTTTTTAGCATTTCATCAATTTTTTTAGGGTCCGCTTTGTAGTGCAGGGTTATGGGTCCGAATTTTTGGTCATAGTATTCGCGAATGTCAAAAATGAAAACTTCGGAATCGTTTTCCTCAAGCATCTTTTTGAACTGCTCCAATACCGATTCAAAGGGGAAGCCCTTAGTCATACCGTGGGCGAGTACTATTGTACCGTCCTTTGCGGTATTAAGCCTTATGCAGAAATGCCTTATTCCGTACTGAAACTGGGTATAGAAATCGTCATCCTGACAGCAAGCCATTTTGCTCATACCGAAACTGCCCGCGTTATGAGCACCGGGTATTACAAGTTTATTGATTTTGACGTCGTCATTTATGTAGGACATCCAATTGGAATAAATCATAAAAACACCTCTTGAAGATACTATACCATTTTTTGTAATAAATAGCAAGAAAAAGCGGATCAACTTACTTTTCCATTGCCATTCTCTTTTTTGTGTGTTAGAATAAAAACATACCTAAGAAAGCGAGGGAATCTTATGGAAAAAACCTCTCTGAGAGAAAAAATCGGCTACGGCGTCGGCGCCATAGGTCTTGATTTAAGTTACGGAATGTTTTATTCCTATCTTTCAATTTATCTTACAAATGCATTGGGCATAAAATCTCTGTTCCTGCTTGTTCTTGCCCCGCTTGCAAGAATCTGGGACGGATTCAATGACCCAATGATGGGTATGCTTGTTGACAGAACTCATACAAAAATGGGAAAGTATCGCCCGTGGATATTGACGGGCGCCGTACTTAATGCGGTTGTGTTGTGTTTACTGTTTAATAATCCGGGCTTTAAACTTGGTTCTGCGGGGCTGTATATCTATGTTGCGATACTGTACGTCCTTTGGGGAATGACAAATACACTTGCGGACATTCCTTTCTGGTCAATGATACCATCATTTGCAAGTGAAGAAAAGGACAGAAATCTTGTTTCCACAATAGCAAGGACCTTTTCAGGTCTCGGTCAGGGAATTGTGTCCATTCTTACCGCCGTTATGGTGGGCTTGTTAGGCGGAGCAGGGGGAAGCAATCTTGATACAATGGATTCCTCAACTCTCAGCGCAGGATTCGGCAAGTGGGCGATTATCTGTGCCATTGGGCTTGTTGCATTTGCATCCGTCAGCGTGGGCTCAACAAAGGAAAGACGAATTGTTGCCAATAATGAAAAATTCTCCTTTAAAGAGGCTTTGGGCGCAATCAAGCAAAACGATCAACTTTTGGTATTCATGCTTTTTGCAATGATTTCAAATGCGGGATTCTATATGACCTCGGGCATCAGCAGTTATTATTTTAACTCCGTTGCAGGAAACTTAAAACTTCAGTCAACCTTTAACCTTATGGGAACGGTTGGATCGGTACTTTCACTTCTTGTTATTCCGATTTGTTCAAAATTTATGACAAACCGCTCCACATACAAACTTTCCTTGGGTATGGCGATAACCGGTTATACGGGCATGGCAATTGTGGGCTACCTTTTCGGAGGCAATGTTTATGCCCTGGGCGCATTCTTTATCATCACATCCCTCGGTACCGGCAGTATGTTCGTTAATCAGACGGTTATGCTTGCGGATGTTGTGGATTACGGGGAATACAAATTGGGCAGAAGAAATCAAAGCCTTACTTTCTCAATGAAGGGCTTTTTGCAGAAAATGGCATATACGGTGCAGTCCATTATTATGTATTCCGCATTCAGTCTTACGGGATTTGACGGAAGTCTTGCTCAGCAGAGTGCGGCGGCAAAGAGCGCAATCTCTTTCCTTATGTTCATCGTTCCCCCGATTATGATGGCCGTTTCATTCATAATCTTCTCAAAGAAATACAAGATTTACGGGGACTTCAAACAAGAGGTTCTGGATGCGGTGAGTAATAAATAATAAGCAATGCTGTGAAAAACACAAGTTTTTCACAGCATTAAATTTTAATACATTGCTTCTCTTTTTTTCTTCTTTATAAATTTATACAAGGCGAAAGCCACGGTTAATACGGCAACAACGGAAAGTCCCACATAGGCATCCGTAATGGGATTGGACTCGATTTTAAGTTCATTCCACAGGTCTGACATATATTGTTGGGTTTCTGGGTCAAGATTTTCAAAAATCTGTGTCTGGGGCATATCTTCTTCCGCAGGATAAAGCACGGGATCGTCTTTAAGGTCGTAATCGTCGCTTTGTAAGACAAGTTCGTGGGGGGAAGCGTAGCAAATGTAGTTTGCGTTGGCAACGGCAATTTCTTCGTCACAAAGGAAATTGATGTATAGTTCCGCCGCTTCCTTGTTCTGCGTTGTTTTCGGAATACAAATAGCATCTACAAAGAAGTTCACACCCTCTTTGGGATAACAAAACGCCAGGTCGGGGTTGTTGTCATACATGGTGAGGAAGTCACCTGCATAGTAGGGTGCCAAAGCGGCGTCACCGTTTTCCATTTTGTTGAAAACCTCGTCCATAACATAACTGGAAACAAGGGGCGCCTGTTTTTTGAGGAGTTCAATGGCTTCGTCCCATTCACCCTTATCGGTGGTGTTGACGCTTTGACCTAAAAAGGCTTGAGCAATACCGAAAGTGTCGCGGGGGTTGTTGAACATAAGGATTTGTCCTTTGTAGTTCCAATCCCATAAAACAGCCCAACTGTCAACGGGCTCGGTAACAACTTTTGTGTTGTAGATGAGCCCGACCATACCGACAGTATATGGAACGGAATATTTGTTTTCGGGGTCATAGAAAAGATTTTTGTATTTTTCCTGAATGTATTTATAGTTGGGGACATTGTCGAAGTTGATTGGCGCCAGCATATCCTCTTCGATTAGTTTTGCAATCATATAATCGGATGGGATAACAATATCGTAATTCGTGCCGCCGCTTTTCAACTTGTTGTACATATTTTCGTTGCTTTCGAAATTTGTGTAGTTGACGGTGATACCGTAGCGTTTTTCAAATTCCTTGTTAACATCCAGGGAACCTTCGCTGCCGTCGGAAATATATTCGCCCCAGTTATAAACATTGAGGGTTGTGCCTTTCAGGTGGGAATAGTCCTTGTCCGTTGCTGCGAAACAGCAGGGTGCAAGGGAAACGCTCAAAAGCACCGCGGCAAAGAGAACGGAGAAAAGTTTTTTCATCATTTCTTTCCACCGCCTTTCTTTGCAAGTTTCTTGTCACCGTAAGCGCTAACGAGGTTTGAAATCAAAAGAAGTGCAAGAATTGCAAGGAAGATAAGAGTGGAAAGAGCGTACATATCGGGTGTAACCCTACGTTTTGTCATAGAGAAAATTCTGATGGGCAAAGTTTGTGAGGTCGTTCCGCTTACAAAATAACTGATAATAAAATCGTCAACCGAAAGGGTAAATGCCATCATAAGACCGGAAATGATGCCGGGCATAATAGCGGGAAGAACAACTTTGAAAAATGCCTTAAGGGGAGTACAACCCAAATCCTGAGCCGCTTCGGCAAGGTGGGGATCGGTTTGTTTTAATTTAGGTAAAACATTAAGAATAACATAGGGCAACTCAAATGTTGTGTGAGCAATAATGAGAGTGCCGAAGCCCAAAGTGCCGGTTTTTCCGAACATTGCGCCCACGAAAACGAAAAGAAGCATCATAGAGATACCGGTAACAATTTCGGGGTTCATCATGGGGATGTTTGTAACGGTCATAACGCTGCTTTTCAGCAATTTGTTTTTATAGCCGAAAATGGCGGTTGCCGCGGCGGTGCCCATAACTGTTGAGATAACTGATGAAACAACCGCAACAATCATACTGTTTTTAAAGGCAACAAGAGTGGCGCTGTCGTTAAAAAGTTCTTTGTACCAGTGCAGGGAAAAGCCCTCAAAAATTGCGGTGCTTTTGCCGGAGTTGAAACTGAAAAGAATCAAAACGCCAATGGGTGCATATAAAAACAGGAAAACCAAAAATGTATAAAGTTTTGAGCCGAAAGAGGTCTTTTTTGTCATATAATAACACCTCCGTCGTCATCGGAAAACTTGTTCATAACCGCAAGGCAAATGAAAATCAGTATCATCAGAACAAATGAAAGTGATGCGCCTAAATGGAAATTGTTTGCGGTCTGGAACTGTGTTTCAATAATATCACCGATCAGAATTGTACTTGTACCGCCTAATTTTTGTGAAATGTAGAATGTGCTTACGTTGGGTACAAAAACCATCGTAAAGCCTGAAACCACACCGGGAATACTTAAAGGCACGGTAACATTTTTAAAAACATCCAGTTTGTTTCCGCCCAAATCCTGTGCCGCTTCAACAAGGGAGCGGTCGGTTTTGAGCATAACCGTATAAATGGGCAAAATCATATAGGGCAGGAAATTATAAACCATACCCAAAACAACTGCGCCGCGGGTGTTTATGAGTTGAACGGGATCAAGACCCATATTCATCAAAAATGTGTTTATAAGTCCGTTGTCCTCTAAAATGGTCATCCAAGAGTATGTTCTCAAGAGGAAATTCATCCACATGGGGAGCATAATAAGCATGGTCATTGTGCTTTGTTTTTCGGGGCCTTTTGCAGCCATAATCATAGCCAAGGGGTAGGCAATAATAAGGCAGATGATTGTTGCCAAAAGACCCAACCAAATTGAGAGGATAAAAGTATCACGATATTTTGCAATATCGTAAATGTTTTCCAAAGTAAATCCACCGCTGACATCGGTGAAAGTGTAGTAGGCAACCATACAAAGTGGCACAATAATGAACAATGCCGCCCAGACAATGTATGGAGCACCCGCTATATTTGAAAACAATGAAGATTTTTTCTTCATCACAAGCACTCCTTTCAAAATGCAGGGAAGTTCTTACCCTGAGAGGATGTTTTATTCATCCTCGTCTTCGATGGTTGCGTCGGAAAGTTCATCGAATTCTTCACTGAATGAACTGTAATCACCGTAAAGACCGGAATACTTGGATTTTTTCATAATGTGGATTGCATCGGGTTCAATGTTAAGGCCGATAGTTGAGCCCACGGCCTGATAATCCGTTGACTCAATCATCCATTTAAAGCCTTTGATTTCCACGATTATTTCATAGTGGACGCCCTTAAATGTAATTGAGGTAACAACACCTGAAATCATAGCGTTTTCAATGGGAACAACGTCAACATCTTCGGGACGCACAACAACGTCCACATCTTCGTCAACACCGAAGCCCTTGTCAAGACATTTGAATTTGTGTCCTGCCATTTCAACCCAGAAGTCGGCGCGCATTACACCCTCGATAATGTTGCTTTCGCCGATGAAATCCGCAACGAAAGCATTTTTTGGCTCGTTGTAGATATCGGTGGGAGAGCCGATTTGCTGAATAACACCCGCATCCATAACAACAATAGTGTCGGACATGGAAAGTGCTTCTTCTTGGTCGTGGGTAACATAAATAAATGTAATTCCCAAACTTTTTTGAATATTTTTAAGTTCAACCTGCATATCTTTACGAAGTTTCAGGTCAAGAGCGCCCAAGGGTTCGTCAAGAAGCAGAACACGGGGTTTAACAACAAGAGCACGTGCGATTGCAACACGCTGTTGCTGTCCACCCGAAAGAGATGATATATTTCTACGCTCAAATCCCTTGAGGTTTACAAGTTCAAGCATTTCGGTAACAGCCTTTTTAATCTCCTTTTCGGGAGTCTTTTTTAGTCGCAGACCGAAAGCGATATTTTCGTAAACATTAAGATGGGGGAAGAGAGCGTAGCGCTGAAAAATGGTGTTCAACTGCCTTTTATGAGGCGGAACACCGTTTATTATTTTTCCGTCAAAAACAACATCTCCGCAATCGGGCTCCTGAAAGCCGGCGATAATTCGGAGTGTGGTTGTCTTTCCGCAACCGGAGGGACCCAAAAAGGTTATAAACTCCTTGTCGCGAATGTATAAATTCATGTTGTCAATAATTTTTTCTCCGTCAAATGATACGGAAATGTTCTTTAAATCAATAATGTTGTTGGACAATTATGCAACCCCTTTCCGCAAATTAAGAATAGAATATAAAACACCCTGCTCCATATTCAGTAAAGAAAAAACCACCTACCCAAAGAACCCGTAATATAATTCTTCAAATTGGTGAATTTGTTTCTTGTCCGTGGAATCAACAAAGTGGAACCCGTGACTGACAGACTATACACATAATATGTAATTAGTATTTTAATTTGCAATTCTAAATATATATATATTTGCATAAAATGTCAATATTTTTTTAAAATTGTTGTAAAAAATTTTTTCCGTACCGATATTACCTAAATACAGTAAAAAACAGTGTCCCAGGCGGGAATGTAGGGATGATGACGCAAATGTATTTTGTACTCGGGATTTATGCTGTTTATAAGTATTGGCAATTTGAAAATATCTTCGCTTTTGTGATAGGCGGCAATATTCATTTTCGGCTTGTGCTTTTTAAGAACTTCTTTTCCGCCCCGCAAAATCTCAAGTTCACAACCCTCGGAATCAATTTTAATAAAGGTTGGTTCAACATTTTCACAAAGGGAGGGGAGGGAAAGGGATTTTATAACATTGCCCCCGCCTATTGCGGATTGCCTACCCCCAAGGGATGAGAACCCAACCTCGCCGTCAAAATCGGTTACGGCGGCATTTACGGCTTTGAAGTTTCTGAGGTGTTTGCAGTTTTCGGAAAGTTTTGAAAAAGTCTTTTTATCGGGCTCGGCGGCAATAATGCTTTTGTACTCTCCGCTTGTAAGTTTAACGAATTTTTCAACGGTGTCCCCGCGATAAGCACCGATATCAATGAAAGTTTCTTGACTGTTTAGTTCTAAAACATTTTCGTATATATCATACTCGGGAGTTTCAATTTCTTTTAAAACCGAAAGTTCTCCGCCGAACTGAAAGTTCACATAGCCCTCAAAAACTTTTTTTGAAAAGTCGTCCGCTAAAAGAGAATGGGCTTTGTTGATTTCTTCAATATGATTTTTCGTGAATTTTCGGTCAAAAATTTCCGTTCCTATAACGGGTACGCAGGGGACAAGGACTCTGTGTTTTTGAGAAATGTTGAAAATGTTGTCCATAACTTCGGGAATTGAGGTGCCGAATGCGATTATAACAGTAAAATCCCCGTAGGTTTTTTCAAAATATTCCAAGGGTTTTACGGGGAATCCTCTGAAACACCGTTCCCGGATAAAACCGCTGCTGGCAGTAACGCCCGACAGTTTTACATTGAGAGAATCCAAAACATCAATAACTTTGTCGGCGCCGTTGCCCGTGCCGTACATGATTATCGGTTCCTCGGTTTTCTGTAATTTTTCCCAAACTGACAAATCATCAATTTTAAAATTCAACATTCTTCTCACCTGAGAAGATTGTAGCATAAAACAGTATTTTCTTCAATAATAAAACCGCCATTACTGAAAAAGCAAAGGCGGTAAATGTTTGTCCCGGCGGTTTGTCACGCAACAATTTTCCCCGAATAGTCACGTAATCCTAAATATATTTCATAAATAACAGACCACTGCTCCGCTTTAAATTTATGAAAGTCTTCACGGTCTCGGATGTTTTGATTTTTTTCGTGGCAGGACGTCTTACGCAAACGGTCAACCTGCCACCAATGGTATTCTATAAGAGCGGCAAGCATTTTCAGTTTAAGGCTTTTCATAAAACAACATCTTCTTTCTGAGGAATTAAGAGCGATAAAACCCATATATTGAATTATTTCTGTACGTTTCACTCTTTAACTACATTATACATATTTACATTGTCGAAACCTGTCCCAATATGGCGATTGAGAAATATTTTTATGTTTTTTTAAAAAAATTCCCGAAGTTTCAGTGAAACTGCGGAAAATCCTCGGAAACATAAGCGGAAATGTCGGATTATGCTATGTAAGTAACTTTAAAAAGCAGAAAGCCGTCGCCCTGGGGCGATGGCTTTCCGCTGTGGATGTGGGGTGTGAAAGAGAAAGATATGGCTTGTGGCTTTCGCCACTATATAAACTCCCTAAGGAGATTATACCAATTGAGTTGTTACCGCCGTTATGTTGGTTTCTTCCGGTTTTGATATTCTGATTACATATTCAAAATATTCATCGGTTTCACTTTTTGCGGTATCGGCTTCTATGCCGGCTTTTCTGATTGTGTCAACAGCATGGTTGAGGGTATTTAAGAAAATCCGCATATCTTTATATGCTTTTGTCTGAGGTTTTCTCGGAGATTTTCTTCTTCTGTGAATATCGGCTATAAGCCGTTCGGTTTCCGCCACTGTTAAGCGGCGCTCTATTACTATATCGAGAACTCTTTTTCTTGTTGTGTTGTCCGGCAGGGTCAGTAAAGCCCTTGCGTGACGCTCCGTAAGTCCGGCATAGGAGATTTTGTCGCGAATTTCCTCGGGCAGACGTAAAAGCCGTAATTTGTTTGAAAGGGTGGAGGGGGCTTTGCCGAGTTTGTTTGCTATTTCATCCTGTGAAAGCCCGTATTCCGTCATAAGTCGTTCGATTGCAACGGCTTCTTCAAAAAAATCGAGATTTTCTCTTTGGACGTTTTCTATAAGAGCAAAGAGGGCGGATTGTTGGTCGGACGCGTTCATTACGATGCAGGGGATTTTTGTCATACCGATCATCCGTGCCGCTCTCAGACGGCGTTCACCGGATATCAGTTCAAATTCTCCGTCATCCAAGGTCCGTACATTTATGGGCTGGAGTATTCCGTTTGACCGTATTGAACAGGCAAGTCCCTCCAGTTCATTATAATCAAACCGCACTCTCGGTTGTTGCGGATTGGGTTTGATAATGTTATGGGGAATGAACTGTATTTGACAGTTTGCTTTGTTTTTGGCTGTTTTTATCATTGGGTTTCCTTTCCGACTGTTGTCGTTATACATCATCCACAAAGCCTTGTCCGTCTCTCTTTGACAACACTATAACATCAAACGGCAAAAAAATAAAGCATTTTCGGTCGGGTCAAATCGACTGAAAATGCTATGTTTTGTTATTTTTAAAGGGGTTTTTTGGCGATTTGTGCCGAGGGTCGCGGATATCTTGGCGAAGATTGCGAAATCTTTTTGACCTTAATAATGGATCTTTTGTCCCCTCCGGGCAAAATGAAGTCATTTACGCTGTGAATTTTGCCCCCGAGAGTCTTTAAAGAACCGTCTGCACCGTCAATTTCTTCCTTTGCGGACGCGCCTTTAAGGGACAGGAAAAAACCGTCTTTTTTTACAAAGGGCAAGGTGTATTCCAAAAGAACCCGAAGTTCCGCAACTGCTCTGGCGGTCGCAAAGTCATATTTTTCACGGAATTCGGGGTTTTTTCCCGCTTCCTCGGCTCTTGCGTGAACGATTTTAACGTTCTTTACACCCATTTGCTCCGCAATGTTTTCAACGGCTTTCAGTTTTTTTCCTGTTGAGTCAAGGAGCGTGACATTGACGTTGGGATATGCGGCGGCAATCACAAGCCCGGGAAAGCCTGCACCGGTACCCACGTCAATAATATCGGCTCCGTCTTTGAAATCGGCAACATTACCCACAAGTAAGCAGTCAAGAAAATGCTTTACTGCAATTCCCTCCTCATCGGTAATTGCCGTCAGGTTGATTTTTTCGTTCCAGGACTTTAACTCATCTGCATAAATGCGGAGTTTTTCCGCTAATTCGTTACTGATTTCTATGCCGTATTCAAGGGAGTGTTTTTTTAATATTTCAATTACGGACATGGGATTTCCTGACCTTTCAAGTTGTTGAATATGATGGTTTACGATTTTTAACCTCTGTAAAGGGCTTCAATTTCTTTGATGGGACCCAAGAAATTATCCGCCATGGGTGGCAGGGGTTTTTCGGTTTTCAAAAATTCCGTAAATAAAAGACCTTTTTTCTCATTACCCATCTGGTATTTTGCGATTGTTTGTGTAAGTGCCTGTTTTTTATCAATATTTGCAAGATATTCACAGTCAAGAAACTCAATTTCCACCGTGTCCGCGGGGGAAACACCGTCAAGAAGGACTGTGACCGTTTTACCGTTGTCGGTTTTAAGAGCGCGTTTTTTACCGTTGATTTTAACGGTAATCTCCGCATTTACAATGTCTTTAAAGAACAGTTTGTAATTTCTCTTTTCGGGCACGACAGTTGTGTCGCCCTCTGCCTTGCCTATTGTAAATGTAACGGTTGAGCCGTTTTCTTTAACCGTAAAGGGAGTCTCGCAGAACACTCCGTCCTGATAGGACAGAGTTTCTCCGTCGTCCTCGTAAAGACGGAACGTGTTGTTGCCCCTGTAAATGAGAAGTTCCATATCAACGGGATTGGAGCAATCGTTTTCAGTACAGTTTGCACTCATGGGAATGATTGCTCCCGCTTTTGCAAGAACGGGAATATTCTCAATATCCCGGTACATTCTTAAAAAACGTTTGCCGCAGTATATTCTGTCAGTAAAAATATCGGTGTAGCGTCCCTCGGGAATCCAAACATTAACACTTGCCATGTTGTTATCCGCGGAGGTGTGCTCGGTAATGGGAGCAACAATTAACTCGGTACCGAAGAAATACTGATTTTTGCACTCGTAAGCGCTTTTCCTTTCGGGGTATACGTAGTACATAGGTTCGCATATTGCACGGCATTGGGTGTGGGTGCGGTAGTTCATTGTGTAAATATAGGGGAGAAGTTTGTGGCGGAGCCTGAGATTTTCTTTGGCAATTCTCTCAACGGGACCCGAATAGTTCCACGGCTCTTTTCCCATGAACTCATTGTTGGTGGAGTGAAGTCGCATAATGGGACTGAACACTCCCAGTTGCACCCAACGAAGATACAGTTCATCGTCCTTTTTGCCCATACAGTGACCGCCGATATCGTGGCTCCACCAGGGGTAGCCGATATTGGACGCGGTGGCGGTAAATCCGGGTTGGAACTCAAGACTTGACCAGGTCTGCGTTGTGTCACCGCTGAAGCCCAAGGGGTAACGCTGTGAGCCCGCTCCTGCAAAACGGGAGAGAATAAGGGGCCTCTTGTTATTCTTTGCGTTGTCGTAGAAGTGATAGTGGTTCAAAGCCCAAAGAGGATCAAGACCGGGAACGGCGGTTTTTGTACCCTGTTGCCAGTCAATCCACCAGAAATCAACACCCATTTTTTCATAGGGATGATGAAGAATTTTAAAGTAGTTTTCGGTAAATTTCCTGTCCGTAATGTCGAATTTGACAGGTTCTTTTCTATCGGGATTTTGTCCCATTGCCCTGCACATATCCTCGTACTGATTCTCGAACCAACGTACACCCTGTGAGGGATGAAGATTAAAGGTTACTTTGTAGCCGTCGTCCTTTAATTTTTTCAGGAAACCTGCGGGGTCGGGGAAAAGGTCGGTATTAAAACTGTAACCCGTCCAACCCGCTGACCAAAAGTCATAAACATATTCCATTAAGTTTTTGTGAAGGGATACACCGTGACTGTCCTTGCCGAATTTTTCTTTAATATCGACCCAATGCCAATCCATATCAACGGTTGCAACCGTTACGGGTATTTTTTCTTCCTTGAATCTGTCCATAAGTTCCAGATATTCGTCCTGGGAATATGCTTTGTAACGGCTCCACCAGTTAGAAAGGGCATATCGGGGTATCAGGGGAACGCGGCCGGTTAATTTGTAAAGATCGGTTGTAGCGCCGATATAGTCGTTGCCGTAGGCAAAATAGTATTCATCGGTACCCTTGTGCTTTCTCGGTAAAATCGAGCCATCCTCTTTAAGAACAAGAGTGTCGCTGTCATCAAATATTGCAACACCGTTTCTGGAACAAACACCGTCGCCTACGGCAATAACACCGCCGCTGACATCAAGAGTACGGCAAGTGCCTTTCAGGTTGCCGGAGGTGTAGTTTGTTACAACTCTGCCGTCGCGCAGTTTGATACGCATCATCTTTTTTGTCTTTAAGTTAAAAAGAAAGTTGGCTTTTGTTGTTTTTATTTCAATTGTTCCGCTCGATTCGTTTACCTTAAATTCCGGCTTCATAAAATCCCTGAACCAAACGCTTTGGGTTGGCTCGTCGCAGAATTTGCCGCGACTTTGGGTTTCAACACGCAAAAGGCAGGGTGTGATAACCGTAAGTCTTATGTTGTTACGGACTAAAGTGTGGCTCTTGTGCGCCATGGGCGAACAGTCGATTTTGAATCTGTCAAAGAATTGTTCCATGGTAAACTCCTTAAAGAGAAAAATTTTCAGTATAAAAATCTAATTTAATAATACAACTTATGCATATTAAAGTCAATAAATCGGTTGCTTTTGCGTTGACAAAATACAAGGGTAATGATAAAATTATATTCCGTGAAAGGATGATTTATATGGTTTTTGAGAAGAAAATCGGTTTCGATAACGATATGTATATCGAAAAACAGTCCGAACAGATCATGAAGCGTATTGACGAATTCGGAGGTAAACTCTATCTTGAGTTCGGCGGTAAACTTTTTGATGACTTTCACGCATCCCGTGTACTTCCGGGTTTTAAGCCCGACAGTAAGTTGCAAATGCTCCTTAACCTAAAAGACCACGCGGAGATTGTTATTGTTATTTCCGCAGGAGATATTGAAAGCAATAAAATCCGCGGTGACTATGGCATAACATACGACAGCGACGTTTTGCGTCTTATGGATGCATTCGGAAGTGCGGGACTTTTTGTGGGTAGTGTTGTTATTAACAAATTTAACGGACAACCTGCGGCGGTCAAGTTCAAAGAACGTCTTGAAAACCTCGGAATCAAAGCGTTTGTGCATTACACCATTGAGGGCTATCCCTACAATGTTAAGAAAATTGTCAGCGATGAGGGCTTCGGCAAGAATGACTACATTGAAACCAGTCGCCCCCTTGTTGTTATTACGGCACCCGGTCCCGGCAGCGGGAAAATGGCAACCTGCCTCTCGCAACTTTATCACGAAAATGCAAGGGGTAACAAAGCGGGCTACGCAAAATTTGAAACTTTCCCAATATGGAACCTTCCCTTGAAACACCCGGTTAACCTTGCCTATGAGGCGGCGACGGCGGACCTTAACGATGTTAATATGATCGACCCCTATCACCTTGAGGCATACGGAAAAACCACCGTAAACTACAACCGCGATGTTGAGGTTTTCCCCGTTCTCAATGCGATATTTGAGAAAATTGAGGGTGTAAGCCCCTACAAATCACCTACCGATATGGGCGTTAATATGGCAGGTTACTGCATTTGCGACGACTTGATTTGCAGAAAGGCGTCCTATGAAGAAATCGTAAGGCGCTATTTCAGTGCTCTCTGCGATAAGAAAACCGGTCATAAAAATGACGAGGCAATAGCAAAGATTGAAAGTCTTATGAATCAGGCGGGTATTTCCATTGAAACCCAACGTCCCGCGGTAAAAGCGGCGCTTCTTAAGAGCGAAACAACGGGGGGCAGACCCGCGGTTTCCATTGAACTTCCCGACGGAACAATCGTTACGGGAAAAACAAGCGACCTTTTGGGCTCTGCTTCGGCGGCGCTTCTCAATGCCTTAAAGGTTATTGCGGGAATTGACGACGATGTTCTTCTTATAGAGAGAAAAGTTATTGAGCCCATTCAGGAACTTAAAACAAGTATTTTGGGGAATCATAATCCGAGACTTCATACCGACGAGGTACTTATTGCTCTTACAATGAGCGCCGTTGAATGTGAGGACGCAAAAAAGGCGTTTGATGCACTTAGAACCCTTAAAGGCAGCGAGGCCCACGCAACGGTTATTCTTTCCCAGATTGACAGAGATACTTTCAGAAAATTGGGTATTAACCTGACTTGCGAGCCTCAGTATGAAAGTAAAAAATTATTCCATAAATAAACAAAACAGCACCGCGAATTTTTCGCGGTGTTATTTCAAAAAGAGTGATACTATGAAATTTTTAAAAAATAATTATACTCTCCTTGACGGCGGATTCGGAACGGAGCTTATTAAAAGAGGACTTTTGCCGTCGGAAGATACGGTCAATGCGGTTTTTGACCATCCCCAATGGGTAAAGGAAATACACCGCGCTTATATAGATGCGGGAAGCAATATTATTTTGGCTGACACTTTCGGAGCAAATGCCTTTAAATTGGAAAACTCAAAGCATACCGTCGAGGAGTGCATAAAAACGGCGGTTGCTATCGCAAAAGAAGCGGCAAAAGGTACTGAAACCCTTGTTGCTCTCGACGTAAGCACAACGGGGAAACTTCTTGCACCTGCGGGGGATTTGACCTTTGAAAGCGCTTATGAGGCATATAAAGAGGCTTGCATTTGCGGAGAAAAAGCCGGCGCAAACCTTATTTGTCTTGAAACCTTTACGGATTTGAGAGAGGCGAGGATTGCCCTTTTAGCCGCAAAGGAAAACACGGATTTACCCGTAACAGTAACACTTTCCTTTGATGAAAACGGGCTTACAATGAACGGAAGCACTCCCGCCTGTGTTGCGGTAACTCTTATTGCCGCGGGAGCGGATGCGGTTGGGCTTAACTGTTCACTGGGTCCCGACAAATTATCAGGTGTTGTTGAAGAATTTTTGAAATATTCTTCCGTACCTGTTATTGTTAAACCCAACGCGGGACTTCCCGATTTAAAAACAGGGAAATATTCAATGGGAGCCGAAGAATTTGCCTCTCTTATGGCAAAATTCTATGAGAAAGGCGCTGTTATTTTAGGCGGCTGTTGCGGAACAAGTCCCCAATATATTGCGGAACTGAGAAATGCCCTTAATAAAACGGAAATCAAAGAAAACAGAGATATTGTCAAAGGTGTAATCAGCGGTGCAACTACTGCGGTTACAATCAACGAACCGAGAATTATCGGCGAAAGAATCAATCCCACGGGAAAAAAGAAATTTAAAGAGGCTCTTGAAAGAAATGACCTTGACTATATTTTGAACGAGGGTATTTCCCAGGTTGAAGCCGGAGCGGATATTCTTGATGTAAACGTAGGGCACAGCGAAATTGACGAGAAAGAAATGATGCAAAGGGTTGTAATTTCTTTGCAAGGTTCTTTGGGACTTCCTTTGCAACTTGATTCAACCTCTCCCGAAGTCCTTGAAAAAGCCTTGCGGCTCTATACGGGTAAAGCAATCATAAATTCCGTTAACGGCGAGGAAAAATCCCTTAATGCCGTTCTTCCGCTCGCGAAAAAATACGGTGCGGCGGTTGTGGGCTTGACCTTGGACGAGGACGGAATACCTGAAACCGTTGAAAAAAGAGTGGCGATTGCAGAGAAGATTATAAACCGTGCCATAGAAACGGGCATACCCCGTGAAGATATAATAATCGATTGCCTGACAATGACGGTAAGCGCAAAACAGTCCGCTGCGCAGACCACCTTGGATGCCATGAAACAGGTGAAGGAGAAATTCGGGGTTAAAACAACCTTGGGTGTTTCCAATGTTTCATTCGGACTTCCTCAAAGAGATGTTGTGAATACCGCATTTGTTACATTGGCTCTTGAAAAGGGATTGGATTTGCCCATTATGAATCCCAATTCCCCGTCAATGACGGGGGCTGTGAGAGCGTACAAGGTTTTAAAATCCATTGATAAGGATTCCGGGGCATATATTTCTTCTTTCAGCGGGGAAAAAACAACCGTTCAGGAGAAAAAAGAACTGTCCTTGGGAGAATGTATCGAAAAAGGCTTGAAAACACAGGGTGCCCAACTAACGGAAAAGGCTCTTAAAGAAACCGATGCACAGATTCTTATAAACGATGTTTTAATTCCGGCGCTTGATAATGTGGGGGCAGGATTTGAAAGCGGAAAACTGTTTCTTCCCCAACTTATGCGTGCCGCCGATGCGGCAGGTGCTTGCTTTGAGGTTATTAAGAAAGAAATGACAAAGAGCAATACCCGGGCAGAGAGTAAGGGCAGAATAATCCTTGCCACGGTTAAAGGCGATGTTCACGATATCGGCAAAAATATTGTGAAAACAGTTCTTGAAAACTACGGCTATGAGGTCGTTGATTTGGGCAGGGATGTGGAGCCTCAAAGGGTTGTTGAAGCACAGAAAACACACAGCGTTAAACTTGTTGGACTTTCCGCACTTATGACAACAACACTTCCCGCCATGGAGGAAACCGTAAAGGCTTTGAGAGATGCAGAAGCCGACTGCAAAATAATGGTGGGCGGTGCGGTGCTTACTCCCGAATATGCGGAAAAAATCGGTGCTGATTTTTACGCCAAGGACGCAAAAATGAGTGCGGATATTGCCAAAAAGATATTTTAAATGAACCCTTAAAATCAGATACACAGGAAAATGTGTAAAAATTTTATACATTTTCTTGTGTATTATGTTATATGTACAAAAACCTTTTAAACTGATATACTTATGGTATCAGAATAAAAGGTTGTGATATATTGGAAACAAAAATTAAAAATCCCTTGGAACAGAACCATATAAAAAATAAGGAAATGGTATTTTACCTTGCCGCAATTTTCTTTTATACAATGATGACGGGAATGGTGGGTTCATACCGCCAGGCATATCTTGTAAATGTTTTGCGAATGGGGGACAGTCAGGTTTCTTTTTACAACGCATTTTTGAGTATTGCGGGATTTGTAATGAGTTTTGTCTATGCTCTCATTATTGACAACCGCAAAATAGGCAAGCGGGGTAAATTCATACCCGTTGTAAATGCCGTTGCAATTCCCATGGGTATTGTTACTATTCTTATGTTCTACACTCCCAACGGTCTCGGGGGAACACTTCTTATGATTTATCTTATTACCATCGGTATGCTTCACGGGGCTTGTTGCAGTTTCGGTAACGCGATAAATCTTGTGTCCTATGTTATGACCCCCAACAACAAGGAAAGGGATAAAATTATATCTTTCCGCAGTATTTCAAGTGCTGTGGGCAATTCCGCGCCCCTTGTTGTAGTTCTTGTTATTGCGGCAATTATTGATAAAGTTTCACCAAATAATATTCAAAAAGAATTCCTGCAATATATAATCGGCGCCTCTTTAATAAGCGTCGTGGGTACAATAATTACCCTTATGGGTATGCGTTTTATGAAAGAGCGTATGTCATACAGCGAGGAAAAGAAAAATCCTCTTGAGGGAATTGTTGATATATTAAAGAATAAATATGCCTGGGTTATTATCACAAGCGAAACCTTGAAAAACTTCCGCGGAATTGCAAACTATATGGGTGTTTTTCTTGCGGCGGCGCTCCTTGGAGGAACGGATAAATATCTGCTTTTCGGACTTCCTACGGGTATCGGTACTGCGGTGGGTATGCTTGTTATCAATGCCCTTTTGAAAAAGTTCAATGCAAAACAACTTTATATTGCGTCGGGTGTTTATTCCGTTATTGCAAACACAATAGCCTTTGTTATCGGTTACACCTATTTCAAATCTCCCTCCTCTGTATTGCAAATACTCTTCATTGCCTGTCTTTTCCTTATCGGACTTCAGTTCGGTGCTTCCAATCTTCTTCCCTCAATGTTCCAGGCGGATGTTCTTGAAGATGTGGAATTGAAAACAAGCAAGCGACTTGATGCAACCCTGCCCTTTGTTATCGGTATAGGTACAATGATAAGCGGAACGGTGGCTACTGCTCTTTCGCCCAAAATTTTGTACGGTGATAATTCAATTATTCATTATATTCAACCCACCGACCTTAACCCGAATCCCGAACAGACCCTTGACACAAAGATTTTGATGCTGTTCTTCTACACAATTTTCCACGGTATTATGATGTTTCTTGCAGGTGTACCGTTCTTCTTCTATAAGTTAACGGGCAAAACAAAGGAAGATATTCATAATCAGGTTCTCGCAAAGAGAGAAGAAATGGGTAAATAAATTTAAAATAAAAATCCGAGGTTCAAAGTATCAATGAACCTCGGATTTTTAATATGGTTATTTATGATATTAGTACATTCCGCCGCCCTGTGCCGCCGCCATTGCCGCTGCGTTAGCCGCATCTGCCGCCGGGTCGGGTTTGTCTGCAACAAGACTTTCGGTGGTAAGAACCATTGCCGCTACGCTTGAAGCGTTCTGGAGTGCAGAACGTGTAACCTTTGTAGGATCGAGAATACCGGCTTTTGACATATCCGCATATTCTTCCTTTGCAAAGTCAAAGCCGTAACCCGTCTTGCCCGAGCGGAGAATACCGTCAATGATAACGGAGCCTTCAAGACCTGCGTTAGCCGCAATCTGACGAACGGGTTCCTCGATTGCTTTACGGACAATTTTTGCACCTGTCTTTTCGTCCGCATCTTCAAGGGAAGCGATGTATTCGTCAAGAGCGGGAATCGCATTAAGGAGAGCAACACCGCCGCCTGCAACATAGCCTTCCTCAACTGCCGCCTTTGTTGCCGCAAGAGCGTCCTCAATACGGAGTTTCATTTCTTTCATTTCTGTTTCTGTTGCCGCGCCAACGCGAATAACGGCAACACCGCCGGAAAGTTTAGCAAGTCTTTCCTGGAGTTTTTCTCTGTCAAAGTCGGATGTTGTTGTTTCAATTTGAGTTTTAATCTGTGAAACTCTTGCGGCGATTTCGTTGTTATCGCCCGCACCGTCAACAATGATTGTGTTTTCTTTGGAAATTTTAATTTGACGGGCTCTGCCCAACTGTGAAACATCTGCGTCTTTAAGTTCAAGACCAAGTTCTTCGGTAATAACTTCACCGCCGGTAAGGATTGCAATGTCACGGAGCATCTCTTTTCTTCTGTCGCCGAAGCCGGGAGCTTTAACGCCAACACAGGTGAATGTTCCGCGGAGTTTGTTTACAAGGAGTGTTGCAAGGGCTTCACCCTCGATGTCCTCTGCAATAATAACAAGTTTTTTACCTGCCTGAACAATTTTTTCGAGGAGGGGAAGAATTTCCTGAATGTTGGAAATCTTCTTGTCGGTAATAAGAATAAAGGGGTCGTCGATAACGGCTTCCATTTTGTCGGTGTCCGTTACCATGTAGGGAGAGATGTAACCGCGGTCAAACTGCATACCTTCAACAACATCACAACTTGTTTCTGCGGTTTTGCTCTCTTCAACTGTAATAACACCGTCTGCGGTAACCTTTTCCATTGCCTCTGCAATAAGAGCGCCGATATTTTCGTCTGCGGAAGAAACCGTTGCAATTCTTGCAATATCGTCGGTGTTTTCAACGGGCTTTGAGTTAGATTTAATTGTTTCAACAACATTGTCAACTGCAAGTTTGATTCCTTTTTTGAGCACCATGGGGTTAGCGCCTGCAACAACATTTTTCATGCCCTCACGAACAAGGGCCTGTGCAAGGAGTGTTGCGGTTGTTGTGCCGTCGCCCGCAACGTCGTTTGTTTTTGTTGAAACTTCTTTTACAAGTTGAGCGCCCATATTTTCAAAGGGATCCTCAAGTTCAATTTCTTTAGCGATTGTAACACCGTCGTTAGTAATAAGGGGAGCGCCGTATTTCTTGTCGAGAACAACGTTTCTGCCCTTGGGACCGAGAGTGATTTTAACGGTATCACAGAGTTTGTCAATACCTGTTTGAAGTGCTTTGCGAGCTTCTTCGCCGTAAATGATTTGTTTTGCCATAACAGTGCCTCCTAAATTATTCTACAATAGCAAGAATATCGCCCTGACGAACAACAATGAGTGTTTCGCCGTCGATTTTAACTTCTGTGCCGGAATATTTGCTGAGAATTACTTTGTCGCCGACTTTAACTTCCATTTTGATTTCTTTGCCGTCAACGATACCGCCGGGACCCACTGCGAGAATTTCAGCGGTCTGGGGTTTTTCCTGGGATGCGGCGGCAAGAATGATGCCGCCCTTTGTTGTTTCTTCTGCTTCGCAGAATTTGAGAACAACTCTGTCGCCTAAAGGTTTAAGATTCATAGAATAGCCTCCTGTATATAAAGTTAATTATTTTGGTTTTAGCACTCTATGTTCCCGAGTGCTAAATATATAATAACTCTTAATTATGAACAAATCAAGACTTTTTTGTAAATTCGTCCATATTTTTCCCCTAAAAAGGATAAAGATACATAAATTCCCAAATCACATACATAATATGCGAAATATAAAATAGGTATGTGTTTGTTTTATAAATAAGTTGAAAAAGCATTTTACTTTTGATAGAATAAGAGCAGAAAATTTTGGAGGTTGTCCTATGGAAAAGAAACCTGTTACCGCAATAATAGTCGGCGCGGGACACAGAGCCTTTGTTTACAGCGAACTTGCAATAACCCATCCGGAACTTTTAAAAATTGTGGGTGTTGCGGACCCCAATCCCGTAAGAAGAAAAACGGCAATGGAAAAATTCGGATTTCCGGAAGATATGTGTTTTGAATCCGCACAGGAACTTGCAAAAAAGGGCAGGCTTGCGGACGCCGTTATAAACGGAACAATGGACGAACAGCACATTGAAACGGCAGTTCCCCTTTTGGACCTTGGCTATGATATGCTCCTTGAAAAACCTTTTGCGGTCGATGAGGAGGAGGCGCTTATTTTAAAGGAGTGTGCCGAAAAGAACGGTTCAAAGGTTATGATTTGTCACGTTTTAAGATACACACCCTTTTACTATTCCATTAAAGAGAGAATTGCAAAGGGTGAAATCGGGGATATTATAAATATTCAAACAACGGAGCACGTCAGTTATCACCATCTTTCAACCTCCTATGTAAGAGGAAAATGGGCGAACTCCAAAAAGTGCCACACAACAATGCTTCTTGCAAAATGTTGCCACGATATTGACCTGATGATGTGGATGATGAGCGAAACGAAACCTACGAAAATAGCGTCTTTTGGCGGAAAATATCAGTTCAAGCCCGAAAACGCCCCCGAAGGTGCGGGTACCGTATGTATGAATGACTGTCCCCTTGTTGACAGTTGCGTTTATTCCGCAAAGAGACTGTATATTGACCATCCGGACCGTTGGGCATTTTATGTCTGGGATAAATTGGAGCATATCGAAAACCCCACCGTTGAGGATAAAATTGCTCTTTTGAAAAGCGGATCTCCCTATGGCAGATGTATTTATAAATGCGACAATGATGTTGTTGACCATCAAAGCGTACTTGTGAATTTTGAAAGCGGTGCAACGGGCACCCACAATATGGTGGGAGGCTCCGCGCAATCCTTGAGAAAGATACATATTATCGGCACAAAGGGCGAGATTTTCGGTAATTTTGAGGAATCCAAATTTACTGTTCTCAAAATCAATCCCTCTCCCCGCGCACATAACGGGGAATGTGATGTGGAGGAAGTTGACCTTAACGTAACGGGCGATATGGTGGGGGCGTACGGCGGACACGGCGGCGGTGACGAGCGTTTGGCGGAGGATTTTGTGAAGTTTGTCCGGGGTGAAGAGCCAAGCCTCGCGTGCACCTCGATTTTCGATTCAATGGCTGGGCATCTATGTGTATATAAAGCCGACCAATCAAGAGAGAGCGGCGGAATTCCGCAGGAGATTTAAAATATGTTCAATTTTTTTGCAGATAAAGAGAAAAGGGTCGGGGACAGTTACTACATAACCGACAACGACTTTAATCACATAAAAAATGTTTTGCGTATGCAGACAGGGGATACCTTTTTGGTAAGCGAAGCGGGTATGAGTAATTTGTGTGTGATTGAAGAAGTGAACAACGACAGCGTTGTGGCAAAAATTATAAAGGAAAACTATCAGGACACTAATCTGCCCATAAGAATCATACTTTTTCAGGGACTTCCCAAAAGCGACAAAATGGAACTTATAATACAAAAATGTGTTGAACTTGGGATTGAGAGCATTGTTCCCGTTGAAATGAGCAGATGCGTTGTTAAAATCGAAGAAAAGAAAAAGAAAAGCAAGCAAAGCCGTTGGCAAGCCATATCGGAAAGTGCCGCAAAGCAGAGCAAACGCAACACAATTCCCGAAATTTTTGATGTTATTTCATACAATCAGGCTTTGAAAATGGCGGAGGAACTTGACGTCGTTCTTGTTCCGTACGAGAACAAAGAGGGAATGAAATCCACTAAAGATGCGCTTTCTGAAATAAAAAGCGGTATGACAGTGGGTATATTTATCGGTCCCGAGGGGGGCTTTGACGAAAAAGAAATTGAACGGGTTTCCGAAATCGGCGGAAAGACTGTTTCCCTCGGAAAAAGAATTTTGAGAACGGAAACAGCGGCAATTACCGCGGTGGGTATGTGTATGCTTTATGCGGAAACGGAGTTGGGAGAAGAATGAAAACCTTACCCGATGAATTCTCCCAAAGAATGAAAAAACTTTTGGGCAATGAGTATGAAAATTACGAAAAGGCTTTGGAGGAAGCGCCCGTCAGGGCATTTCGGGTTAACACGGATAAAATAAGCCTTGAGGATTTTGAAAAAATAAATCCGTTTCCTACGGAAAAGATACCTTATGCAGAAAACGGATTTTACTTTGATTATGATAAGATAGGCAATCACCCGTACCACCACGCAGGAATGATATATGTACAAGAGCCGGGAGCAATGGCGCCGGCGGAGTGCGTTGAGGTGGAGCCGAATTGGACTGTTCTTGATATGTGTTCCGCACCCGGCGGAAAGAGCAGTCAACTGAGGAACAAATTGGGTGAAAACGGTGTTCTTGTTTCCAATGAAATTATTCCTTCCCGTTGTAAAATCCTTACGGGTAATATTGAACGGCTGGGACTGAAAAACACGGTTACAACATGTACGGATACAAAGACCCTTGCAAAAATTTTCCCCGATACGTTTGATTTAATTATGGTTGACGCTCCCTGTTCCGGAGAGGGAATGTTCAGAAAAGAGGATTTTGCCATAGACGAATGGAGTACGGAAAATGTTGAAAAGTGCGCCGCAAGACAAAAAGAAATTTTGGAAAACGCGGCAATTTGTCTTAAAAACGGAGGGTATATTGTTTATGCCACCTGCACATTTTCCCTTGAAGAAAACGAAATGACCATAGATAGTTTTCTATCATCCCATCCCGAATTTGAAATTGTACCCGTGAAAAAAACGGTTGAGGACAATACTGAGGACGGCATATTCTTTGATGGTTGCAAATGCGGGAATATACATTTTGCAAGACGCTTTTATCCACATAAAAATCGCGGAGAAGGTCAGTTTATGGCGGTGCTTCACAACAAAAACGATTATTACGGCGACACCCCGCAATCAAAAAACAAAATTCAAAAGGTTGACGGCATTGTATATGATTTTCTCGACAGCACGTTGGAAAGTTACGACAGAAAAAAGGTCATAATGCGAAAGGGAACCCCGGTTTACTTCACCCCCGATTTTGATGTAAAAAATGTTACGGCATTCTCCGTGGGTGTTACCGTAGGGGAAATCAAAAAGAATTACATTCAGCCCCATCACCAGTTTTTTATGGCAATGGGGGAGTCCTTTAAACGAAAAATAAATCTCACGGCACAAGGCGATGAGGTGAAAAAGTATCTTCGTGGAGAAGAACTTTCCGCGGATTGTGAAAACGGATGGGCGGTTGTTACCGTTGACGGCTGCGCTTTGGGGGGCGCCAAGGTATCAAACGGAAAAGCCAAAAACCATTATCCCAAGGGGCTTAGAATAAGGTAATAAAAGCAGGAATAGATATTTATGAAACACATCGTCCGCGCAATATCGGACTCAAACAAAGGTTACTACAACGCAAGTGGGTTACAGGTTAAAGATAAGTATTAAATACATTATTAAACTAAAAAGCAAGGAGTCTATCAAACGATGGGCTCCTTGCTTCACAGTTTTTTGTAGTTGACTGTTTTCATATTTAAAGACCCCAAGTTCGCCGTTTCGGCAGACATGCGGTCTTTGTTTTGCTTGTTAACAGTTGTTTTTAATTTGCAAAATCTATAAAATTATACTTTTCCAAGGTCTTGAAATATTGGGCAAGACGTTCGTAGAGGGGATTGGCTTTTTCCCCGAAGTGTTCCTCAACGTGTTTTCCTATTTCAAATATGTCTTTTTCCCCGTCCATAAGGGGCCATATAAAACTACCCATTTCGTCAAGGTGAATATAACTGATTTTAGGTTTTTTCAAAATCATCTGTGCGATTTTATTGGCAATGCCCTTGTTTTTCATTTGGAGTGTAACATTGCCCTGTTCATCCTTTGACCATTTCAGTCCCTCTTTACAAAGGGGCTTTTTTTCAAGATAGTTTTCCTTTGTTGCGTTGTCTTTTTTCATGTTTTTTTATCACGCTTTTTCCAAACTGTAAATTTAAGAACCGTAAGAATAATCAAAGCGAAAAGGAGCAAGCCCCCAAGGTCTGAAACAACGGAGGGAATACCGAACTTTTCGGAAAGGTTGAGAGCGGAATCTATACCGAACACCGCAAGGAGAGCGAGAATAATGCCCACAAGACCTTCGCCGGCAATCATACCCGAGCAGAAAAGAATACCGTCATTGACTATTTCTTCCTTGTGTTCCGCTTTTTTGCCTTTGATTTTATCAAATGCAAGTCTTATAAGTCCGCCCACCATAATGCAGGCATTGAGTTGAACGGGAAGATAAACACCGATTGCAAAGGGAAGTACGGGAATACCGATAATTTCAACGGCGATTGCAATAAATACACCGATGAATACAAGTACCCAGGGCAAGTCGCCGCCCATAACGCCTTCAACAATGAGTTTCATAAGGGTTGCCTGGGGAGCGCCCAGTTCATCCGAACCGAAGCCCCAAGCGGAATCAAGGAGATAAAGTGTGCCGCCAATGGCAAGAGCCGAGGCAACAACACCCACAATTTCACCCATTTGCTGTTTTTTAGGTGTGGCACCTAAAATGTAACCTGTTTTAAGGTCCTGTGACGAGTCGCCTGCGATTGCGGAAACGATACAGATAATTGAGCCGATGGCAATGGCGCTGCACATTCCTGCGGCACCGGTCGTACCGGTGATTTTAAGGATGAGGGTTGCAATAAGAAGCGTTGCAATAGCCATACCCGAAACAGGATTGTTACTGCTGCCCACAAGGCCAACCATTCTCGAAGAAACCGTTGCAAAGAAGAAACCGAAAATAACAATAATAAATGCACCTAAAAGTGAGATGGGGATTGCGGGAATGAGCCAGATAAGAACTGTAAGAACAAGGATTGCGATAATAACTATCTTGAGGTTTACATCCCTCGATGTGCGTTCCGTTGAGGTTGCGCCCGCGCCTTTCATACTCTTTAAAGCACCCGTGAATGTTGTGACAATAAGGGGGAGGGATTTACAAAGGCTTATTATACCGCCCGCCGCAAGAGCACCTGCACCGATGTAGCGAATATAGGTACTCCAAATGGCACTCGCACCGCCAGTTGCAAAGATTTCGCTTATGGGAGCAGTTCCGGGGTATAGAACAATTTCCGAACCGAAAAGAACGATTAAGGGAATAAGCACAAGCCAACTGAAAATACCGCCGGCAAACATATATGAAGAAATTCTTGCGCCGCAGATATAACCGACGCTCATAACGGCGGGGTAAATCTGTGTGCCGATTTCTCCTGCAAAGCCTTTTACACGGAAAGATATTTCACCCGAAACCAGTTTAAGACCGTCAATGATGAATTTGAAAAGAGCCGCAAAGCCCATACCTGCAAAAACGGTTGACGCATTCGCACCGCCGTTTTCACCTGCAAGAAGAACCTCCGCACAGGCAGTGCCCTCGGGGTAGGGAAGAACACCGTGTTCTTTAACAATAAGGGCATTTCGCAGGGGAATCATAAAGAAAACACCCAAAAGACCGCCGATAAGGGCGATAAGGGTAATTTCCACAAGGTCGGGCTTGTCCATTTTGCCCTCTGCCGCCCAAAGAAAAAGGGCGGGCAAGGTGAAAATTGCACCTGCGGCAAGGGATTCGCCCGCGGAGCCTATTGTTTGCACCAAGTTGCTTTCAAGTATTGAATTTCTACGCATAATAATGCGGATTACACCCATGGCAATAACGGCGGCGGGAATTGAAGCCGAAACCGTCATACCCACCCTAAGTCCCAGGTAGGCATTTGCCGCGCCGAAAACAACTGCCAGAATAATACCCATAACAATGGAGGTAACGGTAATTTCGGGGGTTACCTTTTCCGCGGGGATGTAGGGCTTAAAGTCGTTTTTGTTGTCCATACTTTCTCCATTCTTTCGGTGCTTTCACACCGACGCATAATAACCGCTTCATTTTACCATATTTGCGGAATAAACACAATACGAGAAATTATTTCAATTTCTCCAACATTTTCAAAAGAATGTTAAATACATTTTCCGTTGAAGATATGCTTAGTTTTTCGTTAACGGTATGAACATCGTAAAGGGCGGGGCCTATGGAAATACAGTCCATTCCGTCAATAGCATCGGAAAACACACCGCATTCAAGCCCTGCGTGAATTGCTTCAACCTTTGGTGCTTTTCCGAAATATTCGGTATAGACCTCTTTATAAAGTTCTCTCAGTCGGGAATCTTCTTTGTATTCCCAAGGGGGATAATGACCTGAAACAACGGAATCCCAATTTATTGAACTAAAAAATGCCGTGACTTTTTCTTCAAGGAAGGAAAGTCCCGATTTTTTGTTGCTCCGCAAACCGAAACTGATGGTAATAGCATTACTCTCTGTTTTCAAAACACCTAAATTCAAGGATGTCTGAACAAGCCCTGCTATATCTGCACTCATTTCCGTAACACCGTTGGGCACACAGGTCAAAACAAAGATAATTTTTTCTTTTATATCATCTGCGAAAACATCATATTCGCCGTTTCCGTCTTTTTCAACAGAAAAGGCAAAATCTTTTTCACGGTCGGAAATTTCATCCCTTATGATTTCAAGATATTCCTCCCCTTTATCCTTAAAACTTGCAATATCATTTGTGCAAAGTTCAATTTTGCAGTAGTTGGGAATGGCATTGGATTTGTTGCCGCCGTTGATACCGATAATGTCAAAATCACAAATATTTTTAAGGTGATTTAAGAATCTGCCGGCAAGAGTGTCGGCATTAACCCGGTTGTTGTTAATTTCCATACCGGAATGACCGCCTTTAAGACCTTTGAGAGTAACCGTGATTTTAGTTCCCGTTGCTTTTTTATAGGTTACGGGGACATTTACCGTGAAATCGCTTCCTCCCGCACAGGAAACGGTTACCGTGTCGTCCTCCTCGGAGTCGAGGTTGATCATTTTCTTTGCAGTCAGTACGCTCATATCAAGTTTTCCCGCACCGATAAGCCCGATTTCTTCATCCGCGGTAAATACCGCTTCAATGGGAGGGTGGGGGATATTGTCGCTTTCAAGGATTGCAAGAATGATTGCTATGGCAATACCGTTGTCGGCGCCGAGAGTTGTTTCCCCGGCTTTCAAAAAATCCCCGTCAACGAAAAGTTCAACTCCGCTGTTGATAAAATCCGTTGTTGCTTTTTCGGTTTTTTGACATACCATATCAATATGTCCCTGGAGAATGACGGGCGCGCTGTTTTCATAACCGGGAGTTCCGTTTTTGAAAACAACAACATTGTTTGCATTATCTTTTACATATTTCAAGTTGCGTTCCGTTGCAAAACTTTCGCAATAACGCGCCATGCCGCCGCAGTTACCGGAACCTCGGGGAATATCGCTGATTTGTTTGAAATAGTGAAAAACTCTTTCGGGTTTTAAATTTGTCATGGTTTTTCCTCCTTGGGCTGTTCCGCGATTCTTTTTGAATAAATGCAACCGCAGTAATTCTGCCTGTAAAGATTGTATTTTCGGGAGAGTTCACAGGAACGCTTGTAGCCCTCTTTCTTTTTGAAATCGGAATATAAATATTTTATACCGAATTCTTTTTCCAAATCACCGCCGATTTCATTGAGCGCCTCCGCATTTTTATAAGGGCTGACGGAAAGGGTGGTTGTAAAATAATCAAAGGTATTTTCCTTTGCGTATTCAGCCGTCCGTTCAAGACGTAAACGGTAGCATTTTTTACACCGCGAACTGCCCTCGGGCAAAGCCTCAAGCCCCTTTGCGATATTTTCAAATTCGTTGTTGTTATATTCGGGAACTATGATTTCTGTGTTTTCTAAATTCATTTCCTCAATAAGCCGCTTTAATTCGTTAAGGCGGTAAATGAATTCGGATTCGGGAGAAATGTTGGGATTGTAGAAAAACAGAGTAATGTCAAAATGAGTATAAAGATACTCTAAAACCGCGCTGGAACAGGGAGCACAGCATACGTGCAGAAGAAGTCGGGGCTTCAAGCCCTGTTTATTTATTTTCTCCATTTCCTCATCCAACATTTTTTGATAGTTAATTTTCATTTTATACACCTAAAATATTCCTTAAAGGAATCCATAAAATAATTATTATAAGAACAACAAAGTCAAGGGCTTTAACAGGGGGAGCGTAATTGAATTTTCCGCCTTTTATAAAACTCTTTGCAGAATGAAAATATACCCATAAAATATAGAACATTTCTAAAGGGTAAATATAATTATATGAAAAAGATTCAACAATGTCAAAGGTTAAAAGGCTTTCGAGAGCGTGGGTGTTTCCGCATCCCGCACATTTAAAGCCCGTTATTTCGTAAAACGGGCATTTAAAACCGATTCCCGTAAAGCGATACAATAAATATATAAGAAAAACTCCCAATAAAGCGAGAAAAGTAAAAAACACAAGATAATGCATCGTACCCTTAAGGACAGTAACTTAAAGGTGCGAGCATTGTGAAGGGCAAGAGAATAGAGAGAGGTTTTTACGCTTCTCTCTTTTTTCTTGCCCTT
>JBJFGF010000032.1:0-3271 GCA_051892415.1 Acutalibacteraceae bacterium | reverse complement strand
GCAGGGAAGGACGTTTTGTTTGCAACTGTTATTCATCTTTTGGGCGGTTTGCATTATTCAAATATGCCCTATAACAAAAAAACAATCGTTTTAAAATCGCTGCGTGCGCTGTCCGTTGGAGGAAACACGTACAAAGATATCGTAAACGGTACGATAACTAAGTATGCAGACCCGTTTATCCCGGGGTTGCCGATATTTATCTCGGACGGCGCGGTGTATTTCGGCAGTCAGAACAATTCCGAAATCGATTCGATGTTCCCGGAACTTGCGATATTCGAAGCTTTGTCGCGGCAACTTGGACAGCATCAGATACACGTTAATACGCAGGCGCTGGGGCGTTTATATATCAAAATGCGCGAGCAGGCAGACGTTTTTATTAAGTGTCTTGAAACGCACGACTGCGGACCTTTCCTCGTTGTTGACGTTATCAGTTATGACAAATACGCCAGTGCCGACGCCGGGCTATCCCCGTGGGAAGGAAGCAGAGAATCAAAAGACTTCCGCGACTTCGAGGCGAGATACGGTGAAATCGAATACAGAAGTTTTTATGTAAAAAAATCGTGGCTTAAATACGATACGTATTATTTTTCTCATCTATTTCTTGACGGAAATAAAATTTTAGGAGCGACAAATGGCTAAAAATCCGAAAGTAAATATAAACGTCGGTGCAAAGAATTTCGTTTCGTTTTCACAGCGGATGAAAAATGCATCAACGATACGCCGAATGTGGAAAATGTTGCGGACAATGGACTGCGAAGCGTGCGGATTCTCATGTACGAACGGCTGTCAGATGATTCTTAATCAGATTCGTACGTTAGAACTTGAAAGTGCCGGCGGAAAGTCTGAGTTTGTCAACGGCCTGGACGTATCGGAAACCGCCGGAAATACCGTACCTATGGACTTATATCTTGCGACGTTGCAAATGCTTGCGGACAAGCAGGATGAGACGCCTACACCGGCACCGGCGACGCCTGAACCGCCTAAAAAGCCAAAATACAAGGACGCGCCGGAGTCTGAATCGACGTCAGACGCGACGCCGGCAGAAAAACCGAATAATTCCCCGGTGAAAATCCCGGGCATAAAACCGAAACAGGACGAAGACCGTCCCAGTTTTTTAGACGACTGAGGAATTTATGAAGAAATCAGATAAAAACGTATCAAAAACAATTCAGAAAGGCGACCGAATCCAAACGCGCGATAATTATTTAGAAAGCGGTGCAGGATACACCAAACCCGGATATGAAAATGGAAAAGGTGGTAAATATCGCCCTGGCGTGGTTATAGACACAAATCGAAACGATGAACTTGCCATAGTAAAACTCACGTCAGAGAAAAACAGTTTAGGGAAACGCAAAAAAGGCATTATTCAACTTATCAGTTATGATAACGGGAAATCTTGGTATAAGCCATATGTTGAAACAAAAGACGATAAAGGTATGCCCATAAAGATTGGTAGCAAGTTTGAACTCAGACCTGCAAATAAAAGACTCCCTTATAATGAGGTTGTGAAAATGACAAAAGAAATACATAAAACTAAAAAGAATAAAAAGAAAATTCGCGAATTAAAAGGTAGAAAAAAAGACGAGTAGTCACCTACTCGTCAACCTGATAATGGCATCTCAGCCAAAGACTTATTTCTAAGCCTATATATAGTATATGACAAAAAAACGAAAAAGTCAACACCGAAAATCATAAAAAACCATGAAAGAAGAATATAAGAAAGATTTCAAGCAAATAAGCGCAATTCTTCCGAACGCGGAAGCAGACGCTGTAAAACTCCTTCTAAGAGAAAAAGGTCTTACGCAGCCGGACTTTATCCGGGGCGCGTATTATCTTCTTCTGAACGGCGATTTTTCGCGTATTCCGGAAATTGCAGAAAAGTTAAATAAATAACTTCACACCGGGGAAAACTATGGAAAACAATATGAAAAAACTTACGGAGGATATCCGTAAACGCAACCGAATAAAAAATAAACGAATTGAAGACGGATTCACTATGTCTATATACGACTGGATGTTGAAATTAGACCTGACGCAATCCGAAATGCTCGTTTACGCGTTGATATATCAGTTTTCCCGCCCCGGTAGCGACACCACGTTCTTCGGAAGTCTGACGTTTATTCAAAATTCGCTGAATAAAGACCGCAAAACGATAATTTCCGCGCTTGACACGCTGGAAAAGCGCGGACTTATCCGTAAAACCGAAACGTTGACCATGACGAACGGCGTAGAACGCGCACGTTATGCCGTGGTTATGCCGAAAATGCCCGTTTCGCGGTCTCATATCGTCGTCAACGGCTGGATGTTCCGCTGGGTGAATACTACGTCAGAATTGCTTGTTTATGCTGTAATTTATTCATACAGCCAACCTATCCCCGGTAATGCAACGAAACTTACATGTAAGACTTCTTATCTAACTAAAGAAACCGGACTATCGGAAAGAACGTTATCTCGCGTTCTGGACTCCCTTAAAAGTAATAATAAGATTTATATACATAAAGCCGAAACACCGCGTAAACGCGAATATACGGCGTGGTATCCGCGCGTCGCGGTCGAGGTTTATAACGAGAGAAATAAAGAAAAGGAAGGTTTCCTCCCCATTAGTTTAGAGAACTAAAACAAACGCCAAATTCACTTGTTTTTAAGGCAAGACAATCGTCTTGCCATTTCGCTTTTGTTTAAACCACGAAAAAACAATGACAAAATTCCACTATCCGACACGCCAAAATTCCCAAAATAGCAGACAAAATTCCACCATCATTATATTTAGATAATGATTTAGATATATAAAAAAGTACCTACGTAACTTATAGTAACCGGGCGCACGCACTTATGCGCGCGTGAACGCGCGAAAGAAGGTGTCGCTTCGCTCCGAATAAGCGCCGATAACCACGTACGACGGCTGATTCGGCTCCGGCAAAAAACCTCGGACGGCGCAGACAGGCTGACAAAAGTAAAAAAGCGCGTACGAGTACGGCTTTGGTTTTTTATTTTATTAGAACTAAGAACGCGCCCGAAGATAAGTATCAAGGGCGCGTTCTTGAGTTTAATAATACGCCGTGCGGCGCCTTATAAAAAAAGAAGTACCTGTACGGCAAAAAGACATTACCGCGAAAAATTTAAAATTTTCAAAAAATTTTTGTCGTCAAAATTTGTCGTCAAACCCGATTTTTCAATAAAATTAAAAATGTCCGATAACGCTGTAAGCCAGTGTTTATCGGACTTTCCGGTGGTCTGGGTGAGAAGATTTGAACTTCCGGCCTCTTGAACC
>JBJFGF010000031.1:89295-137634 GCA_051892415.1 Acutalibacteraceae bacterium | reverse complement strand
GCAGATAGCAATGGTTTTACAGTTAGGCATTGGCTTTCCTCCTTTCGTTTGATTTATAGCCGACTGGGTTCAGGCGGCTATGTATCAACGCAGTATTTGTTTTCAACACCCCCTGCGTAAAGCTGTTGCTTTGTGTGGGAAGCACATCGGTCACGGTTTGCGAAACCGTGTCATAGGAATTTCACCTCTGCCGGGTTCTCCGCCAGCTCCGTAGAGAAGTATCATTATCATTCTGACTGTCATCGCCGTATCAGGTGCAGCCTGACACTTTTACCGGGGGTTCTCGCTCGCTCCGTTTCAGAGGTCTTGGCGTACCCGATAAGGTGGCTCATCATCAGAACTAAAGTCCGGTGTGCCTATATATTCAGTTGTCAAGGAACAGTGAAAGAGTTGCTCCTAATCGGAGTTAAAAAATAACCCTTTCACTTGTTCCCACTGGGAGAGGTCAAATGGACACCCTAAATTTGAAAAAAATAAAAAAATTTTTTTGTTCCGCTTTTTCACTCCTACAAAACAAAAAAGCCGCCTATCCCAATAAAGGAATAAGCGGCTTGCTTATATAGCTCTATATTTTATTTTTTTGAAAAGGAAATGACTACGAAACAGTACGCACTATAAAAGACTTTTTCTTTGCTTTCATCAGCTTTAAGATGACTTCATCAACAGCGTCGGTGTATCTGCCTTGAGCTATAAGTGCGTTCTTTTTATCTATAAGCGAATGTATGATTTGAGAGCGTTCCTGCTCGGTCAGATTGATATAATACTTTTTGTTCTTCATATTGGCACCTCCACTATCTTCATTGTAACAGCATAGAACAAATAAGCAACCTTGCGATTCATTGCGACTATCTGGCAAACAAAAGACAACAAGTGTGTAGTTCAAATATTGCAGGGCTAACAGCATAACTACCGCCCTGTAAATTAGCAAGGATTTATACCGTGTCTGAGGTACAAATTAGCAGAGGAGCCTTTTTTCTTAGCAAAACAGCGATTTTCCTGCTAATAATTCTTAGCACGACCTTTCGCCTTGTTTAGCAAGTTCGGGGCAAAAGTGATGTCAAAATGGAAAAGTAAAGATTGAATGATGCCGGAAAATAAGAAAAGCCGAAAACCTCGAAAAATCAAGGCTTTCGGCGTTGTTTGTGGCGTCCCTGCCCGGATTCGAACCGGGGGCGTTCCGCTTAGGAGGCGGACCCTCTATCCTGCTGAGGTACAGAGACATTTAGCAATATTCAGTTATTTTTATTCTACGCACCTCCCGCCTTTTTGCGAAAGGCGAGAGGTGGAACAAACTCTTAGGAGGGATTTATTCTATCCATTGAACTAAGGAGGCGTATTCGGTTTTTATACGAGTTGTATTATACCAAATATCACGGGTTTGTCAAGGCGGAGCCTTACACTTCGCCTTGATTTTTGTTTTTGTTTTTTCTGAATATAAAAAACTTGCTGAAAAAATAGTTTAAAAGCACGACAATTACCGCAAGGGGAAACTTTGCCAATATTTGACCGGAGACGGTTATGCCGAAAAACGAAAGTGATTTTTCTCCGAAATTCAGAAGTTCAATGAAAAACCACATACCGCCCTCTTCTACGCCCAAACTGAAAAGTCTTGCTCCTACAAAAGCAATAAACTCTCTGGCAGAAGTTTTAAAATTCCAACTTTTTGAAGCGAAAACGAACAGTTTGTTTGTTACAAACGAGAAAACAACGCCAACTACCCAGGCAATACCGTTATTGATAAGATAAAGTTCTTCCCCCAATATCTTCGTAAATGCCCAAAAAGTAAAGAGATTTACAATAGTTGTGAGAACGCCGAAAATAAAATACAAAATAATCTCTTGGTATTTTATTATTAGGTCTTTGATTTTAGTCATCCTTGCCCAAATGCTCCTTTAAAATATAAATGGGTCTGTTTTTTACCTGGAGATAGATTTTTGAGATATATTCTCCCAAAATACCCAGACAGAAAAGTTGCATACCGCCCAAAAACAGTACAAGCACAACTATTGTTGCGTAACCGGGAACATCGATTCCCCAAATCAGTTTTTGAAGAACAACCGCAATAAGATAGATGATTGATGCTGCGGAGGTTACAAGCCCCACTCCCGTTGCAAGTTTCAAAGGAAATGTTGAAAATGAAATTATTCCGTCAAAGGCATATTTAAAAAGTTTTCCGTAACTCCATTTTGTTTCGCCGAACTGCCGTTCTTCAACCGTGTAGGGAATGTATTTTGTATTGAATCCCACCCAACTGAAAATGCCTTTTGAAAAGCGGTGGTATTCGGTCATTCGGAGTATTGCATCCACCATTGTTCTTTTGAGGAGTCGGAAATCCGACGCACCGTTTACGAAATCCACATCCGCAACCTTATTTATAAGTCTATAAAAGGAATATTTCAAGCCTTTCATAGTCTTGCTTTCCTTACGGTTTGCCTGATATGCCGCAACGCAGTCCAGGGTTTCGTCCTGTTCCATTGCGTCGAGCATCCGCAGGACATCCTCGGGACGTTGTTGTAAATCCGCGTCAATTATGCAGACCAAATCCCCTTTTGCGTATGAAAGCCCCGCATAAATGGCGGCTTCCTTACCGAAGTTTCTGCTGAATGTGAGAATCTGAACAGGGGAAGCGCTGTTTTCTTCATATATTTTTTTCAGTTTTTTATATGTTCCGTCGGTGCTTCCGTCATTTACGAAAACAAATTCGCAGTCATCCGCTTTGCCGCGGAAAACCTTATTCACTTCACTGAAAAAGCGTTCAACATTTTCTTCCTCATTATAGCAAGGAACAACAAGTGACAGTTTCATACGTTTCCCCTTTCAAAATCTTTTATTATTTATTTTATCTTTTCAAATCGCTTTATTCAATTAAAATTCGTTGAACATTCAGTTAAATTTAATTGTGAGAATCTTTTTGCCGGTAATCTCGAATTCTACGAATCCGTCGGCGTCCATTGAAAGTGCCTTGTCGTCAAGTTCCTCAAGTGTTACAAGTTTAACCTCATTCCACTTCTTGCCTGAATATGCGGGAAGTTCAAATTCCGCTTTCTGTCTTTCAACGGGTGACTGCACTTTTTCGATAGGTGCAATACCCCCGTTAAGACGGATTGCATTTTTAACGGTTTTGTCCGAGGGGTTGAAAAGACGAACAACATATCCTGTTCCGTCCTCGCTCTTTTTAACTGCGCTGACGTTGAGGTTTTCGTCTTTAAGTTCAAGGAATGAATGTGTAAGAGGATTCTTGCCGTGGTCCGTGGGGGCAATCTGACCCGCTGTAAGATAGAGGTTGAAGCGCTCGCTCTCCTGCCATACATTGCCTTCTTCCCAATCGCCCTTATGGGGCATAAAGCCGTAACGGAATGTATTTTTACCGATACACTGTGAGCCCTTGTCCCAATCGCTGTAATTCTGCATATCCTTTGTTACGCAGATACGCAAGGGGTACGCACGGATAAGGGAAAGAAGAAGCGTATGGTCCTCGTCATCCGCCGCTTCGTATGCTTTAAGTCCCGTATTAAGAAGTGCAACACCGTTCTTGCCGTCGGAAAGGCTTACAAAAGAGTTCATAGGATGCTCCGTCATGGGCGGCTCGTCATAGAGTGAATAATCCGGTGCTTTAACAGGTCTTTTAACAACGTCGAACTGTCCCTGGGCATCGGCATACTGTGCATTGATATTTGTGGGGAATGCAACCTGGAGATAATGGTCTTCGCAACGGTTGTTAACGGTGGTTTCGATTTCAACAAATCTTGCGCCCTTACGGAGTGTAACAAGACTTTCGATATCAACGGGAAGTTTATGTTCACTTCTTGTTTTCTCATCAAATGCACGTTTCTCGGGAAGTTCCCAACGCATTGCAATTTTGTATGTTGTTTCAAACTCGCCGTTGCAAACAAGGGTAACGGTTGCCTTTTCACCGAGGGTTGTGAAGATTTCGTCACATTCGGGGGCAACGTGTTGCCAGGGATTACCGATCTCTCCGCTGTCTTTAAAGTAGCCCAAGCCTTTGAATTCCTTGCCGCTCTCCTTATCAACAACGTCGAATGTACCGTTGTGGTTAATGCTTACTTTCAAGTACTCATTTTCCATAACATTTGTGGTTTTAACAAGTGTTACGGGAGTTGTTGCACGTACATTGTAAAGGGGGCTTACCTTAAATGTTTTGTAACCCATTGCGGGAACTTCTTTTACCTCTGCGGCAACATAATACTGCTCGGTATGGAGAACATTTGCGGTATCGTTGGGATTCTGGATAATCTGTGCGTTTGCTTTATTTGTGGAAATAACCTGGTACTTAACCTTGTTACCTTCCTCATCGGTGATTTCAAAACTGTCCGCTTTCCACTCCGCAGGAATTTCAAGGCGAAGATTAACGGTTTCCGTTCTCTTAAAGGGTGCGGGATTGAACACCACAACCGCCGCATCGTCCTTACTGAATGTGCGGAGATTGATGTCGCCCGCAATATCCATAAATGCACGTTCAAAGACGCACATGGAAAGTTCCCTTGCCTGTCTGTAACGGGACATAACATCTTCATATACTACATCACGTCCGCAAGCACCGATACTGTCGTGGCCGTGGTTCTGGAGAAGATAGTTATAGGAAAGGTCAATGAAATTCTGGGGATAGGGCGCGCCCGAAAGAGCGGCAAAAACCGCCATTGGCTCCGCATAGTTTATTATTCTTCTTTCGGTATCGAAATTCTCCTGCTTAATATATGTTCTTGCAGAAAGAATCCAACCGCAAAGTTCGCTTACACTACCCTTTGTATAGGGGTCACGCATCTCGCCCTTGAGAACGGGAGAGTCCTCTTTGAAATTATCAATTATACCCTGTTCCATCTCTTTGAGGGTGCTGTGGAAAACATCCGCATCGGGAAGCGCGCTGTCAAGGTCTTTAACAAGTTGGACTTCTCTTTCGTCGGGACAGGATGAATCGTGACCGATGGACCAGAAACGGTGATTTGTTGTCCAGTCCTTGTCCTGTTCTTCCATTGCCTGTTCGGCTCTTGCCTGAACATTTTCTTTGTGGTACTCATAGAAAGGATGCGTATATTGATAGTCAAGTTTCCAATCCCTGTCAATGAATTTGAACACACCGTTGTTGTCGTTCCAGAGCATATCACGGTTGTTTTCGTCGGACTGATTAAAATATACGGGGCGTTGAACAACGTACCAGATGTTATAACGGGGTCTTTTTGCAAGACGGGACGCATAAATCCTTGTACCGTCGGGACTTTCCCAGAAAAATTCGGAGTTGGGGGCTTTGTACTCGTTTATTCCGCGGTAGAATGAGGCAAAATTGATGCCGAAGCCGGAATAAATCTGCGGAAGTTGGGAAATCTGTCCCCAACCGAAAGGTGAATAACCCGTTTTACTGATACCGCCCATTTCACGACCGATTTTGTGACCTAAAAGAAGGTTTCTGATAAGGGCTTCGCTACCCACGGTGAATTCGTCGGGCAAGCAGAACCAGGGACCTACCGCAATTCTGCCCTCCTGTATGTATTTAATAAGTTTCTCTTTCTTTTCGGGATAAACTTCAAGATAATCCTGAACAGGCATTGTCTGTGAATCAAGATGGAAATGCTTGTAATCGGGATTTTTATCGAGAATATCAAGGAGCATGTCAAGCATATAGCCCAGCATGTACTGTGTTCTTCTTGCAGAGAAGCGCCATTCTCTGTCCCAATGGGTGTTTGATATAAAATGACATTGAATTCTATCTTTATTTTCCATATTGCTCTCCTCAACCTTTAATTATTTTCATAATCTCTTGGAAATTATCGCAGAAATGGGTGCAAACGGCTTTTGTACCGCTTGACTCAATATTTCCTCCTGCAATACCGATTGTGGTATAGCCTGCAAGACGTACGGAGCAAGCACCCGCTCCGCTGTCCTCAATACCAATTACCCTGTTTCTGTCCGCGAATGCCTCGCCCAGACCCACAATGGATGTTTCACTGTAAAGCCAGGGGTGGGGCTTTGGTGAAAGTTCACCGAGAGTACCCACACTACCCTTACGCAAGGGATAACCTGCGGAAATGATTGCATCGTAGAAGTCCTTGGGGTCACCCATACCGAGAGTTTTGAATGCGGAAAGGATTTCCGGCCATGCTTTTTCGTAAAGGCCGGAGGTAACAAGTCCGATTTTTATTCCCATATCTTTAAGTTCCAAAAGGAAGTCCTTTACTCCCTCCGTGGGAGTGAACGCACCGTCCTTACCGCGACCCGCCATTATTTCTTCCATTTCCCTGTGGGTGTGTTCAAAATAGAAGCCCCTCGCCTTTTCAAGGGATTCCCCTGGGCAATATTTATCAATGCAATACTGAAGGTGCTCGGAAACGCTGTGACCGGAAACAAAGGGAATGTCCGCATCCTCAAGTTGAAATTTGGGATTACCCAACATACTTGCGGTTGTCATTTCAATAATCCAGATCCAAAACTCCTCACTGCGAACCGTTGTTCCGTCAAGGTCCATAAGAACCGCATTCAACGGATATTCCGTTTTCACGGGATAAACGGGATAATAGACAGGATAAGCGATAGCGGATTTTACACAGGCAAGAGTGTTAGTTCCGAAACTTACAAACTCAACCTTTTTGTCGCCGGTTGCAACAACGAATTCCACTCCGTTTTTCCCCGCGGTGAATTTTCCGTCCTCGGTTGCGGGAAGAAGGTGAAAACCGCTGTCTGCTCCCACCTCACCCAAATCGGGGATGTATAAAGTTTTGTCAAGAAGCATATTTCAAATTCCTTTCAACGTGCATAATAGAGGTATTATAACACAAGGGCTTAATTAAGTAAATCGGATTTGACAAAATAATCCAAAACTTTTTGATTTACATATAACTCTTTGTATGGTAGAATGTTCATATATTGCGAGGTGTTTAAAAATGAAAAAACATTCTGAAAAAGCCGCCGAATTATTTTTAAGCGGCTGCAACTGCAGTCAGGCGGTTTTCGGTGCATTCGCAGAGGACTGCGGAATTGATTTTGAAACGGCATTGAAACTCTCCTCCTCTTTTGGCGGAGGTATGGGCAAACTCCGTGAAACCTGCGGTGCGGTTACGGGTATGTTCATGGTTGCGGGGCTTCTTGCAGGGTATTCCGATACCTCTGACAAGCAGGCAAAGGACAACCATTATAAATTGATTCAGGAGTTGGCTTGTGAATTCAAGGAAATCTACAAAACCTACAACTGCAACGAACTCCTCCACAACATCGGCAAGGGAACATATATTTCCGTTCCCAGAACGGAAGAATACTACAAAACCCGCCCCTGCGTGAATTTTGTTATTACCGCGTCGGAAATTCTGGACAGGCACTTTTTTGAGAATTGACGTCTCAAAAAAATTTATTTATAAAATTCCTGCACAATAATATAATATATTAACAAGTGCAAAGGGTGGTTAAATGGAAAAAGGTCTGAAGAAACAATACGGTCTTATTACGGCAATCTGTATGGTTGTGGGTACCGTTATAGGCAGTGGTGTGTTTTTCAAGGCGCAGGCAATCCTTGAAAAAACAAAGGGCGATATGCCCATGGGTATTCTCGCCTGGATATTGGGCGGCGCGGTTATGATTTTCTGTATTCTCGCCTTTTCCGTAATGGCGCACAGATACGAAAAAGTCAACGGTCTTGTTGACTACGCGGAGGCAACCGTAGGAAGTCGGTATTCCTATTACGTGGGATGGTTTATTACAACTATTTATGCTCCTGCAATGACTTCGGTACTTGCCTGGCTTTCCGCAAGATATCTTTTGACCTTTATTTGTTCTGTCAATCCGAATTTTCAACTTACAATTCCCTTTTCCGAGGGCGGCGCCGTAACGGGTCCCGAATGTCTTTGCCTTGCGGGATTCATACTCATTCTCACCTACGCTGTAAATGTGCTCTCTTCAAAACTTGCGGGAAGGATTCAGGTGGGCGCCACCTTTATTAAATTGATTCCCCTTGTTCTTATGGCAGTTGTGGGTACGGTTTACGGCTTCACGCACAATATAGCGGGTGAAAGTGTGTCCATACTTTCCGCAAATTTTGCAACGGGCTCGGGGGATTTCTCAACCCTGTTCGGTGGGATTGTTTCCGCCGCATTTGCTTACGAGGGTTGGATTATTGCAACGACAATTAACTCGGAACTGAAAAATTCCAAAAGGAATCTGCCCATCGCCCTCATTTCCGGCGGTATTATAATCATAGTTGTATATGTGTTCTACTACATCGGCGTTGCGGGTGGGGCTGACGTTAAAACTCTTATGGAACGCGGCGCAACGGAAGCCTTTGTCCATGTTTTCGGCAATGTATTCGGAAACATCCTCAATCTGTTTGTTGCTATTTCCTGTATGGGAACGCTGAACGGTCTTTTAATGGGTTGCATCAGAGGTATGTATTCCTTGGGTGTACGTAATTACGGGCCAAAGCCCGAATACATGAAAACCATTGACAGTAAAACTCAAATGCCGTCCAATTCATCCATTGTCGGTCTTGTAATCGTGGCGGCTTGGCTTGTGTTCTTTTACGGTGCAAATCTCACTCCTAAGGGTTGGTTCGGTTATTTCAACTTTGATTCCTCCGAACTTCCCATTGTTACGATTTATGCTTTCTATATTCCGATTTTTATTCAGTTTATGAGAAAAGAAAAAAACTTGAATCCGATTAAAAGGTTTGTTCTTCCCCTTTTTGGACTCGGTGGGTCAATATTTATGGTCTTTGCCGCCCTATATTCCCACGGTTATTTGTACTACATTGAGGGAAAAGAAAACGGAGTGTTCTCCTGCCCCGTACTGTTCTACCTGATAATTTTCACGGTGATTATGCTTATAGGCTACTGCTTTGCCAACGACGGAAAAGAAAAAACCATACGGATAAGAATAGAATAGAGTAAAATAAAGCAAAAAACTTCGCCAAAGAAAAAGGCGAAGTTTTTTTGTTATTCATTAAAAAAATGTGCCTCCAACATTGCACATATTGTATGATATACGGGAACGGTGTATTCCTGAATTTCGGGTGTTACGGTTGAGGGAAGTCTTACACAAGCGTCCGCTGTTTCGCTGAGTTTGCCGCCCGTTTCTCCCACAATGGCAACCGCCTTGCCGCCTTTAGCCTTTGCGGTTTGTGCGGCATATACTACATTTTTTGAATTGCCCGAGGTGGAAAGACACAAAAGGGTGTCGTTTTCATTCATTAAGCCGTAAACCTGCTGAGCAAAAACAAGTTCCGGAGAGCAATCGTTACAAAAGGCGCTGATGAGTGCGGTTTCGCTTACAAGGGAAATTGCGGGGAGGGCGCCCTGAAGCCCCTCCGGGATTTCTTTGTTGATGAATTTTTCTTTTTCGTTTTCGGGAAGTTCCCTTTTGAGCATAAAGCCTTTCATAAGTTCTCCAACAATATGAACGCTGTCGGCGGCACTTCCGCCGTTACCGCAAACAAGAAGTTTACCCCCGTTTATGTAGGCGTCCTTTATACATTCAAAAACCAACAGAACATCCTCTTTTATTCCCGAAAGGGACGGGTATCTTTCAAACAAATCGTAGTATATTTTTTCAACACTTTTTTTCATATTAACACAACCTTAAAACAAAACTCCCAAAGCGGCAAAGTCCCCTATGCTTTCCCCCAATTTTGCAGGCAGAATTTTGCAGGACGCGGCATTTACGGAAAGGGCTTCTCTGCCTACAACCTCTTTCACCCTCTTATAAAAAAACTCCTCATTTCTTGCATATATACTGCCTATAACAATGGCTTCGGGATTTATAATATCAATTATAACCGAAAGTCCCCTGCCAAGATACTCGGCACATTTTTCATAAACTTCCGTTGCAAAGGCGTCACCCATGTACATTGCCTCGGCAACATTTTGTGCATTGAGATTCTCTATATCGTCATAGTTTTCAAAAAGAACACTTTTTTTATTTTCCGCAAGATATTTTCGGGCGGTTAATTGTGCAAGTTTTTTTATACCCCCGCCGGAACAGAAGCCCTCGAAAGAACCCGCTTTGCCGTAGCCCTCGGGACCGTCCTCCGAAAGACGAATATGCCCCACTTCACCGGCACAGTCATTTGTTCCGCAGTACAGTTTGCCGTCAAGAATAAGCCCTGCGCCCATACCCGTGCCGAATGTGAGAAAGACAAGATTGTTATAGCCCTTTCCCCCACCGAAGCGCCACTCCGCAACTGCGCAGGCATTGGCATCGTTATGAAGCACGCAACGGACGCCGAAATGTTCTTCCGTTATTTTAACTATGGGAACATTGTCCCAATCGGGCAAATTGGGCGGACGGTTGATTGTACCATTTTTACTGTCAAGGGGTCCGCCGCAACTGATACCCACACCAATGAGTTCTCGGTATTTTACGTTGTTTCTTAAAAGGAGTTCGTCCGCCTTTTCAATGATTTCATTTAAAATGACTTCCCAACCCCGAGTAACTTCCGTGGGAAATTTAATTTTATCAATTATGAATCCGTCCGTATTATCGGACAACTCCCCTTTGCCCAGAACAACGGCGCATTTTGTTCCGCCGATATCAACACCCAAGGAATACATAGAACCACTCCGAATACTTGATAATGTTAATATATCAAATTTTGGTCGGTGTTACAAGGGGGTATTACGTCTTTTTGCTGTGGAAAGTTTCTTCTCCGATACGTCTTATGGTAACGTCCGCGGTAACGGACAGTTTTATTGATGGGAAAACATCTCCCCAACTGTCGTTTATAATATAATACAGGTCGTTCTCCTTATTCCGCAATCTTTTCCCGTACCTTATCACATCCGCACCGTGAGGCCCCTGAAGTACGGTTAAAGTATTTTCCGCCTTTTTGCAGACAGCCTCCCCCACCGCAGTCTGAAAGGTTTCAAGAACACCCGTATCCGTACTGAAATATTCATCTCCCTGAACACCCTCCAGATCGCATGAGATTTTAACATGAAGATTATAATGCAATACTCCGTTTTCCGTTGTAATTTTATACTTGCTTTTGCCTTTATTTATATAAAAGGATGCGCTTTGTCCGTTGGGTAAATCAGCGCTTATTACTCCCTCCTCGATTTTGTCGTTGAGAATGGCAATACCCTCGGCAGTTTCGGCGTCAATATACATTGAAAAAGTTGTGTCCGTACCGAAAATCGCACAGCCGTCCAATTCGAAATTCTCGCTTTCCCCGTTTTTCTCCACCTTTACTGCGGGAATACAAAGCCCCGAGGTTTCGTCCTTGATATAGTTGATTGCATCAATTATTCGCACTTTGGGCACCAGGGACTGCTTTGAACATTCCTCAAGCATATTTTCAAGAATTTCACTTTTTATGGTATCTTCGGGGACTTTCGCCCTTATGACACTTTCTCCCGTGGTATTTTTGGCAACACAGAGGAGTTGGGAGGCTCTGGAATCGTAATTCCTTTCAAAGAAATCAATTATATCGCTCAAATCCCTGTTTGCCGCCTTTTCCCCGATTACAATAACTCTGTTATGGGCAAACATGGGCTCATTTCCGCTTTTGGTTATGAGTTTTCGCAAGGCTTCTCCCACTGTAGCGCCCTCGGCGGAGTATATTTTTGTTTTGTTGTCACTGTTACCGTTTCCTCCGGGACTTCCGCTTTGCTCGTTATTCAGAATTTCCACGGTGGTTTTAAATCCGTTGTCAGTTATATCTATTCCGATACCCTGCATTATCATCAGTTCCGAAAGTTCGGTACCTGTTTTTTCACAGGAGCAACAGGACACGGAAATCACCGCGCAAAGAAGTATAAGAGCAAGGATTTTATACGGTTTTTTCATCACTCTTTCTCCTTTTTATTAAATTTGCCGCCAACAGAACACATGGCAGAATAATCACGGGTACAATATACACCCCCACAATCAGAGGAGTGTAGGAAATAAAGCGAAAATTCATTACATTTCCGGAAATAAAAATCAGCGCCACAGAAATGATTACCCCTACTGAAACGGCGGTTATTTTTTGTGAAAAACGAGGAAATGCAAAGCAAATGCATTTTACCACAATCATTACATACAGGGTCATTTTCGTTACGACGCACAAAATCCATATTGCAGTTTCAAGGGCATCCAGTCTTTCAAAAAGCCCGAACTTTGCAAGAGATACTGCGGAATACGTAGGAAAAAGTTGGGTATCCGCAAAATTCCCCAATGTTCCCGTAACAAAGAACAGGACAAAGGAAAAGGACAGGGCGCTTAAAACCGCCCACCAAATATAATGCTTTTTTACATTTCCCTCGATTTCGGGGAAGAAAATTACAATTGCGCCGATTTCCGAGGCTTGAACGCAAAACAGCATACTGTCCGAAAAGAATTTTCCCACACCCGACTCAAACAAGGGGGTGAAATTCAAAAGGTCAACCTCCTTTGCAAGAGTCAGGGAAGCAAACAATGTTGCGGCTACTACCACAAAGGTGAAAACGGTACTTGCCCTGCTGAGAGCACCGAATCCGCAAAAGGTCAAAGCGACGCAAACCGCCACAAGTCCTATTATAAAATAGGTCATTTCCGTACCCGGAAAAAGTTCCGAACTTGCAAAGAGGTCAAATCTGCCTGCGGTCATAAGCGCATCTATAAAATACACGGCGCCGTAAATCAGAGCCGCCGCTTTATATATCTTGCTGTTTCCCGAAAGCATCAAGCCCTCTTTATAATCGCTTTTTTTACAAAGGAAATAAATGGGTATGGCGGCAACAATACTTACCGCAGCAAAAACAAGGGGTCTTAAAAGTGATTCCGCCGTGGCAATCATTATTGTTGAGGATGATATATACATAAACACCGTTCCCAGCATTGAAACATACAAAAGAGCAAAAAACTGAATTGCGGTAACTTTTGACTTCATCATTCAACTTTCCCCTTTCCCGATTTTTCCCTGAGTCCGTTAATATCAAAAATCTTATCGCTTAATCTTTCCATGCTGACTCTGAAGAAAGAATCCCTCCAGATTGTTCTGTTATACGGGGCTACGGGTGCTAAAAACGGTACTCCGTAATCCGTCATTGACGAGAGGTTTATTAAAAGCGCCGCCGCACCTATCATAATTCCGTAAAGTCCCGAAACACCCCCCACGAGAATGAAAACAATTCTCAGAATGGCTATGGGCTGATACAAATCCGAGGAAACAAGGGAGCATATTGCCGTAAGGGCAACGATAATGAGCATGGGAGCGCCTATCAGCCCCGCCGTAACCGCCGCGTCACCTATGACGAGGGCGCCAACAATGCTGACCGCGTGACCTATGGACTTAGGCATCCTCAGTCCCGCTTCCCTTACGGTTTCATAGACAAAGTGTATTATCAGTGCCTCAATGGTCAAGGTAAAAAGTGTGTTGCTTTCCATTATGACTATATTGTACAGCATATCGTCCGGAAACATTTCCTGATGAAACAGTCCCACTGCAACAAATGAGCCGGGTAAAAATACGCTGATTAAAAAGGCAAGGAGCCTGACGCCCCTCATAAAACTTGCAAAAAACGGACGATTTATATAATCGTCAAGTGTTTGAAAATTTTCTATAAACAGTCGGGGCACAACAAGGGCAAAGGGTGTTCCGTCCACAAGTATGCCTATTTTCCCCTCGCACACCTTTGCCGCAAGGGTATCGGGTCGTTGGGTCTGACCCACCATTGTGAAAAGACTCTTTCTCTTTGTATCAAAGGTTTTTCTCAGATACCCCGCCGCCAAAACAGTATCAAAATCCACGGACTCAAGCCGTTTTCGCACTTCTGCAAGGGTATCGGGATTTACCCTATCTTTCATATAGCAAAGAAGTATTCGGGTTTTACTTGTTTTTCCCGATTCTTTCATCTCAATTTTAAAATTTGTTGTGCAAAGCCTTTTTCTTACAAGGGTCAGGTTGGTTTTTATATTTTCCGTAAAGCCCTCCCTTGAACCGAATTCCTGCACCTCGTTGTCGGGTTCTTCCAAGGAGCGTTCGGGTAAGTCCTGCATACCCAATATTACGCACCGTTTTTCACCCTCAACAAATATGAGGAGCGTACCTCTCAAAAGTTGGAGCATTGCTTTATCGAGGCTTGTTTCTTTTTCCTGCTCGGTACTGTAAATAATGCGGTCGCAAATATAGTCAAGGGGCTTTTCTTTGGGCAACTCCCCCTTAAATGTCAACAGAGGTTTTATTGCATTGTCCGCTATTCTCTGGGCACTGCAAAGTCCGTCGCAATTCGCAAAGACAACGCAACGCCCGTCACAGTACCCCTTTTTTACAACAATATCAAAACTGCCTTTGAAAGCCTCTTTTATAAGTCTGCCGTTTTCAACCGCATTCTCCCTGACATCTCCGTAGTTTTCCTCATTCAACTCCGACAAATCAAGAAGCACACTATCTTTATTTTCCATAAAATCACCATTGTTATTTTCCCCTGTTTTTACTGCATATTCCAAACAAATAAGGAAAAAACAAGAACGGTGATTATATGATATCTACAATAATTAGAACATTCATAATATACTGTGCTGTATCCGTTTGCGTTCGTCTGATGGGAAAAAGGCAACTGGGACAACTTCAACCGGGAGAACTTGTAATTACAATTCTCATTTCCGAAATTGCGGCAATGCCCATCGGTGACAACAACATTCCCCTGTTAAACAGTTTAATTCCCCTGTTGCTCCTTGTGAGTTTTGAAATAATCAACTCCCTTATTGACAGAAAGTTTGTAAAACTCAGGTATCTTTCCGAGGGAAAGCCCATAACAATAATACGAAACGGGGAACTTTTGCAAAATGAACTGAAAGCCCTGCGATTTACCGTAAACGATGTACTGTCGGGGTTGCGTCAGAAGGACGTTTTTGACATAGACGAGGTTGAATATGCAATCGTGGAAACCAACGGCACCCTCTCGGTGCTTTTGAAACCCGACAACAGAAACGTAACCTTGAAAAATCTCGGCAAATCCGAAAAAGATCAAGGGTTGCCCTGTGCGGTTGTTATTGACGGCAAAATCATCAGCAGTGCTTTCAAGGACTGCTATGTTACTGAAAAAGAGGTTGAAGCCAAAATACGCAGGGAAACCGACGATATAAAAAATATTCTTTTAATGACAGTTGACAGAAACAAAAAATACAATATCATTTTCAAAAAGGAAGATTAAAATGAAAAGAATTATTATTGCCGTTTCAATAATTATCGTTTCCGTGGGTGTGGGTATTTTCTCTTTTGTTTTTGTAAAAAGCACCTGTAAAGAAACGGTGGCGGCAGTTGAAAAAGTTGTGGAATGCGCCGTAACCGAAAACGGCGAAGAAGTTAACCGCTTAACCGCTCAAATGAACCGAAATTGGCAAAGCAAAATTTTTTGGATGAATATTTTAATAGGCAGGGAATACACCTGTCAGGTAGATAAACTCCTTAACAAAATGACTTATTCCGCCGAAAAAGCCGACTATCAATCGGTAATCTCGGGGGGTGAGGAATGTAAAGCGGAACTTCTGTATATAATCGAGTCAAATGAACCTAAATTAAGCACGGTTTTATGATTAAAAAATATGGCAAAAAACTATTGAAAATACTGAAAAACACGTATATAATCAAATTACAGAGTAGGTTTTATTAACCGACAAAAAGGGTGTGATTTTATGATGGTTTGGATTTGGGTTGCATTGCTTGCGGTATTTGTTATAATCGAAGCCGCAACGGCTCAACTGTTGACAATCTGGTTCGCAATAGGTTCCTTTGCCGCCCTTGTTTCCTCTCTTTTCACGGACAGCATCTTGGCACAGGTAATCGTATTTGTTATTGTGTCTGCAATTGCTTTGGCTGTTACCCGTCCCGTTGTAAAGAGAATAACAAAGGCTAAAAAGCATCCCACGAATGCCGATATGTACATAGGCAAACAGGCGATTGTTACAGAGGATATCAACAACCTTGAAGCAACCGGTCTTGTAAATGTGGGCGGTTCTGTGTGGACGGCAAGGACGGAAACGGAAGGTTGTACCGTCCTCGCAGGAGAACACGTAACGGTGGTAAAAATTGAAGGCGTAAAACTTATTGTTCGCCCGATTTTATAAAAGGAGGAAAATTTATGTTCATTACACTTTCGGCTTCGGCCACAGCAGGCTTTGTTGCGATTATTGCGGTACTTGCATTGATTGTTCTGCTTGTTATTGCAAATATCAAAATCGTTCCCCAGTCAAAGGCTTATGTTATTGAGCGTTTGGGCGCGTATTACACAACCTGGGACACGGGACTCCACGTTAAAATCCCTTTCATTGAAAAGGTTGCAAAGGTAGTTTCCCTTAAAGAGCAGGTTGTTGATTTCCCGCCCCAGCCCGTTATTACAAAAGATAATGTTACAATGCAGATAGATACGGTTGTATTCTTCCAGATTACCGACCCCAAACTTTTCTGCTACGGTGTTGAGTATCCCATTTCCGCTATCGAAAACCTGACAGCAACAACTTTGCGTAACATTATCGGTGAGTTGGAACTTGACCATACCCTTACATCACGTGACACAATCAACGCAAAAATCAGAGGTATTCTTGACGAAGCAACCGACCCCTGGGGAATTAAGGTTAACCGTGTTGAACTTAAAAACATTCTTCCCCCACGTGAAATCCAGGATGCCATGGAAAAGCAAATGAAGGCAGAACGCGAACGCCGTGAAAGCATTCTTCGTGCAGAGGGTGAAAAGGCAAGTCAGGTGCTTGTTGCAGAAGGTAAAAAAGAAGCACAGATTCTTGAAGCGGAAGCCGATAAGCAGTCCGCCATTCTCCATGCGGAAGCCGTTAAGGAGGCAAAAATCCGCGAGGCAGAGGGTGAAGCCGACGCTATCATCGCAATCCAGAAAGCACAGGCAGAGGGTATCAGAATGATTAACGAAGCCGCGCCCTCAAAGCAGTACCTTTCTCTCAAAGGTATGGAAGCATTTGAAAAAGCGGCGGACGGAAAATCAACAAAAATTATTGTTCCCTCGGATTTACAGAATCTTGCAGGTGTAACCGGAAGCGTTAAAGAGTTTTTAAAAGACTGATAATTAACTGAATCAGGGACTGAAAAGCAAAAGTTTTTCAGTCCCGTTTGTTTTTTATTTGTTGACACATTAACAATTTGTGGTATTATAATAACATAAATTCTTTTATGGAGGGATTCAATATGACAGGCAGTTTAGCGACGGGCATCGGTTCAATTATTATGGCGTTCATTACGATGATCACATCCCTGTTCGGAATTATTTCCAACAAACCAAACAATATGCTTATTCAAGGCTTCGAGCCCAAGGAGGAAATTGAAATGAGAATTATGAGTTTTAACATCCGTTGTGCCAATGTGGGTCTTGACACTTGGCAGGACAGAATCGGTATTGTTTCACAGACAATGCTTGACAGCGAAGCGGATTCCATCGGTGTTCAGGAAGCCACTCCCGAATGGATGGAAACACTTAAAGAAACCGTAGGCGAAAAATATGCTTACGTTGGTGTGGGTCGTGATGACGGTGACAACGAGGGCGAGTATTCTGCGGTTTTCTATCTCAAGGACAAATACGATGTTGAGGACAGCGGCACATTCTGGCTCTCCGAAACTCCCGATGAAGTTTCTTTCGGTTGGGATGCAGTTTGCAGAAGAGTTTGTACCTGGGTAATTCTCGTAAACAAGGAAACCGGCGAAAAATATGCCCACGTTAACAGTCACTTTGACCATATAGGCGTGGAGGCAAGAAGGAACAGCGTCAACCTCATCGTTGAAAAGGCAAAGTCATTCGGTGATATTCCCGTAGTTTTCACGGCGGATATGAATGTTAAAGAGGGTAGCGAAAACTATCAACAATTTGTTGAATCCGGTGTTTTAAACGATACAAAGTACCTTGCAACCGACACAATGAACTACTGTACATATCACGACACAAAGCCTGAAATGCACAAAGAAGATATTATCGACTATGTTATGATAAACGACAAATTCGAGGCTGTTTCCTACAAAGTTGTTACAGAGGGCATTGACGGACGTTACGTTTCCGACCACTTCCCCATTTATGCGGATGTTGTTATAAAATAATTCAGTTTTAACATAAAGTTAGCGGCTGTAAAAAAATTTTCGTTTTTTTACAGCCGCTTTTTGTCGATTATTTATTTTTTCGATTTTTCTAACATTTCAACATTGGGGAACTGTATAACGCCCACCCCCGCAAAATATATTTTTTTACGGAACATTGAAACCTTTTGGCATCATAAAACCATTTACTGTATTTAGTTTATAACTTGGTGACTATCTTTAATGAATTGGAGAATAGGGATTTCAGCAATTCATTAGCAGTCATAATGTAATACCTGATGCTTCTTTCCAATGCTTGTTTTAATAAAGCACTATTTCGCCTGTATATACAAACTTGATTTCGTCGTAGCACGGGTTGCCTTTAGCAATATACAGTTTTTTTAGATTTGGGAATGAGGACGAGCAAGTGCCTATTCCGATAGACGAATCGAGAGGGAGATATATTTCTTCGATGTACGGGTTCACTACTGAGGTGTTAGCGCTCAAATAGAATGTAAAGCCCTCTTTTTGCGGCATTTTAAACGTCTTATCTTTTTTGGATGCAGGGTAATATGCATCGTAAGAATTAACATAACCGGAGGACGTGTAACGCTGCTTAAAAAGCACGCCATCCTTAGATAAATATCTTTCATTGCCGCTTTCAACATTTATTGCCTCAAGGTTATTATTATAATCAAGAGAAGAATTTGGAATGGAAGTAACATCCTTGTGCGCGTTTATTACTTTTAAGTTTTTTGCTTTGCTAAGATTATTGTCGTTAGATATTGTTTTGCACCAAGGTTCCAGCGTGAGGGTGGTATAGCACGGATTGCCGCAAAAAGTTTTAAATTCCCAATATTTTGAGTTGTAAGAATAAATTGCGCCGTTAACGAATTTATATTGCCAAAAGGTTATGTTAAAATCCTTTATGGGGCAGTCAACAGCGAAATCTCCATACATTCCCAAATCGTTATCGTATAGATTAACCGTAGTTAAGGAAGACAGATTATTAAAGCACTCACTTTTGAGCCAAATATAGGAGCGCTCGCCTTTAATTATATCGATAGTTCTGATTTTGCTGTTGTTGAGGAATGCGTCTTTTTTTATTTCAACAACCATCAAGCCGTTTATGTAATCCGGTACTGTAACAAATGATGCGCTGCCCTTGTATTTTGTTATTGAAATTTTAGTTGTAGATTTTTCATAAGGCTCGTATTCAAAAACCTCTGCGGGGTTTTCGCTTAAAATTTCTTCTTCGGTAGGCGGCTCCGTTTCCTTTGGCTGAGTTTCAGAAGGATTTTGTTCAGATGTGTTCGATTCGGAATGGCGATTTGAAGCAGGCTCAGTTAATGCCGGAGAAACCGGCTTAGTTTCCGAAACGGTTGTGCTGTTGTTACTATCGGAAGGCTTTTTATCATTATCTTTGTCCTTATTGATAATACCGCTTATTATGTCGGAAAATGTTGGATTTTTGCCCGTCGTTTCAACGATCACAGTTTCGTAAACCGCATCTCCCTGCGAATCTGTTACCGTTTCACCGTTTTCCTGAGTTACGGGAACCAAAACAGTCTCAGATGTATTTATATTCTGCTGTTTCAGCGGAAACTTTTTAATACGATTTGCCGAAATGACGGATAAAGTAAAAATAAAAAAAATCACAATACAAAGAGCAACCGTTTTTTTATGTAAAAAAACCTTTGGAGTTTTAGTATTTGTTTCCTCACGGCTGTTTAATACAGAAAAGCAGTTTAGGCAAAAAGAGGCTTCTTCAGGCAACTCTGAATTACAGAACGGACAATTTTTCAATTTCATACTCCCCCAATAAACATATATTTATATTATCCCATTATTTTTCTTTTTTATTTTGTATTTATAAAAAGCTATGTGCTGTCAACGCATAACTTCAGTCTCCAACTTTGAAGGCTGAAGACTGATTATTTGTATCCTATTCAGTTATGCCTAATTACTCACCAAAGGACATCGCTCATTCCTCAGAAGTTGTTTTTGTGGATTATTTCTTCTTTTTAATGTTATACATTTTTTTGTAATACTCCGATGCTTCGTGTACTTCGCCGTCGAAAATAAGTTTTCCGTTCTTCATTACTATACCCCTTGTGCAGAATTCCTCTGCAACTGCGGTTTGGTGGGTAACGAAAAGGAGTGTTACATTATCCTTCTCAATAATTTCATTTATTTTTTCCTGGCACTTTATTCTGAAAGCGGTGTCGCCAACGCTCAATGCCTCGTCAACAATAAGGATTTCCGGCTTAATATTAACATTTATGGCAAAACCCAATCGGGATTTCATACCGCTTGAATAGGTACGCACGGGTTGGTCTATATAATCCCCAAGTTCTGAAAATTCAATAATTGTACTTTCAAGCCCTTTTATCTCATTATCGGAAAGGCCGAGAATATGACCTTTAAGGTAGATGTTTTCCCTCCCCGAAAATTCCTGGTCGAATCCGCTTGTAAGTTCCAAAAGGGCGCTTACTCTGCCGTCAACGGTTATTTCGCCGCTTGTGGGAAATGTAACTCCGGTTATCATTTTAAGGACTGTGGATTTTCCCGCTCCGTTTTTACCGAAAAGCGCCACGGAATCCCCTCGTTTTATCTCAAAGGTTACATTATCAACGGCTTTTTTCTCTTTATAAGGTATTTTTTTCAAGAAAATTGCCAGCAGTCTTTTTCTTGTACTTGAATAGAGTTTGTAAATCTTTGTAACATTATTGAAACTGATTACTGTATCTTTCATTGCTGTTTCCTTTCAATTAAAGCACATCGGGAATTTCCTTGCGGAGTTTTTTATATGCCCATATCGACAAAAAAGCCAACAAAACATACCAACACAAGAAGTATATAAGTCTTTTAGGTTGGTTAAAAAACCACACGTGATTTATAAAGCAATTTCTGTAGCCTTGGCAAATGAATGTTACGGGATTGAGCATCAGGAAACTGTAAAGAATTTTGTTGTCCGCAACATTTTCGATATTCCAAAGAATACCCGAAAGCCAGAAAACCGCAACGTTAAGGGATTTTACAAGATTTGAAAAGTCCTTGCCTATGGCGGAAACGAGTCCTGCAAAAAGTCCCCATGCATTGAAAAACATAAACATCAAAATTGTATAAACGGGCAACTGCAACAGATAAATTGTGGGCGGATAACCCATAATCCAGAAAAGAACAATAACAACACCCACAAGGATTACGTGAACAATCAGATTTGAGATATTTGTGAATGTGGGAATTGTCATTACGGGGTATTTCATTTTTGTTACAAGATAGCCGTAACGTCTTATACAGGTTGTTCCGCCGGTTATGAGATCCCCCATGTAGAACCATGAAACCATACCTGCTACAAGCCAGAGAATAAAGGGGTATCCCTCTACCCCCTTACCGCTTCTCAAACCGATTGAAATAGCAAACCAATAAACTAAAATGGTGAAAACGGGTTTAATAACCGCCCATGCCCAACCCAACGCAGAGCCGTTATAGGTCTTTTTCAAATCAGCCACGGACAGTTTCATAATTTGATGTATATTATCCCTGTGTTCTTTTAAATTCAAGAGGATAATATCAAAATAACTTTTCATTTTTTGACGCTCCTTTGTCAGTCGTTAACTATTGTCAGGGAATCTTCCGTTTCTTTCAATGAGAAAAACACCGGTCTTTCAAATTTTGGGGTATTGGGGCAGTGGAGGGTCAATTTCAAATCCCCGTCAAAAGTTTTAAAAATCATACCGTGACCGCCGTTATCTTCAAATATGGGTTTAAGATGGGTCCACCTGCCGAAAAGCGAGCCGTTATCGGAAGCGGCAACGCATTGCAGATAGCCGTTGTTACAGGTTGACCAAATCATAATCAGTTTTCCGTTTTCCTTTTTGAAAAGGAAGGGACCGTCCGTAACATTGTGGCAGTTTTTCGAGGCGCTCCTTTTCAAAAATGAACTTGCGGCGAACAGTTCAACGGGCTCACCGACGCTTCCCGAAAAATCGGGCTTTAACTCCGTAAAACAAATTGTTCCGTCGAGAATTTGGGTGTGCTCGTGACAAAAAACACAATAGGGTTTGCCGTTTTCAATATAGAGAGTGCCGTCAAGACATTCCCAATCATAGGGCGTAACCGCTCCGTCGGAGACGGGAACGAACTGTCCGTCGGGGCTGTCGCTTTTTAAAATATAGGTTCCTCTTAAACCGTTTGGTTTTGTAAAGGTTGCAAACATATAAAAACTGCCGTTGAAATTGTGGACCTCGGGCGCCCAGTTAACTGCGGTATTAAGCCCGTGTTTTTCGGAATTAAAGACTTCAACCGGCTCAGACCAATTTTCCAAATCAGTTCCTATATAAACATCAAATCCGCCTGTTTTTGTGCCGAAATTGTCCGCTCTTGTTCCGTACATATAATACTTTCCGTTATGTGTAAGGACAAAGGGGTCCCTGATATTTATTTCCGAGTTTTTCACCGAATCACCGATTTCAACATAAGTCTACACTATATAATACCATATATTTCTAAAATAAACAATAGTTAAAATTATACACTTCCGCGTTATATTTATAATTATTTGTAAACTTTATTTATAACCCTTGTTTAGAATTCTTAATTGTGATATATTTATTGTATATATTTATGAAAGTGAGTTTTTATGGGACTGATATTCAGAACGCTGTATGTTTATATAGCAAATCTCGGAATTCTTGTTACAAGCATTTTCACGGGATTTTTCAAACTTATTCTTAAAGGCTTGCAAAGGCTTTTTAAATTTAATAAAACTTCTTTTTCATCTGCTAAAACTTTCTTCAAGAGAAGTATTGCTTTTGTTCTCATTTTTTCAGTAATTGGGGCTTCCGTGCTTTTTCTTGTTTCCAATGACGGCAAAACCGACGCTTTTGCCGTTAAAATAGGCGGTGAAACAGTGGGATATGCGGGAACGCAAAATGATGCGGACCACGCTAACTCCCTCGCCCTTAACTATTTAGGGCTTACCGCCAACGACGGCTTTGAAACACAAAAGGTTAAAACAGAACCGTACAACATAAAAAGCAGTGATGTTTTATCGGAAGAAATTATCAAGAAAATTGCTCCCGACCTTATTCCCGTAACGGAAATTTATATTGACAACCAACTTCTTTGCGCCGTAAAAAGTAGGCAGGAAGCGCGTGAGATTTTTTACGCTCAACTGGAAAATGCACAAAAGCAGTACCCGAATTCCTCGGTTTCTTTTGCACAGGAAATTACTTTTTGCGATGCTTACTACAACAAGGATGATACAAGAATCTGGTCAATTGAGCAGTTGAACTTGAACCTGAAAACTCTCTCCCCTCTTGAAATTTGCCACGCCAACTGTGAAAAGACTGTAAAGACCGTTGAATATGACACTATCGAAATTCAGACAAACACCCTCTTTATCGGTGACACAAGAACCCGCAGGGAGGGTACTGACGGTTCCGCTTATGCCATTGACCTTGTTACATACATCGGTGACAAAAAGGTTTCCGCGGAAAAACTTATGAGCGTTTCCGTAAAAGCACCCGTTTCCCAAATTATTGAACGAGGAATAAGGGCGGAAAGTCTTTCCCTGGGCACATACTCCGTCTTACAGACCACGGGCTATTTCTGTTGGCCCGTTGTGGGACTGTTCACTGTAACTTCTCCCTTCGGTTACAGAAGCCTCGGCTACCACAGAGGTATTGATATTTCCGGTGCAAACGCTTCCGGATCCCTTGTTGTTGCAGGTGCTTCGGGCACGGTAACACAGGCAGGATGGAGCACCGGCGGCTACGGTAACTATGTTGTAATCGACCACGGCAACGGCGTTGAAACCCTCTATGCCCACATGTTGGATAATTCTATTATGGTAAACCCCGGGGACACCGTAACAAAAGGTCAGGCTATCGGCAGAGTCGGTAACACAGGCTATTCTTTCGGCGCCCACCTGCACTTTGAAGTAAGAATCAACGGTAACAGATTAAACCCTGCCCCGTATTTAGGACTTGAATAATGAATATTACTATAATTGCCTTGGGCAAATTAAAGGAAAAATATTTAAAGGATGCCATAAGCGAATATTCCAAAAGACTCTCCGCCTATAGCAAACTTGATATTATAGAACTGAATCCCGTGCGGTTGTCGGACAATCCGTCCCAAACGGAAATTGACAATGCCCTCTTAAAAGAGGCAGAGGAAATCAAAAAGAAAATTCCCAATAACAGTTATGTTTTCTCCCTGTGTATTGAGGGAAAAGAAAAGTCGAGCGAAGAATTTGCAAAGGCAATAACTGCCGCGGCAGTTAACGGCAAAAGCAACATTGTTTTCATTATCGGAAGTTCTTTCGGCCTTTCCCCCGAAATAAAGAGCCTTTCGGATTTCAAACTATCCTTTTCGCCCATGACATTCCCCCACCAACTTATAAGGGTTATGCTCCTTGAACAGATTTACAGGGCTTTTCAAATCAACAGCAACGGGAAATACCACAAATGAGGTTTCATTATGGCAATGTGCGAAATGTGTGAAAATTACAGATACGATGAGGATTTAGAGGAATACTTTTGCGATATCGAACTTGATGAAGATGAATATCTGAAATTTCTCACATCCTCAAATGATGCCTGTCCTTATTTCAGGGCGGATGATGAATACAGAATTGTCAGAAAACAAAATTGATTATATAATTGGAAACTGTGCAGTCCGTCAATGAGACCGCACAGTTTTTTTATCAAGTTTACTTATTACCGCAAAATAGAAAACAAGTGAAAGAATATTCGCTATCATCCAACCCACAGGCCAGGAACTCCAGATTCCTTGATATCCCCAGATGGGTGAAAAGACAAAGGCAAGTATTACCCGCAAAATCAAATCCGTAAAGGTTGCCACCATGAACAGTTTCATTTTGCCCACACCCCGTAAAATACCGTCGCAAATCAGTTTTATGCCGATGAACGGGTAAAAGGGTGCTACGGTTTTCAAAAAACGTGAGCCTGATATTACGGCTTCACCGCCTCCGTTACCCTCAATGAAAATTTCAATTAACTGAACATTGAACACAAGGAACAGTACCGCAAACACAATACCCGTTATCACGGTCATAGTTGTTCCGTATTTCATTCCCTCTCTTATGCGGGAATATTTTTTTGCCCCGAAATTCTGAGCGGTAAAACTTGAAACACCGTTACCGAATGTATAAAGGGAGTTAATTGTAAATGTATTAAGTTTCATGGCGGCCGAAAAGCCTGCAATAACCGAGGAGCCGTAGCCGTTTATGAGTTTTTGTATGAACACATTGCCCACGGAAACGAAACTCTGCTGAAGGACACTTGGTACGGAAATCCCCGCAATCCGCTTTAACAGGCTCAATGAAAACAGCGGTGCTTTTTCTTTTACGGGTAGTTTTCTCAACTGATACAGAAGTGTTATAACCGAAAGGATTCCCGCAAGCCCCTGTGCAACAAAGGTTGCCCAAGCAACACCCGATACACCCATATTAAATTTAACAACTAAAACATAGTCAAGAATCACATTGAACACGGAGGAAAAAATCAGGAAATAGAGAGAAGTTTTTGAATCTCCCAATGAGGTAAATATTCCGTTGGCTATATTGTAAATAAACAGAAAAATAAAACCGCCGATATATATTTCAAGATACATTGCAGAACTTTCAAAGATGTTTCGGGGTGTATCAATGGAATTCATAAGCGAAGGAGTCAAAATGATGCCGGTAAGTGTCAATATCCCACCCAAAACAACACAGGAAATAAGGGATGTTAATATGGCGGTTTTAACTTTTTTGTAATCCCTTGCTCCAAAAAGTTGGGAAATAACAACGCTGCAACCGATGTTACACCCGATTGCTACTGCGTTAAAAATATTGGTTATGGGGTAGGATGCGCCCACCGCCGCCAAAGCGTCCTCCCCTGCAAAACGGCCTGCAATAAGGCTATCCGCAATGCTGTACATTTGTTGGAAAACAACGCTTATAAATAGCGGCATTGTAAACTGAAGCAATATTTTGCCTGTTTTTCCGCTTGTTAAATCACGAGCCATTTTGCGCTCCTTTCAAAATCATTCGACACCCATTATATGACTGTTTTCCCCATTTGTCAAAGGAAAAGCATGGGGTAAAACTATTATTTCTGATAATTTTCGCTTTTTTATATTCCAAGAAATTTTCAAAGGTAACATATTTTCATGAAACAAAAATCGGAGTGCCTTTACAGACACTCCGAAAAGTTTAATACTTATCTGTAACGCTTTTTGTGTTGGAATAGGCGCTTGTGGTTTTGCCGTAATAGGCTTTAACCTTGTAGGTGTAAGTTTTCCCCTTCTTAGCGGATTTATCAAGGTAGGATTTCTTTGTTTGTCCGTTAACCGTGGCAATTTTCGTATAACTGCCATCCCCCGTTTTGCGATATACATAATATCCGCTTGCACCCGTAACCGTACTCCATTTTACGGTAACACCGCTTTTGCCGCTACTTGCACTTGAAAGAGTCGGGTTGTCAATATAATAACGCGAAACCTCATTATAACTGCTTACATAAGAGCCGCTGTACGCTACAACCTTGTAATAATACTTAACGCCGCTTGTTACCTTTTTGTCCGTGTAGGTTGAAATGTCCGCACCCTTTAAGGTAGCAATTTTTGTATATGCTCCGTTTTCGGTTTTTCTGTAAACCTTGTAACCCGTGCAATTTGAAACAGGCTTCCATGTAAGTTTTATTCCATCGGCAGTATTTGCGATACTCTCGGTTGTAACATTGGAAAGTCTGCGGTATGTTATACCTTCTTCATTATAGAAACCTTTTACATTATCGCAAACGGGAACAACGGTATAGGTGTATGTTGTTCCTGCTTTTGCGGTCTTATCGGTATAGGTATTCACATCCTTGGTCTGAGCAATTTTTGTCCAACTGCCCGAGCCGCTCTTTCTTCCGATAATATATCCGTTAGCACCCGCAACTTTTTCCCATGTTATCTTTATACCGCTTGAAGTATTTTCCGCTTTCTTTAGTTTGGGAATACTCAGATACATTGCGCTGACGCCGTCGTAATCGCAACCGCTTTCAACAGTTCCGCTATATGCCTTTACGGTATAATAATATGTTTCACCACTCTTACAGGTGGTATCTTCAAAAGCGGTTACACCACCCTTGAAATCGGCAATTTCACTCCATTGAGTTGAGTCTGTTTTCCTGTAAAGAATATAGCCGTCCGCATCACCGACTGTTTTCCAAGCGACATAAATACCCTTTTGAGTCATTTTTGCGCTGACAAGTGCCGGTGTTGAAATCTTTATAAATTCAATATCAACACTCTTTTCGGAAGAACTTTTCACATTACCCTTTACAGAAACCACGCAGTAGGTATATGTTTTGCCGTTTTCAACTGTTGCGTCGCAGAAAACAGTGTCCTCGTCACATCCTACTTCTGCAATTTTTTCAAAATCCCCGTTGTCTGTTTTTCTGTATATTTCGTAATATTCTGCTCCCTCAACATTCTCCCAGAACACATTTGCTGAAATTTTGTCCGTATAGGCATACCAAATTGCAGGTTGCTTGGGAGCCACTTCCGTAAAGGAAAGTTCATTGGAAACGGCATATTCCTCTGCGGCAGTCCCGTTTCTGCCCTTTATTTCAAAAGCCGAATTCTTTACAAACTCAATATCCTCCGCGCTGTAATAACCGAAAGCGTAATCACCGATATTATTAACGCTGTCGGGGATAACCGCACTTTTGAGAGCGGTGCAATGGAATGCGGCACCGTCAATGCTTTCAATTCCGTAGGGCAAATATACATCTTCAAGAGCCGTACAGTTACCGAATGCATTTGCGCCGATGGATTTTACTGTTTCGGGAATAACAACCTTTGTAAGCCTTGCAGAACCGAAAAAGCACATTTTCGGTATCTCCCTTAAGCCCTCGGGAAGAACAACTTCTTCAAGATTTGAAAATGCAAAGGCATTTTCCTCAAGACTGCCGACGGATTCGGGAAGTTCAATGCTTTCAACCTTAGAATTTTTAAACGCAAACTCCCCTACTGTTTTTAAGTTTTCGGGGAACTTTGATATTTCCTCTTTTCCCTCGGGAACTTTAACAAGGTTACTGAAATCATCCTCATATAAAACTCCGTCAAGTGAGCCGTATTTTCCGCCGTCTTCACAGATAATCTCCGTTAACTCGTCTGCATTTTCAAAAGCGGTTGTAGAAATATTTTTCACACTTGCGGGAATATATACCGATTTAACATCTGAGCCTTCAAAGAGAAAACCGCCCAAATCAGTAACCTTAACACCCTCAATTTCCTCGGGAATAATTATTTCCTCGGAATAGGGGCAATCCTTATATGAAACTAATGTAATACTACGTGTTTCGTTCTCGGAATCCTCTACGATTTCATACTCGAAAAATTCCGTATAGTCGCTTAAATTGATGAAAGAAATTTCGTTTGCCTCCGCATACTTTTGTGCGGCGGTGTCCGCCTTTGCAAAAACGGTTACATCCTCAATCTTTGCAAATTCGTCATCAAGTTCCTCGTTACAGTAATAGCCCAATGCATAGTTTTCTATTTCCTTTACTGTTTCGGGGATTCTGATTTCTTTCAACGCAGTACAGCCGTAAAATGCCATTGAGCCGATAAAAGCAACACTGTCGGGGAACCGAACCTCCTTGAGATTTTCGCAACCGTAAAATACTCTTTGACCTATACTCTCAACTGTTGAAGAAAACTCAACGCCCTCAAGATTTGCGGCATTTGAAAAAGCCTCAGTACTGATACCGAGTATGCCCTCGCCTATAACAAGCCTTGTAAAATTATATGAAAGCCATTGGGGTGATTCTTCAAATTCGGGCATTTTACCCTCGCCCGTTACGGTGAGAATTCCGCCATCCTCCGAAAGTTCCCAATAAAAATTTCCGCCTTCGGCAGTACCAACCACACCCGACGCAAAGGGCTCTTCTACCGCAAAGCCCACTACGGAAAAGGTTGTCAGCGCCATAACAACAGAGAGAACTAAGGATAAAAACTTTTTCATAAACTATTCCTCCGCATTTATGAATACATGTATGCTTCCATTATACTATATATCAAATACAATTTCAACACAAAAAAAGAACACCCTGCGGAATTTACCACAGGGTTAGACACCTAATTATAAATTAAGCCTCTGCTTCTTTTTTCTTGTTGAAGCACTCTTTGCAATAAACAGGGCGATCTTCACGGGGTTTGAAGTAAACTTCTGCAACACCGCCGCATTCTGCACAAACAGTTGTGAACTTCTCACGCTCGCCTCTCATAGCCTGTTTACGGGCATCACGGCAAGCTTTACAGCTTTTGGGCTCGTTAACCAAACCTTTTTCAGCATAGAATTCCTGTTCTCCGGCTGTGAAAATAAATTCATTGCCGCACTCTTTGCATACGAGTGTTTTGTCTTCGTACATTTTTGCTACCTCGCTTGAAATATGATGTTGTCCCCCAACGGAATTGCACCGCCACCTTTGAGTTTCGGATTAACTCCGCTACTTCTACAACGCTCTGCTTTTTGAGCTAAGAGGACATATTTATGTAAACCGATGTTAATCGGAGCACACGCTTTTTAATTTTTTTCGCGCTCTTTGGAGAGCGTTATCAACGGATTTTTCGGACATATTAAGTCTTTGACAGATTTCGTCGTACGACATTCCGCCGGCTCTGAAAAAAACAACAGTCTTTTCCAAGTCAGACAGAGTAACTTCGCAGGCATTTAACACCTCATTGAGATGCTCACCGTCCAATATCTGCTTCAAAGGGTCCTCATTTTTGTCAGTAACCTCGGGCATTTCCGAAGTCATCCCCACCGGAATTTCAACTCTTGAAACACCTGCGGCGGAATTGATGCTGTTCTGCATACACTTGAAAGCATAAGCCTCAAAGGGTACTCCTCGGGAAAAGTCATAGGTCTGTATCGCTCTCAAAAACCCCAACATCCCCTCTTGAACAAAATCATCCGAATCAAGATAGGAAACGCTGACGCCCGCACCGCGAGTATTGAGAAACCTTGCCGAAAGAATACTCCGGGCATTTTCATCCCCCTGTTGAGAAAGTCTGACAAGTTCTTCATTACTCAAGGAAGAAAAATCCTTGCAAATACCGGAACTCAATAGACCACCTCATACACAAATCATAGTATTCTTATTTAAACTATACACCACTTTTGTTAATTTGTCAAATAATTTTTTGTTTTTAATGAAATTTTTGTATAAAATACAGAAGTTTACGAATTTTTACAAAAAAGACGGAGAACAACCGAGATTCTCCGTCTTATTCTTCAACATTTTTATTTTCAAATACATCCCCGTGTGTAGGTTGAATATACCACTTTCCGCCCAATTTAACGCAAACAAAGTCTTCATATACGCTTTTATATTTGCCCGAGTCCCCTTTTGCCTCTATTTCAAAATCCACATAAGCCATCTCCGACGGGGATTCTTTATAATCGAAAGAGGTTGCAAGATAATCCTTGTACTCCTCCAATTCATTGTCCGATATTTCGGCTATGTTTGTTATTTTGTAGTCCAATTTGAAATTTTCTCCGCATTTTTCGGAGTAAAACTCCCGACTTTCCCGCAACGGATCAGTTATGGCTTCAAAGGTTTCATCGTCTGCAAAATACCAATTTTCCTTATAATACTCAATAATTCGGTCATCATAAAGAGAGTAATAAAGTTGTGCGTCATTATTTTGTATGGCATTGACCATCTTTTTTACGACGGTGTCCGGCTTCGAACCTGTAACAATCCCGGTAATAATCGCACTTACCACGAGCACAAAGGCAATCGCCACTGTGATTATTACCGTTGTCTTAAAGGAAACAGGTTTTATCAGTTCCTTTTTCCGTGCAAATTTTTGGGGTCTTTTGCGTTTTTGATTCTTTAAGGGTGCGGAGCAGTAAGGACAGTTGACAAAGTTATCGGGACTTTGCCTGTGACAGTTATCGCAATACATACTTTTCACCCTCTCTTTTACAAAAACCGTCCACTTAACAAAAAGCGGACGGGTTTGATTTACAATTTGATTATTCCTCGGAAGCAGTTTCTTCGGCAGGCGCTTCGGCAACTTCTTCAACAGTTTCTTCTGTTGCTTCTTCAGCCGCTTCTTCAGCGGTCTCTTCGGTTGCTTCTTCGGCAACTTCTTCAACGGGAAGGAGTGCGCGGATTGAAAGGCTTACCCTCTTTCTTTCATCATCAATTTCCGTAATCTTGGCTTCAACCTTTTCACCGATTTTAAGAACGTCGGCAGGTTTTGCAACGTGCTTGTTTGCGATCTGTGAAATGTGAATGAGACCGTCAACACCGGGAATGATATGAGCAAATGCACCGAAATCGGTAAAGTTTGCAATTTCAACTTCTGCTACGGAATCAACTGAATATTTTGATTTGAAGATTTCCCAAGGGTTGTCCTCAAGTTTTTTGTAACCGAGAGCAACCTGTTTCTTTTCGGGGTTAAGAGATTTGATTGTAACTTCAACCTCGTCGCCAACAGAAACAACCTCTGAAGGATCCTTAATTCTGTTCCATGAAAGTTCGGAAACGTGAATCATACCGTCAACACCGCCGATGTCAACGAACGCACCGAATTTCATAAGGGATTTAACAACACCCTTGCGAACTTCGCCTTCCTGAGCTTCTGCCCAGAATTTTTCTTCTGCTGCTTTTCTTTCTTCTTTAAGTACTGCACGAATGGAGCCTACTGCTCTTCTTCTCTGCTTGTTAACCTCAATAACTTTGAACTTAACTGTTTTGTTTACGAGATCTTCAAGTTTGTCGTTACGGCTTGCAGTTGCAAGAGATGCGGGGATAAAAAGACGTGCGTTATGTGAAACAACGATTACGCCGCCGCGAACAACGTCTGTAACAACACCTTCAAGAATTTCGTCTGTGCCTTCTGCTGAAACAACCTTATCCCAAGCTGCAATAGCATCGAAGCGTTTTTTGGAAAGCATTGTGAAGCCTTCCTGGTCGTTGGTTTTCATGATGATAAGGTTAAGTTCATCGCCGACTTTGAGTTCTGCTTTGGGATCTGCATTCGGGTCATTGCTGTATTCGCTGTAGGGAATATAGCCTGTTTGCTTCCTGCCGATATCAACCTGTATCTCTGTGTTAGTCACGTTCAACACTGTACCGACAACCTTCTGGTCGCTGCTCATATTGTTGAGTGACTCTTCCAAAGCTGCTGCAAAATCAAAATCCTCAGCTGCTGCAGAGTCCAGCACTTTTTCCTCCTCAATCATAGTTGTGTCTTTGACAATTTCGGACATGGTTTCAAGTACCTCCTTTATAATACCGGCGGGAGTGGATGCACCCGCAGTGAGACCGACGGATTTAAACTTACCGAGAGTGATACCATTAAGCTCACGGGCAGTTTCCACAAGAAATGACGGGCAGTTCTTCTGGCAGACGTCAAACAGTTTTCGTGTGTTGGAACTATGGCGCCCCCCGACGATAACCATTGCGTCGTTCACCTTTGAAAGTTGTGCCGCTTCATTTTGTCTTTCTTCGGTCGCACTGCATATTGTATCAAATATTTTTGGATTTGTACATAGAATTTTGATTTTTTTTATACTTTTTTCCCATTCTTTTACGCTAAAAGTTGTTTGAGAAACAAAAATCAGGGGTTTTTCTGCCAAATCCGGTCGGGTTTTGAATAATTCTTCGAGTTTTTCCGCAGAGTTTATGACGAATGCCTCGCCCTTTGCGTAACTTTTTATACCCTTAACCTCGGGATGATTTTCGTCACCGGCGATTAAAGTTACAATATCCTCCGAGGAATTCTCGGTTATTATCCTGTGGATTTTCTTTACAAAGGGACAGGCGGCATCAATATAATCACACCCGATTTTTTCAACCTCTTCCAATACCTCTTTTGTAACTCCGTGAGTTCTCAAAACAAGTACTGCGCCCTCGGGCACCTGTGAAACATTTTCAATGACGCTGACTCCCCTGCTTTCCAAATCCGCAATAACCTGGCTATTGTGAATTATGGGTCCGAGAGTTGCAACCTTTTTGCCCTCACCCACAAGTTGTTCAATCAATTTAACTGCTCTGTCAACACCGAAGCAAAACCCTGCTTTTTTTGCCAATGTAATTTCAGTCATCAAAGACGCTCCTTTATGACCTTAATCATATATTCAATGGATTCGGGAAGAGCCAACTCCGTTGTATCAACAAGAACTGCATCCTCCGCCTGTCTGAGAGGTGCAATCTCCCTGTTCATATCCTGGAAATCCCTCTCTTTAATCTCTTTAAGTATTACGTCATATTCCACCTGCTGACCTTTTTCGGTAAGTTCCTTAAACCGCCTGTCCGCACGGGCTTCCGCCGAGGCTGTAAGATAGATTTTTACCTTTGCATCGGGCAGTACAACCGTACCTATATCACGTCCGTCCATAATACAGTTGTTCTTTTTTGCGATATCCCTCTGCAAATCAAAGAGGAACTCTCTTACCTTGGGAATTGCGGAAACATTGGACGCCGCCATGGACACTTCATTCTGTCTTATAGCCGAGGAAACATCCTCCTCTCCGAGAAACACTCTCTGTTCCCCGTCAACAAAGCGCAGGGAAACCTCCAGTCCCTCAAGTGTGGGGACAACATCTTCGGCGCTTTTGGTGTTTTTGCCCATTCTCAAGGCATTAAGACCGACTGTTCTGTAAAGCGCTCCCGTATCAACATAGATAAAGCCAAGTTCCTTTGCCGCAGTTTTGGCAATGGTGCTTTTTCCTGCTCCGGCAGGACCGTCAATGGCAATATTTACTATCATTTCATTTCCTCCTTATATACTGTTTCCTGCAAGATTACCCGTGGAAAATGCAATTTGCAGATTAAATCCGCCGGTATATGCATCAACGTCGATTACCTCGCCTGCAAAGTAAAGTCCGTCGATAATTTTACTTTTCATTGTTTTGGGGTCAATTTCCGAAACGCTTACGCCCCCCGAGGTGATAATCGCCTCGTCAATGGGTCGGAAATCCGTAACTGAAAGTCTTATATCTTTAAGTAAATCCACAAGGGCGGAACGCATTTCCTTTGTAACCTGATTGGATTTTATATTGCCGTTAAGCCCCGAAAGTTTTACAATAACGGGAATCATTTTTCTCGGCAATATCAGTGCAAGAGTATTATACAGATTTTTATTTGAACATTCAAGCAAATCCCTTTGAATACGCTTGTCCAACTGCTCATGTGAAAGAGCGGGCTTAAAATCAATATGGATTACATACCTGCCCCTTTCCATGTTTTTCATGTGGGATGATGCGGACAGTATCATGGGTCCCGAAACACCGAAATGCGTAAAGAGCATTTCTCCGAAATCCTTATACACATCCTTGTAGGTTTTTGTGTCCTCCACTCTTATTTCCACATTGCGAAGGGACAGTCCTTGTGCATCGGTACACCAGCCCTCGTGACATTCAAGTGGTACAAGGGATGGTTTTAGGTCCGTTATTGTGTGACCCACCTGTTTTGCAAGGGCATATCCATCCCCCGTTGAACCTGTTGCCGGATAGGACATACCGCCGGTGGCAATAAGAACATTGTCAGCAAAAAACTCTCTGCCGTCCTCGGTTTTACAACCCTTGACTGCGCCCTCCTCAACAATCAGTTCCGTTACCCTGCCCGTTTTCCGCTTAACTCCGTTAACCGTTATATACCTGTTAAGTGCGTCAACAATGTCAAGTGCCTTATCGGAAACGGGGAAAACACGGTTTCCTCTCTCAATTTTCAAGGGTACTCCCATTTCTTCAAAGAAATCTATTGTGTCATCCGTACCGAATCTTGAAAAAGCACTGTATAAAAATCTGCCGTTTACGGGAACATTGGAAATCAGTTCATTAAGCAAGGGGCAGGAATTTGTTACATTGCATCTGCCCTTTCCCGTTATTCCCACTTTTCTTGCCAATTTTTCGTTACGCTCAATGAGAGTGACTTTTAGCCCTCTTTTTGCTGCAGTTCCCGCCGCCATAAGCCCCGCGGCACCGCCGCCGATTACTATTAAATCCATACTTACTCCGTTATATTATTACAATTTTATCCGTCATTTCCTTACCGCAGAAATCCGCCTTCGGCAAAGCAAGGGAAAACACATCTCTTGCAAAGCACTCCAAAGCAAAAACCCGCTTTGCATCATCGCCCAAAACGTCTGTTTCCGAGGATTTTGTTATTATGGGAAGGCTTGCGGTTTCTTTGGCGGTTTTAAGAAGTTGCGCCCCTTTTTCGTTAAAACCAAGAACTCTTATATAGGGTACTTTCGTCAAAACATCTTCCTTTTTGATACCCAACAAGGAACAAAGAACAATTCTTCTCAGTCTTGAATGAGTATATCTCTTTGTTTTGACTTTTTCAAGTATTTCCTCAAGGCTCGCAGATGTTCTTACTCCCTCTCGGAACCTGTATTCAAGACCCTCGCTTACATCGGGAAGTTCTCTGAAATCACTTGCGGACATTGAACGCAGTTTATAAAGAATTGCCGTTTCAAGATTTTTATAGTTTGCAGGGGCTTTGCCCTTTTCGATTTCTTCCCGCATAACATTGTATGCGGGTTCGGGCAAAAACTTCTTGACTGCGCAACCTTTTTCAAGATTATCTCTTATAGCGGAAGCAGAACACATATTGCCGTTTTCAACGGAACTGTCGTGAGCGACTCCTTTTCTGCCAATAGGAAAAATCTCCATATTCAAGTTCAGTTTGTTTATGGCTTTTATATACTCCACACCCAGAATATTATTAGGTGTTGAGAGAATATCCGAAAGTTCTTTTCCCCCGACTGTTTCAAGGGCTTTTTGTCGTGCAACGGGAAAAGAAAGTCCTTGGTCAAGATATTCTTCAATGTTTCTTGAAAAATCTTCCGACGTGATTATTTCCGCACATTTTTTGAGATTTTCGGCATTTGCACTTTCGGCACCGAAAGCAAGAGCGTCCACACACCCCAATGCACCCAGGACAGAAACACCGCCCAAGGCAAAGCGCTCCGCACTTGCGGTTGCATAGGGTACGGGCAATGACAGTACCAAATCAACACCGCAGAGAAGTGCCGCTTTTGTTCTGTCAACGGGTGACAGGCAGGCGCACTCCCCCCGTTGAACGAAACTTTCGCTCATAACCGCAGTAACCGTGTTATTGCCGTTTTCCTTTAAAGAATCAACAAGGAACTTATGCCCGTTGTGAAATGGGTTAAATTCCGCAACAACACCGAAATTCAAAAAATCACCTCTTTTTGTTCAGGTTTACTATTGCAAAACACTGAATTAGTGGTATAATTACTTAGTAAATATTTTACACAATTATACTGTGTTTTATTTTCCGGAAAAGAAAATAAACAGTTTTAATGGAGGTTTATGATGAAAATTCTCGTTATTAACTGCGGTAGTTCTTCCCTTAAATATCAACTTTTTGATATGGAAGGCGAAAAAGTGCTTGCAAAAGGTATTTGCGAATCAATTGCAACGGACATGAGCCACACCAAAGGTTCCACTTTTGACGGCAGAGGTTTTGACAAATACATAGACATTCCCGACCACAAGGTTGCTTTTAACATTGTTAAGGACGCTCTTACAACGGGCGATTGCAAGGTTATTGATGACCTTTCCGAAATAGGCGCCATCGGTCACAGAGTTGTTCAGGGCGGTGACGTTTTCACCGAGAGCGTTCTTATTGATGACGGTGTTCTCAAGGCAATATCCGACCTTAGCACCCTTGCTCCCTTACATAACCCCGCACACGTTGTAGGTATTGAGTGTTGCAACGAAGTTTTCGGCTCAAGCGTTCCCCAGGTTGCTGTTTTTGACAACGCATTCCACAGCACAATGCCCGAAACGTCATATATGTTCGCCCTCCCCTACAAATACTATGAAGAAGACCACGTTCGCCGTTACGGTGCCCACGGTACTTCACACCGTTTTGTTGCATACAGAACTGCAGAAATCGTAGGCAAGGACCTTAAAGATATTAAACTTATCACCTGCCATCTGGGCAACGGATGTTCAATTACCGCTATCAAGGATGGCAAGGTTCTTGACACAAGCATGGGTCTTACTCCCCTTGACGGCTTTATGATGGGTACACGTTGCGGTGCGGTTGACCCCTCTGCAATTACCTACATTATGAAAAAACACAACATTTCCGCAGAGGAAATGGACAAGATTATGAACAAGCAGAGCGGTGTTCTCGGTATTTCCGGTGTTCACTCCGATGACAGAGCTGTTAAAGCCGCCGCTGTTGAAGGCAACAAGAGAGCAAAACTTGCACGTGATATGCAGTGGTATCAAATCCGTAAATGCATCGGTTCCTACATTGCCGCAATGGACGGTGTTGACGTAATCGCATTCACAGGCGGTATCGGTGAAAACTGTATCGACCTGAGAGCAGATGTTCTCAACAATCTTTCGTATTTGGGCATCAAACTCGACGAAAAAGCAAACGACGTTCGCGGTGAAGAAATCGAAATCACCCTCCCCGGTTGCCCCGTAAGAGCATTTGTTGTTCCCACCAACGAGGAACTTGCAATCGCAAGGGATACAAAGGCAATCTGCGAAAATCTTTAATCTTTCATATACTTGATAACATAAAACCCGAAGTTCATCAGTGAACTTCGGGTTTTTGTTTTTTATTTAAAACGCAAGGGCGCCCCTATCGTATTTACAACTTCTGTACGGTACGCCCATTTTAAGTTTTGCACCGTTTCTTGTGAGAAGATCATCCACTCTTACAAGTTCGTAGCCTTGCTCCTGAAGTTCCGGAACGGCTCTTAAAACCGCTTTCACGGTAGTCTCCCTTGTATCGTGCATAAGAATAATGGCTCCGTCCTTCGCCTCTTTCATTATCCGTTTATAAATATACTCCTCATCTTCTTTGTACCAATCGTATGTTGAAGTTGACCAACGAATAAAGAAACTGTCAAGTTGCTTTAACTGTAAAAAATTAGTGTGACCGTATGGTGCGCGGAGAAACAAAGGCTTTTCACCCGTGATATCCTGTATGACTTTTGCGCCCTTACTGATATCTTCTTCTATTTCCGACAAGGATGATTTGAAAAAATCAATATGACTGTACGTGTGGTTGCCTATAAGGTGACCTTCCTCGTGAGCCCGTTTTACAACCTCCGGCTTCTTTTCCGCGGTTTGACCCACAACAAAAAACGTCGCCTTTGCATTGTACTCTGCAAGCCCGTCCAAGAGTTCTTCCGTATAATTTGAGGGACCGTCGTCAAAGGTAAGTGCAATAGCCTTTTCACCGATTCCGCTGTCGCCTATATTAAGACGGATCGTTCCGTCGGGAATGGTTCTTGAAAGGATTGTTAAAACAAGCAAAAAAGGTATTATTGTCAAAGCATTTTCAACTATTTTGACACTTCTTTTTTTATTCAACTTTTTCATATATAAATCGGATATTACTCCGTACTCCTCGTTGTTGTTACAAGGGCATAATACCACATATTTACACATTTTGAAAGAGATGTAACAAAGATGTAATAATTTGTTTACATACAAAAAACAGACCGTGAAAAACTTTCGGTTCTTCACAGTCCGTTGAAATTATATTGATTATTTCTTGAAAAGTCCGAGAATATCAACAATGTCCCCGTCTTCATCCTCAGTTGAAGATGTTGCTTCAGCGGAGGCTGCCGCGCCGGACTTGTTCGCAAAGCCGTTTGAATCCGTTCCGAAACCTGTTGCAATAACGGTAACAATCATTTCATCCTCAAGTTTCTCGTCAAACGCAACACCGAAAATGATGTTTGCATCTGCATCTGCAGCATCGGCAATAATGCTTGCAGCAACGTCAACATCATCAAGAGTGATATCGGCGGAAGATGTGATGCTGATAATAACGCCCTTTGCACCCTGAATTGTTGTTTCAAGGAGAGGACTGGAAACCGCCGCATTAGCAGCAACCTCCGCCTTTTCCTTACCGGTTGCTCTGCCCACACCCATGTGTGCGTGACCCGCGTCCTTCATAACTGCGGTAACATCCGCAAAGTCAAGGTTGATAAGTCCGGGAATCTTAATGAGTTCTGAAATGCTCTTAACACCCTGGCGGAGAACATCGTCCGCAACGTCGAATGCATTGGCAAATGTAATCTTCTGATCGGAAACGAGTTTAAGTCTTTCGTTGGGAATTACAATAAGGCTGTCAACGTGCTGTGCAAGTTCTGCGATACCTGCCTCTGCCTGCTGCATTCTTCTCTTACCTTCAAAAGCGAAGGGCTTTGTAACAATACCAACTGTAAGGATGCCGTTGCTCTTTGCAATCTCTGCAATAGCGGGAGCCGCACCGGTTCCCGTACCGCCGCCCATACCGGCAGTGATAAATACCATATTGGCGCCGTTGAGTGCATCAACGATTGCATCCCTGCTTTCTTCCGCGGCTTTAAGACCCATTTCGGGACGTGCACCGGCACCGCGGCCGCCCGTAACCTTTTCACCGATTTGGATTTTATGGGTTGCTTTGGAGAATGTAAGCACCTGTTTATCTGTGTTAATAGCAATAAATTCAACGCCCTGTACACCGGAACTAACCATACGGTTAATAGCGTTTCCGCCGCCACCGCCGACACCGATAACCTTTATCTGAGTAACGTCTTCAAAATCATTTGCAATTTCAAAGTTCATTTTTCTTCCTCCTATTTTTTACGACACGTGTATCCACACGTACTTCTATTATACATCTTATAAATATTAACACACAATTTGTTCAATAGCAAGATATTTTGAAAATTTTTTATTATTTTTGTTGTTTTTTATCTTTTGACTCCGTAGTTGTGTCATCTGAACCGGATTTGAAATATACGTAGGGCTCTGTTTTCAAATCCAGGGTACCCTCGGAATAACTGTTAATTTCATTCTCTTTTTCCAATGCGGCTTTGCCCCTGGCAAGTTTTGTTTCCACATTTGTCAAACTGCCCAATTCAAATACAATTCTGTCATCGTATTTAATTTTTATATCGTTGACATTTTTCAAGTCAATCTCCGTAAGAAGTTCAAGACCTGCATTTTTAATTGCGCCCAAAAGAGTTATCAGGGCATCGTTTTTCTTCTCATCCGTCAGAACGATTTGTCTGCCTTCGTTAAATTCTTTCAGTTTAACATTGTTTATTACCGCAACATTTTCTCTTAATACCGAAGCATCCCTGTCGAGCACCTTGCCTGTTTCGTCTATTAAAACAAATGCTCCGTTATTTACTATTGCCGCAACCTCCCTCGTTGCTTCAATGTTTATAACAAGTGTTTCCGGCAATTCTTTTTCAACAGTAACATTCTTTATGTACGGAAGTTCCGATGAAAGTTTTTCGGAAAGTTTCTGCGAATTCACACCAAAAAGGTTGGTACCCAATTCAATACCGCTTTTTTCAATAACCATTTTTTCGGAATATACATTGTCCCCTGTTACGCTGATAGTATTTATCTTAAAGAAAACGGAAAAAACAAGAACCGTACCGACGCACAAAACAACAACCGCAAGCAAAAAAGAAAGCAGATGCCTTTTAAGTTTTCTTCTTTTACTGACTTTCTTCTTTTTTATGTTGCGCATTTCATCCCTTGAAAGCTGCGGAGACGCTTTTTTCTTAGGGGGCTTTATAACTGCTTTTTTTCGTGTTTTATTTTTCCGGTTCCTATTCTCCATTTCAGTCCGCCTTTCTTTTTATGTCCGCATTGAGCATACAAAGATTGTTTTCAAAATCCTCGTAACCCCTGTCAATAAACCTTGTATTTTTAACGGTCGTTACACCCTCTGCACAAATACCCGCAAGTACTAATGCGGCTCCCCCGCGCAAATCCGGTGATATAACCTCCGTGCCGTAGAGTCTTTCCACGCCGTCAATTACGGCAACCCGACCTTCCGACCTTATTTTAGCCCCCATCCTTACAAGTTCGGGAATATGTTTGAAACGGCTTTCAAAAATATTCTCCACAATTACGGTCGTTCCCTTTGCCACACAGGCAAGACTTGTAAAAGGCGCCTGAGCGTCCGTGGGGAAACCCGGATAGGGTTGAGTGATTATTTTATCTATTCTGTTGAGTCTCGGCGGTGCTTTGAGCCGAATTTCACGGCACCTGACATTTATATGACAGCCCGCCTCCTCCAAAAGAGGCAAAATGGCGTTTAAATGAACGGGATTTGTGTTCTCAAGGTTAACGTCTCCTCCCGTCATAGCCCCCGCTATCAGATAGGTCGCACAGGCGATTCTGTCACAAATCACAGAGTACTCACAGGGAACAAGTTTTTCCTTACCGTGAATTGTGAGAACGCTTTCTCCCGCGCCCATAATCTCTCCGCCGCATTTATTCAAAAAGTTGCAAAGATCAATTATTTCCGGCTCTCTTGCCGCGTTTACTATTGTTGTTGTACCCTTAGCGGTAACCGCCGCCAAAATCGCATTTTCGGTGGCGCCCACGCTTGGAAACGAAAAGGTAATTTTGTTACCCTCCAAGCCCTTTGGCACGGTGCATATCAGTTTGCCGTAACTGTCATCCACAGAAACTCCAAGTTGTTTCATTGCGTAAATATGCAAATCAATGGGTCTTAAACCGATTTCACAACCGCCGGGACTTGACACTGTGGCATTTTTTGCCCTGCCGAGTATTGCCCCGAGAAATATTACGGAGGAACGCATTTCACGCATCAGGTTTTGAGGAATCTCCGTGTTGTTGAGAGTTGTACTGTCGACAATTATACTGTTATCCTCTCTGATAACCTTGCAACCGAGATTTTTCAGTATGTCAACAGTACCTGCCGTATCGGACAAATCGGGACAGTTATGTATAACGGATTTGCCCTCTACCAAAACAGTTGCCGCAAGAATGGGCAATACGCTGTTCTTCGACCCTTGAACGCGAAGAGTACCGCTGATACGGCGACCGCCGTTTATTACGAAAGCAGACATAGTGTCGCTCCTTTCGGATTTTATACTGGGATTACCCCTACGACACATATTATGCTTTTTAAGATTTTTTGTTAATTATTTTATGAGCCCCACAACGATTTCACATATTCTCTGAGTGGCGTCGGTAACCGCCATTTTACGTGCGTTGTCTCCGATTTCTTTAAGACGTTTTTTGTCGGAAAGGAGTTTGTCCATCACCTTGCCCAATTTTTTGCCGTCAAGATCCTTTTCCTCAATAATTACCGCCGCATCATTATTGACAAGCGCCATGGCATTGTGGAATTGATGGTTTTCCGTAACATTCGGTGACGGAACAAGAATTGAGGGTTTTCCCAAGGCTTCAAATTCGGAAAGGGACGAAGCACCCGCACGACATATTACGAGATCTGCCGCCGAAAGGCATCTTTCCATATCGTTGATATAAGGACGTACCTGAATATTCTTTTCTTCGTCGGGGTTAATACCCTTGTCACGCATTCTGTCGGGAACCCAAAGTCCGTACTGACCCGTGGAAATTATGTAGTTATACTTTGATTTTCTGCCGTCTGCAATGGCATCAATTATTGCCATATTTATTGCGCGCGCGCCCAAAGAACCGCCCATGCAAAGTATCAAAGGTCTTTCATCAAAGCCCAACTCGGCTCTTGAAATTTCTCCGTCGGCAACAAGCAACTCACCCCTTACGGGGAGTCCCGTGACAATGGGCTCGCTTTTACAGTTAAGATGCTCCTTTGCCGCTTCAACGGTGAGCATAACCGCATCCACCTTTTCCGCAAGAGCCTTATTGGTAACACCCGGGTAGGCATTCTGTTCGTGAATAGCGGTGGGGATACCCATTTTTGCCGCCATACGAATGACGGGTCCGCTGACATAACCGCCGAAGCCCACAGCAACATCGGGATTAAATTCTTTTATTATTTTCTTTACCGCACCGGAACTTTTAAGAAGACGCGTCACGGTTTTTATATTGGCTTTAACATCCGATGGGGAAAAACCTCTTTTAAAGCCCGAAATCTCGATTGTTTTCAAGGGGTAACCCGCCGCAGGAACTATTTTGGATTCAATTCTGTCGGGAGTACCCACGAAGCAAATTTCCGCGTCGGGATACTGTTTTTTTATTTCTCCCGCAACCGCAAGTGCGGGATTTACATGACCGCCCGTGCCGCCTGCCGCTATCATCACTTTCATAAAATCACACCTTTTGTTTTTTACTTTTACCGAATGAATACAGTCTCGGTAAATCCGCCTGTCTTGAAACGCTTAACAAAAATCCCATTTCGCCCATTGTAACCATGGTCGAAGAACCGCCGTAACTGAAGAAGGGCAAACTGATACCCGTATTGGGCAAGGTATCCGTTACAACACCCACATTCAAAGCAACCTGCAAACCAATCTGCATAACAATACCGAAAGCAAGCAAAGCACCGAAACGGTCCCTTGCTCTCATTCCGATATATACACCTCTGAGAATAAGAGCGGTAAAGAGTGCGAAAACGAGTACACAACCTACGAAGCCCAGTTCCTCACCGATAATGGAGAAGATAAAGTCCGTATGGGATTCCGAAACATAGAAATACTTTTGTTTGGAATTACCAAGTCCCGAGCCGAAAAATCCGCCGGAACCCAGAGCAAATAATGAGTGATTCGTTTGCCAGCGTTTGTCCGTGTCCGTCAAATCCTTTACAAGCCATGAGCCGATACGGTCCGCCATATAGTCCTTTAAAATCGGGAGTTTATCATAATAATTTATCACTATAAAAATGCCGACCACTGCCACCGCAAGAGCCACGGCAAACCATCTTGCTCTGCCCTCGCCCATCCACAGCATTGCAAAACCGAAAAGGAGAATGAGTATTGCGCCGGAAAGGTGGCTTCCCGCCAGAACAAAAACCGCAGTCAAGCCAACGAAGAATGCGTAAAAGAAAAGGGTTACCGTTCCTTCGGTAAATACGATTTTACCGTTTGTTATATCGGCAAGTTTTACCGCCCATCCGACTTTTGAGGGCTTTGAACTGACAATTTTTTTATAATTTTTGTCAAGTCCCGCGGCACAGAAAAGAATAACGGCAAATTTTGCTATTTCCGAGGGCTGTATGTCAAAAAAGCCCAGGTTCAACCAACGGTTTATTTCACCGCCCTTGATTTTACCGATAACTATCGTCAGCAAAACCAAACCCCAGGAGATTACCAGGGCAATATTTGCAAAGTACTTCAATTTGTTATAGTCAAGTCGGGAAAACAGGTACATAATGCCCAATCCGCCCGTCATAAAACCAATCTCCCTGATGAAGAAATGCAGACTTGATTCCCCGTCGGTTTCATAATAGGAATAGGCATAACTTGCGGACAAAAGCATTATCAGACCGAATGCCATTAAAATCAACATTATGATAAAAAACGGTATATCCATTCCGTTGTTAACAAACAAACCGGAAAGTATTTTATTCTTTTTATTCATAAGCCGACTCCTTTATATCTGATGCTGATGTTTATTTAAGATTACCGAAATAAACAAGAAGAATTGCGGCAATTCCGCCTAAAAGATTCACAAGTGAAAAGATTTTTACAATTTTTACTTCTTTCCAACCGCACATTTCAAAATGATGATGAATGGGTGCCATTTTGAAAATTCTTTTTCCGTGGGTGAGTTTGAAGTAACCGATCTGGATAATGTCGGAACCGAATTCCGCAACGTAAATAATACCGATAAGTAAAATGATGAGGGGGCAGTCGATGGCATAAGCCATGGCAACAATCATACCGCCAAGGAACATGGAGCCCAGGTCACCCATCATAACCTTTGCAGGATGCCAGTTCCAAATAAGGTAACCCGCAAGACCGCCCGCAAGAGCCGCCGCCAAAAGACTTACACCGAGGCAACTGCGAAGAGCCCCCACAACAATAAAACTGATTGCCGCGGTCAAGGTAACTGAACCGCAAAGTCCGTCTATACCGTCGGTAAAATTAACCGCATTTGTTGTGCAGTAAATTGCGGCAATACCTATTGCCCAGAAGAAAATCTTTGTTTCTACCATTCCTACAAAGGGAATGAACATACTGCCCGTGGGGTCATTCATATAAAGAGTGAACAAATAACCCACCATAAGAATAATCTGAAGAACGGTTTTCTGTAAAATGGTTAAACCCATATTACGTTTCTTGACAACCTTAATGTAATCGTCAAGAAAACCGATGAACGCAAATCCCAGCGCCATTAAAAGACCGCCCCAGACCTTGATGTTCATGGATTTTGAAAGTATTTCGTTGGCACCTATAATGTCACCGCCCATGAGTTTATCAATTAAAACCACAACTCCGAAAGCAACAACCGTTCCCACAATAAAAAGTATTCCGCCCATTGTGGGTGTACCCTGTTTGTTTTTATGCCACTTGGGTCCTATATCAAGAATAGTCTGCCCAAATTTCAGTTTATGCAGAAAAGGAATTACCACATAGCCCAAAGCATAACTTATTGCGAAGGAGATTACTGCCGCAACAACACAAGCAATTATAATATTCATACTTCCCACTCCTTATAAAGAGATGTAAAAATTTCTTCCATTTTCATTCCGCGACTGCCTTTAAAGAGAACTGTGTCCCCTTCCCTGAGGTTGTCACGCAGATAATTTGTTAACTCCGCTTTATCGGAAAAGGCTTTTGCCGTTCCGCCCTTTTCCGCAAATGTCCTTGCGGTGTTCACAGCTTCGGTGCCGAATGTAACAAGCAAATCGCAATCGGTATCAAAAGCCTTCTCGCCCACTCTTTCGTGGGCTTCCTTGCTGAAATCTCCCAATTCCAACATATCACCGAGAACTGCCACCGTTCTTTTGATTTTCAAAGTTTTCAAAGCCTCTAAAGCAGCGCACATACTGTCAAGATTTGCGTTATAGCAATCCTCAATGAAATTCATACCCTTTACGGAGGTTATTTTCTGTCTCATTCCCTCGGGTGTGAAATTTCTTAGTCCTGCCACACATTCCTCCAAAGTCATACCCAAAAGAATACCGACCGCAATGGCGCAAAGACCGTTATACACATTATGTACTCCCTGGGAGGGTACAAAAGCGTATGCGTTTTCATCCTTATATTTAACGGTAAAACTGCTTCCCAAAGGGGTGGAATCTATGTTTTGTGCCGTTATGTCCCCGCCGTCAAGACCGAAACGCACAACCTTGAAATCATCGGCGGAAATCTTATTTAAAATATCGCTGTCCCCGTTTATTACAAGGGGGGAGCCGGGCTTCATACCGTCAAGGATTTCGGATTTTGCTTTCAAAATGCCGTTACGCGAGCCTAAATTTTCAATATGGGCAGTTCCCACATTGGTTATAACACCGATATCGGGACGCACTGTTTTTGAAAGTCGGGATATTTCACCGAAATGATTCATTCCCATTTCTATAACTGCCGCTTGGTGCGTTTTTTCTAATCGGAAAAGGGTTTTGGGGACTCCGATTTCATTATTCAAATTGCCCTCGGTTCTCAAGGTGTTGAATTTTTCGCTTAAAACCGAATAAATCATACCCTTTGTTGTGGTTTTTCCCACGCTTCCCGTAAGGGCAACAAAGGGAATATCAAAATCCTGTCTGTACCCTGCGGCGATGTTTAGGAGTGCTTTCCCCGTGTCTTCAACAAGAAACACCCTTTTGTCCTCTCCCGCATACCGAGAGCAAACTACTGCCTTTGCACCCTTTGAGAGAACGCCATCAACAAAATCGTTTGCATCAAAGCGTTCACCCTTTAAAGCTATAAAAAGAGTGTTTGAATCAATGTCGCGGCTGTCGGTGGAGATTTTTTCAACAAAGCCCTCAAGTTCAGTTTCAACCGAACACCATTCCGCTATTTTTTTCAGTGAAATTTTTTCCATAAAAAGCCACCTGTTATTTGAGTATATCTGCCACTATTTCACGCTCGTCATAATGAATACGCTCCGTTCCGATTACCTGGTAGGTTTCGTGCCCCTTGCCTGCAAGAAGAATTGTGTCATCCTTTTGAGCAATGGAGAGCGCCTTTCTGATTGCCTCGCTCCTGTCGGTAACGGTGATTACTTCTTTATCGCTGTCTATTCCCGCAAGAATATCTTTTATAATCTCTTCCGGGTTTTCCGTACGCGGATTGTCACTTGTGACAACAACCAAATCGGAAAGTTCAGTAGCAATTTTCCCCATTTTGGGACGTTTCGTTTTATCCCTGTCACCGCCGCAACCGAAAAGAGTGATAACCCTGCCCTTTGTGAAACCGCGAACGGCTTTGATTGCCTTTTCAAGTCCGTCGGGACTGTGAGCGTAATCTATTATAACGCTAAAATCCGTGTTTGTCTTTAAAAGTTCAACTCGTCCGCTGACGGATTTTGCAGAATATGCCGCCCTAATAACATCTTCAAGGGGGAAGCCCAACTTATTAACAACGGAAATTGCCGTGAGAGAATTATAAACCGAAAAACCGCCGGGAATATGGAACACAACCCTGTTTCCCTTTAAATCGTATTCCACTCTGTCGGAAAACAGTTGGACATTTTCCGCTTTGTAATCAGATTCTTCCGTTACGGAATAATCCGCAGTCTGAGCCGTTATACCATCTCTCATATAAGCGGACGCACCGTCATCATTGTTGAAAATTGCTGTGTCGCAGTTATAGAACAATGTTTTTTTGCATTTTTTGTATTCTTCAAGAGTGCCGTGGTAATCAAGATGGTCCTGGGTGAGATTTGTGAAGGCACCCACAGTAAAATGAATACCCGCAAGGCGCATTTGGTGGAATGCCTGGGAGGAGGTCTCCATCACACAGTATTCAATACCGTCGTCAACCATTGCCTTGAAAAGAGAGTGCATATCATAGGGGTCGGGAGTTGTAAGTTCTGTATGGAAACTTCTGTCACCCACCATATTTTTGACAGTACCGATAAGACCGCTCTGAACTCCCAATTCTTTGAGAATATCTTTAATAACAAAAGCGGAGGTAGTTTTGCCGTTGGTACCGGTGATACCGATGATTTTCAACTTGTCGGCACTGCGCAAAAAGAGATTTTTGCACATAAGCGCATAGGCTTCGCGAGAGTTTTCAACGATAATCTGTTCTTTGAGTCCCAAATCCCGCGTTACGATTACGGCTTTTGCACCTTGGGCTAAAACCTGATCTGCAATGCTGTGACCGTCAAAGCGGGCGCCCTTGACACAGACAAAAGCACATCCGTCTTTAATATTACCGCTTTTGTCGGTAACATCCGTTATTTCTCTGTCTTCAAAGTCGTTGAGAACCTTTATGTCTTTTAAAAGTTGTGAAAGGAGCATAATATACCTCCGAAATTTTTATTGCTTTTAAGATTAGTTTATTCTTTAGCCGTACATATAAACAAATTGCACAAGTTCGCAAATTCATCAATCTTAAGGGATTTTTAGATAAATTTGATGAAATTGGGTAATTTGTGAACCGAAGTCGTACAAGGGTAC
>JBJFGF010000031.1:0-89195 GCA_051892415.1 Acutalibacteraceae bacterium | reverse complement strand
TCGTACAAGGGTACGACGAGTGTGAACAAATTGCACAAGTTCGCAAATTTATCAAGAAATCAGTCGTCTTGGACGCCGCTGGTGGCCTTAAAATATACTGTTATTGTTGATCCCAATTCCGCTTTGGTGCCTTTTTCAACACTTTGACGATAGGAAACAACCTCGCTGTCGTTATATGCACCGGATATTTTGATGTTGTAGCCGGAATTTACGGCACGTTTATTTGCTTCACTGATACTCAAGCCCGTAAGGTCGGGAACGGTTGAAGTTGTTTCAACATTACCCGTTTCCGTATAGAGAACAACAACACCTTCAACGGGAATACTCTGACCTTTTGCGGGGTACTGGGAAACAACCTTATCCCCATTGCCCACAACCCTCGCGCTGAAGTTCTGCTTTGAAAGGGATTCTTTCGCGGCGACGACGCTCATACCGTTTACATCGGGAGTTGTTGCGTTGAGTTTTGCCAATTCCTCGTCCGAATAGACAGGCTCAACATTCATATATTTCAGGGTCTGCTCAATTACCACACCTGCAACGGGCGCCGCAATGGCGCCGCCGCCGTGGTTATAGCCCTGTGGCTCGTCAATGATTATAAGAACTGCAATCTGGGGGTCATCCGCCGGCGCACAGCCCACAAAGGAAGCAATGTACTCGCCGTCAACGGTAAGTTTTTCGGATGTACCCGTTTTACCTGCAACACGGTATCCCGGAATGTATGCATTTCGACCCGTACCGCCGTCAACAACCTTTTCCATCATTTCAAGGACTGTGTTCGCAGTGCTTTCGGAAACAACCTGTCTTTTAACAGTAGGGGTTTTTTCGTAAACCGTGTTTCCCTCCTGGTCTATCTGTTTTGCAACTACATAGGGTTCCATAAGCTTTCCGCCGTTTGCAATGGCGGAAACTGCGGTAATCATTTGAATTGCACTTACCTGGAAAGTTTGACCGAAAGCACTTGAAGAAAGTTGGGATATTCCCATATCTTCTTTTTTATGATAGGTAACGCCGCCTACGGGGGTGGCTTCTGCAGGTAAGTCTATTCCGGTATTCTCCGTGAATCCAAAGGCTTCAAAATATTTATAGAACTTTTCCGTTCCCAATTTTTGACCGATCGTTATATAGAAGGGGTTACAGGAATTAACAAGACCTTCTGTTACGGTCTGCAACCCGTGACCTTCGCGGCGATGACAGTGAATTGTATTATCCGCAACCCTGATTGCACCGGTACAGTTATAGGTGGTATCGGGAGTTACAACACCCTCTTCAAGACCTGCCGCCGCAGTAAAAATTTTAAATACGGAACCGGGCTCATAGGTGTCGCTTACGGCCTTATTTCTCCACATTAAATACACCTTTTCGTTATAGGCTTGGGCATATTCTTCACTATCTTCAATTTTGCTGAGTTCTTTAAGAACCTCTTCATCGGTAATAACCGCCGGATTATTCAAATCATAGTCGGGCATTGTTGCCATTGCAAGAACAGCACCTGTATTTACATCCATAACAATGCCGTATGCGGAAGTGGCATCATTGTCAACAACCGCTTGGGAAAGTCCTTTTTCAAGATAGTACTGAATTGTCTTATCTATGGAAAGAACAAGGCTTGTTCCCTGCTCCGCGTCGAACTTTGTTTCGTAATTTGTTGACATTAAGTCGCTGTGTCCGTCACGGGCGGTAATTATTCTGCCGGGAACACCGGTCAGAACATCGTTATATTCGAGTTCTATACCCACTCTGCCGTCCGAGTCAACATTGGTCATCCCGATTACCGTTGAAGCAAAGTTTCCGTGGGGATAATATCTCTTAACATCCGGGTCAATACAAACAATCGCATACAAATCGTTTTCATTTACAAATTCCTGGATTTTTGTTTTTGTTTCGTACTCAATTTTGCCCTTAATTTTAACATATCCGTATTTTTTGTTTCCGATTTTTCCGTAAATATCTTTCCACGTCAGGCTATCATCATCAAGAATCTTTGCAAGGCCTTTTGAAATCAGGGTTCTTTGCTCATCATCCTCTATTTTCGAGGGGTTTACATACACAAGCCAGGCAGAAGCGCTCTCCGCAAGTACTTCCATATTACAGTCATATATTACGCCCCTGTCAGCAGGTATTTCCGTATCGCTTAACTGACCCGATTCCGCAAGAACCTTATACTCGTCGGAATTAAAAATCTGAAAATACGCAAGCCGCAAAATGTCCGTACCGAAGAACAGTATTAACAAAACAGCTACCGCAACAGCGGTTCTGTTTTTCAATTTTTTGTTTACACGCATCATAATTATAACCTACCAAAAAAGTACAAAATGAGAGTCGAGTGCACTCAACTCCCATAAATACATATTTTTATTTAGAAAATATATGCAAACAGTTGTTTTATTTTCTTTGAAAAATCGTCGGCTCCGTCAACGGTTTTGTCACCGGACACAACTATTTCGTCGCCCTCGGAAAGATCAATATAGCTTATCTGATAACTTTCAGCTTTTACCATACCGAGCACGTTTTCTGCATAATTATCTATTTTATCGGAGGAGATTTTGCTGCTGAGTTCAGCGTTAAGCCTAACGGCCTCGCCTTCTTGAATATCAATATTGCTCTCTATTGAGGAAATCTGTTTATCAAGTGCGTTGATCCGGGAATTCATTACAAGCAAACCGAAAAAACTGAGACAAATCACCGCAAAGCATACCATAAGCTGTTTTGCAAGTTTATTCACTTTAACAGACGCGGCTTTTCTCTCAACGGTCTGGCTCATTCCGTTTTTCTCAACAACGGTACTTATCTTGTTGCGAGTTTTGGGTGGCGCCGTTTTGACGGGCTGTTTTTTTTCGGGTTGACGTACCCTGCCCGGCTGTTCTATTACTTGCGGCTCGAAAAGCGACAAATCGTATGCCGACGAGCTTCTGTATGTTGCCATGTTGCTTCCTCCTGTTTTTTTACATCCTAAGACTATTACATTATAATTTAACTGCCGTTCTCAGCTTTGCGCTACGGCTTCTGTTGTTTTCGCCCACCTCTTTGCCGGTCGCCTTAACTCCCGAAGATTTCACAATGGCTTTGGGAGTTTTTCCGCAAACACAAACAGGAAAATCCTTGGGACAGGTGCATCCCTCTTTCAAAGTCCTGAAATAATCCTTGACTATTCTGTCCTCCAAAGAATGAAATGTGATTATGGCTAAAACACCGCCTTTGTTAAGGCACTCAAACATATCGGGTAAGGTGTTTTCCAAAACGGTTAATTCTGCATTAACCTCTATTCTTATTGCTTGAAAAGTCTTTCTTGCGGGGTGCCCGTTTCTTCTAAACTTTGCAGGAATTGCATTCGACACAATTTCCGCAAGTTGAAGGGTTGTTTCAATAGGGCTCTTTTCTCTCTCCCTTACGATAGCAGAAGCAACGGAGTTTGCAAACTTTTCCTCTCCATACTTACTTATTACATTGAACAACTCTTTTTGAGAATAGGTGTTCACGATTTCCTCTGCCGTAGTCCCCTGCTGACTCATTCTCATATCAAGGGGAGCGTCATAGTGGAAAGAAAAACCTCTTTCGGCAGTGTCAAGTTGATGACTGCTGACACCCAAATCGGCAATTATACCGTCAACTCCGCTTATATTCAAAGCGCCGAGAACTTTTTTTATTTCCGAATAATTACTGTGAACAACGGTGACTCTTTTATCGTTCCTAAACCTGTTTGTTACGGTTTCGACAGCATCGGGGTCACGGTCTATAAGAACCATTCTTCCGTCCTCACCCAAATGCTTTAAAACCTCGGCGGAGTGACCCCCACCCCCTGCGGTGCAATCAACGTATATTCCGTTGGGTTTTACATTCAGCGCATTCACCGATTCTTCAAGGAGAACCGAAATATGTTTAAAATCCATAGCCGTTAAAAGTCAATATTAAGCGACGCGGTAGGAGTAACATCGAGAATTGACATTTCCTTCTCCCACTCTTCAGGTGACCAAAGTTCAATATGTCTTGTGTTACCCACAATACAAATATCGTTTTCTATGCCCGCGAATTCTTTGAGAGCGGCGTTGAGAGTAAGTCTGCCGCCCTTGTCAATTTCACCATATACAACACCGGAAAGGATTTTTCTTGAAACACGTCTTGTTGTTTCGTCGTGTTGGTCGCCCTTGGTGAACTGTTCGTAAAGTTCGTTCCAGCCTTCTTCAGAATACATATACAAGCATTTTGTACCGGGGTCGGGAGATTTGATTATATAGGCTTCAACACCCATTTTGTTACGGAGAGACGCAGGGACTTTAAAACGGTTTTTATCATCAAGTGTATGATTAAACTGTCCGCAGAACACAAGCCATTTCTCCTTTCAAAATGATTTTTGCCTATAAAATCGAGACACTTTGACCCTATTTAGGACACTTTGTACCACTATTATAGAAAATCGTGTCCACATTGTCAATAGTTTTTTCACAAAAAAAGAGCAATTCCAAGCCAAAAAATGCTTGAAATCGCTCTTTTTTCCTATACTGAATTTTATTTGAATGTTTTTAACAATTCAACTGCCTTTTGGGTGATGCTTCGCGCCGCCTCATGGGGCACTCTTTCTTCCTTATATGTAAAATACACCTTACCCGAATCGCCTTTTTCAACAAAGGTAATCATTGTAGCCGACCGCATTTTCAACGGTTCCTGCACGTAAACCTCTTTGAACGCCTTTTGATTTGACCAAAAATCCTGATTCAGATTGCAGGAGCAAAACTCACCCGCCACTTCATTGGCGCAACCGTATGTTTTTGCGAGTTTTTTGGAGCATTTGCGGGGAAACACCCCTGCGCAATACATATACTGGGAATCGCAATAGCTACCGGGAACACGCATGAGCAGAAATTCGTTGTAAAAAACTTTGAAAACACTTGTGAAGTTTTTATAAATGTTCTTATGAAAACTGACACCGTTATTTTGAACGGTATTGGGCAATTCTTTATCTTTTTTCTTTGAAACGGTTATCACTCCGTTGAAAGCACCCATATACGCTTTTTCAAAGCCCTCAAGAAAAGCCCTTTCATTTACGTGAATATTGAGTTTTTTAAACTTCTTTCTTCCGCCCAATTTTTTCGTCAGGCTCTCGTGGAAAGCAAAAGCCACCAGGGATGACACATCAACCTTTTCCCTTGCGGCAAAGTCTTTGAGAGCAAAAAGAGTTTGTGAGTCAATATCAATTACAAGGGTTTTTGTCTCTTTCTTTTTGGACAGATACTTTTCCCGTGCGCCTATGTAATCGTGGACAGAAAAGATTTTTTCATTCTTCTGCCAACCCATCTCAAGACCGGAGGACAATCTGTCGATAACCACGGAAAAGACACCGGAGGGCAGTTGGGATGTTTCCGAAATGACCTTAATTTCCGAGGGTACAACGGAGAGGCTTCCGCTTTCGTAAATATCCATAAAAGCCCCTGCGATATATATTAGAGAACGAACATCGGCAACAAGCGTATGAGCAAAAACGCCCAAAACATTTCCGTTTATTACGGCTAAGGAGAAAAGGGGTTTTGAAAAATCAAAGCCCTCACGTTCTTTTTTTCGGACATACTCGCCCAAATCCCCTTGAAAGAACTCAAAGTCAATTTCATTCTTTCCCTCAACAATATAGGCATCACCGTTTTCACAAAGTTCCGCACCGCAACACAGTAGGGGTTCTTTAAGACAAAGGGTTTTCAGGGCTTTTATACATCTGTCATAATCAAATTTTTCCCGTGCTTCGCCTAAAAAACTGACGCAATTATCAAACTCAAAAAGTCGGTTTCTCGTCAACCCAAGTTTATATTTTTCAGGCATTACACTTCCTCCCCTTCGGAGCAACGCGTAATTTTTTCAATAAGGGACTGTTTCACACCCCAAAGTTTACCCGAGAAGTCAACATAGTATTTATGGGGATTTTCAAATCTTGCAACCTCTTCCCAAAGGGTTGAAACCTGTTCGTTGCAATAGGCTCTGACATCCTCAAGAGACGGAATATCATACACGCACTCGCCCTTGCGGAACACTTCCACAAGCATTTCCCGGGCTACGAAATTATCAACGGTTTTCCTTTTCCAAGTGAAATCGGGATCAAACAGAGAATAAGTTCTCTCATCCCCGATGCTTTCACTGTCAAGAGTCATCACATCGGCAATGGCTTTGCCGCTTTCCATATCGAAAAGGCGCCAAACCCTTTTGGAGCAAGGGGTTGTAATCTTGCTGACATTGTTGCTGACCATTATTGCGGGGGTTTTCACTCCGTTCTTTTCGGTTTCGGAAAGTTTATACACACCGTCAAGGACGGGCGAGGATGCGGAGGTCAGAAGTTTTTCACCCACAATGAAGCCGTCTATTTTTGCGCCCTGATTCAACATATCTTTTATGAGAACTTCGTCCAGGGAATTGGAAACGTATATATCGCAATCAGGAAAACCCGCTTCATCGAGAATACGTCTTGCGCGTTTGGAAAGGTAGGTCATATCGCCGCTGTCTATTATTATTCCCGCAGGTCTTAGTCCTTTGGGAACAAGGACTGTATTAAAAGCCTCAACCGCATTTTTTACACCGCTGTCCAAAGTATCGTAAGTATCGACAAGAAGAACACCGTATTCCCCATGTTCTTCAAGATATGCCTTAAATGCCTCCAACTCGCTGTCGAAAAGTTGCACCCAACCGTGTCCCATCATTGTAAAAAGGGGTATTCCGTATTTTTCGGATGCGGGATAGAGCGTTGTGGCATTGACTCCCCCAACATAAGCGGCTCTTGCGCCGTCAACTGCGGCATCAAAACCGTGTGCCCGTCTTGCTCCCGATTCAAAGACCTTTCTTCCCGACGCGGCTCTTACCACTCTGTTTGCCTTTGTTGCAATAAGGGTTTCGTGATTTACGGTATTGAGCAAAAGTGTTTCAATAAGTTGTGCCTGCAAAGCGGGTCCCTGAACCTTTACAATGGGTTCATTGGGGAAAACGGGCGTCCCCTCGGGCATTGCGTAAACGTCACAGGAAAACTTAAAGTTCTTTAAATAATCAATCAGTTTTTGCGAAAAGCCCATTTCCTGAAGTTTTTTCAACTCCTCGCTACCGAAGGAAATTCCGGAAAGTTTTTTAATCAACTGATGAAGTCCCGACATAACCACAAATCCGCCTTTATCGGGAATATCTCTGAAAAACATATCGTATGTTACAAAAACATTTTCCATATTTGAGGAAAGCAAGCCCTCCGCTGTGGTAAGGCAGTTATAGTCGGCAAAAAAAGCGGTATCCGTGTTCATATAATACCTCCGTTCAATACACTAACAATCGTTATATTACAGAATATATTTTATCACATTATCCCAATTATAGCAAACATTTTTATTTAATTAAAGTTCCGTTTACATTTTCACTGTTGAAATAAAAATTTTTTTATGATATCATAAAAAAAACGAAAGAAAGGGGTTCCGATATGAGAGTCAGAAAACAACCTGTCGGCACCCGCAACATCTGTGGTTCCAAGGTCGAGGAAAGACGCAAGGAAATCGGAATGAAGCAAAAGGACCTGTTAACCCAACTGCAGATTCGCGGAGTCGATCTCAATGCATCAGGACTTTCAAAGTTAGAGGGTCAAATCCGTTCGGTGTGTGACACGGAGCTTATTGCTTTGTCCGAAGTTTTAGGAGTTTCCGTTAATTGGCTTTTGGGGTTGGAATAATCTAACCGAATTCTTTAGGCGGTCTGTTTCAAACAGACCGCCTTTTTGCATGCCCGATTGTTTCTTTTTACCACATTTAAGAACAGTATAATTGAGAATGATATTTAATATAGAGAATGATATGTAATACTTTGTTGATTTTTGTCGAATCATATGTTAATATGTAATAAATTCTGATAAAACGAGGTGGGAAAAGTGCTTTGTAACAGGCTCAAACAATTCCGCGAGTATAATAAACTGGATTGCAAACTTGTATCGGAGATTCTCGGCATTACCGAGGAGGAATACAGGGATTTTGAAAACAACAAATCAATCCCTACAATTGATATTATTACTCAACTCACCCGTTTGTATAAGGTTACTGTCAACGAATTCTACGGTTACACTCCCCGACTTACTATTCAAAGCGAGAATAACGACATCACCTTTGAAGATGTGGATGAAACCACACTCAAAATGTCTGATCTTTCCTGGGACGAAGCGAGACTTGTCCTTTATTACCGTGCCCACAAGGACGACAACGACGAAATAATCAAGAAGATTTTGGAAAAAGATAAAGATAACTAATAAAAAGCAACTGTAAAAACCGAGGTTCTTACAGTTGTTTTTTTATACAAACAAGATTCAAAATTTAATCATAACTTAACGATTTCACCCATCATACCGGGAGTTGCGAAAGCCGCGTTGCTTTCGTCAGTGTCGATATGCATTGCGGGAGCAAAGTTTGGATGCACACGGCAAACAACGTCGCCGAAAATAAGTGAACGTCCGTCGGACTCAACCTTTACGCCTACGATTTCTTTATCTTCAACACCGAATTCCGCCGCAACATCGGGAGTAAGGTGAATATGTCTTTTAGCAACAATAACGCCTTCCTTAAGTTCAACCTCACCCTTGGGACCGACGAGTTTGCAAGAACCGCTGCCTGCAATATCGCCGCTTTCTCTTACGGGAGCAACAACACCGATTGAACGTGCATCGGAAGCGGAAATTTCAACCTGAGAGGAAGCCCTTACGGGTCCGAGAATGGAAACCGCGGGGAACTGACCCTTTGCACCGATAACCGCCACTCTTTCTTCACAAGCGAACTGACCGGGCTGTGAAAGGTCTTTCTTAGGTGTAAGTTCATAACCCTCACCGAAAAGAGTATCAAGATCCGCTCTTGACACGTGAACGTGACGTGCGGATGTTTCAATAAGTACCTTTGCCATAAAATTTGCCTTCTTTCAAAAATAAACATATTTAATAAAATATAACTCGGTTATTATATAATACAATAAAATATTTGTCAATAAAAGTAAAATGAAACACGAAAAAAGGTTGTGCAGTCTTTCCGGATTACACAACCTTTGATTATTTGGTATTAAATTTATAACCCGATTATTTGCAAGCTTCTTCGATAGCAACTGCGCAGGCAACGGTAGCGCCGACCATGGGGTTGTTACCCTCTACAATGATATATCTTTTTCCGTCTTTTTTAGTCTCTAAAAAGTCTTAAAAAGCCTTATTTTAAGCCATTTACACGCATTGTAAATCTTTTATTGTCTTTTTAAGTCTTTGTAAATCTCTTGAAATTTTCCCACGAATGCAGACATAATGCAGACATAAAAAGTGTGTTATAACCGGAACAAAACCATTTTATGATATTAACACGCAAAAAAAATAAGCGCTAATACAATATTATAATATCATATTAACGCTATAAAATCAAGCAATTTCGGCTTTCAATGAAAGTCTTTTAATATTCATTAAATCGGATAAATCATACCCTTCATAATCTGCAAGGAATTTTTCTAACGATTCTTTGCGTACTTTTAAGCCGCCTAAATTAAGTGCAGGGAGTAAATCAAGTTCTATAAGCTCATATACTCTATTTTTTCCGATTCTTAAAATTTTTGATACTTCCATAACGGTATATAAAACAATATCATTTCTTAATTCCATATGTAATTATTATTCCTTTCTTATATTAAAAATGAGCATATCAAAAAAAAGATATGCCCATATTATTTAATTATTGGTTTGTATCTGATTTCTATTTCACAAGGCAAGGAAACAGAAATTTTATTTAAGCGATTTTCAAAGCTATTTGCAATATTCAGAAATTGAAAATTAAAATCATTATAAAGCGTTTTTCTGTGGTTTTCATTGTCGGTTTCAATCAATCGAGTTAAACCATTAAAAGTAATAGTTTCATCTAATTTGCAATTATTTACAATAGTTCTGCAATTTGTAGTTTCATTGTAAATTTCTAAATTGCCAGCACGATTGCATTTTATTTTTACATCCGGATATGTAGTGCCGATTTCGTCATTGTAATCAGCTAAAATATATGGTTTTCCATTTTCTACAACACGCCATTTTGCAACTTGTTCACAACCATAACCGAATGGGCTATTAGTTTCCATAGTTAATTGAAGTCCACAAAATTTGCCGCTTAAAAAGATTTTATCAACTTGAAAAGACGATTCAAAAAAGATAGTTTCATTCTCATCATCAAAATGAAAAGGTAAAAACTGTTTACGATTTAACCATCTGATTAAATCTCTATATTCTTCTTCGGTAATTTCTAAATCGTCATAAACCCTAATATCTTTGCAAATTTCAAATGTTACGGTATAGCATTCATCATATTTAACACTATTCAAAGAATGATATTTACCGCCGTTTATAGGCGTTTTATTAAATGTAATCTTTGAACCGCTATTAACAATAGACTTACCTTCAGACGATGCAATATTACAAATAATAAAACCGTAATCACTTAAATATTGACCGTCATATTCAAAATCAATAGCATACAATTTCTATATCCTCCCTTCTTAATATTTGTATTTGTTTTTTGTCAAAGAGCTTTTACCGGTTGCATTGCCAAAAGTCATATCTTGTATCATTGATTCAAAATTTTTATCTTTTTTGGCTTTTTCCATAACTCTTGAATATGTATGTTTTTCAGATTCAACAACATAGTTTTTGACATCCTCTGCCTGTTTCTTTGCAATGTCGTTTACCTGCTCTGCTGCACCTTTATCAATTACACCACTAACCGAAATATCACCCATATTTATTACGGTTGAAATATTAGATGTACTAACACCATTAGTAGAGCCGACAGAAACAGAATCAATAAGTTTATTTAACATTGTTTCAGTTTTGCCGATAAAGCTATCAAATAGGCTTGATAATCCATTGGTTAAGGTATTTCCACTAATAGCAACACTATTTGAAATAGAGCCATTCAAAGCAGCATTATCATATACCGCCGATAATATAACTTTCTTTCTTGCTGAAACATTAACATCATCAAGCAAACCATTTTCAATATTGGTTATATCACTTGCCATATCTTCAAATGTATTTAATACATTTTCTGATAATTTTTCAGACGCAGCATTTGCGGCATCGGCATTATCTTCAATACCAACACCCAAACCTTCAGCAATATATTTACCGAATACGGCTGTTTCTTTTGACGGTGAATGAATACCAAATAAGCCCTTAATATAGCTTAATACAGAGCTAACCCAGCCTTTCAATTTACCATATAACCAGCCAACAGCATTAGAAATACCGTTAAATAAGCCTTTAACAAGGTTTAAGCCGGCATTTGCAATTTGTGGCACACCTTTTATAATTGCTGATACAAGGCTTGTTATAATTTGTGGAATTGCCTTTACAACTTCAACAATGATTTTCGGCAAGTTCTTTACAAGAGAAACAAGCAATTCAACACCAGCTTGAATGATAGCCGGTATATTGTTTGCGATTGCATTAACAAGGCTTGTAATGATTTGTGGTATTGCTTTCAAAATAGTTTTTATAATAGTTGGCAAATTCTGAATCAATGATACCAACAAATCTATTCCAGCTTGCACAATTTGCGGAATACTGCCAATAATAGCAGTAATTAAACTATCTATAATTTGTGGGATAGCTGCTACAATAGCATTGATTATTTGTGGTAAAGCCTGAACAAGTGAAGTTAATAACTTAATACCAGCATCAATAATCTGTGGAATAGCACCGATTAAAAAATCAATAATTGAGCTTATAACCTGTGGTAATGCTTCAATGATAATCGGGATAGCATCTAAAATGCCTTGAACAAGTCCTAAAATGATTTGTAAAACAGCATCTAATAACACCGGTAAATTATCAAGTAATGTTTGAACGATTTGCAATAAAACATCAACAACAGTTGTTACAAGAGTTGGTATATTATCGGCTATACCTTGTGCAATCGTTGTAATAATTTGAATTGCAGCCGTTGCGATTGATGGCAATAATTCAATAATGCCATTAACCAACGTCATAATAATTCCCGTTGCACCTTGTATAAGTGACGGTAAATTTTGAGTTATCGCACCCATAAGCGTTAATATAATGTTTGAGCCTATTTCGAGTATTTGAGGAATAATATTTGAAAGATTGGTTATAAAACCAGAAATACCCTGATTGATAAGCGCAATGCCGCCGGAGTCACCGGAAAATATCATTGTTAGTCCATCCATAATACTTGTTACAGATGGTAAAAATTCTGCCAATGCTCCACGACTTAAACCGCTAATTGCAGTTTGTAAATTTTGCAAACTATCTTGAAATGTTGCAGCAGCAGAAACGGCATCATCAGACATTACACCGCCTAAATCGTGTACCTGTTGGCGCATAGCTTCCGTATCTTCTGCCGTTGTATTAAATAATGCTCCTAATTCCGTTGCACTCTTTCCGAGCAATTCAGAGGCTATCGCCGTTCTTTCTGTGCCTTCCTCCATATTTTGCAAGCCGGAAACAACAGATGAAAATAAATCTTCTGTTGACATTGAGGCAACGTCATCCATCGAGATTCCTAATTTAGCAAATGAATCACTGCCATCTTGTGCCTTATTTGATAATGTTTTCATTGATGCTTGCAAGCCATCAACATTAGCGCCGCAATGCTGTAAAATAAAATCCCATTCTTGATAGGCTTGTTTGCTTATGCCTATTTTTTGTGACATTTTATCGACATTATCGCCATATTCAGCAGTTTTCTTAATTCCGTCTGCTGTTGTTGCAACAAGTGCAGTAACACCGGTTGTAACTGCACCAATAGCGGCGGTTAATCCTTTTGCTAATCCACCGCCTAAAGATTTCATCTTTCCTGTAAAAGATGAATAACCCTTTTCGGAATCAGACATACCCTTCTTAAATTCAGATGCATCAAAGCCTAATTCCGCCTGATAATTGGCAACTGTAATTGCCATAAAAAAACACCACCTTATTTAAGGCGGTTTATATTACATTCCGGCAAATGCCTTTATAGCCTGTAAATTACCGCCTTTTCTTTCGGCAGTTGGCTTTATTGTGGGCGTACCGCTATTTAATTTATTATCAGTCTTTTTATATAATTGTTTCAAATATTCTAAATTGTAATTATCGTCTGTACGCAATTCATTTACAATAATTGTGCGTACCATATCCATATAAACCAATATCGGCAAATTCATTATTTCTGTATAGCTGTTTGCCGTTTTTGCCATCAATATTGCAACATCTTCCATTAAATATTTATCGGCTTTTCCTTCAAGAATATTGTTATATCGTGCAATATCATCTTTTATCTTTTGTCGTTCTCTGCTATTGTTTGTATCAGTAATTACAATATCTGGAATAGCAAAGCAATCATCATTTGTCAGTGCTTTAATTGCTGTTATAATTTCATCGATTAAATCTAATTTAGTTTGAATATCAATGTTGTTTTTAACCCAATGCAAATTTATATTACTATCGGATAATTTCAATATTTCTGTTACTATTTCATCTAACATAATTTGTCTTGCAAAATCATTATTTGATTCAGCAAATAAATCAAGTAATGAAATAACCTTGAAATATACCTTTACCGAAAAATTAAGGGGAATAAGAAATGTCTTATTCCCACCTGTTGTTAAATCAATTTTTATTTTAATGGTATGGTCAATAAATGCTTTCTTATCTGCTATTGCCATTATTCTTTAATTCCTCCGGAGTTAAAACAATCATATTTGCAATATAATTTACTAAACCTTGAAGAACGTGAATATCATTAAAGCCGGATTCAACATCCGCCATTGTGCATTCATAACCATCAGTATTAAGACTAATCAATGATAAGCACCAATTTTTAAGTAATGCAAAAATTTCAGGGAAATTATCAACCGCCTTTTCCTTATCGGTTAATTTTTGTGCTTGTTCAAATGTTTTAATAATATCGGCTGAAAAAGCAGTTGAAAAATTGCCGCTAATATGATAAATTTTGCCGTTCAAATCTTTAATGGGAATATCCTGTTTCTTATAAACAGTTGCATCAAATCCTATATTTTCGGGTCTATTATTCTGCGGTCTGTAATTGTTATTGTAATTTCTGTTATACCCGTTATTCTTATTGTTATATCTGTAATTATTATTTCTATTGTAATTATAACCCATTATTTTTAAGCCTCCGCCTATCTTCAAATTTCAATCAAAAAACTATTGCCAAAACAGCAATAGCCTAAACAATTTATAAATCATTTAGTAATAAACAGTATGGGTGCATATATTTCAATGTCACCCATACAAACATATAATCAATTATTCAGTTTCAACCGTTGCATCTGCGCTCTTTTCATCAATGAAAAAAGCACCGTTTTTGCCATTAGGAAGTTTGCTATTAAGTAACTTAAACAAGTAATTTAATGAAATAGGATTATCATTATTAAAATCAAGTTCATAATCACCAACCCAAACAGCACGAGGCATAACAACAATAAATTCATCCTGTGTATCTTCATCAATTCCCTTGAAAATCAATGAAATAGTAGGGTGCTTGTCGCTCTCACAAAAATATGTTCTTTTGATATTTCCATCAACAGTTGTAACCTGTGAACCAGTCAAAAATCTTGAAACATTTTCTGCATCATAAGAAATAATGCCGGTTTCAAATTCATTTGTATATGCACCATTTAATACAGCAACAGTACCATAATTAGCTGATGTGATTTCTTTTGCTTCTGTTGTTCTACGCAAAACAGCATTTTCCTGAATATAGCCGATTTCAACCATATCATTAACGTCATAATTTGCAGCATCAAAATCTTTTGACTCAACAGCATATAAATAACCACTGCCCATTAAAACGGATTTCTTATCAGTGTTAAGAATTTGCATTATGTAGTTCATTCCTTTCATCAAAGTAATTTACACTCAAAATACAAATTATCAATGTATTTTTCAGTGTTTGTATCATAAAAAATGCCGCCTTCATTTGAAAAAACAAGTTTAGAATATCTTGTAATTTCACAAGGGCGGTCATAGAAATTAAGTAATTGAATTAAACTATCTTTCAAGTTGATAACGGATGTAATATCATTTCCGCATACTTTCAAAGTGATTAAAAATTGACGAATGGTTTTACCGCCGTTTAATTCATTGAAAGAGTAAACAATAAAATTATCCGCTTCAATTTCTTTTGGTTTATTGCAAAGAAAGATAGCATCAAATTTTTTGCGTTTATCGGTTGTTAATTTTGCTTTTGGCACAATGTCAGCATTGGCAATATACGCCCTTAATTCTTCAAAATCCATAAGCTATCCTCCTATGTTATTTTTAATTTCGGTCATTACATCATTTAAGTAATTTGTTGCATTGTCATTAACTGCCTTGCTTAAATTTTCGTGACCTTCTTTGTTATCTTCATAAACGGCATATTCAAGATTAGAGCCAACAGCACCATAAATATTGCCGTTTCCGTCTCTTTCGGTTTTATTAGTCCAGCTACGGCGCAAAGCACCTGAATCAACGTGTGTTAATAATTCTGTGTCTGCTTGCAACTGTGTAACTACCTTTTGCATCCCTTTTTCGGCCGCTGATAAAACTTTTTCCATTTCTGATGAGAAATTATTAAAATTATTTTTAGCCATTATTGCACCGCTTTCAAATACAAAATATAGTAATCATCCCAATCAACTAATTTTTCAATCGAATAATCATTATTATTGTAAATTACGGTTTCACCGGCTTTTAAGTCTGTATCAACATCACAAAAAACGGTATATTCTGAATCAATAGAATAACCATATTCGGAATAAAATTGTTTGTAATTGGTAGGCTGAACATCGCACAAAATATCTTTTAAGATTTCTTTGCCTTTAACATATACACCGTGTAACATTTCACCTTCAGCAAATGTTTTTAATGTTATGGTTTTTGTGTACCAATCTTTATAATCATTCATTGCTACACCGCCTTATTAAAAAACCCTTAATTTAGGTTTTGGCAATAGTGCTTTAACATCCGCCGTTAAACCTTGTGCATCAAGTTCAATATTTGCTGAACCATATGTAATGCTTCGGCTGCCTTGTGATTTTTGTGTTACCGTGCGTGTTCCTGCTGCTTTTCCATTAACTGCAACGCTATTTGTGTAATAAACAATAGCAAGAGTAGTAGCAGCGACAAAATAAGGCGTTAAATCTTCATCAGCCTCAAGATGTAAATAATTGCGAATTGCTGTATATGCTCTGTCAATGCTTGCAAGTAGTATATTTACATCCGGCGAAAAATCGGAATTACCAAGCATAACAGATTCAATGTATTCCAATTCGCTTGAATACTTTTCTTGCAAATCTGCAATAGTCATTTAAGCAATCCTCCAATCGTAATAAGGGATAGCCTTTTTGTGGCTATCCCTATTTTTTAATGATTATTAAGATTATGCCTGTGCCTTTGTCTTTACAAGAATAGCATTTTCATTTGTTACCTTGTGTGCATAAATCTTTCTGCCCTGAACAGCAGATTCACCAATATATGTGCCGCTTCCGCTTAAATCCTGAACGTGAACATCAACAGCCCATTCATTAACACGAGTTGCATAATCCGGATGACCTGCAACAAATTCAACATCATATGTTGTATCATCAATAGTCTTTGTGCCAAGATGATTGCACTCAAATACAAGGAATCCGGCAATCTTACCGATTGCGCCGGTCTGAATAACAGCATCACCCAAAGCCGATGCCTTGATAAATTCAGGTGATTTAAGCATTAAAGCATATGTATCAGGAGTTACGAGCATATAACGTCTGCCATCATTAGGAATACCAGCCTTTGAAAGTGCTTTGCCGGTATCAACAGCAGTTTCATAAACGTTAGTTTTTGTCAAAGCAGTTTTGCCTTCAAGAGTTGTACCACCATTTACAAGCTCTGCTGCACCATCTTCATCAAGAGCAAGAGCCATACCATAACCAGCAGCATCAAGGCGGTCAGCAATTACGCCATCAGGAATAGCAGCGCCATCAAAATTATCAATCTTTTCATTAACTGCTTTGTCCTTATCAATAGTAACGGTAATCCATTCTGATGTACCATTTGTGAGGGTTGCACCTTCTGCGCCGTAATCCTGCACAGTAGCAGCACCAGTCTTACGAACCTTAACAGCTCCAGCCTTTGCAGAGCCTTCATATCTATTATTAAAAATTACGCCATCTTTCAATACGATAGCATCACGAGCCTTTGCATCAACAAGGGCTGAATATCTTGTAGATTTTTCAATATTTGTCATTATATAATCAACCTTTCGTAAAATTATTTAATATTTAATGTTGGATTAAGATTTTTGAATGCTGCGGTCACACCATCCATTACATCAGTATCAGCACCATCAGGGGGTGCATAATTACTATCTTTTAAGCGTGTATCAACAGCAGCACTAACCGAGCTTGCAAACACCTTGTTAAATTTTTCAATGTTTGCAGTTGTAGTCTTTTCGTCCGAGCCAATAAAGAAATCAATTAAATCAACGGGCAAGCCCTTTTCATTGGCGAGAGTCAAAGCCTTGTTTGTTAAATCTTTGCGGAGGTTTTCAGCTTTCATTTTTTCTAATTCAGCCTTAACCGCTGCAAGTTCTGTATCTTTCGGGTCGGCATCGGGGTAACGCTTCTTGTGTTCCTCATCAACCAATTTTGAAAGATTATTTGTTTTCCAGGTTTCAAGCCCCTTGTTAAAATAAGAATCTAATTGAGGCTGTAAAAGTTTCTTGCCATTTTCAGTACCTAAATATTCTTTAACGCTATCGTCTGTAATAAAACCGGCGATATAGTTTTTATATTCATCAGTTCCTTCAAATGCTTTCATTTCGTTAAGTAATTCATCAAATGTCATTTTGTAATCCTTTCTGCCCTTTGTGTATTTTCCAATCCGCAAAGTGCAATTAAAATTTCAATGATTTTGTATATGTAAAAATGCCCTATCAGCAAACAGCCAATAGAGCATTGAAACAATATTAAAGTGTTTTATTCCAAGTATTGTAATCTAAATAATCAATATTTGTTTTTGTGGAATTATCCGCCCTTTGTGTAGGTTTCCAACCGTCAACAACCGGCACTAAACAACAGCGGCAAGACGGATGCGCCGGTAAATCTGGCACATTCCATTTATCAAAAATTTTGCCGTCTAAATCAGCGCAATAATCACAAGTATTCGCCTCAAGCGTTGCAGTCCACATTATTTTATTAACATCATCGGAATTTTGGTAAATTTCTAATTGTGCGGAATTAACCACCCTTGCAAGCTCTGTATTAACCAGCCTTTTTGCCTCATATGCAGAGCTGCCAAAATCACGCTTAATTTCACTAATTATATGATTTGGTCTTTTGCCTGTCCTTACGCATTCAATAACATCATCATAAATGCGATTTGCTAATTTATTTGTATTTGCCCATACTCTATCAGAAAAATTCTTGCCGTCAATAACCTTGTTAATAGCAGCATCAATCATTTCTTTCCTTACAAGGTTATAACTGCCTTTTATTCCTATTGCCTTTGCTGTTTCTTTTGCTGTTGATTTATATGCTTCATCAAGTAAATCAGCAATAAACTTTTGTTCTTCTTTTGGCAAGTCTGCTAATTCATATGTAATAGCATCTTTAACAGCAATTTCAAAATCAGGGGATAAAATAATAAAACCATCATCATTGAGATAGTCAACGATAACGGCGGCAATATGTTCATTTACGGCATCTTGTTTACTTTTGTATTTCTTTAAGAGTTTATTTATTTGCTTTTGCTTTGTTTTGTTTTCCTTTGCAAAAATATCAACAAATTCATTCAATGTCCGTCAACCCTTCATCAGCCAATTTATCAAGATTGATTTGCTCATTGGCTGCAATTTCAGCCTTTATTTTTTCAATCTCTTGTGCCGGATTTTCGATAAACGGAATCTGTGAAAGCGATGTTTCAAGCGAAATATTTTTACCAATTCCAAGAGAATTAAGGGCGTTAATTGTTGCTGTTACATCCTGCGGAATACAAGGTTTAGCAACAATTTTAATATCTGTTATTGGATATTCTGTACCCTTAATTGCTAAATACTCGAAAAGGCGTTCTATACGCTCATAGCAAGTATTTAATACTATCTCTAACATCATATTACATCTTTGTTCAAGGAAAACAAGGCGGTTTCTTAAAGCTGTACCACTTGTATTGCTTTGCAACTTTTCATTTCCGTCAATGTGATTAGTATTTGCATACATTGCATCTTTAAGGTTTTGCAACATATTTTGTATGTATGTATCGGGCATATTTTTAGTTAGCCAATTTGCACTGCCATCACCAGGAATATTTAATAATCCGTGTGTTTTTAATTTTTCCTCAATTTCTTTATCAACATCAACACCGGTAATTACAAGATAAGCATTGCGATAATCTGAAATCGTGTTGCACTGGTCACTTAAAATTTGATTGTAACCATCTTGTAGTGATTTAATCTTGAAATATATAGTATCTTCAATCGCTTTAAGCTCACATACTGAAACAGGAATACTATTAAAAGGCTGATTTTTTGTGCCTATTAAAGTATTATCTTTATATATTTCAATTAGCCCGTTAGGATAATAAACATCTCTGTATTGGTTATCTTCATATTTCTTTTTATAAAAGTGAATAAACCGTTCCGGCACGCCTTCAGAATCACAATAGCAAATGCCTTGCAATGGGTTTAATATTCTTTCTGAAAATCTGCCCTTACTATCAATGTAATTAACAATAAAGGCTTTACCGTAAATTTCAAGAGTTCGCATTAACTCTTGATTATGGCTATCGTTCCAATGGAACAAATTATTAAAAATTGCATCGGTAACATCTTTATTTCCACTCAAAGAAACATAAGAAAGAGGATTACCAAGAGAATATTGCACTTCTTCATTGATAAATTTATTTATAAAATTATCAATAATTATGTTATTTGCTCTGTTTGCAAATTTTCTATAATGTGATTTAATATCGTGTTCACCCTCATAATATGCTTTCATACTGCTATACAAGGGCTGTGAATTATGAAATTCTGCAATCATTTCATCAAGTAATTTTGTATTATCCGTTTTTCTCACCTTCTTTACGAGTTATTTATTACATTTTTAATATAAGTATCTAATGATACATTCTGTGTACCGTCTCTGATAAAAATATCACCAATAAAAATGGTAGGCAAAGCAACCTCCATTGAATCGGTTTCAGCAATTTTGCCAATTCCTAATCCTTTACCGCCTGCACGAAAATCAAGCAAAACAGAAATAGTTGATACAAAAGTTTCTTCTTGCGCTGATTTAGATAATGAATCAGTAACAACAACTTTGAAATTGTAACTTGATGTTTCATCAAAATCATTCGTTAGCGTAACATTTGTATTTTTGGCAATAGTGCCATAGTTTGTCCAGCTTGTATCAGTAGATTTCTTGTAATATAATTGTGCTGTTGCTACATTGTTATTATTAACACTCGAATAATTCCAATTTGCTTTTATAATTACTTTGTTTGCATTGCTTGTACTTCTGTTTGCCTGAAACAATGTAATTTGCGGTGCTGAATAAGCATAAAACAATATAGCGTTTGTTGTTGTGCTATCTGTATTTCTATTTCTGCTATCCGTTGCACAAACAGTAAAAGTTTTATTTCCGGATGATGTTATTGCACCGCCGGTATATGATAAAGAAGTGCCATTTTGAGTAGTGCTATATCCGCCTGAAATTGTGAATTTCTTAATAGTTGAGCTATAAGAACCCGTTGCAGTAGCAGATATTTTAACTTTTGTATATCCTGCAACAGCTACGCCCCATTTATTGATAACTGCATTATCATTAACAATACTTGCTGTCACCGTGCCTAATGTCGGCTTAATACTCGAAGGAACAGTTACGGTAAATGTTTTACTTGCAGTTGAGCCAATTTGAGTAGAGCCATTATAAGTATATAAATAAGCCGTCATTGTGCCGGTTGTTGCATTTGGTAATTGATTTGCAGCAGTTAAAGGAATAGTATAGCCAGAATATGTATATTCACTTGTTTTATTTGGGCTAATATAATCCGTTGTATGACTCCAATTACCAATAGCAAATTTAACTTTATACTTAAAATTGCTTGCGTTTGGAGTCCATTTTATACTACAAGCATTACCCAAAGTTACATTACCTGCACTTGATATACTTGAAGCACGGGGAATAGTATTTAATGTTACGGTAGTTGATGCCGTGATTGTTCCAACACTTGTGCCGCTATATGTACCACTCATTCGCCAAGATGCCGAAAGAGTACAAGACTTTGTACCATCGCTATTATGTGGCACTCTAACTGTATATGTTTTAATTAGTTTATAATAATCTTTTCCGGCATTATGATTTATTGCAGGAACGGTATATGTTTCTTTAACACCGTTAATTGATACTGTACTATCATCCCTTGAACCAACATTCAAAGAATAATATCTTAAATATACCTTTAGTGTAATATCTGTATAGTTACCGCTAACGCTTTGTGTTCCGTTCCATTCACAATATAAACCAAAATTTCCATATGAAGCTGTAACCGGATATTTTGAAAAACTACCACTTAAAGCCATAATTTAACCTCCTTAATCACCCTGCCAAGTTAGCGAAACGCCGCCATCAGCACGAGGAGAAAAGAAGAATTTACCTAAAATCAAAGTGCTTTCAACAACAGCATTCGGAATATGTAATTGATTGTTATTAACATATGAAACAGTTACATCACCTTGTTTGAAATACATTCCTTGATTATCAATTACAGTTTTGAAATCGCTTGTTTCAGCACCAAGGGTTAATCCGTTTTCATCATAAGTCATATATTGCCCAATGTCGGCTTTATAAGCATTTAAGATATTATCTGCATATTCTTTTTGCTCTGCTATTTTTGCATCAATCGTGCTATAAAATGTTTGTGTTTCATTATGTACGATTTCATTAACGGTATCTGTTAATCTTTCTGCATTAACTATATCATCAAGTGTTGAAACACTTGTATCAGCAGCACTATTAACACGAATAGAACCATTCAAAACTAAATTACCATCAGAATCAACAAACAATAATTTCTTTACGTTTTCATTGCCGTTTTCATCTTCTTCAAGTTTATCAATTTCAAATACAGTTTGATTATCGCCGCCATTTGCCGTAATGGTTAAGCCTCTATCATCTAATTCAACCGAATTTGAAACATTATAAATGCCCACATTTTCAGATAAAATAAGATTGCCAACCAATGTATCAGCAATAACGCCATAAGCCTCCTCCATTTGTCGGCTTTTCGGATTGTAAAAAGTAAAATCACCTATGCCGGCTTTTGAAGTCTGCCATTCATCGTCAGTCAGATATAAACCACGGTTAATGATTTTCAACTGTTTATTATCGTATGTATCTGTAATGGGTAAATACTCTTTGCATAATAAGCCGTGATTATCCCAAGTTATATTTTGATTTTCTGCACTATCAATAATTTTCATTTTTGTTAATGCCAAACCTTTATTTACCCAGTCATTTAATTGTTCGCTGCTTTTCTTACCCTGTCCGGCTTGCTTTACTAAAGCACCATAGGATGTAGCCATTGAAGCAGCACTATTTAAGATGCTTTCAACATCCGTAACAGAATTATTTGCCTTTTTCACATCTGAAAATGTAATTGCTATATTTTTAATATCGTCAAAATTGATTTCATAATCTAAAAGGCGTAATCTGTAAACAACATTATCTATTTCAACTTGAATCCAGTTACCAACTTCAAAATAATTAACTATCGGTTGAAATTCTTTCATTACAAGCAAATTTTTTAATGTTGCTGTGATACAGTGTTGCAAGGTTGCAGATTTATAAATATCTTTTTTTGCAACATCTATAAATTCATTTGCATATTCAAATAATTCTGTATTTGTTAAACCGTCAGATTTGTAATTATCATTTTTATATGTGTTTTCTCTGCGGTATGCAATGAAATCAAGCCATAAATCATCACCTAAAAACTTTTCAAAATTCAAAGCCTCTTGAATTTTGGTTTTGTGGCTGTTTATTAAGCTCTGCAAATCCGTAATAATTTTAATTTCGGAATTACGCAATTTGATTTCATTTTTAATGTATTTAGATTTGTTATAAAATGGTATATAAATGATGCGGTATAAATCGGGGGATTGATTAGCCCAATTCTTTTTATTTGCTATGCCTTCTTCAATCAATGTATCAATGCAAGATTGGCAAGCATCATCAATTACATTAAGAGCATTCAAATTGTATTTTTTCAATTCATCACAAAAAATATCACTTTCATAATTAAACAAAGTGATAATGCCCGGAATTTGTTTTTTGCTGTTTGCTAATACCTTATCAATCTTTTGTTCAATTTGCTTTTCAAGATTATCAGTAAATTCAACACTAAAAGTTGAGCCAATAGCGGTATCAGTTTCATCTTTTGTATGTGTAACTTTGAAATTACCAGTCCATCTATTATCCGCAAATAAACTATCGTATATTTCAACTGCATAATCAGGATTTACAATAGTTTTAGCCATAGCCAATACAGCACTATTTGCACTGTCAATATTCAAATTATCGAGCTTGCTAACAGCAACCGGCGATAAACTGTGATAATTCAAATTTGCCGCCTGTAATCCTGCTGTTGTTCTTGTATTTATATTTGGGAAAATAACATTTTCAAGATAATATAAAAAGTCCATTGCTTGATAATCGGCTTTTAACAAATCGGGATAGCCTGTAATCTTTCTTGCAATGGTCTTTAATTCGCTGTTTTTGGCGTGATATTTAGTTATTAAATCGTTGTATTTAGTTAATTTATTACCGCCTAAATCGGTTATATGCTCATCTAAATAATATTTGTAATTAGTATCATATTCATCAAGACGGGCAACAAGTTCATCCGACATATCCGCCCTTGTTTCTTTTGGAATATACCAAATATAACCACTGCCATTAGGATTGAGATTAGCAATGGTATCTGTCATAAGGTCATCACCGGCAACTAACTTAAAGCAGTTTTTAACACTTCCGGTATCGGTTGTAAATTTTATATTGTCGGCGAGATTATCGGCACAAACAAAAATAGTTGTATATTCTCCATAACCATTAGTTATATTGTTTCCGCCACATTCAGGGCATACATCGGTAAATTCTTCACGATGTCCGCAATCTATACAATATGATTCTAAATCATAAACACTTATACTTCTTTCTATTTTGCCTTCAGCATTTGAGCCGGAATTAACTACAAATAAACAGTTAATTTCTTTGCTTATACTTTGTAATGCATCATAGATTGAAATATTATCAAAAGAAAAAGCCCTTTGAATCGGGGCAATACTAAAATCAACGTGTTCAATTTTATAATGTGCTGCTTTAGCAAGCACTTTATGTAATAATGATTGTTCCGGGTAATCAGCATTATAAAATACAGTAGGTTTATAATCTTCTCTTTCAATATCATTTTCGGTATTGATTTCAATATCGTATAAATTGATTTGTGATAGCTCTGCTTCACCTAATGATTTACCAATTACATTTTTAACAGTTTCATTGCTTTCATCAAGTTCAACATAGATTTCAAACCATATATTCCATTCACGGCAATAAATCAATTTGAAATCTTTTAATTCATCCCAGAAAGGATAAGCAACGCCATTATCGGTTTTATTCACTCTAAATGAAATTTCTGAAGGCGTATTCAAGCCATCACGAAAAGTAATATTATATGCCGGAATACTGCCAATTTTAACGCCTTTTCTATTTGCTAATGCAAAAGTAGGGCATTCAACATTATTTGTTGAATCAAATTTTAATTTAACAGCCATTTTGCCTCCTTTCCTTATAATCCGAAATCTTCAAGGCGGAAAACCTTTAATTTCGGTTTAGGCTTATAAGCCGTTATAATGTTTTCAATGCTATCAGCTAAAGCATCAATCATATCATCGTGCTGTGTAAATTTCTCACCTGCAAATTCTTTAATTTGAGCGATAGCATCAGCATCATCAGAATTGAAAATAATTCTATGTAAATTTATATCTGGGATAATCGCTTTAATTCGATTATCTTTATTTTGAGTTCTTGCCTTGTTTACAATCGTGATATTGCGGTTTCTTAATTCCGGTATTTCCGCTATCTTTTCACGAATACGGGCAACATCTGCGCCGTTAAAAACTTGTTTTTCAACTGATAGAACGGTAATATCTGTATATTGCAATAGCAATTCAATCACCTTATCAACCATTGCATCAAATTCAAGTTTTTCAATTATCATTTTTCTTGCATATCTGATTTTATTATCGGTTTCACCAAGTACACAAAATGCGGAATAGTCCGATTTTCTGCCTGTGGTTGCTGCCGGGTCAACAGATAATACACATTTATCAAATTCAAGGCTTTCAATGCTTTCAGTTGGTATTTGTGCTACATCGCCTTTAATCCATTTCACACCCAGATTATCAATATCACATTGCCATTCTTGCTTAAATGAAATGGGATTTGATAACCATTCACCGAATAAAGCAAATCTATCATAGTTATCCCAAATAATAGGAAATTGCATTTGCTCTATATGGTCATAATAATAATCTTCTGCATCAAGTATGGCATTATCCTTGCCGCTTGAATATAGTTTGGCACATTCAACCCAGTAATCATTTTTTGAAAAGTAATTATCAATATCATTTATCGGTATGCACTTTTCAATTCGTGATTTCCAAGTCGGGCGATGCAGTAATGTACTGTAAATATCATCTTTATATTGAACAGTGCCACAAGCTATAAAATGATTGTTATTAGCTTGTATTGTTTTCATTATGCCGTTATCCATTCGCTGCACTGCTTCTGCTCTGCCTTGCTCCGTTCTTATTTGTTTTTCATCCTGATAATCATCCAATAATACAAGTTGTGGACGAATACCACGATAAGAAATACCACGAACAGATGAGGTTGCAGCCACCGACTGAATTTTTGCCTTGTTTGGCAATAAATCTAATTCAATTTCAGTTGCATTATATTTTAATGATTTGTTGATAACATTACCGAAAATAGATGTTATCCATTGGTTATCCTCTAATTGACCTTTGATAACGTCAATAAAGTTTGCTGCTGTATCTTCAACAGCCGATGCAACCAACGCAAATTGAATATGTCCGCAAAGCACCGCCCACAGTGTGACCGGCACTGTTATTGTTGATGTTTTGCCAAATCTACGAGGAAAAACATAACAATTCTTTGTGTTATTCCTGTTTAATATGGCATCTTCTAATTCATCCCATATTTCGTAATGTGTATTGCTCAATGGGATTTGCCCGGCTTCATAATCAAACATCAACCCGTGTAAACAGATTTCATTGAAGTAATGAAATGATTTTTTACATAATTCATATGCTAATCCGTGATAAGTAAAGATATTATTATCATATTTTTTTAACAATTCTTTTGCTTTCTTTTTAACTATTTCATCATAATTTTCTTCATTATAATCTTCTCTATTTTTAATATCTTCACTATCTTTTCGATTTTGATGTAATAAATATGTTAAAGTGATTTTATAAGCTTCATCTGTGGTTAAGTTATTCATATGTCCTCCGGTTTTCCAAATTGGTAAAAATTTCTCTGGAGTACCCCACCAGCCCAAATAGGAAAAGCAAAAATAGAAGGCTACCCCCTATGAGCTGTCAGAAATCTATATATATTAAAAAGGCAACTACCATCAGCAGCCGAATAAAGCCACTAACAGTAATTGCCTTGTTGCATTTTCATTGCTTGCTAAATCATATCAATTCAATATCATTCTTCAAGCATAACAATTATTATTGTTTAATTGTTTTTATTTACTTTATTATTTAGTTTGATAGTTTGATAAACATAATACATATACAAATACTATCAATTAAGATAGTTAAAAGTTACACAATACAAGCAAAATACAACCATAGGTATTTATAACAACCTCATAAATATATTATTTAAGCCACTAAATAAGCAATTATATAATGAAATTTACACAATATATTGTGCTTGTATAGCCTGTTATAGTCCGGGCATATGTGGGTATGTCTGCATTATGTCGGCATTGTAAATAAAAATTTTGTTTTATTTACATATAAGGGGGTAAAAACTGCCGCCGCCTTCAGTAAAGACGATTCCAATAAAACCCCTTTAATTATCTTATATGAATGGTTAATTTATTAGCCTTATTCTTGCACTAATTAACGATTAACCAGCGAGAGAATAAAGAATAGGGCTAATGTTGCTATTACTTTATTTATATATAAGATTCATTATATTTAAGAATAGTATTAAATAAAGGAATAGCAATAAAATCAATACTATTCTTAATCTATTTACTAAAAATCAATACTATTCTTAATTGTTATACTATACATCAAGAATAGTATTAAATATATAATATATTATATAATATAGATAGCAAAATTCTTTCAAGTCTATAATCCCACATTTTATAGACTTAATTATTTGCTTTTAATCTTTCTGCTTTTTTAATTTCTTCGTTGATTTCGTTGATAGCATCATCAAGGTTGAAATCTATTGTATTTTCTCTTTTATCTTCAACGGTTACAGATGTACCAACCTTGCCCAAAGCTCTTTCAATCCAACTGTTAATAGCTTGTAATTTCGTTCTTGCATCTTTGCTGTTTGTTAGTTCCCATAGTTTATCAATAGCAGCAGGCAAACGCAAAACAAAAGTATGATGTATTCGGTTTTTAATTTCCTGTTCGTTTTTGTCTAACTCTGCCTTAAAAATAGGCTCTTTCATCCAATCATAAATAGTAGTTCTACTAACACCCAAATCCCTTGCAATTTCGGTAATATTGGTATCTGGTTGACATAACATTTCAATACATCTATAATGCTTTTCATTCAAATTTTTCAAGGTTTACACACCTCCATTTCTTGAAAAAATTTTTACAATAATGTTTACATATTTTTCTTTTTGCCGATTAAAGCAAGTAAAATAATAGTCAAGCAAATTATGCCCGTAATCAATACATTATCCATTTAATCACCTTTTGAATTTTCCAATGCTCTTAATACTTCACTTTGATAATCCGCCGGAATATCAATACCGAAATAAATATTGTTTATTTCGTTAATATCCGTCATATGCTCAATCCAATATTTTAAGCTATTGAAATATGTTGTATATTCAGTAATTGTTTTTTGTGCTGTTGCAATGATATTTTTCATATCTTCATTACTGAAAAATTCGCACAATTCGCCATCTGCGTGATAGGGGATTTGCTCAATTCCGCTATCTGCCATTTGCGACAAACTAATTAAATTTAACTGGTCTTGTGTAGTTAGTGAAAAATAGTGTTTTTTGCCGTCTGATAATGATATTTCAAATCCATCGGAAATAGCATTATTAACGGCGTTTTTCATTTGCTTAATTTTTCTATCAATAACAAAATCAAGTGTTGATTGAGCAACAACATCAATTATTGTTTCTTCTTCAATGGTTTCTTGTGGAGGTTCAGGAATATCATATTCCTTAACTTCAAATAAAGTATCAAATTCATCTTTTGAAATTTCGATAACATCACAATACTTATATTTTCCTTTTTCGCTTGCTGGCTCCGGTAACATCCAATCAGCGTGATATAATCCGACTAAACCATCATCATAATCACACATAATATATTGAGCCTCTGCAATGTCACAGAATAATATAATATTATGCTTGCTTTGATATTTCACGAAGCAATGAGAATTAGAAACACCGATATATTTATCGCCATCAATTAACTTGTAATAGGTTTCTTTTGTCATTCTGTTTCCTCCGCAATAGTTTCTTGAAGCTGATGCAAAATCAACAAACAACCGTCTTGTAAACCCTGCGAATAAGCATCAATAATATCATTTAAGTAACTTATTTCAGAAATTGATTTATTATCAATTTTACTTTTGAAATTGCTTATAAAATCGGCTGTCATTGATTTAATCTTATTTTCATCTAATACTAATTCAATTTCTTTCATTCAAAATCTACCTTTCAATTTTAATTTCTAAACCAGCAACAGCACACGGAATGCAATATAAATTTTCAATTTCACATTCGTTAATTATATCTTCAATCGCATTTTCAGCATTATCAAATTTAATAGTTTTAATATACTTAAATGCCATTTTTTCAATTTGATTTTCAATAAAAATACTGTGCTTTAACCCTTCATCATAAAAAAATATATATTGTGTTATATTGGGTTTCTTTTCAACACAATCTAAAAATGTTTTCTTAATTTCTTTTTTGTCATTCGCAAAAATAATAATAGTTATTCCTCCTTTTATAGGCAATCTGATTAAATGGCTAATGTAAAAAAATACAATCAGCCATTTAATAGATTTAACTACCAAGAAAGGAAAAATAAAACGAATAAAGAAATAAATAGCTGTTTCTTCACCCTTTATGGAATTGCACCATAATAAACTATTAGGGTGATATATGCACTTTTTTATAGTTGAGTGCTAACAACATAAAGTTAATAAGGAAGTTTTCTATGAAAAACAAAAATAAAGATGCTTTTTTAAGGTTGAGCAATAACAACCGGCTGAATAAAATTTGATACCCCTTCAACGGATTTGAACCGTTAAACACCATAAGGGGATATTACTGCTTTTTTAGTGTTGAGCAGCAACAACAAAATTAGTTCAATTAAATAAAAATAAATGAAAATGAATATCCCTATTAAGGTAAATAGTTACCTTATCTCTTTTAACCAATTCTGCACAATTTGATTAAAAAGGAGTGCCGGATAGTGTATCGGGCTACCCGGCATTGACATAAACAATGGAAAAACCATATGATTAAAGATTTTGCCTATTTTGGGAGTTGCACCCAAATTAAACTAACATAGGCATATGGAGGCGGCACGGAATACGACTAACGCACCGCCAGTTGAAAGAAGGTATTATGCCGTAATTGGCAGGGGGGTTAGATAGGAATACTGATTAAAAATCAATAACAGTTTAACAAGTTGCCCTTCTTCCTATCCATTATAGAAAATCGCAAATGTCACGGTAAGTATTCAAACTTTGAGTGATTGCAAGGGATTTAACCTTGTGGAAAAAACATTTTTTCGCAATCGGTCTTGTAGTTTTCTATACTCTTTTTGGCATTCGTCACATCGGCATTTGTTTTTAATGCGCTTTTCAATTCTAAATGATTTGCCACAATCAATACAGATTATTTCATTTGTGGTTTCAATATGTTTAATTTCAAGTTTTTTGTTTTCCTGCGTTTTTTGACAGTCTGCACATAATTTGCCATTGCGATTATATTTACCGCATAATTCACATTTATAAATTCTGTTGTTTTTTTCGATTTCATAACGATATAAATTACCGAGTTCACGGAAATCAGAAACAAATATTTTCTTTTCCGAATCATCATCAAGAAAAGCAACACGGATATTTAATTTGCTGTTGTTTTTCGGTAATTCGATTAAACCTAAATCGAGTAAATCAGCAATTTTCAAATCTCTTTGTGTTCTGCTGCCTGTAACTCTTGCAGCATTGAATATATCTTTGCTATCGAGATTAACCCAGTTATTATTTTTAGTATTTTTGGCATTGTTGAGCTTTGCAATACAAAGCATTGTAAATGCCAATCTTGCAAGCGTTTTATTTTCAATTTTTGCTATGGTTTCAAGCTCTGATGCAGTAATCCATACACCCGAAATTTCAAGCAATGTTTTACCGCCTGTTTTCCTTGCTATTTTTTCACAAGTTGCCGCCCATTGTCTTTTATTTTGAACATAGGGGGCATAATTTTTTACAAGAAAATCTAAAAGTAAATTAGTAATTTTAACTTTGCGAAAACCGCAATATTGATAATAATACTGTGCCAATAAAACCAGTGTTTTATGTATATCATCGGCATAATCGCCGGTTGTTAAAGCGTTTTCAACATATTCTTTTTCGTTTAATATGAAATTCATTGTTTATTTTTCCTCCTCTAATATATAATCAGGGCAAAGCGTAACGGGGCAATTAGTCATTCCGTATCTATCAATACAACAACCGTGTTTCTTTTCGTTCTCATTTTTGCCATAATCCTTTTTGCAACTATAACAAAGGCAAAGCCCCATTAAACAAGATTCGCAATCACTGTGTTTATTCATCGTGCATTACCTCTGTTTTAACCATCTTATATTTTTTGCCCATATAGCTAAAATCACCTTCAGCATCCGCAATCGGAATTGTAAGAGTATAACCGAATTTATCATACAAATTTTTAATAATCTGATTGCCACACATAGCCCACACAAAAGATTTAGAATGATTAGAGCTATAACAAATATCAATTAAAATATCACATAAAACGGCATCATCGGGGCATATAATGTCACATTTTTCTTTGAATCGTTTTTGCATTTCTTCTTTCTGAACATTAGCATCAACATTATCAATATCAATTTCCTTTGTGCTGGCTTTGAATGCTGCTATTTGTTGTTTATACTCTTTGTATATTGACATTATTTTTTTATATGTTTGCGTCGAGTATGAAACACCTGATTTAAGAATAGTACAATCAAAATCACAATCATTTGTTGTTTTAATGCTTGAAAATTCCGATTCAAACAAACGGCAAATTTTGTTGACTGTGCAATTATTAACTGTGACCGGCAAGCCGTAATTATAATATTTTAGAAATTCGGTAATATCCGCTGAAGGATTCGGCAAAGCTTTTAATTCGTCTATATTCATTCTGTATTTACGCATAGCATTTGAATTATTGTTTTGAATATAGCTGTTGTATTCTTTCTTTAATTGTGGATAGCGATATATCATAAAATAGGGCTTTTTGTCGGCAACAATAGCCCTTTCAAGCTCGGTATTATCAGAATTTACCTTGTGCCACGCTTCCGGCATAGGCTTTGAAATAATGCCCTTTGCCTTATCAATAGAATTTTGTTGTAAAAGCTGGCAACACATAATTCTATATGCAAGTGTTTTGTATTCGTCTGTATCGGGAGCAAAAGCAGATTGCACATCAAACATTGCTGTTGCTCTGTTTGTAATTGTGCCGATTTCGTCATTGAATGCAAGAATATTTGATTTAATTAAATCATCCTCTGTGGGTATTTTCTTTTCTGCCTTTTTTTGCACACAAATAATCGGTAAACTGTCTTTAAGGGCTTTCAATAAAACTTCATTATCGGTTGCATATGTAGTATCCGAATCGAAATCCATACCGTTAAGACATTCACAAGTGCAATCCCAAGCGTTAATAATATTAACTGTTGTTAAATATCTAAACCAATATTCACAATCGGAGGATGTATTAACTGTCATCTTTTTTATATTATTATGGCACGTCATAGGCGCACGAAATAGGGCTATTTCAGGCGATTTCTGCCAGTATCTATGATAACATTCGCCAGCCTGTAAAAGCCCTGTAATCGGCAAATTAAACATACTTTGAGCCAATGCGAATAAGTCACCGCCGACAATGGCAAAATTTGCTTTAATATCAATTTTTCCGAGTTTTGCATCATCAATTTTGTTTTGAATATTATTTGCAATTTGCTTTTTAATGTATGGGTCTTGAATCAATCCGGGATTTATCATTAACGCTTTCAAATAGTCATCAGGCATATTTTTTACGTTGGTTTTATTTAAGTTAGTGCCGCCCAAATATAATATAGATTTGCGATAGTCACCGCCTAATACTTCTTTTGTTTCTTCAATCATAGGCGTGCAAAATTCTTTGATTTGCTCATCAGTTAATTCAAAACTTTGTAAAAATTGATAATTAGTGCTGCGGATGTTTTCAAGGGCAAGGGGTGTAGATTTAGCACAAGCTAATTCATAACCATTAGCAATGCAATTATCGTAATATTCATTGAAATTGTTGTAACTATCCCATAATTTTAGCATTGAAACAGTTAATATTACCTCTGCATTTCTCACATCCTGCACATTGCCCCAGGCATCAACTATTTCATATGTTCCGGCTATCTTTTCGGCAAAATCAATATAATCAAAAGTAAATAGCATTCCTTTTTCAAACGCCCATCGTGTATTGATACCGCTTATAGGTTCATCAATTCCATTTAAGAATTGATTAACCCTTGCAGAATATGAAGGTAACATTAAGCCGCAACCATCCGAATTATTATGTTCAATTTCATAATCATTTATATATGTTAATTCCGGCTCACCGTCTGATTCATCCGAAATCTGAATTACATTTTGTTTGAAATGTGTTAAACAATCATTAACAACAATTACACCTTGAGGCTGTGGAATTGGAATACTGCCACTTGCTACAAGTGCCATATATGCGTTGAGTTTTGCCGGAACAATCGGGATATTAGGATTGCGCCCATTGTTAATTTTAGCCATTATATCAGCGTGTAAATTCTCGTTAATATAAATTATTGTTTTTGCCTTAATTCCGCCTGTTGTACCTAATAGACGCTTAAATTTAATGCCGTTAATTGTGAAGCCTTTGTTTGCTCTGTCATAGTCTTTTATTTTGTCGATTACGACACAAACATAATCAGGGCAAAACTGCAATTCATACAAGCGTTGATATAGTGCTTTGATTTTTGCGGCTGTTCTTGTTGTTTTCGTCTTTGATTTTTCTTTTTTGATAAGCTCTTTAATGGTTTTAATTTCGGCTGTTATATCCTTTGTTCCGTTAAGCTCATCAATCCAGCGTAATAATTGGCTGTCGTTAATAGTGACAATAAAATCATTATAATCAGTCATTGCAACATCAAGCGGCAAATCAAGATTCCATTTATTAGCTTTAAGAAATGTGCTATTTATTTTGAAAATTCGTCTTTGTTCATTAAGTTTCATTGTGTTCCTCCATTATTTGTAGTCCTCGTTCTTGCCATACTTTCGGCATCGGTTTTTTGCCTGTAAGCCATTTCCACATTTCGGAAGTTGTTTCACCATAAAATTTGGCAGTCGCTCTAATGCTTGTAAATTCGTGACCGTCGCATTTAATGTGTATTCCGGATGATTTACTTTTCCTTATCCGGCATAAACTTGCATTTACATTTTCTTTATGTGTACCCCATTCAAGATTGATTGCACGATTGTCAAGTTTATTTTCGTTTCGATGGCACGCATCAGTATAATTTTTCGGATTAGGTAAAAAAGCATTGGCAACTAAACGATTAACACGGTATGTTTTGTGCTTGCCTTCGTTATTGATTAGTGATACGACCAGGTAACCCTTATTGTTGAGGCTCTGTTTAACAATATGAGCTGGGTAAAATATAAGTGTTTTTCTTTTACTGTGCCATTTTTCGCACGTTTCGGCTTTTACCCTGCCGAAATTAGAAACGCTATAAAGAGTAGCAACATCTATTGTTTTCCATATTTCGCCGGGTAAATCCTCTAAACTCAAATTTTGATAATAATATTGTTGTTTTTCCATTGTTTTATTTCCTTTCATATTTAATAATTCTTAAAATCCATATCTTGACAAATATGATTCAATATCTTTAATTTTTGAATCCGATAATTCAATATCGTTATTTAACCACATAAAGAATGTTGAACGACCTATACCGACATTAGCAGCAAATTTAGCCTTAACAATGCCAAGTTCATCAATCATCTTTAAGCAGCGCTTTTTAATGTTCATTTTTTGCACCTCCTTTGAACATATAAATTTAATAGTTCATAAAAAAATAAGAACGTGGGTTATATTTCCATTCATATACAAAAAATCAATGTTTTTGTTTAATGCTTGAAAAGCCTTTATTTATAAGCACTTAAAGCATTTATTTTTCGCTTTATCTAAAAATTGTGCTGTCCACGGTTAAACCCCTTCATATACGAAAAATCGTTTTTTTCAAAAATATTTCTAAATGGTATGCAAACCCTCAATTATTGATAGGATAGTAATGCAATCTGGCAATTTTATTGATTTCATCTCTAAATTAAAATGATTACATTTTCATCCCATTCATATACAAAAAATCGTGCTTTTACAAAAAAGTTGCTAAATGTAATGCAAGCTCTCAATTATTGATAAGATAGTAGTACAATCTGGCAGTTTTATTTATTTCATCTAAAAATGGTTGTGCTAACATTTTTAACCCATTCATATACGAAAAATCGTATTTTTCAAAAATGTTTCTAAATGGTATATAATCCCTCAATGTTTGAGTAGTTACCATAATATATAAAGAAGTTAATAAAATTCATCTTAAAATTGCTGTTTCTACCTTTGCAATTTGGCTTGATATAAAGATAGGCTATGCACACCCTGCATAGCCTTAATGAAAAAATACATTATTTAACTGTAACCATTACAACGAATTTAATGCCTTTAAGTAGCCACGCCACGCAATAAAAAATGTTTGCAGCAATTTTGCCAATTATACATTGACCGTCAATGAATCGGTTTTTCATTTCCTTTGCCGTTAGCATTTTTGATGTTGTAATATTAAGAGCAATATATAAGCAAATTATAGCTATCATCAAGATTTTCATTGTTTTATCCTTTCTATTTTTAACATTGGAGTTGCCCAAAGCATTCTTGGCAATGCAATTTGGGATTTAATAATTTTCATCATACATACGCTATTGGTGCGATTTTAGATTAGTAGTTTTCATTTTTCATAGTCTCTTTAATATTGTAAATATCCCAGTCCGGATTAAATTCATCCATCTTTTTAACAGCATATTTATTAGCATCTGCTTCAACTTCCTGTTGATTATAGCTTTTCAAATCTGTTTTGCTTGATGGAATGTGACCGGCAAAAGCCTTATCATTATTTTTGTATTGATATATGTGCCTCAATTCGTGCGCTGATGCAAAGAATACATAATACATTGATTCTGCAAAAGTTGTATTAGGGATATAATCAAGATTGTAATATACTATCCCATCATCGGGATTAAACACCGCTATTGTTGTTTTTGTTGGAAATGCATCAGCATTAACAAATGCAATATCAGGTACATCAACATTCAAATCATCGCAAATCCATTGGTTAAAATCTCGAATTGAAGATATAACAAGTTCATTAACATTCATTACATTTCACCTCCTGTAAGAGCATATTCCCAGTATTCATCTTCCCAGCCATTAGCCACGATTTCAGCATATATGTCTTTTGCAATCAAATCAAAGAGTTCCTCAAAGATTGTTGCACCGATTTCAATAGCTTTGTCGTGGTTGTATTGTGTTTTCAGCGCTTTGTCAAATAGTTCTTTCTTGTCTTTAATAGTTGTGTTCATCGTTTAATACCTCTTTTGTAATTATATTTTTTTGTTGGTTTTTTCAACCTCGCAACCAAATTATACACTAATACTTTATGATTGTCAAGTATAAATTTTCATTTTTTCTAAACTATTTGTTGAAACATTGAAATTTTTATGATATAATATCATAGTAAATGAATTACTATAAAGAGAAATATAAACTATATGTTTGTACTGTTAATGCGTTTTAGATTTTTAGGAGGATTAAAAATGATTAAAGTTAATGGAAATGCTCCAGATTTATCAACATCAGAAAATAAAACAGATAATAAAACTCGTCTTTTGCTTAAACTTTTAATGCGTGATGCGGGATTGTCTCTAACAAAAACAGTAAAAAAAATGAATGAGATGCATCCCGAATTAACAACCACAACACAAAATATTTCTAACAAGTTAGCCAGGGATTCTATAAACTTTTCTGAATTTATAGCACTTGCAGAGGCTTGTGGGTATTCAATCAATTTTTGTAAAATAAGTAACACGCCTAAAATCCAGGAATCTAAAAAAACGGCAAATTCTAATTATAATGATTTATTGCTTGATGGATATACTGATTGTGAAAGTATAAATTTTGATTTAATTATTGTTGCTGGAGCAAACGCCGAGCAAGCGGCAAAATGGATAAAAGAAAATTTAGATTCAGAATTAAATGAAACACAAGAAATAATGTTGATGATTGCTGCTAATCGTCAATTCGGCGTTAATTGTAAACCAGTAGCCAAAGGACGCAATTTCCAAATGTTATAAATCAAAAGGCGTAACAAATCAATGTTACGTCTTATTTTTATGGAGGTTTTTAATTATGATTATTACAAAGAATTATAGTATTTATAAAAAAGGGGCATATATTACATATTAAATAATGATATTCCTATTTGTGTAACTTGTAATGCAGTTCTAAAGCCCAGAGATAGCCGAAAACGCTATGTTAAAGACTCACAAGGAAAAGTATATACATTCCAGTTGAAACGCTATAAATGCCCTGTGTGTGGCTCTGTGGAGCTTGAATTACCTGATTGCATACAACCTAATAAACATTATTTCAAATTAACGATTGATGCCGTAAAAATGAATAAAATTGATTATTGCATTGCCGATGAAAGAACAATGCAAAGATGGAAAAAATAATACACCCGTTTTGCCGTGCTTTTCTGCTTATTTTCGGTTATTCTCTTTTCGGAGGTGTAGCCGATGGAATTAAAAACAAAAAGGAAAACTATCATATTATTTGTTTTAATATTGTTGCTTGTAATGGCTTTAATTTTCACGCTGCATCGATGCAGAGATGAGCCAATAGCACCACCGGAAACAACGGAATCAAAAACACTTGATTTTGTACCGGCGAATGATAGTGAAAACGGCAAAATTACAATTCCAGGCGTAACCGGTCTTAACCTTCAGCACGGGCAAGTTCATCAAACAGTTAATTTTTATAATCCTGAAAGCAATAACTGTTATTTTGTTATTTCTCTTTATCTATCTGATGATACATTGATATATAAATCTGATTACATAGCACCAGGCGAAATAATAACGGATATTGATTTATTAACAGAATTAGAAAAAGGCATTTATAAAAACTGCATAATGTCATATGAATGTTTCACATTAGATGATAAAAACGAGCTGAACGGCACAAGAAACAAAATTGAAATAAATTCACAATGAAAGGAATATTCAAATGAAAAGAATAATAGCAATGGTTATTTCTGTGGTTGCTATTTTTTCGGTTAATGCAACAACTGTATTTGCAGCCGAAACAGAAATAATTAAATCAGTTGAATTATCGGCACACGCATATTCGACATTTACTGTTACTATACCCGAACAAGTTGATTTAAGTGCTACAAACGGAAGTGTTGATATTTCGGTTGATGCAATCAATCTTGAACCTGGTTATCAATTAGGATTCTTCACAAATAATAGCGGTTCAGTTGTTCAAATGAAAAGAAGTGATGATGTTACAGCTAATTTGTACTTATTTAACGTGGATGGTAAAAAAATAACAAATATAAGTGAACCCCTTGCAGTTTTTACCGATATTGGCAGTGCAAGCATCAAAGCAGAATTAGAAGATAATGCACCAGCAGGCGAATATAGCGGTTATTTAATATTTGAAATTTTTGCTTATAGGAATTGATTTATCTTATTTTATATAATTAACGCTCTTTCTCTTTTGAAAGGGCGTTTTTATATCGTAAAGATATAGTTGATAAATTATAAAAATATGCTTGACAAACAACACGGTGGAGTGTATAATACAACCATAGGATTAAGGAAATTACACTATAACGAATCAAGAAAGAGGTTGTATATATGCGAGAAGTACACGTTAGGCAAAGGAATCTTAAAAAAGGTGTAATGTATGAATATTATTTTGAAATTGCACCGGTAGGGGGCAAGCGCCAGTATTGCACAAAAGGCGGTTTCACGAGCAAAACAGCAGCAAAGGAAGCCGGAAAAGAAGCACAAAGGCAATATGAGGCATATGGATTTGTGCAAAACAAAGATGATATTTCTGTTTCTGATTTCTTTGATATATGGCTTGAGTCTTTAACCAACTTAAAGCCCGTTACAGTCACAAATTACGAAAAGAAAGTTAGATTATACATCAAGCCAGAAATCGGAAAATTAAGACTGAAAAATATAGATAATAGCGTTCTTCAAAAGCTGATTCAAACGCTCTATGATAAAGGATTGAGCATTAACACATTAAAAGGCATTACGGGTATTATAACAAAGGCTTTTCGCTTTGCCGTTCTCAATCATTATTTAATTCAAACACCGGCAATAGAAATCAAAATACCGACAAATAACCCACCAAAAGGGAATAAGGGGGTATCTAATTCAGCACCGCACATTGTAATTAGTAAAGAATGGATTGCCAAAATATTTGAGCGATTCCCGGAAGGTCACCCTGCACATTTGCCGTTGCTATTTGGTTACAAATGCGGTATGCGTTTAGGTGAAGCATTTGCCGTGACCTGGGATGACATAGATTTAGAAAAGAAAGAAATTACCATTAGAAGGCAAGTACAATGGATGCCAGATAAAACAAAAACAATCGAGCAAAAGCAAAACAAAGTACGCCGATATGCAGCAAATGAAAATAAAGAAAATGGATATTGGTATTTCAGCACACCCAAATATAAATCAAATCGCATTGTTGATATTTTAGATGATGATTTTCTTGAATTGCTTAAACGCACGAAAGAGCAACAAGAAAAAGACAAAGAATATTACGGTGATTTCTATACTTGTTACTATGTTGCAGTTGATGAAAACAATAACCCATATATTACCACCGAAAAAACAGATAAGCCATTGAACCTTGTTTGTGTTCGCAGTGATGGCACATATTGCCAACCAAGAATAATGCAACACACAAGCGCCGTTATTCATTCGGAAAAATTCGGATTAAAAGATTTTGATTTTCATTCCTTGAGGCATACACACGCAACAGAATTAGTAAATGCCGGTGCAAAGCCTGAATATGTGCAACATAGATTAGGACATAAAAAAATTGAAGTGACGATGAATGTATATTACCACTTAACAGATGATGAAAGAAAAAAGCAATCAGAGCTTTTGCAGATGTTTTAATAAAAATAAGCGTGACTATCCGGTCACGCTTTATTTTATGTCTGCATTTCGTGTCTGCAATTATATTTTTATGTCTGCATTATTTAGTTTGTATCTGCAAATTATCGCCCGTGTCTGCATTTTCCGTGTCTGCAATTTCAAAAAATGCAGACATATTGCAGACATAGAGCATTTTTTACAAAAAAATAAGGGCTTTCGAGAAATCCCGAAAACCCTTAAAAATTGTTAAAACCCTTTATTTATCAGCCTTTCAAGGCTTCTTCAACTGCAACTGCGCAAGCAACGGTTGCACCGACCATCGGGTTGTTACCCATACCGATTAAGCCCATCATCTCAACATGAGCGGGAACTGATGAAGAACCTGCAAACTGAGCGTCGGAGTGCATTCTGCCCATTGTATCGGTCATACCGTAGGAAGCGGGGCCCGCTGCCATATTATCGGGATGAAGTGTACGACCTGTACCGCCGCCGGATGCAACTGAGAAGTATTTAACTCCGTTTTCGGTACACCATTTTTTGTAGGTACCTGCAACGGGATGCTGAAAACGGGTGGGGTTAGTTGAGTTACCTGTAATGGAAACACCAACATTTTCAAGTCTCATAATAGCAACGCCTTCGGGAACATTGTCCGCACCGTAGCAACGAACTTTTGCTCTGTCCCCTGTTGAATAAGCGGTTTCGTTAACAACCTTAACAGTTTCTGTGTAGGGGTCGAACTCTGTCTGAACGTATGTGAAACCGTTGATTCTTGAAATAATCATAGCGGCATCCTTGCCGAGGCCGTTAAGAATAACGCGAAGAGGCTGTGTTCTAACCTTGTTAGCATTAAGAGCGATTTTGATAGCGCCCTCTGCAGCAGCGAAAGATTCGTGTCCTGCAAGGAAACAGAAACACTCTGTTTCTTCGGAGAGGAGCATTTTGCCCAAGTTACCGTGGCCGAGACCAACCTTACGGTTGTCAGCAACGGAGCCGGGGATACAGAAACTCTGGAGACCTTCGCCGATTGCAGCGGCGGCGTCAGCAGCCCTTGTGCAACCCTTTTTGAGTGCGATAGCGCAACCTACCGTATATGCCCAAACAGCATTTTCAAAGCAGATGGGCTGAGTTTCTCTGACGATTTTATCACAGTCAATGCCTTTTGCAAGAGTGATTTCCTTACATTCTTCAATTGAAGAAATGCCGTATTCTTTAAGAGCAGCGAGGATTTTTGCCTCACGTCTTTCATAGTTTTCAAATAATGCCATGTCCGTTTACCTCCTTATTCTTCACGGGGATCGATATACTTTGCGGCATCTGCGAATCTGCCGTAAGTACCCATGGCTTTATTGTAAGCCGTTGTGGGATCGTCGCCTTTTTTGATGAAGTCCGTCATTTTGCCGAGAGAAACGAACTCGTAACCGATAACCTGATCGTCATCATCGAGAGCCATTCTTGTAACATAACCCTCTGCCATTTCAAGATATCTTACGCCCTTGAGGTTTGTACCGTACATTGTACCAACCTGTGAACGAAGACCCTTACCCAAGTCCTCAAGACCTGCGCCGATTGAAAGACCGTCCTCTGAGAACGCGGACTGTGAACGACCGTAAACAATCTGAAGGAAGAGTTCGCGCATTGCTGTGTTGATAGCGTCGCAAACAAGGTCCGTATTGAGTGCTTCAAGGATTGTTTTGCCGGGGAGGATTTCACTTGCCATTGCGGCAGAGTGAGTCATACCGGAGCAACCGATTGTTTCAACAAGAGCCTCTTCGATAATTCCGTTCTTTACGTTAAGGGAAAGTTTGCAAGCGCCCTGCTGAGGTGCACACCAACCGATACCGTGTGTGAAAGCGGAAATATCTTTGATTTCGTATGCTTTCACCCAATTACCTTCTTCGGGGATGGGTGCGGGACCGTGGTGAGGGCCTTTTTTGACCGTACACATTTTTTCAACTTCATGTGAATAATTCATGATGTCTGTTTCTCCTTTCGGATGTTAAATTTTTACCGAATATCATTTTATTACAACTTGTCCTTTAAGTCAAGTAAAATCGCAACTGTCCCAATACAAAATAATAGTACATTTCTAGACAAATTTATCAATTTTTCATAAAGGTATTGCATTTTTCGACCGTCGCAAATATAATTATATATTGGAGATTTTTCAATATACTTTAAATTTATTGAATATATATTTATTAACTATAAAATCACCGAGGTCGAAATAATGGTATTTTCAAGCCTTTTGTTCATATATGCATTTTTGCCCATTTGCCTGATCTTTCACGCATTGGCAAGGAATAACTATTCAAAAAATGTCGTTCTTCTTGTATTCTCCCTTATTTTTTATACCTGGGGAGAACCCGTTTATGTTCTTTTGCTTATATTTATGACTCTGAGCGACTGGGTAGCCGCTTTGATGATAGAAAAGTCACAGACAGAAAAATCCCGGAAGTTGTTTCTTGTTTTGGCGATAATTATAAATCTCAGTCTTATCGGCTATTTCAAATATGCAGGATTTATCCTTACAAATATTCAAAGCATTTTCGGAATTCCCGATGTAATACCGGAAATTGCCCTGCCCATAGGTATTTCTTTTTACACTTTCCAACTTCTTTCCTACGTTGCGGACGTTTACAAAAAGGAAGTTCTCGCACAAAAAAATTTCTTCTGGCTGCTTCTTTATTCAAGCCTTTTCTACCAATGTATTGCGGGACCCATTGTTCGTTACAGTGATGTTCAAAGAGAAATTAAAGAGCGGAAAATAAACCTTACGGACGTTTCAAACGGTGTGACGCGTTTCGCCGTGGGCTTAGGTAAAAAGGCGTTAATTGCAAACACCTGCGGCGCTCTTTCCGACAGTCTTTTAGTTTCCGACGCTTTGATGAACAGTTCCTTTGAAAGCGCCCTTGCGGAACTTTCATCCCGTTCCGTTCTGGGACTTTGGTTCGGTATGCTTTTCTATATGCTCCAGATTTATCTTGATTTCTCCGCATATTCCGATATGGCAATCGGTATGGGTCTTATGGCAGGTTTCCATTTCAAAGAGAATTTCAACTACCCCTACATTGCAAAATCCGTTACGGATTTCTGGAGAAGGTGGCACATTTCCTTAAGTTCTTTCTTCAGGGACTATGTTTACATTCCCCTTGGGGGCAGCCGCAAGGGAAAATTCAAAACATACCGCAATCTTTTTGTTGTCTGGCTTCTTACGGGTCTGTGGCACGGAGCAAGTTGGAACTTCATTTTATGGGGGCTTTTCTTCTTCGTTTTCCTTGTCATCGAAAAACTGGGATTGTTAAAATTACTTGAGAAAATCCCTGCATTTTTCAGTCATGCGTATTTGCTTATTGTGGTATTCTTCGGTTGGATTCTTTTCCGTTTTTCCGATTTCAGATTTATTCCGGTTGTTATAAAAGGGCTTTTCGGTTTGAATTCGAACCCCTTATCCGATTTTGAAACAAAAACGCTGCTTGTGGGAAATATTATCTTTATAATTGTTGCCCTTTTCAGTGTAACTCCCTTTGTAAAAAGGGTTTCCAATGTTCTCAAAAACAGTGAGAGCGGCTCTCCCCTCTCAGTTGTATATAAGATTTTTAGCATTGTGTTACCAGTTGCGGTTCTTTTCCTTTCAACTTTAAACCTTGTGGGCGACAGCTACAACCCCTTCCTTTACTTCCAATTCTGATTTCTTGAGGTATCATTTAATGATTTACGACAAACCCATAGATATAAATTTTAGTGTTTTACCCGGTAAAGTCCGCAAAAAGCACGCGAAAAAAGAAAAACAGAATATCAACAAAATCCTCGCTTTAAAGATTGGGGCATTTTTTCTTACTCTCTATGTGGGTGCAACGGTTTCTTTTATTATTCCCCTTCGCCCCTCTTACTCGGAGTCCGAAAAAAGAGAACTGAAGGAATTTCCGAAAATCTCCTGCAAGGCAGTCCTTTCGGGAAGTTACTTTGATGATATAAGCACCTGGTTTTCGGATACTTTCCCTTTCAGGGAGCAACTGACGAAGTTTAACACCTCGATTAAAAAACTTTCGGGCTTTGACTCAATAGCCATTCACGGTGATGTTGATTTAGGCGACGAAATACCCGACGCGCCCCTTGATGTGCCGGTTACAGACCCGCCGGAAACAACATCCCCGCCTGAAACCACTCTCCCGCCGGAAACAACCGAAGCCCAAGACGAGCCGAAACCCGACATAAAAACTCAGTCCCTTGGAGCAATTCTCGTAGCCGGCAACAGCGCCTACGAATACTATAACTTCTCAAGTAAATTAGCCCCCGATTTTATAAACTGCGTAAACTCAATCAAAGGTGCGGCAGAAAACAAATCCAATGTTTATTCCCTTTTGATTCCCACAAGTATGGATATTACCCTCCACGATTCAATCAGGAAGGACATCAACTCCTCCGACCAGAAGAAAGCCCTTGATTATTTCAACTCCTCTTTCAAAAACGTTACGGCTGTTTCGGGTATTTACGAGGCGGAAAAAGCACATAAAAACGAATACACATATTTCAGAACGGACCATCATTGGACGGCTCTGGGCGCTTACTACGCTTACGAGGAATTTGCAAAAGCAAAGGGTATCTCCCCCGTTCCGATTTCCGATTATGCAACTGTTTCCTTTGACGGCTTTCTGGGTACTTTCTATTCAAGTTCGGGACAGAGTGACGCATTGGGAAAAACTCCCGACACGGTCACCGCATATCTCCCCAACAACAATGTTGAATGTACCTTAACCGAGGAAAGCGGAAAAACATATAGTTGGGACGTTATAAGCGATGTTACAAACTATGCCCAAAACCTTAAATATCTCACATTTATAGGCGGCGACCAGGCGTTAGTCACCATTAAAAACCTTGATATTCAAGACGGAAGCACCTGTCTTGTTATTAAGGAGAGTTACGGTAACGCATTCGTGCCATTCCTCATTCCCCATTACGAAAACATCTATGTTATCGACCCGCGGCATTACAGCGGCACTCTCAGCGAATTCGCAAGCAACAAGGAAATAGATGATATTATTTTCCTTGCCAACATTTCCACCACAAGAAACAGCATATACATTGATGCAATGAAAGGCTTTATAAAATAAAAGATGAAAGAAATCAACAGTTTCAAAAAGGGCTTGAAGGACGGTTTGCCCATATGCATAGGCTATTTTTCCGTTTCCTTTGCATTCGGCATTTTTGCCGTTGAAAACGGACTTACAATTTTTCAGGCGGTTATTATCTCTTTAACAAATCTTACCTCCGCAGGTCAACTTGCGGCGGTGCCCATTATCACAGGCGGCGGAACACTCATTGAACTTGCGCTGTCACAGATTGTTATAAACTCCCGATATTCCCTTATGTCCGTTTCCCTTTCCCAGAAACTTTCAAAGAGAGTTACTTTTCCCCAAAAACTTTTAATCTCCTACGGCAACACGGATGAGATTTTTGCAGTATCCGTTTCCAACGACGGAGAGGTGGGCACAAAATATATGTTGGGCATTATACTTTTGCCCGTTATCGGCTGGACAGGCGGTACCCTCTGCGGTGCGGTTGCAGGTAATATTTTACCCGCCATTGTTACTGCCGCATTGGGTGTTGCGATTTACGGAATGTTTATTGCCATTGTTGTTCCCGTTGCAAAAAAAGAGAAAATGACCGCTCTTTGTGTGCTTTTTGCCGTTGCAATCAGTTGTGCATTTAAGTACATTCCCTTTTTACAAATTGTTCCCTCGGGCTTTACGGTTATTATATGCGCCGTTACGGCAAGCGTTTTGTTCGCCCTTATTGCTCCCATAAAGGCGGAAGAAAACACAAAGGAGGCGGAATAATGGAAAACTCCCGATTCTTTGTTTATCTGCTTGTTATGGCTGGGGTCACCTATTTAGTCAGGGCAATACCCATGGTACTTATAAAGGAAAAAATAAAGAACAGATTTATTCTTTCCTTTCTACACTACATTCCCTATACGGTTTTAAGCGCAATGACGGTACCGGCCATATTCTACGCAACGGACTCCCCCATTACCGCCGCCGTGGGATTTGGTGTGGCAATCATAGCCGCACTCTTTGAAAGAAGTCTTGTACAGGTCGCGGCACTTTCCTGTTTAGGTGTACTTGTGACGGAGTTAGTAATGAAGTTTATATAAAGATTTATATAAAGAGAAAAAAAAGAACGGACCGCATAAAGCAGTCCGTTCTTTTTTACTCTATAACAAGTTTATGCGTACCCTCTCCGCCGTCAACGGCGATTTCCAATGCGCTCCCGTCACGGAGGTTATAGGGAATTTCTTTTCCGTCCAGGGTTACTTTATAAGTTTTTTTCTCATCGTTCATTGTGACAATGAGGGTATATTTATCGTTGTTGCCGTAGTATCTGAACTCTGTTTCAAAGGCTTTGTTGTCCTTAGAAAACTCCTGTTTTTCAACCCACACGTCAAAACCCGTATTAAATGTTCCCGGCTTATAATACGCGGCAGTCCAGAGATTGATGGGTGCGGAAAGCCCGCCGAAGTTATGGAACCAACCGCCTCTGCCGGTTACAACATTGACCATTTCAAAGGTATAATACGAATAGTCAACCTCTCTTTTCCATATATCAACGGCAAGTTTTGCTATTGTGTGAGCAAAGTCACTTTCGCCCAAATCAAGCATTGTTTTCCAGATAAACCATTGATGTGGGAACCAGACATTGCCGTTCCAATAGCCGTTCACCATAAAATAGCCCGCTGTCATATCCACGGCGCTGATTCCGTAGGGTGAAAGCATTTCCTTGGGATTTTTCAGATGTCCGAGAATACGGTTTCTTTGATTTTCGTCGCAAACTCCCGCAATTATGGGATAAATACCGTCAAGACCCTTGTTAACATTTTCTCCGTCCTTTGTTTTGAAAATCCCCGTAGGTTCGTAGTTTTCATCGTGGAGAACATAGGAATAATAACCGCTTTCCTCATCCCAGGAATACTTGTTAAGGGCATGGGAAACACGTTTGATATCTTTTTCATATTCCGCCGCATCCTCTGTTTTGCCAAGGGCTAAAGCCACCATTTTAAGAATTTTTCCGCAACGGACAAGTTGGGAGGATGTGAGCGCGGGTGCGGCTTTGTCGCGGAGATTTTCGTTCATCATTGCAACCTGTGCGGGATAGTCGTCCATACCGCTTGAAGAATAGAAATAATCGTAGGTTGTTGTAAGTCCGCTTTTGAATTTTGCGGTTGTTGAACCGCGGATTTTACCTGCGAGGAAGTCATAGTAGAGTTTGGCTCTCGGGTAAAGTGCCAACAGTTTCTCCTTATCATTATTCTGTTTTAAAAGTTCCAGATACAGATACATCTGAACGGGTACGGGAGAGCCGTGGTGAAGAAACGCATAGTCCGGGTTACTTTCCTCGCTGAAATATGTATCAAGGCTGTAAAAGGCAAATTCCTTTGAAAGTTCCGTCATTCCCAAGCCGATAAATCCCGAATCCCAGGTGTAAAGGCAATCCCAACGCTTGCCGGGGGTGTGGTGAATAATATTCTCCCCGTGCTTGTAAATTGGGTAAACCGCATTTGTTAAAAGGGTTGAAGCAAGAATTGTATTGCTCAACTCATATTTTTTTCCGTTTTTATTGTAATTGAATTTTATTGCTTTTTCCTTTCGTTTAAGGTAAAGGCTTTCGTATTCCTCGGGGGTTAAATACCGGGTTTCATTCTTTGAAATAACCGCATATTCCACACATCTCTCCCCCGCTTCCACAAAGAGCGTGTGAACTATCGTATTGTGAAAGAATCCGTCGTCGCTGTGTTTTCTTGAAAAAGTTTCCGTAAAACTTTCAAGAACATCGTCAAAAGTTACGTCGGAATTTGAAAGACGGGCGGTGAGGCAATCCTCCAACGCTCCCGTTTCAATCTTTCTGAATCGGGTATTGTCATTGAATGTTCTCAAAGTGTATTCCCCGTCAATGTTCCTGTAATTAAGTTTTGCGGTGTAGCCGACATCGGCATTTTTTTCTTCCGAAATTTTCGGCATACAGTCGTTCTGCTCCTTGAACACCGCAACCTTATTCAAATCGCCTTTTTCAACAATGCAGAAGAAATCAAATTCAACGGCTCCGCCACCCTGCGACACAAGTTCCAAATCAAACTTTCCGACTTTTACTTCACCCAAAACAACGGCGGCAATTTTCAATTCATCCGTTGCCTTAAAGGTAACGGTTGTATTGCCGTTCAAAATAAAAATTCCGTCTTCTTCACCGGGTATCAGATTAACACCCACCATCCGACCCTGTTCATAATGCAAATCGCTTGTACGGTAACGAATAAGGAGAGCCGCGTCCCTGTAATCCTCTTTTATATCAAGGGTATATGAAACCCTATCCCCTTTTTCATAGCCGAAAGGTTTGATAACCCTGTGGGGCATGTGCCATTTTCCCACTCTGTCACCCAATCCGCTTTCGTTGACGAAATCACAACTTCTGAACTCGCCTTTTTTCAGTCCGTCGGGGTTTTCCCCATCCCACGGACGTGGGGTATTATACACGTACTCGTTGTAATCCGTGGCTTCCTTATAGGCAAACTTTTCGGGAGTCACAAGTCTTGTATAGTAGGGATATGGGTATTCTATTGAACTGAAATAGTTAATAAGGCAATTCTGAACAAGTTCCGAATTGTTTACAATTTCCGTTCTTACCAGAGTGCTTTCGTCATCAATTCTTGAATAGGAAACATCCGCATAGACTCTGTCTTTCCATTCCAAGTCATAGCGGTAGGAAAAGAATGAATAGTCACCGCTTGCAAGCCAGGGATGGCATCCGCTGGGCACGGTCACGTTGGGAACCTTAATATCGGTACCGAATATGGCGGGGGCTACCGTGAAATCGAATCTTATTCCGCTTTTAAATTTATGCTCTGCAATTCGGGAAAGGCCCATATATTTTTTGCCATAGGGACCCCAGGGTGAAAAACATTTTGAACAAACCATGAAAACAACCTTCCGGAAAATAATATTTCAATATCTTTTAATTATTCTTACAACAGGTAATTAACCGCCAATATGACGCTTCCCAAAACGACAAGAACTGCACCTGTTACACGGTTGAGAGTGACGGGACTCGCTTTATTTGCAAACCTTGCGGCAATTCTTGCCCACAGCAATGTGGAAAGGACGCAACATATCAGTACAAATACATCGGGAGCACCGCCCAATACGAAATGACTGACGGAACCGGTAAAAGCCGTAAAGGTCATAATGAAAACACTTGTTCCCACTGCGGTTTTCAATTCGTAACCCAACACCGTAACAAGAATCATAAGCATCATCATTCCGCCGCCTGCGCCCACGAAACCGCAGATAAAACCGATTCCCATTCCGCAAATCACGGATTGAATTATCTTTTTCTTCTGACTGACATTGAGCATACTTTCCTTTGTGGTCATTACGGGTTTAACAATGAATTTTACACCCAGAAGCAATGTCATAAACACGGAGAAATTACCCATTACGGTATTGGAAACCTGACTCGACACCCAACTTCCCACCAAGGTGAAGAGTAACACATTCACCATCATTATGAGTCCGTTTTTAATATCGAGATTCTTATTTCTGCCGTATGTGTAGGCGCTTACCGCACTTGCCAGTACATCACTTGCAAGGGCAATACCCACGGCGTCATAGGCTTCCATACCGAGAAAGGTAATAAGCATTGGGCTGATAACCGCCGCGGCACTCATACCCGCAAAGCCCGTACCGAGTCCCGCTCCGATACCTGCCACAAAGCAAATTAAAAATTTTATAAACACTTTTTCACTTCCAAAATTTTTTAATGATTTTACATTATATCATTTTTTTTAATTAAACACAATAGTGAAACGGAACTCCGACAAAAAAGTCGGAGTTCCGTTTAAATGTTTATAGAAGGAAATCTAATGGATTTAATTAAGATTAGGAGATTCATTTTTAGGGGTGCAACCGCCGCAACAACTGCAATTACCCGAGCAAGCCGAAGTTTTGTTTTTACTCCCGCATTTCTCCCCTTCGGGACAACCGATGCATTTAACACCGCGGCTCTTCGCTTTTATTACATAGCCCAGAGCCCCACCGATTATCAGTATCACAACCGCTGCAACTATAAAATTGTCCATTTTCAAACTCCTTTAAAACTGATTTATTTTGCTACTGCCTTTTTTGATTTTAAAGAGTATTCTTTTTCAACCTTTTTATTTGCCCTTACAATAAGAGTTGCGATTATTCCTGCAAACACGATGATTGCAACAAGTCCGGGAACGAATCCCACACCGAAAGCGCCCGTTGTAATAAGGGTGCCTATCTGATATACAAGAAAGCCCACCGAAAAGCCCGTAGCCATTTGCAGACAGATACCGCCCCAGAGCCACTTTGCACTTTTCATTTCCGAACGCATTGCGCCGATCGCCGCAAAGCAAGGGGGTGTATAAAGATTGAACATAAGGTAAGCGAGAGCGGCAACCTTTGTAATAGCAAATACCGACGCCACCTCTGCCCCTGCACCTTCCATGAGAGCAAGTTCTTCCGTGTCAATAAGATTTTCAAGTCCCACAAAGCAAACCGCCAAAGTACCCACAACATTTTCCTTTGCAATGAAGCCGGTAATTGCCGCCGCCGCAAGTTGCCAGGAAACAACACCCACAACGGGAACAAGAAGATATGCGAAAGGTCCTGCAACCCAAGCGAGGATTGATTGATCCGCACTTTCGGCAACCTGCAAATTCCATGTAAATGTCTGCATGATCTGTACTGCGGTATTGCAGAGAAGAATGATTGTTGCGGCTTTTACAACATACGCTTTACCGCGGGAGAGCATGGAGAGAGTTGCTCTTTTAAGGCTTGGAACTTTATATTCGGGAAGTTCGATAATAAAGTATGATTTTCTGACTTTATAGCCCGTAATTTTATTTATGAGAAGTGCGCCGAAGAAAATAAGCAAGATTCCTACAAAATACATTGCAGGTCCCACCCAGGTTGCATCCTCAAAGAATGCTCCTGCAAAAAGGGCAATAACGGGAAGTTTTGCTCCGCAGGGCATAAAGGGTGTGAGCATTGCTGTTGCACGTCTTTCCCGTTCGTTACGGATTGTTCTGCAAGCCATAACACCGGGAATTGCACAACCCGTTCCTATAACAAAGGGAATTACGGATTTGCCCGAAAGCCCCACCTTTTTGAAAATCGGGTCAAGTACAACCGTTGCACGTGCCATATATCCGCAATCCTCAAGCAATGCAATAAGGAAATACATTATCATAACAAGGGGCAAAAAGCCGATTACGGCAATAACACCGCCGATTATACCATCTACAAGAAGTGCGTAAAGCAAGGGATCGGAATTTGAAAGTAATTCCCCCACATAGCCCTGACCTGTTTCAAGAATTCCCACAAGCCAATCGGCAATCCACGTACCCGGTCCCGCCTGGGAAATCCAGAAAACAAGGAACATTACAACTGCAAAAACCGGAATACCCAGCCATTTATTTGTGAGAATATTGTCTATTTTATCTTGAAAATTCTTATCTTTTGTGAAAACCTTTCGGGTTTCTACGGAGGATACAATGCCGTTTACAAACTCAAACCGCTGTCTGTCCGCCTGTTGAACCGCATTTTTGTCCGTGAGATTTATATTACCCTGTGTGTAGGGCGGGGTCTGTGTTTTACCCCTCTGCATTGCAACATTTTTTATTAGTTCCCCAAGACCTTTTGAATCGGAGGAAGAAGCTACGGTTTCAACAACGGGACATCCCAATTTCTTTGAAAGGGCATTTACGTCAATCTTTGTGCCTTTCTTTTTGTTAACATCGCTTTTGTTAAGAGCAACAACAACGGGAATACCCAGTTCAAGAAGTTGTGTTGTAAAGAAAAGACTGCGACTGAGATTGGTAGCGTCAACAATGTTTATGATAACATCGGGATTTTCCTTTTTGACATAATCGCTTGTGATACTTTCCTCCGAGGTAAAGGGCGACATTGAATAGGCACCGGGAAGGTCAACTGCAATCATTTCTTCCTTGCCGTTATAAAGGCTCCTTTTGATGCGACTCTCCTTTTTGTCAACCGTAACACCCGCCCAGTTGCCCACCTTTTCGTTTCTGCCGGTAATGGCATTGTACATTGTGGTTTTACCGCTGTTGGGGTTACCTGCTAATGCAACTCTCACTACAATTCCTCCTTAAATTTGAACTCAGCTCAAAGTTAGCATACGCTAACTCCATTCCAAAAAATTCAGTTGGCACACTTCATCTTTTCAAATGATGATTGCTTCTGCCAACTGCCTGTCGATGCTGTAACGACCGTCCTTAACAGATATCACGCAACTGTTTCTTTTGCGGGAAACAACGGTTACGGACTCGCCGCTATAACAACCTAAAGAAAAAAGAAATGAATTTAATTCTTCATCATCGGTCAGAATATCTTTGATGATATATTCTTTTCCCTCCTGAGCGTTTCTCAAGTTCATTTTTCTCGCCTCTTATTTCATTTAAGTTAGCATTTGCTAACTGAGTGTATTCTACCACCATATTATTCCGTTGTCAAGAAAAATTTTCCTATATTTTGAAAATTTTCTCAATTTCAACAAAATTAACGAATACTACTTCCGAAAACGGTACTTTTGAATGAAATATCACGAAAGCCGTACGTTAAAAACAAGTGCAAGAAACCAAGCCTTTGGCAGACGAATATAAAAATTCGCTTTTTAGGGCAATTTTTACCTCATTGAATTATATGGCGCGTACCACCCGGCAATTCAAAATTATTGCAATACTTTTACGGGGCTTCACATTTTATTTTTGATATGAACACTTTTCCTTTTTTGTAAATTTTTCCTTTTTGGGCTTGCTTATTCTACACTTGTATGATAAACTTAATTTGTCAGTTTTGCGACAACAGAATTTTATATTATGAGTGTGGGAGAAATAAAATGGCAGAACACAGAAAAATGAACCACAATGACCGCCGTGTCAAAAGGACGAAAAAGGCGCTTCACGACGCACTTTTAACCTTGCTTAACGATAAATCAATTAACGAAATTACTGTTACCGAACTCACCTCCCTTGCGGACGTAAACAGGGCAACCTTTTACTTCTATTACACCGACCTTATTGATATGCTCCAGCAAATTCAAAACGAGGCTTACGAGTCTTTCAATGCGGTAGTTAAAAAGGCTTCCGTTGAGGTTTCCACAATTGACGGTTTCACGGAATATGTGGAGAGACTTCTGCTTTTCTGTCAGGAAAACGAAGCCCTTGTTCGATTTATTGTCAACAATGACGTAAACAGCCGTTTATACACTTATATCAGGGAACTTTTACTTACAAACATCCCGAACACAAAGGAAATTTTCGCTGAAGGCAACCCTGCAAAATACCTTTCCAACTTCGTTGTTACCGCCATGATAGGCATTTGTATTGATTGGCTTGATGACGGAATGAAAGTATCTGCCCACGATTTAGCAAAGTTGTGTGCAAATGTTTACATAAACGGTTCATATAAAACAAAACAACTTTATGCGGACTTTGAAAACTAAAAAAATCAAATATAAAAACAGGAATGTAAAAACTTTCGCTTTTACATTCCTGTTTATTATTTTATCTTGTCTATTCAACGGACTTCAAGGATTCAACCATACTGATTTTCTTCAGTTTGAAGTGCATTAGCAAATTGACGATTATTGCGAACACAACAGTCATTAAAATTGCTATAAGGAAACTCGTTGGTTTAAGGTGGGTGTTGAATGTGAGTTGATCGATATCAACTACGCCCACAACCGCAATATTAAGAGGAATACCCAGAACAAGTCCCAAAGCGATACCTATAACTGTCAGGAAAATGTTTTCACGGTAAATATACGCGGAAACCTCCCCGTTATAGAAGCCGAGAACTTTCAAGGTTGCAAGTTCCCTTATGCGCTCATTGACATTGATGTTGTTAAGGTTATACAAAACAACAAATGCCAAAGACATTGCCGCTATAATGAACACAAGAATAACAAGGTTAAGGGTGTTAACAATGTTATTAAAGTTATCAATAACAACCGTTGTGAATACGGAGCCGTTTACACCGCGGATTTCATTAACGCTCTTTTCAAGGTATGCTCGTTCCTCCGTGGTAAAGGCATCGTCAACCTTGCAGAAAAGATAGTTATAGGTAAGGGGTGAATTCAGAAGCGTACTGAAATAGTAGGGAGTCATATATACATAGTGGAACGTATAGTTATCAACAATGCCCGTAACAACTACATCATACTCAACTGTCTTTGAGCCCTCCGTCCAGGAAACCGTCAAGGTATCACCGACGTGGGTTTTTGTTTTGTCCGCAAGTTTTTTGGTAATTACGGCGCCATCATCCGTCAGGGGAATATCCTTTCCGTTAAGACCCAAATCAATAAAGTTCTGGAATCCTGCGGGATCTTCGGGTACAAGAATATCAATTTCCATATTCTTGTCACTTCTGTCGGAATATCCGTTACAAACTTTCAGATAGCCCAACATTGAACTTTCTATACCGTCAAGTGCATTTATATCACTTACAATACTGCTGTTTTCGTAGTCCGCTTCGCCCTCTTTGAGAACAACCTGCAAATCATATTTTGCAACTCCGTTTTCTTTGCCGTACTGATTGTCAATAACACCGCCGATGGCATTACGAAGTCCGAACGCGGAAACAATCAGCGCGGTACAACCCGCAATACCGATAACGGTAACAATAAATCTTTTCTTGTTTCTGAAAAGGTTTCTGACGGTAACCTTTGAAGTGAAACTGAGTCTGCTCCAGATGGGAGAAATATTTTCCAGGAATACTCGTTTGCCCGCTTTCGGTGGCTTGGGTCTCATAAGAATCGAAGGCACGCAAGCAAGTTCCTTACGGCAAGCAAGGTATGCCGCAAGAACGGTTGTACCGATGGAAATCAGTACACCGAGTATTATATAAAGGGGCATAAACTGAATAATTACCGGTGGCATTTCGTACATAATTCCCCATGCGCCGCATATTGCTATGGGAATACCTATTGAAAAAATAACCGTACCCAATATAACACCTATAGCACTTGCCATAGCGGCATAAAGAATATATTTTCCCGATATCATTTTGTCGGAATAGCCCAAGGCTTTAAGAGTGCCGAGTTGCGTTCTTTCCTCCTCAACCATTCTTGTCATTGTTGTAAGACAAACAAGGGTTGAAACGATGAAGAAGAATGTTGGGAAAATATAGGCAAGACGTACCATATTGTCCGCCGCCTGACCGTAGCCGGTGTAACCGGGAGAATCGTGACGGGTGTAAACCGACCAACCCACATTCTCCCTTATGTTGTGAAGAAGATTCTGTCCCTTTTCGTACTCCGTTTTAACGGCGCCGATTTTGGCGTTAACCTCTTCCACGCTTTCGTTATATCTCTTTTCTGCCTGCTCTATGATACCTTTGATATTCTGATACTGGGTGCTTGCCAAAGCAAGTTCCGCCTGAGCAGTCATATATTTTGTCTGTGCTTCTATGGAGCCGAACTGAAGTTCGTCCCCGCCCGCTTCAATCTGACTTTTAAACTCCTGGAGTTGTCTTTCCGCATCCGCAAGTTGTGCCTCTGCCGAGTCAAGTTCTTTTTTTGCGGCAGTAAGTTGAGCGTCGGCGGAATCGTACTCCGCTTTCTTGGCATCGTATTCAGCCTGACCCTGTGCTTTTTGTTCCTTTGCAACCGCAAGTTCCGTCTGGTACTGGTCAAGAAGCTGTTCAACCTCTACAATGGCATCCGCCGCCATACCTTGAGCGGTCAGGTTGGATGCGGCACGGAGAATATCCGCGAGTTCCGGATTTGTTTCTTCAAGTCTGTCGGCAATCTGGTCAAGGTGCAAATCTTCCTGCGCCACGTCCTGATTTGCCTGTAAAGTTTCAAGGGTTGACTGGGTGCTTGAAATAAGGCTTTCCGTAACCTTTATTTCCGCTTCCGCCAATGAAAGTTGTGTTTTTGCCTCGCTTAACTTTTCCTTTGCTGCATCCGCTTCCATCCGTTTGGAGTTGTACTCGGTTTTCTTGTTTGCAAGTTCAACCTTTTTATTGGAAACGGCTGTGTATTTTTCATTGTACTCGTTGACGGACGACATATATTCTTCGTTTCCCGACTGAAGTTGGGACTGGGCATTTTTATACTCCTCGTCCATCTTCTGTTGGGCTTCTTCAAGGAGTTTTTCGCCGTCTTTCTCCAATTCGTAGAGTTTTTCAAGTTGTGCCTTGCCGTCTTCAAGTTTTGTGCCCACACTTGCTTCCGCCTGTTCAATCTGTACCTTGGCATTTTCAAGTTTGCTTTCAAGTCCCACAAGAAGTTGCGCGCGTCTTGAGGCGGCAATGGGCTCGCTTGCCTCGGCTATTTTCTGTTGCATACCGCTTACGAACTCGTCGTACTCATCGGTATAAGCGTCAAATTCATCGGCGCCCTCAAGAGTAACATAAGCCTCGCTGTAATAATTGATTTTATCGGTAAATGCGTCATTCGTAACATAAATAAAGTCGCCCAATTTACCGCTTCCGGCAGTTGTAACACCGCGTTCGTATGAAATCCAATAAGGCGTCTGGATTATACCTACAATGGTAAATGTATTGTTTTTAAGGGAATATGTAATTTCCTCGTCGTCCCCCACAACCTTAATTGTGGAGCCGATTTTAAACTGCTCCGGTGTGGTAAGGTCGCTGCAGGTAACAACACACTCGTTGTCCGCTTCCGGATAACGTCCTTCAACAAGTTTTAATCGGTTAATATAGTTGGGATCATCAATGCCGTTTTGAAAATCCACGGCTTTGAGCAAATCCACACCCATTACCCTGACTGTGAGTTCGGAGCCGTCGATATCAACAATGCCCTCATATTTATCTTTATCTTCGGAATATGTCTGGACATAGCCGTCCACGAATTTTGCACCCTGTACGGCCTCGACACCTTCCATTGCGCGAATCTGCTCAAGGTCTTCCTCGTAAAGTCCTAAATATGATTGCAACCTTATGTCCATAAGGTTATATGTATCGTAATATTCATTTGCGGTTTCACGCATATCGGGACCCACCGCGTTAAGTCCGCAGAACAGTCCGCTGCCCATTGCCACGATTGCAATAATCGAAACAAAACGGCTGAAAGAACGGCTTACCGAACGCAAACTGTCTGTAACATAAGCTTTTGTCATGATTTGTTTCCTCTTACCACTCGATATCTGCTACTGACATGGGATTTTCATTTGTTTCTATTTTTACGACACGTCCGCTTTTCATAGTGACAACTCTGTCTGCCATGGGCGTAAGCGCCTGGTTATGTGTAATAACAATAACCGTCATACCTGTTTCACGGCTTGTATCCTGAAGTAATTTAAGAATCTGCTTACCCGTGTTATAGTCAAGAGCACCCGTGGGCTCATCGCACAAAAGAAGTTTCGGGTTCTTTGCAAGGGCGCGGGCAATTGAAACACGCTGTTGCTCACCGCCGGAAAGTTGCGCAGGGAAGTTGTCAAGTCTTTCGCCCAAGCCCACTCTTTCAAGCACCTTTGCGGGATTGAGTGCTTTTGTGCCTATCTGGGTGGCAAGTTCAACATTTTCAAGGGCTGTAAGGTTGGGAACAAGGTTATAAAACTGGAAAACGAAACCCACGTCATAACGTCTGTATTCAATAAGGCGCTTGCTGTCGTATTCGTTAACAAGGTCGCCTGCTACGCGGACTTTACCGTCGTCACAGTCATCCATTCCCCCGAGAATATTCAGGACTGTTGTTTTACCGGCGCCGCTGGCACCCACGATTATGCAGAACTCGCCCTGCTCAACATTAAAGGTAACACCGTCGGCGGCATTGATTACAACTTCGCCCATTTTATATCTTTTGTAAACGGAATCAAATTCTATAAAACTCATTTATTTCAGCCTTTCGCTTTATTTTTATATACCGTCTTATTATTTTACTATATGTGGAATAATAAGTCAATAAAATTAAACTTGAAAAAAGTGTAAATCATGACAATGCCTTGTAGGCACTTGTCATTACCGCCGAGGCGATGGGTAATGCCGCCGAGGAACCCCAGCCGCCGTTTTCAACAACTACAACTATTGCAACGGGGCAAGCGGGGTTTTCCGAAAAGCCCACGAACCAGGAATGAGGATCCTCCTCATCGGAAATCTCCGCAGTACCTGTTTTTCCGCACATTTCAAGTCCCTGGAAGCGCCAGTCCCCGTAGTTATCTTCAACGGTGAAACGCATCATCCCTTTCACAAGGTTTGCAACCTCCGCGGAAATATATTCACGGGACTCTGCGGTTGTTTCTTCAACAATCTTGCCGTCGGGGGTCTGTACCGAGGAAACAGCATAGGGTAAAACCGCCGTTCCCTCATTGGCTATTGAGCCTACCAAGGTGAGCATATGGTATGGATTTACAAGAGTTGTATATTGTCCCACACCTGCCCAGGCAACGTCGCCCCTTTCGGCATCCGTTAAATTAAATCTGCTTTTTTCCGTGGTCACCTTGCCGAATGAAAAACTTTCACCGAATCCGAACTCCTCGGCGGTTGCAGAAAGTTTATCCTTTCCCAACTCATCACCCAGTTGTGCAAAAGCACAGTTGCAGGAATTTGAAAAAGCGGTTTTAAATGTGAGTTTCCCGTGACTGTGGGGACAGGTGACCTTGACTCCGTCAATGACTGTTTCACCCTGACAGGTATATTCCCAACTGCTGATGTCACTTATATTCTCAATCGCACTTGCGGCAGTAACGATTTTGAAAACCGAACCGGGAGTATAAAGTCCGTCAATAAGGCGGTTCATATAAATGCCGTCGTACTTACCGTCGGCATTTTCTTCAATTTCCGCCGCATCGGGTTTATTGCGAATATCGTAGTTACCGCTTGAAACGGAGCAAAGAAGTTCCCCTGTTTTATAGTTATAAGCGGCAACTACACCCTTTCTGCCGTTAAGTTTATCATAAGCCGTTGCACAAATCTCGCTGTCTAGGGTTAGTTTAACATCGTTTCCCCGTCCGTTTTTCACTAAGGAATACAGTCCTGTTATTCTGTTATAGCCGATAAGTTGTGTTTTGTAGGCAGTCTGGACACCGGAGGAAATATACCCCTCAGTATCCCCTACAATATGGAGGGTTGAACGTCTGATTCTTTCGGAATCGTTATACACCCTCTCGTTATTTTCGGTTTTAGCGAGAATCTCACCGTTGCGGTCGGTTATATTACCCGCGGCAATAAAACTGCCGTCCTCGGTCAGGTGTTCATTTGCTCTGAGGGTTGCCCAGTTTTCACCGTTTACCGCAAGTTTGTAACCTAAAAATCCCAAGCCCGCTATAACTACTGCCACAAGAAGCAAAACAACAAAGCCGCGTTTTGAGGTCATTTTCATTTCACTTCGCCTCCTGACAGAGTATTTTCGGATGTTTTAATATCGGGTTTGAAACTTGCATAAGTTCTTGTATCAATAGTTTTGATAAAAGCAAGCAGACAGAAACAACTGATTACACTTGAGCCGCCCTTACTCACAAAGGGCAACGTAACACCCGTGAGAGGTAAAAGGTCGGTAACACCGAATATATTGAGCATTGTCTGGAAAAGCATCATTGCACTTGCCGCCGTGCCGGCTATTGAATAAAAGGTGGATTTTGCTTTACCCGAATTTATAACCGCCCAAACGGCAACGGCGGCATAGACAAGGGGAATTATAAATCCCATTATCATACCGAATTCTTCGCAGACTACGCCGAAAACCAAATCCTCCGCCGCAGCGAATATATTACGTAACTCCCCGTTGCCCAATCCAAGCCCGAAAAGTCCGCCCGAAGCCGTATATATAAGAGTTCTCGTTTGCTGATAACCGCCCTCGTCCATATACTCCCAGACGTGAAGATAGGTGGAAAAACGGCTTGCAACATAGGGTTTGAAAACAATAATCAAGCCTGCGCCCAAGGCGGCAACCATACAGATTAAAACAAGAGTTCGTACGTCGCCGGAACGCATAAATGCAATTACGATAAAGGTGAAGAAGAAAATAAGCGCCGCGCCGAAGTCATACATAAGGAAAAGTTCGCCCACACAAGCGGCGGCAAAGACAATGTACATTGTCAGATGCCTTATAGACTGAAGTTTTTCAAGTGTTACGGCACCCGCAAAAATAAAGGCAACCTTAACAAACTCCGAGGGTTGAAGCGACACTCCGCCCAAGGACAGCCAACTTAAAGCACCGTTTGTAGGCTCTGCTATAACAAGGGTGATTGCCAACAGTCCGATTGCGCCGAATGCCACCACCCACCTGAGTGTTTTTACAAAACTGACAAAGCGCAGTAACATTACGAGGGCACAATAGAGAATCACACCCAAAACTATTGCAAGGAACTGTTTCAAGGCAGTACCCGGATACATACTTCCCACAATGGCAAGTCCTATTGAGGAAAACATAAACCCTATCATTTCAAGTTCAAAATTGTTTATTCGCATTACAAATGACGCAAAGGCAAAATAGAGCCACTGCAACGCAATGAATCCCAAATAAACGCAAACTATCTGGACACTTGCTTCACCCTCGGGGAACATATTGAGAAACATTGAAAAAATGTTGAACAGTCCCAACAGAATAAGCGTAACTGCGTAAGAGGGGCGACCCAATCCACCGCTTTTGTCCTTTATATACTTATAGCGATACTCCTTGAGCACATACTCAAGTCCGCCCATTCCGATTGTATCGCCGTCGGAAATACGGCTTTTCCCTTGAATTTTCTCTCCGTTTACCGTAACACCGGATTTTGAAAAAGTATCAAAAATAACAAAGCCCTTGTTCCTGTATGCGATAACCGCGTGAAGTCGGGAAATTGTTTCGAAAGGAAGCACAACGTCGCACTTTTTGTTTCTGCCTATTGAAAGTTCCCGGTCATATAAAGATATCCCCTCGCCGGTTATGGTGTTGACAAGTTTTGCACGCAATGGGTCGGTTGTTTTTTTGCAAAAAAGAGCAATCAACATTCTCACCGTAACAAAAAGCACTATACCGAGCATAAGATATCTCAGCAACGGTGCAATTGCGCTGACAAACTCCACGGGGCACACTCCTTTCACATAGGTATTATTGGCTAATTATACCACAAATTATTACAATAATCAATGTACGCAGGCAAATCAAATGTTAAGTATTTGATAAATTTATGTTAAATTATTTGAAGTCGGGTTTTGTTCCTTGACTTTGCTCTCTATATATAGTATTATTATACTATAAATGCGGAGGTGCGCTATGTCTGTTACAAGAAAACTTTACGGCAAAATGAGCGGTAAAGAAGTTTACTCCTTTACCGTTGAAAACAAAAACGGAATGAAAGCACAGTTAATTGAAAAAGGTGCCACCCTTGACAAACTGTTTGTTAAAGATAAAAACGGAAAATTCATTGATATTCTTGTGGGCTTTGACACTCTTGATGACCATCTTACCCAAGGCGACTATCAGGGTGTTATTGTAGGTCAGTATGCCAACCGCATAAAAGACGGAAAATTTATCATTGACGGCACACAGTACAATGTTACACTCAATGAAAAAGGAATCACCTGTCTCCACGGGGGTGCCGAATATTCTTCCGCCCATTGGTGCGGTGAGATTTCGGGAGAAAATGCCGTTAATTTTACATATCGCAGTCCCGACGGACGTGAGGGTTTCCCCGGTAACGTAGATATCCGCGTTACATACACACTTACCGATGAGGACGATTTAATCATCACTTACAAAGCGGTTTCCGACAAAAAAACGGTTATTAACCTTACAAACCACGCTTTCTTCAATCTTAACGGATTTGACGGCGGAGATGTACTTAACCACGTTCTGACAATTAACGCAGACCGTTACACCCCCATTGACGAAAACAGTATTCCCACAGGTGAACTCCCATCTGTCGAGGGTACTCCCTTCGATTTCAGAGAGCCCAAACCTATCGGCAGAGATATTAACGAAAACCACGTTCAACTTAAGAACGGTATGGGCTACGACCACAACTTCTGTATTGCGGACTATGACGGCACATTGAAATTCGCCGCATCCGCCATCGGCGATAAAAGCGGCATCAAAATGGATGTTAAAACCGATTTACCGGGAATCCAACTTTATACGGGAAACTTCCTTGACGGAACACTTACGGGAAAGGGCGGTCTCCCCATTAACCACAGAACTGCTTTCTGTTATGAAACACAGGTATTCCCCGACTCCCCCAATCACCCCGATTGGTGCAAATGCATTTTTGACGCGGGCGAGGAATACACAACAACAACTGTATTTTCATTTTCAGTTAACAAATAATTCATTGACCTGACAGGAATTATTTGTTATACTAAACGGTAACCCCATTAGATTTTTGAGAAAGGAGAAGGCTTATGAAACGAATGAAAAAAATCCTTGTAACAATGTTGTGCTTATTACTCAACATTGCAATCCTTTGTCCTTCTGCTTTCGCAAGAGATTTTGCACCGGTAATTGACGCTACAAACCTCGGTGTAAATACACAGTACAAATACGAGGAAAACGATCCATCCTGGCTCAGACAACTTGTTATTAAAGAGGATATGCTTTCAACAAACGGTCTTATGAGCGAGGAAATTCTCCACCCTGTTACAAGTTATCCCTATACAACGGATGCCCCCCACTTCAAAGCCCAGGTGGAAGATTACATAGAAATGTACACCCTTGACGAAGATTCACAAAGAGCCGCCTATCTCTATCTTCTTGAACAGATCGGAGCCCTTAATGTTATTTCCGATCCGGATGTCAGCGACAAAACAAAGGCAGAGTGGTTGAGAAATCACGGAATTATAGTTACCGAAGAAGACGAAAACGACCCCGAAAAACTTCTTATGATCAGCGCTCTTTACGCTTTGATGAAAAACGATTTTTACTACGTTTTGACGGGTAAGGAACTCACCATTCCCCAGGGTACCGCCTTGGAAGAAGCCGTTGTAATGTACTTGATGGCTCTTTCGGGAAACGATTCCGAATTAACCGAATTTCTTCTCAGGTTTTTCGGTAACGCAACCATAGGAAATCTTGACGATTATATTTATTACACCTCTTTAATGACCCTATACACCCAAGGATATGTTTCCCCCAAGGAAATCCCCACAATTCAAAGAAATGAGGTTTACCGCAGAGTTGCCATTATGACAATACGCAACGCGGGTATCGCCATTGACTCCGAAACCGCAACCACCGAAGAAATTCGCCACAAATACCTTGCGGCAATGCTCGGAACACAGTATTCCGTTACCGTTGACCCCGCGGCATTGAAAAAGGCTTTAAATAATGGCACGACTCCCTATTACATACTTCAGCGCATGGCTTATGAGGATGCAAATCTTACAATTTCCCAATCCAAATACACTTATGAGGAATGTTTCAAACTTGTACTTCAAAAAACCGACCGTTTTGATCTGAAAAATGAATTCTATTCCGATGTTTACGAATACGACGTTCATCTTGATAACATAAGAAGTAATATTTCCGTAAATCCAAATCCGATCAGCAAAACCGGTACAACAATTTCCATTAACGGTGTTGATGTTGCAAATGCCGCCTACGCACTTGTTGAACTAACCGGCAAGGCAAAAGAAACAATCACCATTGTTTCCCGTCATGTAACGGGAAAGGATGTTGAAACAACCGTTTATAAAGTAAATGTTTACCAGGGCACCACCGCCCCTCCGGACAGCAATCTTACGGGCATAATCCCAACCCTTGGTTCCGGCATTATAGACAATGCGGGCAACGGCTCAAACGGCAATTTGCAGGGTCCCGACCTTAACAATGCAATGAACAATATTAACAGTGCCGCGTCACCGGTTCTCAACTCGGTTTTAACCCTTAACGAGAAAGGTCAACTTGTTGACCAATACGGAAACATTGTCAGTGATTCAACCTACGAAACATTACCCGATGGTTACAGTTACGTTCTTAACGATGACGGTATAGTTTCCGTGGTGTTTACAAATAAAAACGGAGCAGAATCCACAACCGCCGACGGCTCCGATACTTTCGGCAAGGAAGATATTCCGAAAATCATTGCAATAGTTTCCGCCGTTTGCATTCTCTTGCTTTTAATCGGCATTGCGATAGTTCTGCTCATTTCTAAGAAGAAAGGCAAAATGACAGAAGCCGAAAAAATCAGAGCAAGAAAATTCAAGGAAAGACGTAAAAAAGAAAAACGCGAAAACAGGCAAAACCGTAATAATACCTAATTGACAATGACAGACTACTTGAATCTTTGGTAATCTGTCATTGTTTTTAATAAAACCCATTTTATTTTATAAATTGTTCATAACTTCCGCATTTGAATAGTATATAATATTTTCCATAAGATAGATTTCAGAAGGAGGAATTTATATGTCCAATGAAAAAATTCTTATCGTCGATGATGACAACAACATTTGCGAACTGTTAAGGCTTTACTTAGAGAAAGACGGCTTTCATGCCGACATTGTAACAGACGGTGCGGCGGCATTGACTGCCTTTGAGGCGCTCAAGCCCGACCTTGTACTGCTTGATATAATGCTTCCCGGTATGGACGGTTGGCAGATTTGCAGAGAAATCAGAAAAACGTCCCGTATCCCCATTATAATGCTCACTGCAAAGGGCGAAACCTTTGACAAGGTTCTGGGTCTTGAATTGGGTGCGGATGACTATATAACAAAGCCTTTTGAAACGAAAGAGGTTATTGCACGTGTTAAAGCAGTGCTTCGCCGTTCCTCTTTCCAGAGTCCCTCTGCGGACGCTCCCAAGGAGGTTTCCTACGATAAACTTTCCATTAACCTTACAAACTACGAATTAAAGGTTGACGGAAAAGCAGTAGATACACCGCCCAAGGAACTTGAACTTATTTACCACCTTGCAAGCAACCCAAACAGAGTATATACACGCGACCAGCTTCTTGACGAGGTATGGGGATTTGAATACTACGGTGATTCAAGAACTGTTGACGTGCATGTTAAACGTCTCAGAGAAAAACTTGAGGGAATCTCTGACAAATGGGAGTTAAAGACCGTTTGGGGCGTTGGCTACAAATTTGAAACAAAATAAACCGCGGTGATATAATGGCACACAGACGTTCAAAAAAAGGTGCATTTTTCTTTAAATACTTTTTCATTTTTTCCGCAATAGTACTTATAAGTTTTTTAATAATCGGTCTGGCGCTGATGATTTTCGTTACCGGTTTTTACAAAACTCAAAACCGCGACAACACCTCCCGCTATGCCAAAGAAATTGCCGCAACAATGACGGATCTTGTAGAATCCTCCACAATAAACCGAAACCCCGAGGGTTCCGCCCTTGTACTTTTAAATTCCCTTGAACTTATGTCGGACTGCACCGGCTACGATGTGTTCATCTGTAACAAAGAGGGTTCGGTTGCCGTCTGTGCGGAAATGCTTTCCGGATTCAAACTCAACAGTAATGCCTGCGAAAAACATAGCGGTCTCACCTTATCAAAGGCGTATGTGCAACGGGCAAAAAAAGGCGGGCTTTCGGAATTTTCCACAATGGATTCCTTTTACGGCAGTCTTCACTCCATTTCCATGGAGCCCGTTGTCATAGACGATGAGTTCACAGCAATTGCAGTTGTTGCCGCCCCTGTTGAGGGAACAATGGTCAACAACTTAAAAAATGTTTTGAGAATGTTTCTGTTTGCGGCAGGTCTTTCGTTGATTCTTGTTACGGTTGCAGTTTACTTTATGACGGAGCGGATTGCAAAACCAATCCGGAACCTTGAAAACGCAACCCGATGCTACTCCTCGGGTGACTTCACATACAGGGTTCCTGAACTCCACTCCCACGATGAATTGGCCGGACTTATAACAAAATTCAATTCCATGGCAACGTCCCTTGAACAACTCGAAAACTCCCGACGGAGTTTTGTTGCCAATGTTTCCCATGAATTTAAAACCCCAATGACCACCATCGGCGGTTTCATTAACGGTATTCTTGACGGCACCATCCCCCCCGAAAAGCAAAACTACTATTTAGGGATTGTTTCTTCGGAAATCAACCGTTTATCAAAAATGGTTACTATGATGCTGAACATATCAAAAATTGAAACAGGCAATGTTGATTTGAGCCTTGAACAGTTGGATATTTCCGGAAAACTTGTTACAACATTCCTTGGATTTGAACAACTTATTTCCCAAAAGAATATTGAAGTGCAGGGTCTTGAAGACCTGCAACCCATTACTGTTCACGCAGACGGAGCAATGATTGACCAGGTTATTTACAACTTAATTGACAATGCCGTTAAATTCACAAATGAAGGCGGAAAGATCTTAATAAATACCGCTTCGGACAAAAGATTCGCTTATTTCTCTGTTACAAACAGCGGAAAAGGCATTCCCAAAAAAGATATCGGAAAAGTATTTGAAAGATTCTACAAGGTTGACCAATCACGAAGTACCGATGTCAAAAGCACGGGACTGGGTCTGTTCCTTGTTAAAAGTATAGTTGACCTCCACGGTGGAACTATAACAGTTGAGAGCGAACCTGACACTTACACAAGATTTACGGTAAAATTACCGAAATAATATCTTAATCGGAGGAATTATATATGGACGATAATTTCAATACAAACAATGTTTTCGGCGGTGACACCGCACCTCAAACACCTCAAACACCTCAAACACCCCCGACGCAGCAGAACGCTGCGCCCGCGGACAACGCTTCCTCGGGTAACGGTCAATACTCCGCTCCCTACAATGCCCCTTATAACCAACAGGGACAGTACGGACAGTCGCAGTACACTCAAACCCGATATACTCAGCAGTCATACAACACAAACCCCTCACAATACGGCAACTCGGCATATTCCCAAAGAGCATACACCGCTCCCAACAAGCCTAAAAAGAAAAACACAGGCAGAAATCTCTTTGTGGCATTGATTTGTGTTTGCATTGTAATCGCATCCGTTGCCATAGGTTTCTCAGTTACCGGAAACAATGATAACACTTTAAAAACAGAACAGTCTTCCGGCGGCAGTAACAGCAGTAATAAAAACACAGGCTCCGGTGCCGCCGCAAATATTGAGGACTCTCCTATTTCTTTCTCGGAATATTCCGGCGACGGCGCTATGACGCCCGAACAGATTTACAATGTTGCAAAAGAAATAAACGTAGGTGTTATAGTCTATTCGCAGAATCAAAAGTCCGGCGAAGGCTCCGGTATAATCGTAGGTGAGGACGACAAGAAGGAAAACACTTACATTCTCACCGCCGCCCATGTAATCTCCGACCGAGGCGTCAGCGTACAGATTCAGTTCAGCGACGAAACAGAAATTGAAGCAGAGATTGTGGGCTACGATACAAAAACCGATATCGGCGTCCTTAAAGTCAACAAAACGGGCTTTGCCGCCGCAACTTTCGGTAACTCCGACAAACTTACGGTTGGACAAAAGGTTTATGCCATCGGTAACCCCGGCGGAACGGTTTTCTTCGGCTCATTTACAAACGGTATCATCAGCGCCATTGACAGACCTGTGGCATCAAGCACAAGTGCTTATGATCTCCCCTGTATTCAACACAATGCCGCTATTAATCCCGGTAACTCAGGCGGAGCCCTTCTTAACGAATACGGCCAGGTAATCGGTCTTAACTCCTCAAAAATCGCTTCCACAGATTACGAGGGTATGGGCTTTGCAGTTCCCTCCAACACGATGCTTGAAATTTACAACGACATCGTTGCCAACGGCTATGTAACAAACAGGCCCATGCTCGGTATAACCTATTACAGCGTTGCAAACGACTACACCTACTCCGCTATTGCATGGCAGAATAACATACCCTACGGCTCAATCGTTATTGCAAGCATGAGCGACAGCAGTGATTTGCAGAACAACGGTGTTAAGGTTGGCGATATTATTACCGCAGTTAACGGCAAGTCCCTTGACACAACCGATATTCTCCTGGAGGCTATTGAGGGAAGCAAGGTGGGTGACACACTTACCCTTTCCGTTTGCAGACTCAACAACTCAGGTTCCGTCAGCAGTAAATTTGATGTAAAAGTCAAATTAGTTGAGGACAAGGGCGAAACCTCCACAGTTCAGGAAGAAGAAACAACAAATCCTTTCAGCAGTTATTTCGGCGGCGGTTTCGGATATTAAAAAGTTTTAATATAATATAGAAACAATGGGATGTAAAAAACGAAGTTTTTTACATCCCATTGTTTTATGCTACTGCTTACTTACAATCACACGTTCCATCTGTCAATTCCGGCTCTTTGCATTGCACCGATAATTCGCTCGGGAACGTCTCCGTATTCCTCGGAAAGTTTTTTCAAAAGTATTTTTGCGTCCTCCCGCTTCGTTTTCTCATTGGCTGGGCATTTGCTTTCTATAACGGGCAAATTAAGTCGCTCTACAGCTTGTTCCACGGCGCTTTCACGGACATATATCAGTGGGCGTATCATAGTGATATCCCGTCTTGAAAGATATGTTACGGGGGCAAAACACCCGATACGGCTTTCAATGAGCAAATTCATCATAAAGGTTTCCGCCGCGTCGTCAAGATGGTGTCCGAGGGCAATTTTGTTGCATCCGAGTTCCTTTGCGGTATCGTGAAGAATACCCCTTCGCATTCTCGAACACAATGAACACGGTGACTCCTCTTTTCTTATATTGAAAACGATTTCGTACAAATCTGTTTTTTTGATTACGTATTCAACATTATTTTCCTCACAGAACTTTTGAATCGGAGAAAAATCCCCGTCCTGATTATCGAATCGCATATCAAGGGTTATCGCCACAAGTTCAAAACTTTCGGGATAGAAGCGTTTCAAATCGCAAAGCACTTTCAAAAGCATTACGGAGTCCTTTCCTCCAGAAACACCTACGGCAATTTTATCCCCCTTTTGAATCATTTTATAATCATCAACTGCCGCTCTTGTTCTGCTTAATATCTTTCTCATAGATATGCTTATTCCTTCTTGTCCTTTCGAGTTTTATTCTGTCCGGAAATGTCAATATCTTCCTCTTTGGGAACACGTTTGAGAGAAACCGCAAGGATTACCACGGACACTACTAATGCCGCACAAAGAATTGCAATATACACCGTCTTACTGCTTTCCTTTTCCTCCTCGGTTTTACCTGTTATGAAACTCTCCGTTTCATCAAAAATATCGGTATATCTTTCATTTACATCAAGGTCAAGAACGAATTCGGTAGTATTAACTGTTGCGGCTTTTTTTGTTGTGGTTTCCGTAATCTCCTCGGTTTCAACCGCCGTGTCGGAAAATTCGGATTCCGTAGTATCGGCAATTACATCCGTGGACGGTTCGGTGGTTTGTGCAAATGCAGTCAGGGTACAAATGCCCATGAAAGCGCATACAATAACAATAATTGAAAGTAATTTTTTCATTTTTCGCTCACTCTTTTTATCACTTGTTTTTTTAATTCATTTATACATTTTTCAAGCACTTCTCGGGGACAGGCTACATTGAGCCTTACAAAGCCCTTGCCCCCCTCACCGAACCAATAGCCCGGGTCCTGAATTATATTACATTCATTCTGCAAGAACAAATCAAGTTCCTCATCACTCATTCCCAACCCACTCATATCAAGCCACATTAAATATGTACCCCGACAGTCGCATATTTCAATTTGAGGAACATCCTTTAAAATGTTTTCAACTAAACTTATATTTTCGTCAATATAGCCGTTGACTGCGTCAATCCAATAATCGCATTTTGTATAGGCGGCAATGGTGGCGGGTCGGGAAACACAGTTAATGCAACTGTAACCGTCCGCCCCAAGTTGCTTTTGAAACTTTTCGCGCAAATCCTTATTTGCAATTATAATATTTGAAGTACCCAGCCCCGCAAGATTAAAAGTTTTGCTGACGGCGGTGCATATCACCGTATTCTCGGCAACGGCTTTATCAACATTGTTGATGACCGTATGCTCAACACCCTTTCTTACAAGATCGAAATGTATTTCATCGCTCACGAGAACAACATTATTTTTAAGGCAGATTTCTCCCACCCTTTCAAGTTCTTCTTTTGTCCAGACTCTCCCCACGGGATTATGGGGACTGCAAAGAAGCATAAGTTTAACATCCGGTTGACTTGCAGTTTTTTCAAGTTCTTCAAAATTCATCTTGTAACTGTTGCCGTCACGAACAAGGGGATTGTCCGCCACAATTCTGCCGTTATTGATAACGGAATTTGAAAAGGGGTAATAAACAGGGGATTGAATTATGACCCTGTCCCCTTTATTCGTAAAGGCGCGAATGGCGGTATTTATGGCAAAAACAACTCCCCCGACGCACACAATCCAATCATTTTCTATTTTGAAATTATGACGGCGGAGCATAAATTCACGAACGCAATCCCGGTACACCTTATCGCTGTCCGTATAACAGAAAAATCCTTTTTCCGAAAATTCCTTTACTGCCTCCCTGACCTCCGGGGGTGCCTTGAATTCCATATCCGCAACGGAAAGCGGATAGGCGCCCCTTTCAATTAAGCCCTCGGGGACCGTTGTGTCCCATTTATATGAGCCGCTGTTTTTTCTGTTGAAAACTTCATTAAACATTTGAAACATCTGCCTTATGCATTAATAAACAAAACTGACGAAGCAAGCATAATCTGTCCCCAGAAATATGTGACTATATTGAAGATTTTAAGCGGGTAATTCTTTTTCCGTCCGCCGAAAACAATAATCCCCAAAGTACTGTCGGAAAGCAAAAATGCCGTTGCACCGATACTGAGAAGTAATAGAGCAACAATGCCGAATTCGGCCCCCGTTTTGTAATAGGAATACCCAAGCACCGACGCTCTCACAAGCATGGAATTTATGGCGAGCAAGTATATAATCACGCCTATCTTAACAATCAGGGGCGAATATTTAATCTTTATGAGTTCCCCCGCCACCATAAGGAATGTAACAATACCGATAATTACCGCGATTTCAACTCCGTTAAAGAGTTTATAATCCGGTGCAATTACCGGTGTTGCTTTCACAAAGGCAACAATGTAGATTATATGCCCGATTAAAAAACTTATAAACCCTGTAACAAAATAGGCATTGCTTGGCTTTGCGTGGAGAAAATAGTCCCCTATCCAACCGAAAACAAAACCCACAAGCATTGTTATTGCGTACCTTGAAAAGTTGTCTGCAATAAACATTGACAGGACGCAAATACTCACAAACATTGTGGAGCAAATCATTTTTAATATAAGGGATTTTTTGCATTTTTCGGGCCAAAGAGCCTTCAGATACCAGGGTACGCAAAAAAGTTCCACCACTAAACACAAGCAAAATAATACCTTTAGAACCACAGTAATCCTCCGTAAACATTCATTGCCTTCATTGTAGCACATAACTGTCAAAAAGGCAACAAAAAAGGATTGTTAAGGGGTATTATAAACCTGTATTTTGTGTTTTATGCGATCTGCACTTTTTTAACAACCCCTAAAAAGAGGGTTGTGAAAAAACCTTCGTTCTTTCACAACCCGTTGAACTTTACCGATTATCAATATTTGAAGTTTGAATATTCGCAGTTGTTGTAGAGAGTGCCGCCTACGTCAAGAGTAAACGCTGTAATTTTTGCGTTTGCTGTAATATATACAGTTGCGTAGTGACCGAGTTTTACGAACTTGCCGTCCTTGGTCATTTCAGCAGTAATTTTGTAACCCTTATAGTTAACGGAACGGCTGTTAATTGCACTTACAATGGGAACGTCTTCTTCGATTGTTTTCTCGATGTCCTCCCAGAAAAGAACGGAGTTTGTTACTTGTGCAAGGAAACTTGACTGCTCGTTCATGGGTGTATCTTCGTCAGCCATAATGATTGTGATTTCATAGTTGCCGTTGGCAAGGTCTTTCTTCTCTGCCTTTACAACTTTAGAAAGGTCAGTAAGAGTACAGTCGGGGAAACGTCTCTTTGCTTCGTCGGAGCCCTTTGCATTGGTCTTAACCTCTGCTTCTTCCTTAGTTGTCATAAATTTATCAATGAACGGTTGAACAACACTACCGATGCTACCAACCTTGAGGTCCTCAAGTACCTGCCACTCTATTTTATCGTAACCTGCCATGCCGGTTGTGGCAATTTTGTGAGCGGATTCCTTATAGAAATTAAAGGTTTTTGCCTTATCCCAAGATGCAGTTGTTGAAGAACTTGAACTACCGGAACTGCTTGTTGACGCAGAGCCGCTTGTTGAAGCCGTACCGCCTGTTGAAGCCGTGCCGCCTGTTGAAGCGGTATCGCCTGTTGAAGCGGTGTCACCCGTTGAAGCGGTGTCCACTGTGGTAGCGGCGTCCACTGCAGAACTTCCGCCCGTGCTACCGTCGGGAGTTGCGGCAGAACTGTCGTCGGAGGATGTGTCACCCTGTTGGGTCTGATCCCCTGCGGAAGTTGCCACAATATCATTTTTAGCAAGAAATACGATTGAAGCAACTGAAACCGCGTTGCTTGCTATAACCGTGAAAATAAGAGCGATGCTGAGAATCACGGCTATAATCTTTAAATCAGAACTTTTCATTTCTAAACCTCTTTCATTGGCGCTTCTGAAAATCGGAAACGCATATTTTTTAACATTACAAGATTAAACTAATTTACAGAAAATGTCAATATTTATTTGCGTAATACTATAATTTACTTTGTAAAAAAAGACGGCTCCCTTTCGGGAGCCGTTACGTTTTCATTTACAAGTATTAGTATTTGAAATTGTAGTATTTGGCGTTGAATGAAAGAGCACCGGATGCTTCAAGGTCACCAACCAAAGCAGCGTTAACATTTGCTTTCATGTCACCGACACCGTAGTGAGTGATGGAAACGAACTTGCCGTCCTTTGTCATTTCGGCAGTGATGGTATATGCTTTATATGTAATTGTACCGTCAAGGCTCTTAACTACTGCTTTAACTGTGTCATTAGTTTGAACTTCTTTCTGAACATCCTTAAAATCAAGGAATTCCTTTGACATCTTTACAAGACCGTCAGCATCATCGTAAGAGGGGTTAACTGTATCTTTCATAACGATTTTGATAACATAGTTATTACCCTTTGTTGTTTTTGTAACACTTTCAATATAACTCTCTGAGCAATCGCCGGGTGCCATACGGTTTTTAGCATCGTCCGAACCCTTAGCGTTGATTTTTTCCTCAGCGTCGGCTTCCTGCGTCATAAAACTCATGATAATGTTCTTAAAAGTGCTTGCGAGACTCTGGCCTTTGCTGAGCTGAAGGTCGCCTTCGATTGCCTGCCAACTCTTCTTTGTGTAACCGGCAACAGCATTCTGATTGATTGCTTTGGAAGCCTTCTGGTACATTGCAAGGGCTTCTTTGTCAATCTTGCTTGTTGAAGTTGATGAACTGCCTGCGTTGGAACTTGAGCTACCTGCGTTGGAACTTGAACTACCTGCGTTGGAGCTTGAAGTACCGTTACTTGCGGGAGTTGCTGCACTTGAACTGCTGTTGTCTGCGGGAGTTGCTGCACTTGAACTGCTGTTATCTGCGGGAGTTGCATCGGCTGTGCCTGTGTCACCTGAGGGTGATACTGTTGAGCCGCCGTTTGTAGCACTGTTGTCAGCTGTGCTTGTGGAATCGCCGGCTGCACCTGCAGTACCACTCTGTGCAGTTTCGCCTTTTGCAAGGAAAACAACAGAAGCGATGGATACTGCGTTGCTTGTTACGATTGTGAAGAAGAGCGCTATACTGAGAATTATAGCAATAATCTTCATATCAGAATTTTTCATTGGTATAATACCCCTTTCAACTTTGTGGTACTGTATGTACAATAACACATTATTTTCAGTATCTTTAGATTACTCTAAAAAATGAAAAAAGTCAAGTGCATTTTAAAGCAAATGCACCGACTTATTTCAAATTCGTCAAAAAGCCGAAAATAGATTATATTTTTTGTGTATTCCATATATTTCTTGCATATTCATTTATTGCTCTGTCAGCGGCAAATCTGCCAGAATACGCAATATTGAGAAGTGACATTCTGTTCCACTTCTTCTGATCCAGATAGGTTTCTCTCACTTTTTTCTGCGCTCTCTGATAATCCGCAAAATCCGCAAGCACCATAAAGGGATCGTGATGAATAATCGTACCCGCAATATCGGAGAAATCCTTTCCGTCGATTCCGTTACTGTTTATAAAATCAATAACCTTGCGGAGTTCGGGGTTGTTGTTGTAATAATTCAAGGGATTGTAGCCGCTGTTACGAAGTTCGTTAACCTCGGGAGTTTTCATACCGAAGAGGAACATATTTTCATCCCCCACGGATTCGTGGATTTCAACATTTGCGCCGTCAAGGGTACCGATTGTAAGGGCGCCGTTCATCATAAGTTTCATATTACCCGTTCCGCTTGCTTCTTTACCTGCGAGAGAAATCTGCTCGGAAACATCTGCGGCGGGCATAAGTCTTTCGGCATTTGTAACATTGTAATCCTCAACATAGAAAACCTTAAGCCTGCCCCTGACATCCGGGTCTTTGTCAATCATTTCACCCAGAGCGAGAATAAAACTGATAATTCTCTGTGCCACATAGTAACCGGGAGCCGCCTTTGCACCGAAAATGTAGGTCTTGGGAACGAAATCACCGTCGGGATTTTCCTTGATTGCAAGGTACTCGGAAACAATGTTAAGAGCATTGAGGTGTTGACGTTTATACTCGTGAAGTCGCTTAACCTGAACGTCGAAAATTGAATTTGTGTCCAGTACAACTCCCGTTGTTTTCTCAATGTGTTTCGCGAAAGTTTCCTTGTTGGCTTTCTTGATTTCACCGATTTTTTTAAGAACTTCCTCGTCATCCTTGAAATCAGCAAGTTTTGAAAGATACTCCGCGTCGTAAACGAATTTATCGCTGCCCAGAAGTTCCGTGAAATATTCTGTAAGTTCGGGGTTTGCCTGGCAGAGCCAACGTCTGTGAGCAATTCCGTTTGTAACATTCGTAAACTTATCGGGAGTGAGCCTATAAAAATCGTTAAAGAGCGTATCTTTAAGAATCTGACTGTGGAGAGCGGAAACGCCGTTAACCTTATGGCTTGCGGCAACGCAAAGATTTGCCATACGAACTGCTCCGCCGGAAATAATTGCGGTACGCTCAACATATCCTGCGTCGTGGGTGCTCTCCCAAACATACGCACGGAAGCGGTTGTCAATTTCTTTTATAATATTGTATATACGGGGAATAAGACGTCTTACAAGTTCCTCGCTCCAACATTCAAGAGCCTCGCTCATAACCGTGTGATTAGTGTAGGCAACGGTATTTGTAACAATTCTCCAAGCGTCATCCCAACCGTATCCGCACTCGTCAAGAAGAATTCTCATAAGTTCGGGAATTGCCATGGTGGGATGGGTGTCGTTAATATGGATTGCAACCTTTTCGGGAAGATTGTCAACGGTGCCGTATTCACGCAGATGGTGACGTACAATGTCCTGAACGGAAGCGGAAACAAGGAAATACTGCTGACGAAGCCTCAAAGATTTTCCCTCGGGGTGATTATCCATGGGGTAAAGCACCTTGCTGATAACCTCCGCCATTGCCTGACGCTCCATTGAACGCATAAAAGCGCCCTGGTTAAAGGATTTCATATCGAACTCGGGGGCTTTTGCGCTCCAAAGGCGCAGACAACTTATGCCCTTTCCGTCCTTACCCGCTACGAACATATCGTAGGGAACCGCCTGAATGATATTACCGTTTTCAATTTCAACGTGGTGGTATTGGTTGTCCCAGGACTCTTTGAGTTCACCCTCAAAGCAAACATCTACCGCACTGCTTTCACGGGGCATTAACCAAACCTCGCCGCCGGGAAGCCAATTATCGGGAAGTTCCGTTTGTCTTCCCTCAATAAGTTTTTGACGGAAAATTCCGTATTCGTAAAGAATGGAATAGCCCCTTGCGGAATAGCCCTGAGTTGCAAGACCGTCAAGGTAGCAAGCCGCAAGTCGTCCGAGACCGCCGTTGCCCAAGCCTGCGTCCGGCTCACATTCGTAAAGATTTTCAAGTTTTATGCCGTAATCCTTTAACACACTTTCAAATGTTTTGGTAAGATTAAGGTTGAACAGAGTGTTTTTCAAGGAACGTCCCATAAGGAATTCCATTGAAAGATAATATACACGTTTTGTTCCGTCCTCGTCGGCTTTTTTACTCTGCTCCGCTCTGCCCTGCGCCATCATATCCCGTACAATCATGGAAACAGCCTTGTAATACTGCTCGTATGTCGCATTCTCCGTGGAGATACCGAAAAAGTGGAGAAGTTTATTCTCAAGCATTTCTTTCGCTTGATTCTTTGTAAGTTTATAATTCATACAAATCCTCCAAAAATAATTTAAAAAACAACGGTTTTTTACTGTTATATTATACATATTACACTAAAATTACGCTAAAATCAACTGTAACATAGCAAAAAAATGTATAATATATATACATCATTTTTGGACAATTTTTCACCTTATATAACAAAGGCTTTGCAAATGAGTAAAAAAATTACTCCCGGAACGGAAAAAAAGGCACTGAAAACAAGAGAAAATACATTCACACCCAAAGAGAGAGGAACAAAATAACTAATCGCCCGAACGGCGCACAATGCCCCGACTCCTCCGAGGGCGCTTGTAAAAAAGGATTTGAAAAAACTGCCCGAGGATTTAAAAATCAACAAAGCCGTTAAAAGCAGTAAAACTCCTGCAAAGTATATCATTTCTCCACTTCCTTTATTCTGTTTAATAAATACGCGTGTTTCAGTTCAAGACTCCGCAATTCAAGCACCGCGGATTCCACAAGTTCTTTTTCAGTTGCCTGTGAAAGTTTAAAATAGGCATATTTAATCAAAAATCGGACTTCCTCTATTTCCCTGTAAAGTAATTCCTTTTCGCTCATTTTTTTAATTCTCCGATAACTGCGAATCCCGGTAATTTTTTCCACACCCCTCTGTTTTAAATACATTTATTTTTATTCAAAGAAAATTAAATTTATTACAGATTATTAAACACAATTAAAGTGCATAATTATTAAAGAAAAATATTTACGGACGAGGTGCTTATGAACAGACATTCTTTTACTTACCAACAATACTGCCCCGTGGTGGATAAAAACGTCATCATAGAGGAAATCAGATTTTTAAGCGGAAAGAAAAAAATCCGTTGCCTTTACTATCACAAATGCAAATGCCATGACGCGGGGGGTTGTAAAAACAAATATGTAAAAACGCGGATTGAGGCAGTTGAAAATAACACGGAGAAATAGTATAATACTACCGAAAAATGTTATGGGAGGGAAAGATTTTGTCGGGAATATACATTCACATACCTTTTTGCAAATCCAAATGCCCGTACTGTGACTTCTATTCCTACATCTGCAAAAATGATGGGGTAAAATCCTATGTACACGCACTTGTTGACGAGATTGAAACCCTTTCACGAGTGAATGAATTTGTCAAAAAGCCTTTCACGGCGGACACTCTGTATCTTGGGGGCGGCACCCCCTCGGTTTTAGAAGGTGACGACCTTTTCGGAATCATCACCGCCGCAAAAGAACAATTCAACATCCCGAATAACGGAGAAATCACCGTGGAGTGTAACCCCAACTCCCATATTGAAAGCATACTCCCCCACCTTTTAAAAGCGGGAGTCAACAGAATTTCCCTGGGGCTTCAATCCGCAGTTGACAGGGAGAGGAAAGTTCTCGGCAGAACTTCGGACAAGGACAGAGTCCTTGAAGTAATCAATCTGTTAAAGGAAAACGGAATAAGTAACATTTCCCTTGATGTTATGTTGGGAATACCCCATCAGACAAACGAAAGTTTAAAGGAAACACTTGATTTTGTTACAGAAAGCGGCGTCCCCCATGTCAGCGCATATATGCTGAAAATCGAAGAGGGAACTCACTTTTATAAAAATTACGAAAAATACGATTTTCCCGACGAGGATTTGACCGTGGAATTGTACAACCAATGTGCCGACACTCTCGAAAATGCGGGATTTGTCCATTACGAAATTTCAAATTTTGCAAAAAATGGCTTTGAAAGCCGTCATAACACAAAGTATTGGAAATCGGAAAACTATCTGGGACTGGGGCCCGGCGCCCACTCTTACATTGACGGAAAAAGATTTTATTTTGAAAGTGACACGGAAAACTTTATCAGGGGCGAAAAAGCGATTTTTGATTCCTTGGGCGGTGATGCAGAGGAATACATAATGCTCCGATTAAGACTGAAAGAGGGTTTAAAACTCTCCCGATTAAAAGAACTTTACGGAGAAATGCCCTTAGAAAAAATAAATGAAAAAGCCCCGTTCCTTAAGGAACAAGGCTTAATTGATTTTGACGGTGAAAGGCTTTCTCTCACAAGAAAGGGTTTTCTTCTTTCAAACGGTGTTATTTGTCAGTTAATTTGAAATCCTCCGAAAGAATTTCAAAATCTGCCACTCCCCCTGTTTTGATTATTTCCTTATTTTCTGTAACAAAAATGAACTCAAAGTCGTTATGTTCCTCAGCGAACTTAACGGCTTTTTCCTTTCCCATTACAAAAAGAGCCGTCGAAAAGGCATCACACAGGGCGCCGTCAACCCCTATTACCGTTACGCTCAAAAGGTCGGTTTCGGCAGGATTCCCCGTTTTCGTATCAATAATATGGTGGTATGTTTTTCCGTCCTTTGTAAAACTTCTTTCATAGCCGCCGGAGGTTACTATGCTGACATTCCCTTTATGCTTAAAGGTGCAAACAAGGGAATTTGTATCCACGGGATTTTTAACTCCCACAGTCCAACTGCCCTTTTCGGTATTTTCTCCGCAAAGGACAATATTTCCCCCAAGGGAAATCACTCCGCTGACGCCCTTTTCCTCTGCGATTTTCAAAAGTTCGTCGCCCACATAACCCTTGGCAATTCCGCCCAGAGATATTTGGGTGTTCTTCTGTTTTGTTACCGTTGTTCCCTCAACGGAAATTCCGTCGGCACCCACATTTCCCAAAACATTTTTTATATCTTCCTTTTTGGGAACACAGTAATTGCCGTTGTCGAAACCCCAAAGTTTCAAAAGGGGCATAACCGTAATATCGAAAGCCCCCTCCGTAAGAGTGCTTGCATAAATTGATTTTTCCAGTATTGCGGCAGTATCTTCACTGACCTGAATTTTTGTATCTCCTGCGTTAATTGCGGAAACGTCACTGCTTTGACTGTTGGCATCAAAAAGTGCTTCAAGTTCCTTTATCCTGTCGGTAAAAGCCTTTAAAGTATCTTCATCCTGCGCCCGATTGCTATGGGACACCCTTATACTTATAAGGGTGTCCATGGCAGTAAATTCAGTTGTTTCCTCCTTCAAACCGCAGGAACACGCAGTCAGCAAAAAGCATCCGCAAAGAAACAGAGCCATTGCTTTTTTCATATCAACTCAAGCCCGCCTTACGCAGATTTTCTTCATGCTCGGACATGGTACTTGCGTAGTAAATTTTACCGGATTCCGTGTTGTGGCAGAAATAGAAATAGTTTGTATCGTAGGGATTGAGAGCCGCTTTGATTGCTGCGTCACCGGGGTTTGAGATTGCACCCACGGGAAGTCCTTTACACTCCTCGCTGTAAGTATCGTAGCTATCGCGGTAGGCAATATACTTCTGAGTGTCCTCGGTGGAGGATGTGAGGGTGGGTTTGATTGTATTCAGCAAATAATCCTCCGTTGAGTCGCAGTTGAGCCATGGGAACGTTCCGGGACGTCCGAGACGGTTATAAAGAACGGAAGAAATACCCGTCATTTGAGAACTTGTGGCAGCTTCCTTTTGGAGAATGGACGCCATAGTAATTATTTCATCCAGACTAATACCCATTTCATCCGCCTGTTTTTGGTAATCCTCAGTCCATCTGTTTTGGAAGTTATCCAAAAATCTTCTTACAACGCTTGATGAGTTTTCGCCCACATAGAACTCATAGGTATCGGGATACATATAGCCCTCAAGCACTCTGAAACGTTTTTCCTTATTCGGAATTGCTTTTATGAAATCATACTCCTCGGAAAAGTCTATGTTTTGCAGAGTATTTATAAAACTTGCGGCGGTACACACGTTATTTGCTTCAAGTTTTTCGGCAATTTGGTCAATGGTCCAACCCTCGGGGAATGTAAGGGTAACTGTTTCGGAAAGAGTTATATCGGCTTTCATTGTGGAAAGCATCTTTTCAAGTCCCATACTCGGAGTAAGGGTATATACACCCGAAACATATTCTTTCTGTCCGCTGTCTCCGGAAGTGGCGTTAAGAAGTTTAACAAACAGTTTGCAGAAAAGTTTATTATTTATCAGGTCATTCTTTTTGAGAATACTAATAACCTCACTGTCGCTCATTCCCTTGGAAACCTCAACTTCCACGGTTTTGTCCTCGGTATTTATTGCAAGCACGTCGTTAATACAGCCTATACCGTAAATGCAAAGCACCACGCTGCTCAAAACAATTATTGCAACCGCAAGTGCAAGTTTTGAAAGTTTATCGGAATTTAAGAATTTACCGAAAAATGTGCCTTTAAACTTTTCGTTACGCGCCTCTCTTTTTGCCTTTGCCTTATTCTGCGCCTCGGTTGTGGGAGGAGCGGAAACCTTGAACTTGTCAACAGCCGGTCGGGTTCTGTCATTTTTGCGTACCGTTGCTTTCTTTTCCCTCTGCGCCGCCTTGTCTATATCCCGTGGCGGATTGGAAAAGTAAACTCCCCCCTTGTAAGCGGGATTTTCGTAAGTACTGTCGGAGTTGATGTCAATTTTAAAGTCATCCACCTTTTTCTGCCGTTTGGTTTTCAGGGCATCTTCTTCGGCAGCCTTTACGGAGGGGGATTCCTTCCTTGTTTTTTCATCTTCAAACATACTTAAAAGTTCTTCGTAATCGTTCAAATTATCTTTTGACACTCTTAACACTCCTTTACCTTTAAAATGTTCCGTTCCGTAACTATCATATCCACAGTTCTGTCGTATTTTCCGTGGAATAACTCGTCCTTAATATTTTCCGAATAGCATATACCGATTGTTGATCCTTTGTAATGTGACAGGTATCTGTCGTAATAGCCCTTTCCGTAGCCCAGACGATAGCCTGATTTGTCAAACATAAACGCGGGAACAATACAAACGGTATTTTCCGTATCCGTAAGCATTTTTGCCTTTTCGGGAATGGGCTCCATAACGCCGAAAGAACCCGAAGCAAGTTCGTCGAGAGAATTTATATAATAAAAATTCATCTCCGACGGCCCGCCCTCACAACGGGGAACCGCAACCTTTTTGCCATTGGTCAGCAAAGCGTTTATAAAGGTTCTTGTATCGACCTCAATATCCGTGGAAACATAGCACAGGAAAGTGTCCGCCTCCCGCACTGCCCACAAATTCAGAAGTTTATTGCATATTTTTTTATCAAATGAGCGTTTTAACACAGAATCCATTGAACGTCTGTAATTTCTGGCATCGACTCTCATTTGCTTTTTAACGGGTCTTATATCTATTATTTTTTCCATTGAATACCTCTGAGTACGGCTTTGGCTTTTTCCTGACCTTTGAGAAGCGTACCGATGGCGGCACCGAATTCCCAAGCCACACCGGCACCCCTTGCGGTAACAATATTGCCAACCGTCACAACGCCCTCGTCAAGTACATTAGCACCATCAAGTTCCTCCTCAAATCCAGGGAAGCAGGTGGCATTTTTGCCTTTGAGAATTCCTTTCCTACCCAGAATAAAGGGTGCGGCGCAAATTGCGGCAATGATTTTGCCCTTTTCAAAGCAATAATCAATAGCCCTTTGAACATCCGCAGAGTTATTGAGATTTTCCGCACCGGGCATACCGCCGGGGAGAATTATACCTTCAAGACTGCCGCCCAAATCAACGTCCTCAGAAAGAATATCCGCCTCAACATTTATTCCGTGAGCACCGCGGCAAAATTTTCCGCTCACTCCGACGGTTTTAACCTCAACACCCATTCTCAAAAGAAAATCAACGGGTGCAAGGGCTTCGATTTCTTCAAAGCCCTCCGCAAGGAAAACATAAATCATTTAAAAACCTCTTTTCACGTTGAGTAAGGTATTCCGAAAAATCCGTTTTCAATTTTCGGCACATTTCCGAATTTATAATACATTCCGTAGGGAAATGAATTTTCATTTGTTTTGCATCTGTAAATCACGGATGTTTTTTCCGTGTTTTGAAAAACCGCTCTCAAAAGCCTTTTTTCATCGCCGAAAAGTTCAAACACCGTAAGTTGTTCCGCGGTTTCTTCGACTAATGCATAGCCCGCGTTTTTTATATGAATTACTTTAACTTCTCCGCTGAGGGAACTGAAAAAACTGTTAAAGGTACTCTCCTTTAAAACCGCAACGGGAAATTCCCGTGGGTTTCGGGAAATAATTTTTCTGTATTCGCCGTAGGTAAGATTATCTGCTTTTTCTTCATTTTCACTCTCAAAGTCCCTTTTATACAGAGTTTTTTGAGAGTAGAAAAAGCCCGTTTCAAATCCCTGTTTTCTATACACCTCAAACAGATACTTTTCTTCGGGCACAAGGAAAAGATAATCAACATTTCTCTCCGCCGCAATTTCAAAAAGTCGGTTAAAAAGGCTTTTCATGAGCCCCTTTTCTCGAAAATCGGGATGGGTACAAACTCCATAGATGTAATATGCGAAATAGGTTTTACCGTGGAAAAGAATCTCACTTTCAAGCATATACAGGGCGCTGACGGGAGTGTCGCCGTGAAAAACCGCCAACACTCTTTCGGGAGAAACGGTGTTTTTGAAAAAGGCATCAAGACTTTCTTCACCGTCGTCGAAAGCGGTTTTCCAAAGCGCTTTTAACTTTTCATAATCGCTTTCAAGGGGAAAGCGAACATCAAAGAATTTTTCCATAGAACTTTTTCACAAGAAATTCGGGATGATAGGAAGTTTTCGCTTTTCTGAGATTTTCTTCCCCTGCGTCATCCTCACGGTTAATATACTCAAAATCCCCAAGGGATTTTTCCGTAAATATTTTATTTATCATGGCATAAGCCGTCGGAATTTGCGGAGATGCCTTTTCAAAATGGGTGCAAAAAGTTTTGCCGTCGGGCATCTTCTCGCCTAAAGCATAGGCAACGATTTTTCCATCGACCCTCAAAGCCCCACCGAAAAGTCCCAACTGACCGAAATATTTAAAAGCCTTTTCAATGACAAGCAATTCTTCGTCAAGTTTAGGATTTCTTGTTCCGTTTTTGTGCCATTGACGTGAAAATTCAAGGCACTCCTCCAAATTATTTTCGCTCAATTCCTCATAGGAAAAATTGTAGTTTTTAGCAAATGAATTTATATGATTCTTCTTTGAATGATACTTTCTGCCTTTAAGTTCCGAAAGATTTTCTCTTAAGTAAACATAATCGAAAAAATCCCGTTGCTCCCAGGCCTTAAACCTCTCGCCGTAAATTTCTTTGAGAATTGCTGTCTGTTCCTCGCTTAAACAGTAGAAACTCAGCGGTGCGTTTCGCTCCTTTGCATCCTCCTCCAAAATTTTCAGAGCGGCTTTGATATCACCCTTTCCCCAGGGGAAAGCGTAACTTTTAATTCCGTTAAAACGTGAACGGAGAAACAAAAAGCCGTCTTTCAGGGCAATTCTCGTATTTTCCGCAATACTCCAACAAAAAATGTTGCCGAAAGTAAAATCACATATCCGAGAGGATGATTCGGGAACATTCTCCCAAATCAGATCTCTGTGTTCAATTTTTACAGGTTCAAAGTCAAGCATAGTAATTATTTCTTCAGGGTTTCAAGTAAAATTTTATACACCGTATTGTTTATTTCTTCAACACAAAGGGGCTCGCCGTTTTCGGCACAGGAAACAATTTCCCAATCGCATCTGTCCGCCGCATAAAGCGCCGCTTCACGACAGGCATTAAGAAATGCCACGTTTGCTTCGTGAACGTCCTTTTTGTTCTCGTCCCCTTGGTAGCGCTCAGTCATCAAACGCTGGGACACCGCCACGGGCATATCGAGAAAAATAACCTTGTCGGGTGCGGGAATACCGATTTTGTTGTATTCAAAATCAAAGAGCCAGTCAAGGTATTCGTCCCATTGGTCTTTGGGGAGTTTTGTCATTTGGTAAATTGCATTGGCGGGAGTATATCGGTCCGCAAAAATCAGTTTACCCCCGAGATATTCGTCCTTCCACTTTTCCGTATAAGAAGCAAATCTGTCGGCGGCATAAAGCACCGAGGCGGCATAGGCATTTACATCCCCTGCATTCTTGCCGAAATCCCCTGCAAGATATTTTTTTACGAGAATACTTGACTCGCTTTCATAGTCGGGAAGTTTAATTTTTCGGTATTCGATTCCGTCCCGTTCAAGTCTTTTGCAGACAAGTTCGGTCTGGGTGGTTTTTCCGCAACCGTCAAGCCCTTCCAAATCAACAAACATAAACTAAAAACAAACCTTTCAAAAGGCAGATGCAGTAAAACATCATACCTACTCCGATTATACCCATAAATAATACTATAAAACTTACTGACTGTCAAATAAAGGGGGCATTTTGTAATAAATATGTAATAAAACGGCGCTCCGGCAAAAAGCCGAAGCACCGTGAAATTCATTTAATCCACAAGTTTTAAAACACTTTCTTTAGGGAGCACGCCCACTGCCCTGTTAACAAGTTCACCGTTTTTGAATACCAAAAGGGTGGGAATACTGTCAATGCCGAACTGCCTTGCAAGACCTATTTCATCATCCACGTTAACCTTACCCACACGGATATCGGAGCGTTCCTCGGCAATTTCGTGTATTACGGGTGCCAACATCTGACAGGGACCGCACCAAACTGCCCAAAAATCAAGGAGTACGGGCTTTTCGCTTTTTAAAACCTTTTCTTCAAAATCAGCGCTTGTAATATTTAATTCCGCCATTTTAATCATCCTTTCAATCCTTTGATTTATAATAGAGCATACAGTGACAGTAGCCCTCAAAATCCGGGTCCTTTATCTGCTCCCTAAACTCCTTGCAGATGCATTTGTTGTCGGGAGTTCTTTCAAGACGGCAGGGACAGTAGCCGTCCTTTGCCTTCAACCCCGCTTTGATTCGTGCAACAACTTCTTTGTCCTCGTTGAATCTCACTGCCATTTTACCGCCTCTTTTTATTCACTATTATAAACATATTCTACCAAGAAATTATTAACAAATCAATAATATACTTTACTTTTTTCAAAATAAGTGTAAAATACAATAGTAGATTTCTAACAGAGGTGTTGCTATGAGTACGGTAAAAGCACAGGCATATTCAGCCGCAAAGGAGATTATGGAAATTGCGGGACTGAAAAAAGGTCAAATACTTGTTGTGGGTTGTTCCACAAGTGAGGTTATCGGTGACAGAATCGGCACAAATTCCTCCCCCGAAACCGCAAAAGAAATTTTTGACGGAATCTATGAAGCCGTAAAGGAAAAAGGCGTTTTCCTTGCGGCGCAATGCTGTGAACACCTTAACAGAGCAATTATCACGGAAGCGGATGCGGTTCCTTTCTCCGAACCCGTCAATGTTGTACCCCAACCAAAAGCGGGCGGCTCCTTTGCCACCGCCGCATACGGCGCATTTGAAAACCCTGTTGCCATTGAAGAAATCAAGGCGGATGCGGGACTGGATATAGGCTCCACCTTAATCGGTATGCACCTTAAAAAAGTTGCTGTTCCCGTCAGACTTCAGAATAATAAAATCGGCAATGCTCCCGTTACCGCCGCACGTGTGCGTCCGAAATTCATCGGCGGTGAGAGAGCCAAATATAACAAAGATTTAATGTAAGGAAACGACTATGAAACACGAAATTTTAAAACTTTTGAGCAGTAATGCACGCTACACAACCGAACAACTTGCAATAATGCTCGGCAAGGATGAAAAAGAGATTAAAAATGAAATTGAACAACTTGAAAAAGAGGGAGTAATCCGCGGTTACAAAGCGGTTATCGACTGGGACAAACTTGATGACGCCTACGTTTCCGCCATTGTTCAGCTGACCGTTGTTCCCAAGGCGGATTTGGGATTTGAAGAAGTTGCGGAAAAGGTTATGTCCTTTAAAGAGGTTGAATCCGTTTACCTTATCTCAGGCTCATACGACCTGAATGTTGTGGTTAAGGGCAAAACCCTCCAGGATGTCGCAAGATTTGTCGCAAGGGAACTTGCACCCATTGACTCCGTAACCTCAACCGCAACCCACTTTGTAATGCGTCGTTATAAGGAACTTGACGTTGAGCTTTTTGACCCCGAGGAAGACAATAGGGGGCAATTCCTTTATGATTGATTATTCAAAGGTTTTAAACCCTGCCGTAACGGAAATAAAGCCTTCGGGAATACGAAAGTTTTTTGACATTGCCGCCACAATGGACGATGTAATATCCCTCGGTGTCGGGGAGCCGGATTTTCAAACTCCATGGCATATCAGAAAAGCAGGTATTTCATCCCTTGAAAGAGGCAGAACGAAATACTCCGCAAACCGCGGTACAATGGAATTAAGACGGGAAATTTCCGCATATCTTAAAAGACGTTACGGTTTGGAATACAAAAGTGAAAGCGAAATTTTAGTTACGGTGGGCGGAAGCGAGGCTATCGACGGAGCAATCCGTGCCATAGTTTCCCCGGGTGACGAAGTAATAATCCCCCAGCCAAGTTATGTTTGCTACGAACCCATAACCGCTCTTGCAGGGGGAGTTCCCGTTATTATCGAAACAAAAGCGGAAAATGATTTCAAAGTTACGGCGGAAGAATTAAAAAACGCCATTACCCCAAAAACAAAAGCCCTTATTCTCCCCTATCCCTGTAATCCCACGGGTGCGGTTATGGAAAGGGATGACCTCATCAAAATTGCGGAAATTCTTAAGGACACTGATATTATTGTAATTTCCGACGAGATTTACTCGGAACTGACCTACTGTGATTCCCCCCACGTTTCTCCCGCATCCATTCCGAATATGTGGGAAAGAACGATCACGGTTAACGGCTTTTCAAAGGCATATTCAATGACGGGTTGGCGGTTGGGTTATGCCTGCGGACCCGAGGAAATTATGAAACAAATCACAAAAATACATCAGTATGCAATTATGTGCGCTCCCACCACCTCTCAGTACGCGGCGGTTGAAGCCTTGCGCAACGGCGACGAGGAAATCGAAAAAATGCGTAACGAATATGACCGCAGACGTCGGCTCATTGTTCACGGATTTAATAAACTCGGTCTTACCTGCCGTGAGCCGAAGGGGGCATTCTACGCCTTCCCATGTATAGAAAGCACGGGACTTTCAAGCGACGAATTCTGCGAAAAACTCCTTCAAAGCAAAAAGGTTGCCGTTGTTCCCGGAACCGCTTTCGGCAAGGGCGGCGAGGGATTTATAAGAGCCTCATACTGCTACTCCACAGAACATATTTTTAAAGCACTTGAACGGATTGAAGAATTTATAAATGAATTAAAATAACAACAAACACCCTTGAGGAATACTCTCAAGGGTGCTTGTTTTATAATACATATCATTTACTTGCCGAGTTTATTTTTAATTCCGTTCAAAAAACTTTTTGCGGAAAAATCCCTGCCGCCTGAAACGCTTCTTGCTTTAATAATGGAATAGGAATCGCTTTTGCCCAAGAACGCGGAATGGGTTTCTTCAATCTTTTCAATGAGTTTTGCAAAGGTTTGGGTCTGCTCAGCCATTAACTCCGCATCGAATTTTTCCATTTCATTACTGTCACTTACAACGCAGAGATAGTAAGGTGCCGGCACAAGACTGATTTCCGGAATACCCATGGTAAAGAAATTCTGTCCCTCACCGAAGTGTAGGGCATTGTGTCCGCGAAGGGTCATTGTGCGAACATTTTTTCTGTCCTTAACCGTATCAATATACATTCTGTCCATATAGTCATTACCGGTATAAACAATTTCCACCTCGGGCTGTCCCGTGTATTTGTACTCTCCGTCAATTTCACGCCACTCTTTGCATCCCAAATGCTCTATTGTAAGATTTGCCACACATTTTGAATGACCTTTTTTTCCATCCCACAGATCCCTGTGCATTGCAAGCCAACGGGAAGCGGACTGGAAAGCACCCGTACTTATATCCTTAAATTTCGGGAGACGGAAATGCCCCGTTGTAAACAGGAAAATATGAGTTCTTTCGAGTTCCTTGCCCACAAGGTTTTTCATAAGTGCCAAAAGAGCAATGGCTCCGTTTTCCTCAACACAATTTGTACCGTCCGTATGAGTATTTATAATAACATTTTCCTTGTTATTCTTACCCGGTAAAATACAGTAAAAACTTTCCGAGTAGGCATTCTTTTCTCTTTGAGCTTCAAGAACAAAATGTGCTTTTTTGTGCTCCTTGGCGGCTTCAACAACCCTTTTACCGTTGGTTTCGTTAACCCAGAGCATTGGTATTTTCTGGTATTCCATAATAAACGAAAGATACTGCCCCTGAACACAGTCATCGTGCAATCCCCTCCACACAAGAATAACCGCTTTTGCATTTGTCAGCTTTGAAATAATACCGTTGAAGCACTGAACAAAACTTGTTATAACGGGACCCTCATACTTTGATTCAAGAACAACATCTTCCGGATAGCTTGTTCTCTTATCAAAAGCCACCTCGCTGGGTATAAAGTTAACATTCTCAACGTCGAAAACTGCAATTTTCCCCGTTGTATTTTTTATATCGGAAAGTTTTTCAACATAAACCAATTCCTCGGTAATACCCTCGGGAGAGGTTTCTCCGGAATAGGGATACGCCGAGGAAACCGGAATATCCGTTTCCTCATTTCCGTCCAAAATTCCAATGAACGACCTCTTTTCTTCCCAACGGTTGAAATAGAACGGGTCGCTGTAAACCTTGAGCCCCATTTTTTTGATTTCGTCCTGAAGATAAATTATAAAATCGTTATGCCCCTTGCTTCCCGTGAGCCTTGAACCGAAAGAGTTCATTTTCTCCACACCGCTGAGCAGTTCCTCCTTTGAAATATCAAATTCCATATTATAACCTCGCTTTATACAGTATATTGCCGTCAAAGTTAAAAACTTCAGCAGCCCATGATATTTTTACATTATATCACTGTATTGCCCAAACGATTTTTAACATTTTGTTAACATTTTTCTAACAGAATTATAATTTTTGGGGTTCGGACCGACAATAGTTGTAAACACATCGGCAACACGCAGTATTGTATATCATCATTGTGAAAGTATTTTTATATACACGCTAAAGAAGTGAAGTTTGGCTTTGCCAAATGAAGTTATGCCTGCGGCTTAGTGAAGTATTTGCTTCGCAAACGTGAAGTTAAGTGTGCCATATATCGTGCCGCAGGCACACTTAGTTTGAAAACCCCACATTTGTCTATGGACAAATGTGGGGTTTTCGTGGCAGAGCAAGGGATACCTCCAAGGTGCAAGCACCTTGTCATGCGTCCTTGCGGCATA
>JBJFGF010000030.1:10998-14208 GCA_051892415.1 Acutalibacteraceae bacterium | reverse complement strand
ACCACAAAAAAAGCTACAAGCCTACCTTTTTCGGTTGACTTGTAGTTCTTTTTTTTGGGCTGTTTTTTTACAGCCCCATTTTTTATCGGTAATTCCTAAAATATAATCTGCTGAAACATTATAAAATTTGCAAAGCTTTATTATGTGCCTTACGGGAATTTCATTAGCGCCTCGCTCATAGCGTGCATACATTGTTTGAGATGTTCCGAGAAGATCTGCAATTTCCGTCTGAGTTAAGTCGTTATCTTCCCGTAAATCGCGTATTCGTTTTACATAAACATTCATAATCATCACCTAATACTATATTACCCGAGTAAAGTTATTTACTACCGTAAATTCCCAAAGTAAATTCCGCTAATATCAAAAAGTGGATTTTACCTTGGGAATTGGACGGAATTTAGTTTGAGAAAAACAAAAAACAGCTCAATTTGAACTGTTTTCGTGGAAAAATTATTGATTTGTTGCGCAAAAGTAAAGCCTGAATTTCGATTTCCCAGGCTAAATTCCACATATGGCGGAATTTACTTTGGGCAGGAATGTTCACTTTTATCCGCCATCCTTGACCAAAACCGCTTAATGTGCTTTTAGATATTGCCGAAGGCGAGGAACTCAAAAATGAGAAATAAAACAAATCACCTTCGTTTATTATATTATAGCACATTAAGCAATTTTGGTCAAGGACGCTTCGCGCCGCATATGGCGGTGGCTTATTGGGGTGACTCGCCTTCAGGCTCAGAATCTAAAAATGAGTGTGTATTTCCCAGACTAAATTCTACCACATTTTCTTTCCCATACTAAATTCCACTCCAAATTCCACTGTGGAATTTACTTTGGGAATTTACTAGTTATTTACTACGAATATAATAAATATTTTTACTGTTGACTTTAGTAAATAAGATTACTATAATTGTTCTAAGCGGTGTTTATCATAATTATTTGAGAGATAAATACTTTCGTAAATATATTATATTTTTTGGAAAGGAGCCATAATTAAAACTGCCGTCACTCGAGGCGGTTTAGTTATACGTATTTGTATGAAAAACGCATTAAAAAGAAGTTTGTCCGTAATCTTATCTATGCTGTTGATATTTACTATAATCCCTGTGGGAACTGTAAATGTTTTAGCGGCGACAGCTGTGTCTGATTTAGGGATTGAATTGGGAACAGATGCCGGAATTACTCGAGCAGAATGGCTTCATAATTTGGTGGTTGTATTTAATATGACTGTTGAAGATGATGCACTTCCTGATAACTATTTTTCAGACCTTACGGAAGAGCACGAATACTATTCTGATATTATATTAGCGGTAGAATTCGGTGTTGTTAATGTTGAAGCAGGTGGGAAACTTTGTCCCGACGACTATGTTACCCGAGATTTTGCAGCTTCAACTTTGAATTTCTGCCTTGGTTATCAATTGGAAGAGGGCGCAGAATACACCTTCACCGACTATGAATCCTGTTCTTCGCCTGATTCTGCTCAGATAGCAGTTGACAGAGGTTGGTTAAAACTTTCGGGCGGCTGTTTCGAACCCACAACTCTTGTAACATCTGCTGAAACAGAAACAATGTTTACTGATGCGGCAAATATACTTGAAGAAGCTGTTGTAGATACAGAATATAACAGTACTTATGATTTTGCAGACGATGTAATTGTTGTAGAAAAAGATACAGTTGTAAGCGAGGATGAAAATGGCGTTGTGTCCATTACAGATTGCCCCGTAACAATTTCTGTAGGCGACAAATTTGCTGTTTATCACGAAGAAATACCCTGTGTTTATGTAGCAGAAACCGTTACAGTTGAAAACGGAATTACAAAAATTACAACCTCTATAGTTGAAGCTGAAGAAGCATATACAGATGTTGATGCTCAGGGACAAGCCGATGCGGATGCAATGGAAATTATTCCTGCGGATGATGTGGAAATTAGCTTTGAAGAAGAGGCAAATCCGGTAGCGACTTTTGCAAGCGGAACCAAAACAATAAAAACAATTAATGTGAAGAAAACCATAACACTTACCAACGCAGCAAAAGCTACTGTTAGCGTAAAAATCAAAAATCCCGTAGTTGAATATTCAGTAAATAAAAGCTATGTTTATGTAGCTCTAAACGGAACAACTGAAATAAATTACGGAATTAAAATGGATATGTTAACTGCAACAGGCAGTTCTAAGCAAATAACATTGTTCACTTGTAATGTGGCTGGTGTCGGTAGTTTCGATGTTAATGTCAATTTATCTTGTGAAGGTTCAGCAAGCGGTAATGTAACAGGCTATTTAACTGCCGGAATAGAGTGTGTTAAAGGCGACCACATAAGAGCAGTTAAGGGGTTTACACAATCCCAGTATTATACCAATGTTGAGGCTACTGCAAATGTTGGTCTTCGTGCGTCATTAGGCGTTACACATCTTCCTTTTGTTGATGCCAGTATTTACGCTGAAGTGGGTGCAAATGCAAGAATTTCCTCAACCACATATTCAGGTACAGAGCTCCCGAAAAAATGCACACATTTTTCAGCATATATGTATGCACTCTACGGTGCATATGCTTCGGTGGATTTTGGCGTGTGGAGCAAAACATTCAGTAAAAGCTATGAAATTTTCGGATACTCGAACAGCCCTGTCAGAATAGTGCATCATTATGAGGATGGTATGCCTGTTCCAAAATGCACCAGAGGCACCAGCTACGAAAACTTCTTTACTAACGGCTATTCTCATTGGAGTGGTTCCGGTTGGCTTGGAGCAAACGGAGCTTACGGTTTGTACGGTGACGGAACATATTTCCCCTTATATAATTACACCCTTGATGAAAACAACAATGCAACAATAACAAAATATAACGGCAATTCCTGGTCAGTATATATTCCTGAAGATATAGACGGTTATACAGTTACGGCTATTGGTGAAGATGCTTTTAGAAGTAAATCAGCAAGATATATCTGTATACCTGATACTGTAACAAGGATAGAACAATATGCGTTTAGTAACTGTTACAATTTAAGTAACATTACAATACCGGATACAGTTGCATTTATTGGTAGTTATGCTTTTGATGAATGTATTTCACTCTCGGATATAACTATTCCATCAAATTTGGAAATTATTAATACCGGTGTTTTTTATGGTTGTTCTTCACTAAGAAATGTAACAATCCCTGATAGTGTAACAGAGATTGGTAGTTCAGCTTTTAGTAATTGCATAAATTTGAAGGATG
>JBJFGF010000030.1:0-10898 GCA_051892415.1 Acutalibacteraceae bacterium | reverse complement strand
TTACAATTCCTAATAGCGTAACAGAAATACAAAATAGTGCATTTAATCGTTGTGTATCATTGCAAAATGTAATAATCCCCGACAGTGTAACAGAGATTGGTAGTTCAGCTTTTAGTAATTGCATAAATTTGAAGGATGTAACACTTTCAAAGTCATTGGCTACATTGGGATATAGTGCTTTTAGAAGCACAGCTATAGAGAGCATAGAGATACCTAAATCTCTTGATAACTGTTCTCTATACACCCCATACAATAGTAGTTACACATTAGATAATATAAAATATTATGATTATACATATGGTCCGTTTGCATTATGTGAAAATTTGAAGACTGTTACATTTGAAAAAGGTACAACACAAATAGCACAGTGTTTGTTTACAGGCTGTGTTGGGCTTGAAAAAATAACAATCCCAGACACTGTAACTGTAATTGAAAGTTACGCTTTTGAGGATTGTTTCAGATTAAAAGAAGTTACAATTCCTAATAGCGTAACAGAAATACAAAATAGTGCATTTAATCGTTGTGTGTCTTTGCCAAAAGTAATAATACCCGATAGCATAACAAAAATAGGAGATAGTGTGTTTGAGGGTTGTTCTGCTCTTGAAACAACAAAATTATCAAAAAATATTGATAAAATTACATCCTATATGTTCCGAAACTGCACATCGCTTAAAAGTATTGATGTTCCGGAGAAAGTCAAAGCAATACAAAATTATGCATTCTATGGTTGCTCGTCATTGAAAGAAGCAAACCTTCCGGAAAAACTTGAAACAATCGGCAGTTATGCTTTCCAGAACTGTGTCGCTCTTGAAAAAGCTATTTTACCAAAGTATGTCGATTCTATAGGAACAAATGCCTTTATGGGTTGTGAAGCCCTTGCAACAGTTGATATCGCAGATTACAGTATTCAGGAGATAAAAACAGATACCTTTAAGGACTGTCCCGGATTAACAAAAATCGTTCTTCCCAAAGGTCTTACTAAAATCGGAAGTCAGGCGTTTATGAATGACACAGGTTTGACAGAGGTTGTTATTCCTGAATCCGTAACAAGTATTGACAGCACGGCTTTTTCATATCCTGCAAAAACTACAATTTACGGCAAGTCCGGTAGTTTCGCCGAAACCTTTGCAACAGAAGGCGGCTTCAAATTCTCCGAAAACTCAATTCCTGTTGAGGGAATTATTCTTAAAGACGGAGTTGAAAACATCACTCTTGATGTGGGCGAAACATACCGTGCAGAGTTCGAGGTTTATCCGGAAGATGCAAATGAAGTTATTGTACTCACCGCAGACAACAATAATGTTTCGATTACCGGACATGATATTTACGCTCGTTATACCGGTGACACTGCAATTACAGCCACAGCTACAAGCGGTCTTTTCTATGAATTTAATATTCATATTCGCAGAGCAAACAGTATAACCATAAGCAAACAACCCACAAAACTTTCATATCTTATGGGCGAAACTCTTGAATTAAGCGGTATGGAAATTCAGGTTCGGTATAACGATGGTTCTGTTAAGAATGTTACTGATTATACTGTTAGTGGTTTTGACAGCTCTGTTGAGGGTACATCCACAGTAACTGTACAATGGATTGCGGCAAACGGCAGTAAATTAACAACAACATTTGATGTTGAAATTGTTGATCCTACACCAAAAGTTACAGGCATTTTCATTGAAACATTACCTACAAAGGTGCAGTATGAATTGCGCGAAAAACTTGATTTGACAGGTATGGTTGTTAAAGCAAATTATAATGACGGTTCTGTAAAGGAAATTACAGATTACACAACCTCAGGCTTTAATGCTTTGAAAAATGCAGCACAGGTTATTACTGTAACGTATAACGGATTTACAACCACCTTCACCGTTTTTGTTGGCGACGTTCCTACTGAACACAATTATGGCGATTGGGTTATTGACAAAGAAGCAACCTGTACCGAATCAGGTTCAAAACACAAAACTTGTTCCCTTTGCGGAGATGTGGTAACGGAGACTATCACTGCAACCGGCCACGATTATTCAACCGTATGGACAATTGATGTTAAAGCTACATGTACTGAAGCAGGTAGCAAATCGCATCATTGTACAGTTTGTGGTGATAAAGCAGATGTTACTGTTATTGCAGCAATAGGTCACACGGCGGTAAAAGATGCGGCAATATCAGCAACTTGCACCACAGCAGGTAAAACAGAAGGTAGCCACTGTTCAGTATGTGATATAGTGATTGTTGCTCAAACAACTATTGCTGCTAAGGGTCATACTTCAAGTGACTGGATTACCGAAAAAGAAGCAACCGTAAATTCAGCAGGCTCAAAGCATACGAAATGTACCGTATGCGGTATAATCCTTAAAACCGAAAAGATTCCGCAACTTAAATGTGCCGCGCCGAAACTTACAAAGGTTGAAAGCACAAGCAGCGGTGTTAAGGTAACATGGGGCAAAACAAGCGGTGCTGACAGTTACATTGTTTACCGTAAGTCTTATTCAGATGGTAAATGGTCAGGTTGGAACGCAATAAAACCGGATGTTTCCGGTTCTGCCACAAGTTACACCGACACAACTGCAAAATCGGGTGTATATTACATTTACACCGTTCGGGGTGTAAATGAAGCGGGTAAGGGAAGTTACGACTCCTCAGGACTAAAAATCAAGTTCCTTTCAACACCGAAACTTTCGAGCGTTGCAAACGGCTCGGGCAAGGTAACGGTTAAGTGGAGTAAGGTAACAGGGGCTTCAAGTTATACCGTTTACCGCAAAACCTACTCCAACGGTAAGTGGAGCGGTTGGTCAAAAATCGGTACAACCAAAAACACTTACTACAATGATACAAAGGTTTCAAGCGGTAAGTATTATAAATATACTGTAAGAGCAACAAACGGTGATTATTCAAGTTCCTATAACTCAACGGGATTGAAGATTAAATACCTTTCTGTAGCCTCCCTTAAATCCGCTGTTTCACAAAAAGCCGGTGTTAAAGTGACCTGGGGCAAAGTAACAGGCGCAAAGGGCTACGAGGTTTACCGCAAGACTTATTCAAACGGCAAATGGTCGGGCTGGACTAAGATTAAAACCGTTTCAAGCGGCTCAACCGTTTCCTACACCGATAAATCCGCAAAGAAAGGCGTAACCTACAAATACACAGTCCGCGCAATTTCGGATTCAAACAAAGGTTACTATAACACAAGCGGCTTACAGGTAAAGGATAAGTATTAAAAACAGTTATTAAACTAAAAAAACGGACTGTAAAAACGAGAGTTTACAGTCCATTTTTTATATAGGCTTTTCAATAAATACTGTCGAGTATTTCAACAGCATGTGCAATGCAACCGTTGTTGTTTGAACGGGTTACGTATTTTGCAACTGAAAGTGCTTCCTGTGAGCCGTTTTCGGGAACAAATCCGCCATTCGCGGCAAGGAGCATTTCTACGTCGTTGTAGCCGTCCCCTGCGGCATAGGTGTCCTTTTTGCTGCAACCCAGCATTTCCGCAAGTTTCAGAAGTCCCGTTCCTTTATCGACGCCTTTTTTGAGGATTTCCACATAATCTCCCGCGGTTTTCAGATAGTTGATTTGCGGATAACCGTCAAGGTTTTTTTGAACCTCTTTTGAACAACCGTGGGCGGCAATCATTACCTTTGTCCAAGGCAGTTTTGCCTCTTCTACGGAATTTATAATTTTAAAATCAATCCCCTGACTTGTAAAATGCTGTTGGGAATGTGAGTTCAGATTTATGGCACAAACTTTTTCAAAATTGTAAAACTCTATTGAGATATCGGGAAATTTTTTTAATACCGCATTGATTGCAGGAAGACATTCTTCTCCTACGGCATCATTAAAAAGAACTTTCTTGTTTTCGTAATCATAAGCCATCGCTCCGTTACCCAAAAGTACGGGGGCATTTATATATTTCGGGTTGTAAAGATGAAATCCCTGATAGATTCTTCCTGTGCAGACTGTGAAATAACCGCCGTTCTCTATGAAATATTGTATTTTTTGCACAACCTCATCGGTTATGACGCCGTCGTCGTTTTTTAATGTTCCGTCGAAGTCGCTTGCAATAAGCACATTTTTAAATTTCATTTAATCACCTTTACTGATTTTATCAAAATACAGCAATAATTTCAATATAAACAGTCCTTTACGGCAAATTCAATAATATTTTTCAGCAGATTTTATATGATTTCTATGAAAATACTATTGAATAATCTTGAATAATACTTCAGATAGTGGTATAATTTTTCAGTTAATTTAATTTATCGTGGAGGTATATGTATGCTTGTATTAAAAGACGGCTATAAGTCAACGCTCTCTATGAGAGATACGCAAAGAGCAATTAAACTTGTGAGGGAGACTTTCCAGAATAATCTTTGCGCGGCACTTAACCTCGAAAGAATTTCCGCACCGCTTTTTGTTACAAAATCAAGCGGAATCAATGATGACCTTAACGGTTATGAAAGGGCAGTAAGTTTTGATATAAAAAATATGGCGGAGGCAGGGGACGCTGTTATTGTTCATTCCCTTGCAAAATGGAAAAGAACTGCACTAAAAAAATACGGTTTCGTTGCAGGCGAGGGACTTTATACCGATATGAACGCAATTCGCCGTGACGAAGATATGGATAATCTCCACTCAATTTACGTTGACCAATGGGATTGGGAGAGGGTAATCAACCGCGAGGACAGAACTGAGGAATTCTTAAAAGAAATAGTGAAAAAAATAGTCGGTTGTCTTTGCGATACTCTTGATACAGTCAAGAAGGCTTTTCCCACAGTTGATGTAGAAATTAAAAGAGACGTTTATTTCATAACAACACAGGAACTTGAAGATATGTATCCCGATTTTACGGCAAAAGAACGTGAAAAAGCAGTTGCAAAGGAACACGGGACCGTGTTTGTTATGAAAATCGGCGATAAACTCAAAAGCGGAGAAGTTCACGACGGCAGAGCCCCCGACTATGACGATTGGAACCTTAACGGTGACATTATCGTTTATAACAAAGTTCTTGATGATGCATTTGAAGTTTCGTCAATGGGTATAAGAGTTGACGAAAAATCCCTTGATTATCAGCTTAAAGCGGCTAATAAGGACGAACGCAGAGAATACGATTATCACAAAGGTATCCTCAACGGAACATTGCCCCTTACAATCGGCGGCGGCATAGGTCAGTCAAGACTTTGTATGCTCGTTCTCGGCAAACTCCACATTGGCGAGGTTCAGGCATCCCTTTGGCCCGATGAAATGAAAAAGATTTGCAGTGAAAACGGAGTAAATCTACTGTAAGGATTATAAAGAATATTTGAAGGTGAAAATGTGGATAAAAGAGAAGATATAAGAAATATAGCGATTATTGCTCACGTTGACCACGGTAAAACAACCCTTGTTGACCAGCTCCTCCACCAGAGCGGCATTTTCCGTTCCAACGAGCAGGTTGATGAACGTGTTATGGACTCAAATGACCTTGAAAGAGAAAGAGGTATTACAATCCTTTCCAAAAACACGGGTATTCATTATAAGGGAGTAAAAATCAACATTGTTGACACTCCCGGTCACGCTGACTTCGGCGGTGAGGTTGAGCGTATAATGATGATGGTTGACGGTGTGCTTTTGCTTGTTGACGCTTTTGAGGGTTGTATGCCGCAGACACGATTTGTTTTAAAGAAGGCGCTTGCTCTGGGCAAGAAAGCCATTGTTGTTATTAACAAAATCGACCGCCCCGGTGCAAGACCCATGGAGGTTATTGATGAGGTTCTCGATTTGTTCATTGAACTCGGCGCCAATGACGACCAAATTGAATTCCCCGTGGTATTCGCTTCCGGACGTGACGGTTATTCTTCTCTTGATGCGGATGCACGTGAGGGGGATATGCGTCCTCTCCTTGATTCCATTCTCGAAAATATTGACGCCCCCGAGGGCGATATGAACGGCCCCTTGCAACTTCTTTTCTCAAGTCTTGATTATGACGATTATCTGGGCAGAATCGGTGTGGGCAGAGTTGAACGCGGCTCCGTAAAAGTCGGTCAACAGGTTGTACTTTGCGACAAAGAGGGAGTTCATGCAACAGCAAAGATAGTGAAGTTATATACATTTGAGGGGCTTTCCCGCGTTGAATGTCAGGAAGCAAAAATGGGCGATCTTGTTGCAGTTTCGGGTATCGCGGAACTTAACATAGGTCAGACCGCTTGTGAAAAGGATTACCCCGAGGCGCTTCCCTTTGTGGAAATTGATGAACCCACAATTTCAATGAACTTTATGGTTAACGACAGTCCTTTTGCAGGGCAGGAGGGAAAATTCGTTACATCAAGAAATATCCGCGCCCGTCTTTTCAAGGAAGTTGAAACAAACGTAAGTATGCGGGTTGAGGAAACCGACACAACCGATTCGTTTAAAGTCAGCGGCCGCGGTGAATTGCACCTTTCAATTCTAATTGAAACAATGCGCCGTCAAGGTTATGAATTTCAGGTATCACGTCCCCAGGTAATTTATAAAAGGGGACCCAAGGGTGAACTTCTGGAGCCAATGGAACTTCTTATTGTTGAGGTGCCGGACAGTTATGTAGGTGCCGTTATGGAGAAAATCGGTTCACGTAAGGGCGAACTTGAGAATATGGATGTTCGTGACGGCGGCTCCACCCACATTGAATTCAAAATCCCCGCAAGAGGACTCATCGGCTACCGTTCGGAATTTATGACGGATACCAACGGTAACGGCATTATGAACAACCTCTTTGCAGGTTATGAGGAATACAAGGGCGACATTCAAATGCGTGAAAGAGGTTCAATAGTTGTTCACGAAACAGGTGAAACAACGGGTTACGGACTTTTCAATACCCAGGACAGGGGACGTCTTTTTGTTGGTCCCGGTGTGCCTGTTTATGAGGGTATGATTGTCGGTGAATGTGCAAAGAATGAAGATATTGTTTGCAATGTTTGTAAGAAAAAACAAATGACCAATACCCGTGCAGCAGGCAGTGACGACGCACTCCGTCTTGTTCCTCACACGGTGCTTTCCCTTGAACAGTCAATGGAATTTATCGGAGATGACGAACTCCTTGAAGTTACCCCCGAAAGCATACGTTTAAGAAAGAGAGTTCTTTCAAAGGAAAAACGTATGAAACAGCAATTCGGTCATAAATAATTAAATATCAAACAACGGGGCTGTTTTTTTACAGCCCCGTTTGCTAACTTGTCTTATTCGGCTTACAGTGGTGAACAAATGACAGATTACTCATTGTGTAATGCCTGACTGATAATAACTGTGTAAATCTTTGAGGACTATGATTTCCTAAGTTATAGTATTTTATTAGATGATTAAGCGTGATTTTTCAATAATTTAACAAAGTATATTTTACTTTTTATTATATAATTGTTATAATGTATTTAACAAAAACAATGGAGGGGTAATTTTGAAAAAGTTGTTTTGTTTAGTTTTATGCTTGATTATTGCTTTTTCAAGCATATCAGTCTTTGCGCAAGCTTATGAAGTGGAAAACAACACGCTTTCACCGCTTGAAGCATTTACGCAAAAACTTGCCCAACTAACAAAAGAGTATGATTCCGATAATAATATTTCCACATTTTCCATAAAAAACGTTGACGAAAATGAGTTAGCACATAAAGATTCAACAAAACGCCTGATTGTTAAAGCAGAAGGTAAAATCGACACCCTGAATGCAGTGGAATATATTGATGGCTACAATGATTTGCACATTCTTCAGTATGCGTCTTATAGTGATATGGAAAAAGCCCTTGCATTTTACGAAAACTGTGAAAATGTTATATACGTTCAAGAAGACAGAATAAATAAGACCTCAGAATATGAGATAGTCGAAGACAACGCTCTGTTTTCTGATAATTCAGGTGATGAAACTTCTGTTAACGCAGTTGTAAATCCCATGCAAGATTGTGCAGATGCACATGGTTTTACTGCTTTGAGAAAAAAACTTGATGATGAAAATATAATTTATGAACAAGAAATTACCGTAGCGGTAATTGATACCGGAGTTGAAGCCGACCACGAACTTTTAGCAGGACGAGTTGAACCTACGGGTTTTGACTCTATTGATGGCGTTTCTTGCGCTGATCAGGAAGGTCATGGTACTCATGTTGCCGGTATAATAGTCGCCAACACGCTTGATAATGTAACTGTAAAGCCTTATCGTGTTTTAGATGAAAATGGCGAAGGTACAGATGCTCAGGTTGTTTTAGGTATTGAAGCGGCAATTGCAGATGGCGTTGATGTTATTAATATGAGCCTTGGAAGGCGTGGCGAAAGTGAACTTATGGAAGAAGCTATAAAAAAAGCAAACGATGCGGGCATTATAGTAGTTGTTGCAGCCGGTAACGAAGGCTTTTGTATGGATGCCATCCCTTGCACTCCTGCTTGTTGTGAAAATGTAATTACTGTTACAGCTTGTGACAAAAACTTTACAACCAATATGCCTTTTTCCAACTTCGGTTCAATGTGTGAAACAGGTGCTATCGGTGATAGTGTGAAAAGCTCATATCTTAACAATACATATGTATGTATGTCAGGCACCTCTATGGCAGCACCATTTGTTGCAGCAGGAGTTACATACCTGTTACTTGATAACCCTAATTTAAGTTATGATGAAGTCGTTGGTGTAATAGACAAATTTGAATATAAGAATTTTATGTTTCTTGAATATATTCTTGAGGATGACATAGTACAATTATCTGAACCAAAATTCAGTGTAGAAGGCGGCGGCTTTACAGAGGAATTTTATTTGGAACTTACCTGTGAGGATGATACTGCAACCATTTACTATAATTATGCTTCCGGTGGAAAATACAATTGGAACATATATGTTGAGCCTCTAAAAATTAAATATTCTTCTGTTATAACAGCATATGTAGCCAAAAAAGGCGCTATATCGAGTGATAAAATAACATATATCTTCACAAGAGCGTTTCCGTCAGATGAATATATGTATGAAATTACTGAAGACGGTGTGATTACCGAATATCTGGGCCCGTGCACTGCTGATGACAAAGAGTTAATTATACCTGACACAATTAAAGGAATAACTCCAACTGCCATAGGCGTTAATGCATTCAGTGGAATGGAGTATTTTGAATATATTACAGTACCTGATACCGTAACCAATCTTGAAAGCGGTGCTTTTAAGGGTTGCCGCAATCTTAAATACTTTATAGGTAAAGGTGTAACTGTTGTGGGTAGCGTAGTCTTTGGAGGATGTTGTGCCCTAATTGATTTTATAGGTGGCGACATCGAAGAAATTGGTAGCAGCGGTTTTCAATATTGTGAATCTTTAAGATTTATTGACACAAGAAATCTAAAAAGAATTGAGGGCGGAGCATTCAGTCATTCAAATGCAATACAAACGCTCGTTTCAGATAAACTTACCTATATCGGAACTACTGCCTTTGAGGACACAAATATTAAAACAGTTGACTGCCCTAATGTAACTGACATCGGCGGAGATGCTTTTTGTAGCTGCGATAAATTAGAAACTGTTTCGATTCCCAAAGTAACAGAATTTAAAAGAGGTCTTTTTGCTGCGTGTAATTCATTAAAAGAAATTAATGCACCATTGGTTAAGCGTATAGGTTCGTATGTTTTCGATACCTGCACAAGTCTTGAAGGAGTAAATATTCCGTTAGTAACTTATATAGACAATCAAGCGTTTGAAAATTGTAATTTAATTAAATCTTTTGATTTCCCTATGCTAACTTATATAGGTGAACAAGCTTTCCGTGAATGCACCTCACTTGAAATCATTAACGCTCATTCGGTAACTCATTTGGATAATTATGCATTTATGAATTGTTCTTCACTGAAAGAGTTTGATTGTTCCTTGGTAACTGATTTTGGTATAGATGTTTTTAGGGGTTGTTCTTCACTTAATGAACTGGAATTTAACTCTAATTTAATTATTTGTCGAAATACCTTCTATAATGAAATCACTGTAAGTAAGGTTATTTTCAATAACCCTAAAAAAATTGTCTCCTTTCCCGCTAATGTTCCCGTAGCGCTTCCGTCATCCCTTACGGACATTGTGGAGGATGACCCCGAAAATGTAATAATTTACGGAACAAAGGGAAGTTACGCTGAGGATTGGGCTTATGACTATGATCAGACTTTTATAGAAATAACTCCCCAAAGCGCAATATTTAATGATGTTGAGCCTTATTTCCTTCCCGATGACGAACCTCTTTATTTTGATGTTATAGGCTTTAACAGAACTTATCAATGGTACGGCAATAATACAAAATCAACAACAGGAGGTACTGCTATACAAGGCGCTACAAGCAGTAAATTTTCCCCTACCGATTACGATACAATATATGATTATTACTACTGTATTGCAACAAGTAAAGATGGTGCCAATGATACCGTTTATATAACAAGCGACCTTTGCACATATTGCCATATACCAATAAAACCCAAAGGAAATACAACAATAAATTTCAAAGATTCAGTTATTTTCACCTCAGATACTGTAATAACTAAACTTACAGACATTGTTGCTCTTAGTGAAAATGAAAAATACATTCCCGTACCCTCGTTTGCGTCGAAAACAAACGATTATTTTGGTACCGCTTCATCTGTTATTGTTTATACAAACGGCGTTCCAAGCACGACATTCAGTGTTGTTGTTTATGGTGATTTGAATGGTGACAGCGTGTGTGATGTTCTTGACTGTGCTCAGGCAGCGTTAGTAGTAAACGGACTTCAATCTATTGATGGAGTTTACGCAATGGCAGCAGATAGCAATGCAGATAATGAAATTGACATAAATGATTATCAATTTATTGTAAATAAAGCAATTGCATAATAAAACAAAAAACCGAATAAACCATTTGGCAACGCCAGATAAGGAAGTTTTTATGTAGGGTACGGTGTAACTCAGTAAA
>JBJFGF010000029.1:0-56604 GCA_051892415.1 Acutalibacteraceae bacterium | reverse complement strand
TTTTCGGTTGACTTGTAGTTCTTTTTTTCGGGCTGTTTTTTTACAGCCCCTTTTTTATAACCGAAAACAGTCCAATCTTGAAATCCTATTCCGCGGGTGATATAATGTATTAAAAGTATGTTTTCGGGGGACGCTTATGTCGGAAATAAAGGAACTTATCAAAAAAGTTTTTGAAAATGAAATTCACAAGGCGGTAATCAGCAAGCCTCTTTCAAAGCAGGGGGATTTCAAAAAAATTACCGTAAACAAAATGCCCGAATTCTATCAAATTGCAAAATATACGGAAAAACAGGTTTTCCACGAAAACATCGCCTTTGATAAAATTTCGGACCGTTGCGGTGAACTTTCGGAAAATAACTTTTTGCAGTTCAATGCCTGGAGTGAAAACAGGGAATATATTATTATGATTTCCAAAAAAGGCTCCGCTACCTTGAAAACAAAAACCCTCAAATCCGAAAGCACCCCAAAACCCACCGTCCATAACAGGCAAAAGCAGTACCTTTTGCCCGAGGGGGAAATTATAGAACCCCTTGTTGATATGGGCATTTTCACAAAAGAGGGCAAGGTTGTAAATTCGATGTATGACAAATACCGTCAAATCAACCGCCTTATCGAAATCATCGACGATACCCTCCGCCAACAAAACCCCAAAAAACTGAATATTATTGATTTCGGTTGCGGAAAATCCTATTTAACATTTATAGTTTACTATTTCCTGACCAAAGTAAAGGGTATTGATGCTCACATAATAGGTTTGGATTTAAAGAAAGACGTAATAGAAAAATGCAACAAAGCCGCCCAAAAATACGGCTATGAAAATCTTCGTTTTGAATTGGGCGACATTAACGGATACAAATGCCCCTTTGACGTTGATATGGTTATAACTCTCCACGCCTGCGATACTGCCACGGACTTTGCACTTTTCAATGCAATTAACTGGGGAGCGAAAATGATATTTTCCGTCCCCTGTTGCCAACACGAATTAAACAAGCAAATAAAAACGGAAAACCTTTCGATTCTGACCCGTCACGGAATAATCCAAGAACGCTTTTCCGCCTTGCTCACGGACTCCATCCGCGGAAATCTCCTTGAATATTGCGGTTACAAAACTCAACTTCTGGAATTTATTGACTTTTCGCACACGCCGAAGAATATTTTAATCAGGGCAGTTTTGAAAGACTCAAACCCGAAAGCAACAAAGGAAAAGGCGCTCCTTGAAGTCCGTAATGCAATGGAAGAATTCGGGGTTGAGCCCACGCTATATAAATTACTTTTTAACTCTTGAAAGGACTTACTATGAAAGAAAAATCTTCCTTGGTTTTCACGGGTGATATAGGTTTTGACAGGTATATGTACGGGAAATGGGATGATGATGAGTTAATTTCAAATGATATTCTCCGATTTCTCCACAGCGCCGACCACGTTATACCCAATGTGGAGGGCCCCATTGCAAATGCGGAGCAAAACACCGTTCAAAGCGGTGTTCAACAACTTCTCCATACCATTGACCCAAAAGCCACCCGTGTTTTGAAGAAAATGGGTGCTGATATCTGGAATATCTGCAACAATCACATTATGGACGCGGGAGAATACGGAATAAAAAGCACCTTGGAGGAAGCGAAAAAACTCGGTGCGAAAACAATGGGTGCCGGAATGAACATCGAAGAAGCCCGAAAGCCCGTTATCATAAACGAGGCGGGGGGAATCGGCCTTTTCGGTGTTGGGTATCAAAGGGCTTGCAGAAAAGCAGATACCGACAAACCCGGTTGTTACAGTTGGAGCGATTTGGAGGCCATTCAGAAAACTATTGACGAAATAAAGTCAAAATGCCGTTGGTGTATCGTTGTTGCCCACGCAGGGGAAGAATTCACTCCCCTTCCCTCGCCCTACACAAGAGAACGATACCGCAAATATCTGGAAATGGGCGCGGACATTGTAATAGGACACCACCCCCATGTGCCCATGAACTACGAAACCGTGGGTGATAAAATAATCTTCTACTCCCTCGGCAATTTCATTTTTGACACGGATTATCAACGGTCCCAATTCAACACGGAGTACGGTTTAATTGTTAAACTGAATTTCACTCCCGAAGAATTTTCCTGGGAAGGTATGGGACTTAAAACAGATAGGGACACGGAACATATTGTTGAACACCCGTTCCCGAGAATATTTGTTGATATCGGGGAGGAGGATTTCAATTTACTTTCCCCCCTCTCCGCAAAAATGCACATTGCCGCAACAAAACGGCAGATGACTTTCCTGAAGCCCGAGGAATTTAAAGATGCCACAGAGGAAAAATGGAAAGCGCATTTTTCCGAGGAACTCCGCACGGGCAGAGTCCCCGGTGAAACCCTTGACTTTTTCATCCTCTGTCCTTTGGCGGAAAAAGCCGAAACGGGAGAATGGAAAAAGAGTAAATTGGAAGATGTGAAAAACTATATTTTAGAGCAAATGTAAAAAATCAGACAGAGAAAAAACTCTGTCTGATTTTTTGTTACAGTGTAACTCCGTCTTTAAAAATTGCAATCTCTCTGCAATCGTATTTTTCGTTATTGGTCTGCTGTCCGTCGGCAACCTTTATTATAAGTTCCGTTAAATCATCGGCGATTTTTTCCTTTTCAAAGCCGTATGCGTTGAAATCAATCCAATGGGGCTTCTTTTTGGCAACCGTATTGTTGGAAGCGATTTTAATCGTTGGAACAACACTTCCCAAAGGTGTGCCTCTGCCCGTTGTGAAAAGTATAATATGGCAACCGCAGGCCGCAAGATTTGTTACCGCAACAATATCGTTACCGGGGCCGTTTAAAAGGTTAAGTCCCGTTTTACTTAATGCGTCACCGTAGTCCAGAACATCCACAATGGGAGCCGTACCGCCTTTTTGAACACATCCCAGGGATTTTTCTTCAAGGGTTGTTATGCCCCCCTCTTTGTTACCCGGTGAGGGATTTTCCGAAACGGGCTCCCCGTGACTTCTGAAATATTCTTTAAAATCGTTAATAAGAGCAACGCTTTTTTCAAAAACCTCTTTATCGACGCATCTTTCAAACAAAAGTTTTTCCGCCCCGAACATTTCGGGAACTTCCGTTAAAACCGCCGTTGCGCCCATAGCGCAAAGTTTGTCAGTAACCCTGCCCACAACTGCATTTGCGGTAATTCCCGAAAACCCGTCGGAGCCGCCGCATTTAAGACCCACTTTAAGACGGCTTACGGGAACTTTTTGCCTTTTGTCCTTTGCGGCAACGGCTTTTAATTCCTCAATAATTTTAATACCAACATCCATTTCGTTTTCCACATCCTGAACCGAAAGGAAACGGATTCTGTCCGTGTCAACATCACCGAGAACTTTTTTCATTTCAGCGATATTGTTGTTTTCACAGCCCAAACCGAGAACTAAAACTCCCCCTGCGTTGGGGTGATTTATAAGTCCTTTCAAAATAAGTTGGGTCGTTTTCATATCGCCGCCCAACTGACTGCAACCGTATGGGTGGGAGAAATAGAACGCGCCTGTTTTTTGGGAAAGCGCTTTGCCTATCCCGTTGACGCACCCGACGGTGGGTATAATCCAGATATCGTTTCTTATCCCTATATCTCCGTTACTTCTGACGAATGCGGAAATCTCCAAGGGTACCGCGGGGCAGAGTTCCGAAAAATTCGGAGCATATTCATACTTGAGAACACCCTCAAGTTTTGTTTTCATATTGTTTGTGTGTACCTGTTCGCCCTTTTTAATATCACTTGTTGCAACACCGATGGGAAAGCCGTATTTGACTACGTCCTCACCTTTTTCTATATCTCTGTCCGCAATTTTATGACCTGTTTCAAGGTTAACGCAAACATTGTCTTTTTCGCTTATTTTGAAAGTATCCATTCCATTGCACCTTTTGCCCCTGATTTTTCAATTTCTCCGTAATATTCGGTTACTGTTTCCAACATATGGGAAATGTCCGTTCCCCAAAGGGCAGAATTACCGAGAATTTCCTTTAAAGAACCGTTTTTCATTGTTTCAATAACATCCGCGGCATCCTCGGGAGTATCGTTTTTATAGAAATAAATAAGGTATGCCAACGCCATTGTAAGAATCTTCGGGTATGTTCCGTTCTTCTCCTTGTATTCTAAAATCGTGGGGAGATCCCTGACGGAAAATTTGCTTACGGAGTTCAGGGCGATTGAACGTAAACGGTGCTTTATAAAGGGATTTTTAAATCTGTCGAAAACTGCCGATGCGAATTTTATATTATCTTCCGTTTCACCGATTGTTTTCAAAATCTCTTCATTTACACCACGGTTAAGGAATTCCCTGACGGTTTTGTCATTCATACATTCTTCAACGGTTTCAATGCCCGAAAGCAATGCACCTGCCACCATTGAAGTGTGGGCGCCGTTGAGAATACGCACCTTGGTTTTTTTGTAGGGCTTTACGTCATCTGTCCAGACCACATTGTAACCCGCTTTTTTCAGGGGCAATTCATTTTCAAAATCCCCCTCAATAACCCAGAGGTGAAAAATCTCGGCGGTGTCAAGGAATTTGTCATCGGGGTGTCTGTTAACGGTTTCGTCACCGGGGAAGCCCGTTACAATTCTGTCAACAAGGGTATTGACAAAGGTGTTCTCCTCATTGAGCCACTTTGAAAAATTATCTTCCAACTTCCAGAGTTTCGCATATTCCAAAACACATTCTTTAAGTCGGTCGCCGTTGTTGTCAATGAGTTCGCAGGCAAGAAGAATGAATCCCTTTAAGCCGTTTTTATAGCGTCTGTAAAGGAGTTGTGTCAATTTACCCGGGAAGGACTTACAGGGCTTATCATCAAACTTACAGGAAGCGTCAAATTCAATACCCGCTTCCGTGGTATTTGAAATAACAAATCTGAAGTCAGGATTATATGCAAGAGCAAGATAGTCCTCAAAACTTGTATAGGGGTCAACACATCTTGAAATGGACTCTATGAGGGTATGTTCCTCTTTAACCTGTCCGTTTTCAATGCCTCTCAGATAGAGATTGTATTTGCAACCCTGTGCGTTAAGTTCTGCTATTCTTCCCATTGCAATGGGTTGAACAACAACCGCCTTACCCTCGTAAAGTCCCTTTTTATTTAATCCGTCAAGGAACCAATCAACAAAGCCTCTGAGGAAATTACCCTCGCCAAACTGAATTACTGTTTCTTTCATTTTAATCACCCTTTTACTTATTTATATCAACCATTTTCATTTTTGAGGCCTTTTGACCCCAATTATTTGCCCAACCCTCACAATAAAGTTTATAGTAGGAAATATTGTGTTTCTCTCTGAATTTGCCGAAGAATGTACACCAAATCACAGAGGGCAACGCTATAACTATGTAATAAAGAGGACCCAGAAGCAAACATTGCCATGTGTGACCGTATTCATGAATACGTGTGTTATATGTCCAGTTGTTGACACCCTCTTTGTCTTTCATAAAAATAAACAGACCCATTGAAAGACCGCCGGATTTCCAGGGGAGATAAACAATGTTCGCATAACCGAATTTACTGTGTTTTCTTTTAAGAATTTTTGTACAAATAAGGTAGGCAATACCTCCCACGATGTTTACGGGAAGTCCCCAGGTCCATTGCACAATATAAAAAAGTGCGTCCATAAGGTCATTTTTCAGATTTTTTTCTTTGGGAGTGGGTTCGGTTTTGGTAATATCAATATTTTCCATTATTCTGCCTCCTCTAACAGACGTTTCATTTGAGCGTCACGTTCAATGAGAATTCTGTAATTTCCTTTTTCGTCCTTATCCAGAGTATGTTCGCCCGTTTCGTCCGTTGTATCTCCAAGCCATGTGTTGTGGAGTTTGTAGCCTGACAAAAGTTCACATCTCTCTCTTTCGTAATCCGTCAATGTAACGCTGCCGTATTTGTGCTTCATTGCAATGGCGGCACGAATCATCGTGTGGTCATCCTTGGTCATTTTAAATCTTCTGAGCATTATGTAAGCGACAGTTGCGCTAATCATGGGAAGAACGGCAACGCACACTCTTATGCCCGTAAGAGCCGCTGGAGTCTGTTCAACAAACACACCCTTGTTACCCGTCACAAGCCCGAATCCGTCAAGAATAACACCCACAACAAAGGTCATTACACCGCCGGTAATCTGTTTAACCATTGTGTTGAATGTGCCGATAACGCCCTCACGGCGCCTGCCCGTTATCATTTCGTCCACGTCCGTAAGGTCGGGCAAAACATTGTTACTTACAAAGCCCAATCCGCTCATACCGAAGGGGTAAAGAATTGCTCCGCCCAGAATCATAACAACAAGGGGAACAACTGACGAGCCCGAGTCCGCTGTACCGGGTTTTACAAAAAGAAGCAGACAAAGTCCGATAATCATAAATGGTGTAACCACCGCACCGCACTTGCTCTTGCCCTTTCTCATTGTTAAAGTGTAGTTCAAAGGGAATGCAAGGGATTCAAAAACACCTGCAAAAGCATTGAATATGGGGTAGTATTTATAAAGATTTGCAAGATAGGTTATGAAGTAAACGATTGTTGTCGAATAAAAACTTCTTGCCATTTGCCAGAAAAAAGACATTGAAAAATAATCTCTGAAAGCCTTGCTTCTGAACACCTGTATGTATTCGTCTATGGCAAATTTAAGGTCAAGGGGCGGGAGTTTTTCGTTTAAAGAACTTGGCTCCTTGCAGGTTTTAAAGGTTCCGTAAATTGCAACGGAATAAACAATCGAAAGCACTATACCAGTTAACAGGAACGGCATTTTTGATGCTTCCGAAAGTGTATCCGACGAGCCGAAAGCGGAAAGAAGTATGAGAAGAATAATATACGAGGGAATCATTCCTACGGAATTGAAAATATAACTTACGGATGTATATTGGGTACGCTTGTTATACTCAGGTGCCAATGTGGGAAGCATGGCAGTGTGGGGAACATCCACCATTGTATATGCGGTTTTGTAGAGAATATATGCAAATGCATAGTACACAACGCATACTGTGGGATGCTCGTGAGCATTAAGCCCAAAAGAGTTCCAAAGCATTATATAAGAAATAATCAGGGGCGGTATGCTCCACAAAAGATATCTTCTGTGACGTCCGTATTTAGAACGTGTGCGGTCGGTAATGATACCCATAAGAGGGTCATTAACACCGTCCCAAATTGTTGCTATCATAACAATGAACGTGGCGTATTTCAATTCCATTCCCACAACATTTGTAAGGAATGCGGTGAAATACATACTGATTATGTAACCGCCGCCGCCCATAAAAATATTCGCATAGCAATACTGAATCATCGGCAGGACAGTATCAACAAATCTGCCCTCAACACCTATTGCCTTTTTTAGTTTTTCACCCAAATGTAATCCCTCACTCTTGCTTATTCTCTGACTAAATCCGTAATCTGCGGAATTTCTATTGACTCCGTATAAAGTTCTCTCGGATTGTTTTCATCCAGAACTATAAGCCTGCCCCCACGCTCCTCGCCATAGGTAAAGTAGCCTGCGCCGAGGGTTTGGTAAAGGTCTATTCCGTCAACATTCATTTTAAAATCGTTAACATGGTCGTGACCGAAGAATGCGGCGAAAATGTCCCCTGTTTTTTTCCAACTTTTAAACTGAGCCGTGTGATCCTGTTCCATATCGGGTGGGCTGGGTTCCTCTCTTACTCTGCCCTCAAGTATTTCATTTCCGAGATAAAAATATCTGCCGTGACGTTCAACGGTGTATTCCTCATCCCTGCCGACTTCTTTCATACCGATACACTCCTCCTGAACGGGAATGTGCTGGAAAAGGATTGCGGGAAGGGGCTCTCCCCCGTTTGCTTCTTTCAGTTCTGCGGCACGGTTTTCGTACCATTCAATCTGGTCATCGTGAACATAGTCATAGCATCTGTTGCCTTTGGAATCCCTGACATAATCGTTGGAGTCCACAAGCCAGATTGCAAATGCGTCCTTTTTACCGTCGCTGCTTTTTACCGTCAGACAACAGTTGCCGCAACCGTAAACATCCGCGTCATTCAAATTGGAGCGACAGTTTTCGTACTCCATATATTCCATCATCTGAAATTCCGTATGGTAGCCCTCCTCGCCGTCGTGGTTGCCGAAAACAACCGCCAGAGGAATATTTCTGTCCTTTATGGGTTTAATAATTTTTTGTATGGTACTTTGCACAAGGTTGTATGTAAATTCCTGCCAATAACCGCTTATGTTGTCACCGCCGAAAACTACCAAATCGGGATTGGTTTTTTCCAGGAGTTTTTCAATAACATTGAGTGTTTCAATATCCTTTCTCTCGGGTATGGAGCGATCCTCGTCATCGTCCATTTCAGGCTCAACATCGTGAATATCGGTTATATGTAAGATTTTGAATTTCCCGTCCTCACCGAATTTCAGCGGAGCGGGAGTTTCGCGACTGAACTCCCCTGTTTTCCATTTTTTAGGGTATCCCATTGCCATAATTTCCACCTCATTTAACCCCGACTTTTAATAAATCTGCAAAAGCCGGGGTCGGTTAACTCATTAAAATGCCCAATTACCGTTTTTGAATACGGGGTATGCCTTACCGTCCTTATAACCTGTTATTTCAAGGTCGGGTGCGCCTATCATAAAATCAACATGAATCATACTGTCATTAACGCCCAAAGCCTGGCACTCCTCAAGGGATTTTTCTTCGAATCCGTCTACGGTATCGCAGAATCCCCTGCCCAGAGCCACGTGACAACTTGCATTTTCATCAAAAAGAGTGTTATAGAACAATATTCCCGTATCTGCTATGGGGCTGTTATAGGGAATGAGTGCCAACTCACCCAAATATTTTGCACCCTCATCCATGGAAAGCATTTTATCAAGTAAATCCTTGCCTTCTTCCGCTTCCCATTCAACCGCCTTGCCGTCCTTAAAGGTTATTGAGAAATTATTTATAATCTGACCTTGATAGGAAAGGGGTTTTGTGGAAACAAGTTTGCCCTCTGCAAAGCCCTTTTTGGGAGAAATAAAAACTTCCTCCGTGGGCAAATTGGGGTTGAAGAAATTACCAGAGAGAGTGTTCTCTCCCCCGCCGCACCAATGACTTTCGGGAATAAGGCTTGCCTTGAAATCCGTTCCGTTGGAACTTTTGTACTCTAAATAGTCAAATTTCTTTTCAGTGAGGTATTTCGTTCTGGATTTTAAATCCCTGTTGTGATTTTTCCAGGCTTCTTCGGGGTCGTTGTCCTTTGTAACATAAACAGTTTTGAGAATTGCATCCCAAAGCATATTGTATGCCCTGTTTTTTGTTTCGTTGGGGAAAACTTTTTTTGCCCAAGCGTAGGAGGGAACTGCCGCAATGCACCATTGATCCTTGTTTTCAAGTGCATCGCTGTATTTTTTGGTAACTTTGTACCTCTCCATCTGGGATTTCTGCATTTTCTCACGGTTAACGCCCTTGAGACCGTCAGGATCCTCGCTTTCAATATAAATTCGGCAAGGGACTTCCTCAACCATCTGTTTGAGTCTTTCCTCCTGCCAGGCAGGAACCTGACTCAAGGATTTAAGAGTCCTGTGTCTATAGTTGAGTTTAGTAATTGCCTGGAATGTGAAATCCACCTCAACCCTTGAAGCACCTGCTTTGTAGCACTCATCAACAAGTATTGTAACAAACTCGTGCTGATCCGCTTCCGCATATATTCTGACGGGCTGACCTTTTTTTATATTAGCACCCACTCTTGCAATAAGACGGGCATATTTTTTCTGCATGGTTTTGTTCATTTAATCGCCTCCGAATATAATATGTATTTTATCACAGTAAGGTGGTAAATACAACAGAAAAAATAAAGAGAATGAAAAAAATACCATAGCAAAAAGGAGAAACGCAACCCGAGAGAGCGCTCCTCCTTTTCTCGATTTACGGGAATGTTATTTTACTCGATTGAAGTAATAAGAATCTCACCGAAAATCTTTAAAGGCATTCCTTAAACGTTGCCGTCTTCGTAAGCTTTGATCATCTTTTTAACCATCTGACCGCCGATAGAACCTGCCTGACGGGAAGTGAGGTCACCGTTATAACCCTGCTTGAGATCAACGCCGACTTCCTGAGCAGCCTCCATCTTTACCTGATTGAGAATCTGCTTAGCACTTGCCTTGGAATCTGCGGGCATACCGCTGCTTTTTGTAGCCATTTCATTACACTCCTTCGCAATTTAATTGCGTTTGCATTTTTATTATTAGAAATATACCGCTGATTATTTAAAGAAAATTTTTACAACCGCCATTTGTTTCCCTTGTGTTTTTGCACAAGAGAACGGTTTAACTTTTATAAATTTTAGACGATAGATAGAACTTTTTTTCAAGGGCATTTTTTTGTTGCCAACATTCAAGTGAAGTGATAATATATATTAGAATTAAAATGAGGAAATACACTAAAAATATATTTCAGGAGAATGTATTATGGTAAAAGTTCTTAAATTCGGCGGCAGTTCTCTGGCGGACGCTGAGCAGTTCAAAAAGGTTGCCGCAATAATTAAAGCGGAGCCCGAAAGAAGATACGTAGTCGCTTCCGCACCCGGAAAAAGATATTCCGACGATATTAAAGTTACGGATATGCTTTACGATTGCTACAAACTTGTAAAAGCAAATCAACCCATCGACGAGGCTTTCAAACTTATTGAAGACCGTTATAACGGCATTATTGCAGACCTTGGCATAAAACTTTGGCTTCAGCCCGAATTTGACAAAATCAAAAGCGCCATTGTTCACCACGCAGGACGTGACTACATTGCAAGCCGTGGCGAATACCTTAACTCAATAGTTCTTGCATGCTTTTTGGGTTATGATTTCATTGACGCAGAGGACGGAATTTTCTTCAGGGAAAACGGCACTCTTGATACGGAAAAAACAAATGAGGAACTTACTGCAATTCTCGCAAAGCACGAACACGCAGTTATTCCCGGTTTCTACGGTGTAATGCCCAACGGCACAATCAAAACTTTCTCCCGGGGCGGTAGTGATATCACAGGTTCAATCGTTGCAAGAGCAATTAAGGCGGATATTTACGAAAACTGGACGGATGTTTCAGGTATGCTCATGGCTGACCCCAGATGCGTTGAAAATCCCAGGGTTATTCCCACCATCACATACAGAGAATTGCGCGAACTTTCCTATATGGGTGCAACGGTTATGCATGAGGACGCCATATTCCCCGTTCGTGAAATGGGTATTCCCATAAACATCAGAAACACAAACGCTCCCGAGGATGCGGGAACAATGATTGTTTCCTCCGTTGAAAACAACAAGGTTGACACGGTTATCACGGGCGTTGCAGGTAAAAAGGGATTCTCCGTTATTGCTATCGAAAAAGATATGATGAACTCCGAGGTTGGTTTCGGAAGAAATGTTCTTGAAGTTCTCGAAAACTATAACCTTTGCTTTGAACATCTCCCCTCGGGTATTGATACAATGTCCGTTATTGTTAATGACAACGATTTTCTTCCCGTAAAAGACAGTATCATTAACGATATTAAGAGAAGAACAAAGGCTGACTCTGTAACGGTAAACGGCGGCATTGCTCTTGTTGCGGTTGTAGGCAGAGGCATGGCGGGTTCAAAGGGTACTGCAAGCAGACTTTTCAAAGCCATTGCGGAAAATGACATAAACATCCGAATGATTGACCAGGGCTCCAGCGAACTTAACATTATTGTGGGCATTTCCGAAGAAGATTATATTAAAACTCTCAATGCCATTTACAATGAATTTGTCGGTTAATTAAAATACAATATTACAATGACAAAAAAAATCCGTACTCGGAAAAACGAGTACGGATTTTTATTGTTTTGGTCAATTAAAATAATCCCTTAATTGCCTGGGGAAGAAGTACAGTAATGTACTTAACCAAAAGACCGAAAATATCGGTAAAGAAGTTTGCGATTGAACCGTCAATGGTACCGAGAGCGTCCGTAGGAAGTTTGGACTCCTCGTTTTCCTGTGAAGTTGTTGTTTTCTTTATTGCATATTCGTCAATCTTTGTAACTTCCTGTGTTTCATCGTTAACAACGTATGCTTCGTAAACAAGTTTCGTGCCGTCAATATAAATATTTGAGAAGCAACCGCCCATATCTTTTGTGGAAAAAGCAACATCCTTGCATTCGTTAATGGGATCAATGGGAGTTTCATTTACGGAATATCTCTTTGTACCCGCTGTTGAGGGAAGAATATATACTGCGCCCTCAGGGTTCTTTGCAAATGTTGTATTCTGACCGTTGAACTTCTCTGTTACATAGGTTGTATCTTCGCAAACAGCGTCCCCTGCAACCTGTTTTGTTCTGAAATACATGTGGTCATGTCCGGAAAGAACAACGTCAACATCCGTACGGTCAACAATATCAATAATTGTCTCTCTCATTGCAACGGTATCGGGCTTGTTGATATTCTTACCCGCTGAATAAACAGCACGGTGGAGAAGAAGGATTTTCCAATGAGCGTCGGAATTTGTAAGGTCATTGATAATCCAGTTTCTCTGGGTTTCTGTCATGGGATACATATCGTTTGAGTTTACAACGCAGAAGTGAGCGTTGCCGTAATCGTATGAATAGTAAACACCGTTTACGCCGTTGCCCGCGCCGTTACCTGCGTCAAGGTTGAACATATTTGCAAACCAACCCACATTGAGTTTGTTTGTAATGTTTCCCTCGTGGTTACCTGCAACGGGAACAAGTGTAAGATTTGTGTTTGCGGTGTTAAAGGCTTCGCCGTACCAGTTCCATTCATCATTTGTGCAATCGTTTACAAAGTCGCCCAGGTTAATAACAAATTCCGCATTTGGATTTTTTTCCATAGCGGCATCCATAACAAGAGCGGCTTTTTGGAAATTTTCAAGGCTGCTTGCCTGAACGTCTGCAATAGCAATGAAAGAGAACTTTCCGTCGCCGTTATCAGTAACGAATTTACCCGTTGTGCTCCAGGAATTCTCCGTCATACTGCCCACGCGGTATCTGTAAGTTGTGCCGGCTGCGAGGTCGGAAACAACAACTTTATGGCAATAGTAATCCTCGAACACGGAAACTGAACCCGTATATGTTTTTGCGTTATTGAATGTACCGTCAAAATCCGATGCTTTAACAATTTGAATTGTTGTATCGCAGTATTTTTCAGTGTACCAGGTAAAACCGCGCTGTGTTTTACTGTCACCGTACATGGTGCAGTTTACACGAAGTATTTCAAAGCCCGTGCCCTCTGCGGAAACACACAAACCCATACAGCTGAATAACATAATAACTGCAAGTAAAGCCGCAAGAGATTTTTTTGCTGTCTTTTTCATAACTACCTCCGTAATTAAATAAATTACAAATTTGGGCAAATATACCACCCATTTTTATGACTATCATTATACAACATTTTCCTTTTTATTTCAATATAAAAAGTAAATTTATAACATTTGCTTATAGAGATTTATTTTTTTTGTTAAAATTGTAGAAAGGGGCTACTAAAAACCTGCGTTTTTCGTAGCCCGTAAAAATTTATTTAACTTTAACCTTGTAACACTTAATCTCAAAAGGATTGATTTCAAAGTTGAGTGTTTTGCCGCGGGCAATATCAACTGCTACGTCATTTCTTTCAAGAAGGTCACATTCCGTTACGCTGTCGATTTCTGCGAAAAGTTCTGCGGATACTTTAGTTCTGCCACCCGCTTTCTCAACGAAACGGATAATGTATGCGTCCTCGTCCTCGCATTTTTTAACTGCTTCAAGAGTAACGTTTTTACCCTCAACATTTATAAAGGATTTTGAAATGTCGCCCTTTCCGCTTCCTGCAATATCAACTGCAACGGCGGGGTTATTCATTTCAAGACCTCTTACAAGTGTTTCAGCCTCTTTCCAGTTGCTTGCGTGGGGATAAATTGAATAGGTAAAATAATGGTCGCCACGGTCGGATTTGGGGTCGGGGTTCATGGGTGCTTTAAGGAGAGTGATAATCATTCTCTGCTTGTCAACCTCGTAACCGTATTTGCAATCGTTAAGAATTGATACACCGTAATTGTCCTCGCTCATATCAATGAAATTGTGAGCGGAAACCTCGAACTTTGCCTTGTCATAGGGATTGTGACGATAGTTGGAACTTTCGATTGTTGCATAAGCAATATCACGGGTGAATTTCTGTGCCTTAACATCAACATCAAAGCCTACTTTAAGGAGTTTTTCCTGTTCGTTCCAGTTGATGAAAGTATCAAAGTCAATTCTGTCAAGGTCGTTATAAATAATAACGTTCTGTTTAACAAGGGACTTGTTGATTTTCTTCTCAATAGAAACAACGGTGAACACGTCGCCCTCGGAAACAGAAATCACCTTACCGGGATCCGTATCAAATTCACGGTCAACATAGGAGGCAACAATGTCCCAAGCGTCATATTTGCCGGGAAGATCCTCATAAAGTCTGAACACATTACCTTTGCCCTCAAGAACTTCTCTGTTATTCTTTTTGTCAAAGATTGATACAAGTTCTGCGCTGTTGTCAAGTTCCAGTTTGAAGTTTGCATTTTCGATAACATTATTGTATGCAACGGACTTTGTTTTGTTAACCTTGCCGTCCTTTGCATAATAGACTTTGTAGCCCACAGCGGGAATGTCTTTTGCAACAAAAACAAGAACCTTTGTTCCGTCAAGTTTTGTATAACTCTGAACGGGGATTTTGTTGCCGTCCGCATCGTAGATTTCAACATCCTTGTAGGGAAGTTCAACCTTTTGAGTTGCATTTACACCCAAAGAATTGAAAAGTGCAAAGGGTTTGCCGTATTTCTCGGCACCGTCAATATTACCCGCAATAACATTGAGGGCTTCACTTCTTACACTTTCACCGATGGCGATAATCTCATCATAGATTGCGCAAAGGTCACCGAATACCTCGGTAATATGTGAACCCGGGAGAGAGTCGTGGAACTGGTTTGTAAGAATCTTCTGCCAGCCCTCGTTAAGTTTTTCAAGGGGATATTCGTAGCCGTACTGCATTGCAATACTTGCAAACATTTCTGCCTGACGGTAGAGGTTTTCGGAATATCTGTTAAGTTTTTTAAGGAGAGCCTTTGTGGTGTGAACACCGCGGTGTTCTTCAAGATAAAGTTCGTCTTTCCATGTAGGAATGTTAGTTTCCGTTGCTTTCGCTTTCATTCTTGCAAGGGAATCTTCAATTTTGCTTGTCTGTGTTTTGGGAAGACCGGGGAAGTTTTTGTAACGCTTTACGTATTCGAGCATTTCGGTATCAACACCGCCGCCGCCGTCACCCCAGCCGTAGCAGTACATTGATTCGCCGATGGTTTCCTTATCGGTATATTTCTTCCAGTTTACTTTGAGGGAGTCCGCCTCAACAGTACCGATAAAGTGCGTGGGGGGAACGATGGAGAATACCTTGGAACCGTCGGGACCCTCCCACCAGAATGTGTTATACTGCCAGGGGTTTGTATCGTTCCAGATACCCATTTTATGGGTTACGAAGTACTCAACACCCGCTTTTTTAAGAATCTGAGGCATTGCGTATCCGTTACCGAAAACGTCGGGAACCCAACATGTTTTGGGAGTGATACCGAATGTTTTCTCGGCGAAACGAATACCGTGGAGAAGTTGACGTACAAAGGATTCACCTGAAACAAGGTTACAGTCCGGCTCAACCCACATTGCACCGATGTATTCCCATCTGCCCTCTTTGATACGCTCTTTAACCTGCTTATAGAGGTCGGGGTATCGGTTTGCCATTTCAATATATGTAGGAGCGGTACTCTGGGAGAAAATGAAATCGTCATACTGTTCCATAAGACGAAGCATTGTTGCGTGAGTTCTGCCCAATTTACGTATATACTCCTTGTATGCCCACATAAATACAATATCAAGATGGGAGTTACCCACAAGAGCAAGTGTACCCTCCGATTTATAGGAAGTGTTATTGTAAACCTTGTCTTTAAGGATTTTCTGGGCCTTGCGAAGTCCCTCTTTAAACTCCTCGCCCTCAAGGTCGAAGTTAACGAAAGTAAACGCTTCTTTAAGAGTTGCTCTGATAAGTTCTGCAAGCCCCGTGTCGTGAACGGGCATAAAAAGTGCATTGAAAACCGCCTTGAAATCCCAATAGATTTCTTCGATTTCAGGGTCAACAACGCCTATAAAAGAGCAGGAAAGTGTTTTCACCGTTGATTCGTTTGAGTGCCATACATAGTATGACTCAATATCAACATCATAATGCTCGTCACCCTTTGCGCAGTCCGTAAGAAGAACGGAGTTTCTGAAAGGGTCAAGTCCCTGGTAGGGCACACCGTTAAGTGTGAGGAGGGAGTCACCGCCGAAATACACGTTAAGAGTTACCTTTTTACCCTTAAAACGCGGGGGCATATCAAAGGAATTCTTGAAAAATGCACTCCAACCGTTATTACCCCAACGGTCACCTACATCAATTTCTTTCCATTCGTCATAAAGGAATTCATAATCATCAACGCCTTTATAGATACACTCCCTCATCTTCCAAGCGGGAATGGACTCAATATCGGTGTAAATTCTTTTTTTAAGGTTTTTGATTTTAAGTGCCGCAACATCGTCAAAGGAGAAAATACCTCTCTGTTTGCCCTTTGTGGCGTCGCGCCAATCATCAACGTGAGCATCCATGGCATCAAGTGCTGCCACAGCGTCCATGTTTTTAATTTCAGCCAAACTTATCGTCCTTTCTCTAACCGAAAACTTTGACAGAAACAAGCCGTAGTTTTCGATTTTAATATCTTTTTCAGTATAGCATTATATGTAAAATTTAGCAAGAGAAAACTTTAAAATGCACAATAAAACTGCGGCACCCCTCTTTGCAGAGGTGTGCCGCAAGGGATACTTTTGATTTAATTGTAGTTTTTACCGAACTTCCTCTGGAAGAACTTAACAATCTCAACAAGGGGAATAACAAGGAATGCAAGGCCCAGAGAAATGAGGTATGCTGTAAGGTCAAGGTGTGCAAAGCCGAAGAGATTTGAAAGGAAATCAATCTCAACAACCGCAGTTGTAAGAAGAAGCGAACCTATCATTGCACCGTAAAGGGCTACGTTGTGATGACCCTTGAAGATAAGTGCAACGGAGGAGCCCCTCTGAGAACGCATATTGAATGAGTGGAAAATTTCGCACATTGACATTGTAAAGAATGCCATGGTCATACCCTCATTGCAATCGCTGATGTTGTAGAATGCCCAAACACCTGTTTCCAGGAATTCTCCGATATAAAAAGCGGCAACAGTAAGAACCGTAACTATAATTCCCTGATATGCACAGTCAATACCCAAGCCGCCTGCAAAAATGCCGTCGCTCTTGCTCCTGGGATGTCTTTTCATAATATTTGATTCGGGTTTTTCAAGACCGAGAGCGAGAGCGGGGAAACAGTCTGTAACAAGGTTAATAAAGAGAAGATGGGGCGCTTCGAGAATCGTGAATTTCATAACCGTTGCGAAGAAAATCGAAAGAACTTCGGAAAGGTTTGAAGCAAGAAGGAACTGAATTGCTTTACGAATATTGTCGTAAATTCTTCTGCCCTCGCTTACTGCGGAAACGATTGTTGCAAAGTTATCGTCCGTAAGCACCATATCTGCAACATTTTTCGTAACGTCCGTACCCGTAATACCCATGCCGACACCGATATCGGCACTCTTAATGGAGGGGGCGTCATTGACGCCGTCACCGGTCATAGCGGTAACATAGCCTTTTTTCTTCCAAGCGTTAACAATTCTTGTTTTATGCTCGGGCTGAACACGGGCATAAACGAATGTATTTTCAACTACTTTTTCAAATTCTTCGTCAGAATACTTATCAATATCGCTGCCCATCATAGCCTGGGAATCATCTGTGAGAATACCCAGTTCTCTTGCGATAGCCTTTGCGGTATTGATGTGGTCGCCGGTAATCATAATGGGTGTAATACCCGCGCCGCGACATTCGATAATAGCGTCCTTAACTTCGGGACGGACGGGGTCAATCATACCCGTAAGTCCGATAAATACCATATCTTTTTCAAGGACTTCCGATTCATACACCGTGGGTTCTTCTTCATATTCGCAGTAAGCAACGGCGAAAACACGGAGGGCTTTGTTACCCATTCTTGTGTTTTCCTCAGCGGCTTTTTGTAAAATCTCGTCGGTTATATCAACAACCTGACCGCCCACAAGAGCCTTTGTGCACTTTTTGAGAATTTCATCGGGAGCACCCTTTGTATATTGAACGAATTTCCCGCCGACGGAATGAACGGTTGACATCATCTTTCTGCCGGAATCAAATGGAACCTCGCCTGTTCTGGGATTTGCTTCAACAAGGTCGCTCTTTTTGAGGCCCAGGGAGGCAGCATAGTTAATAAGCGCAACTTCATCGGGCTCGCCGGTGCTCTTGCCATCCTCGGAAACCTCCGCATTGGTACAAAGAGCCATAGCAGTTGCAAGAGCTTTTTCATCCTCTGCGTAATGGTCAACAACAGTCATTACATTCTGTGTTAAAGTACCTGTTTTATCGGAACAGATAATCTGTGTACAACCGAGGGTTTCAACCGCATTCATTTTACGTATGATAGCGTTCTTTTTAGACATATTCGTTACACCGATTGAAAGAACGATTGTCATAACCGCCACAAGTCCCTCGGGAATAGCGGCAACCGCAAGTGCGATAGCGGTTATAAATGAATGAAGCGCAACATCAAAGAACTGTGCATTTTCAGCCAGGAAATACTGACTGACAATATTGTAAGCAAAAATCACGGCACAAATAACAAGGATGAGTTTTGTGAGGATTTTTGAAAGTTGTTCAAGTTTCAGTTCAAGGGGAGTTTTGCCCTCTTCCGCAAGGGAAATTGCAGTTGCAATTTTACCCATTTCGGTATCCATACCTGTTGCAACAACAACGGCTTTACCACGACCATATACTAGTGTTGAACCCATATAAGCCATATTTTTGCGGTCGCCCAAAGGAACTTCATCGTTCTTTTCCTTTGAAAGAGTCAATGCTTTAACGAGTTTGTTAACGGGAACGGATTCGCCGGTAAGAGCCGCTTCTTCGATTTTCATACTTGCACATTCAAAGATACGGCAGTCCGCAGGAATAGCGTCACCTGCGTCAAGAAGAATAACATCACCTACAACAAGATCTTCACTCTTAATTGTTTCCACTTTTCCGTCACGGAGTGTTTTAGTTGTTGCGGCGGACATTTTCTGGAGCGCTTCAACCGCTTTTTCGGCTTTGTTTTCCTGAACAACACCCAATACCGCATTAATGATTACAACCACAAGAATGATGATTGCATCCGTTGGGGGAACAAAGTGCCCGGCTTCGATAATTTCCGTAGCAGCGGAAATAACCGCAGCAACAAGGAGAACGATAATCATCGGGTCTTTCATTTGGTCGAAGAACTTTTTTAATGTTGAGTCTTTTTTTGCCTCAGCAAGTTTGTTTTTTCCGTTTTTTTCAAGTCTTGCAGCGGCTTCAGCAGAAGTTAAACCTTTTTCATTGGAGTCAACTTCTTTAAAAACCGATTCGGCAGTTTCAAGATAGTACTTCATTATGTTTTCCCTTTCTTTTTTGTTTTTCAACCGGAGCAGTAAAAAAAAGACTCCTACCGCTTAACCGGTAAAAGTCTCACTCTTTAAGATATCAGCGGGCAAAATGCCGGGATTGACGCCAATACCACGTCGTAACGCGAGTTACTCCCTTTGTATTGCACATTATATAATATTTTCTCGGTGTTGTAAATAGTTTTTTCCGTTTTTGCTAAAAACGACCGTCATAATTAACATTTTTTTAATAATTGTGCGTAAACACAACATACAGCCGAGCGTCCTTGAGAACACTCGGCTGATGGGTAGGGATAATTGTTATTTGGGTGGAATTACAATGGGTTGAATCTGCTCCCCTTTTAATGCCGACTTCAAAGCGTCGGGAATCAAGGAAAAATCCGCTACCATTGAAGTAGGTTTGCCTGTACAGTTGTCCTGACCGAAGGGAACGAAATAAACATTTTTGTAATTCAAAAGAGAACCGATATTTTTCCCTGCATTACTCAGAGCGTCATTAGTAGATGGCGCAATCAAAAGGGGTCTTTGATTTCTCAAATGTGCCTTTGCCGCAAGAGTGACGCAGGTATCGGTTATTCCGTTTGAAAGCTTTGCGAGGGTGTTTCCCGTACAGGGGGCGATAATAAGTGCATCAAGTAGTTTTTTTGGCCCTATGGGCTCCGCCTGAGGAATTGTATGAATAATGGTATTTCCCGTTATTTCTCTGAACTGTTCCCGCCAATGCGCCGCGTCGCCGAACCGAGTGTCAAGAGAGTATGAATTTTCCGACATAATGGGTACTATTTCATAATCCGATTTTTTCAATTTTTTTATTTCTTCAAAAACAGTTTTAAATGTACAAAAAGAGCCGCAAACGGCAAAGCCTACGGTAATCAAGCATTATACCTCCTTATCATAGGAAGAATAGAGCGACCGATTATTTCTCCTGCTGTTTTCGGAGCAACCTTTCCCGGAAGCGAACTTGCCTTGACAACGCGGAATGCTCTTTCCTTTGCCGCCTGAAAATCAATACCGAAGGGAGCGGATGCCACTTCAACCAGAAGGCAGTCCCCTTTTAGGCGGGAAAGTTGTTCCCCGCCGAGAACTCTTGCGGGAACGGTGTTGATTAAAGCGTCAAAATCATTGTCTTCGGTTATTAGGGCTTCAAAGGGCTTCGGTATCATTGACGATGCATAAATTTTGGCAAAATCACTCTGCTTTCTTGCAAAGACAGTCACCTCTGCTCCCAGGGCTTTAAGAGTATTTGCCAATATTTTTCCCACTTTTCCGTAGCCCAAAACGGCACATTTCATCCCGTGTATTGTAATGGGCAGTTCTTCAACCAAAACCTGAACAACACCCTCCGCCGTGGGAACTGCATTATAAATTGCCAATTCCTCAAGGAGAAAATAGTCACAGTATTCACAGGATTTTGACTCCAATTCCTCACAAAAACTTTTTGGCAGTTGACCGCCGAAAACAAGTTTTTTTGAAGAAAGCAGAGCAGAAATTTCCGAAATCGTAACTTTGTCATCAAACATCGGGGAATTCAGAGTTAACCTGTCCCTTGTAAAAGGCAGGGGTAAAATAATCACGTCGCAGGAACCTACCGCCTCTTCAAGACTGTTGTAGCACTCCGTATTATTAAAGGCATAATAACAAACTTTAAAGCCTTGATTTTCAAGATATTCACCAAGATAAAGGGAGCGATTGTCGCCGCCCAATATTAAAAAAGTTTTATCTTTCATTAAATAATCAATCCTCTCGGTATATCATATTCCGAAAAGACAAGAGTGTGAAACTATAAAAAGTGACTGTAAGAAACTTTCATTTTTTACAGTCACCGAAGTTTTATAATCCTATTGTAATAATCTCAAATGGGGTGTATTTAATTGTATCTGTTTCTCCCTCAATATCTTCAAGCATATTGAGGAATTTCACTTTTCTTGGAAGTTTGATTTCTCCCCTTTTCCCATCCTGCTCGGAAAGTCTTATAACCGTCATTTTTCCGTCCTCGCTTTTTTTCACCGCCTGCAAGTACAGGGGCTCAAAGGTGGGGAGAGTCCATTGGCAGTCGGCTTTTACAAGGGGTGTGTTATATTGCAGAGCAAGTTTATTTATACCCGCGCTGACAGGGTCGCTTTCGTGGGGAACAATCATATAACAGAAACTGTGTTCGCCAATATCGGAAGTCACGTCCGGTCGCTCCGTTGCCCGAAGAAGTGAAAGGCTCATTGAGTTATCAAGGAAGCCCACACCGTATTTTCCGTCGTTGATAAGGGCAATTCCCCCGCCGGATTCCGACATATCACACCATTTATGGTGGCAGGTTTCAAAACGGGCCTGTTGCCAGGTAGTATTTCTGTGAGTTTCCCTTTCAATAAATCCTGCGGAGGTGTCGCAAAGGGCTTTCCTAGTCAGAATATTGCAGTTAAATTCCGCCTTTGCAAGTTTGTGCTTTTCGTTCCAATCAACATTGTTTTCAACCTCAATTCCCCGACCCTGTCGGAAGAATCTGATACGCATTTCCCATTTTGACTTTTCCGTACCCAACACAACTGCAAAAGTTACACATTCACCGTCACTTTCCGCAAGAGATATAGGACTTACAATTCTGACTTCGATTTCTTTCTCCCTATAATTGGGAAGAATATCCCAAGCGTCGTAGTTTCCGGGACAGTCAACATAGATTTTAAGTTTATTAAAATCCCCCTTAACCCATTCCCTTGAAAGTTCTTTATCGTAAAGGGATGCTATTGAGCCATCCTCATTGAATCGGGCGGAATAAAAGGGTGTTTCAACCTTGTTATTTTCAAATGTGAACCACTCACCCGAAAAACCAGATTTTCTCAAATTGCCTGTTGCAAGGGGCGGCATTTTGGGAACAATCCAGTTACCCTTTTTACCGTAACGAGTGGCAGTACCCTTTTTATTTTCAACGAATGTAACCGCATCCCGATTGAAATTAAGGGTGTTAAAGTACTTACTTGCTCCGCCGATAATTTCATCAAGGGCTTTTTCTGTTTCTTCGTAATCCGCCATGGCGTCAAGATAAACGGGATGAATGTGGGAGCCCGGGAGAATATCGTGGAACTGATTTATAAGGAATTTTTTATAAAGCCCCGTAATTTCCTCCCTTTTGTCCTCACCGCGAATTACCGTAAGCATTTCCGCAGTTCTGAACTTTTCTTCAAGACGTCGGTTAGCCCTTTTAATCAAACTTTTTGTTGTGAAAGTACCTCTGTGCATTTCAAGGTACAGTTCTCCGTCCCAAACCTGAAGATTTTTGTTATCTTTAAGATTCTTTTCAAGAAACTCCGCTCCGCTTGTGTGGGTGCATTTGGGCATAACGGACAATTTTTCGAACCTGTCCATTAACTCTATCATTTCTTCCGTACAGCCGGAGCCGCCGTCACCGTAGCCGAACATATTGAGGGTCTGTCCCCCTTGGTCCTTGTCAATATAGGCTTCCCAGTTGGCTTGAATCTGGCTCGGCATATTCCAGGTTATAAAATGTGTTGGAGGAACACAGGCATAAACATTGCTTCCGTCAATCCCCCTCCATATAAAATTGTTGTGGGGAAATCTGTTTGTATCGTTCCAGGTGGACATTTTGTTGGAAACGAAATAGTCAACACCGCTTTTTTTGAGAATTTGGGGAAGAATCCAACTGTTGCCGAAAACATCGGGCAGCCATGCATTATTCACCCTTTTTCCGAACATTCTCTCGTAGGTTTTCTGTCCGTAAAGGCATTGCCTTATAAGACTTTCCGCATTTGGAACATTGCAGTCGGGCTCAACATACATTGCGCCCACCGGCTCAAACTGTCCGTTTTTCACCTTTTCTTTCAATTCTTGAAAAACATCGGGATAATATTTTTCAAGAGTTTCGTATGTATATGGTTGGGTGTGTGCATACTTAAAGTGCGGATACCTGTCCATGAGACGAAGTTGAATAAGAACGGTACGCAGATTTTTCTGTACTGCGTGAATTCTCCGCCAATAATATGCAATATCAAGGTGGGAATGTGCCACAAGCGCCACATCGCCCGTACCTTTATATGTATCGTTACTGAAAACTACATCTTCAAGATATTGCTTTGCTTCTTTAACACCCGTTAACTCATCGCCGTCAAAATCAATGCAGTTCATTGCATTGTTGAGTTCTCTGTTTAAAAATACTCTGTAATCCTCATTGAAAAGGTCGCTTTTTGCAATATCCAAAAGCAGTTCAAAATCATAAACCAGGCTTTGCACTTCATCATTCACCGTGCAAATATACGCACCCTCAAAAATCTGACGGCAACCGCGTACGGAAAGACTTTCGGGGTTTCTTTCATCATCGGGTTTACTGCGGTTATAGCCAATCATTTCAAAATGCAAAGCGGAATTAACATCCACGTAGGGAGAAAGCAACATTCTTTCCCTGTTGGGATCAACTCCGCCCACGAATTTTCCGTTTACCTTAACGCAAATTTCCGCCGCGGTTTTAAGAGAAAACCACAGTTCCTTGCCCTTTAAAGAATCCGGAATATTAACATCCGCTTTTATAAAGGCGGTGCCGTCGGGAGTGAAGTACATATCACCCCTGTTAAGCGGACGGTAATCCTCGGAATAAAATTCAAATTCCATTTCCTTAACCTGACGGGCATCGCGGATCTGAAGATTTTTAATCTCCCATTTTTCGCTGTAAATATGACGTTTGAGCCAACCGAAACGCAAATCCGTCCATTCCTCCGGCCGCATTGAGCGTCTTTCAACTTTAATATGTGCCATACTCCACCTCACATATCTTGAAAATAAGGCTTCTTGCGAATTGCAACAACCTTAACATTCTTCTTTAAATCTCTTTTGATTTCCTGCTCAATCCACTCTGTACAACGGTGGAGAATACGGCATTTTGAACATTCCCCTCTGAATCGCAGAGTCAGTTCACCCTTTTCGAGAGAAACGAATTCAACCCATCCCCCGTCGCCCTGAAGTTTGGGCGCAAGGACTTCATTTATGTATTTTTCCACAATATCGCCTCTTTCGGCTATAATTTCCTTTAAAATGGTAACATATATAAAAAGTCTTTGTCAATTAAAAAACTTGATTTCATAAATAATTAGTTATATAATAGTTAGCACAAGGTAACTTTACGGAGGTGAAACAATGAAAACCTGCAAATTTAATATTACGGGTATGACCTGCGCCGCCTGTCAGGCAAACGTGGAAAAAGCAGCAAAAAAACTTGACGGAACACAAAAAGCGGATGTAAATTTGCTTTCAAACACACTGACCGTAACCTTTGACGAGGGCAAACTTACGGAACAGGATTATATAGATGCGGTAAACAGTATCGGCTACGGTGCCTCAATCTACGGTACAAATGTAAAAAGCCAACTGAAAACTCAATGGCAGGAGCGAAAGAAAAACGAGGAAGAGAATATTTCTTCCATGAAAAAACGGCTTATATCTTCAATAATCTTCCTTATTGTTGTTATGTATATTGCCATGGGGCATATGTTGGGACTTCCCCTGCCCCGGTTCCTCCATGGCACACAAAACGCATTGCTTAATGCAATTATTCAAATGCTCCTTGTAATTCCCGTATTGATAATAAACAAAAAGTTCTTTGTTTCGGGATTCAAGGGACTTGTAAAAAAAGCCGCCAATATGGATTCCCTTGTGGCTCTCGGCTCCGCCGCCGCGTTTCTTTACGGAGTGTTTGCGGTAATTATGATGGCTTATGCCGCTCCCCGCGGAAATCTTGAAGTATTGGAGCATTATTCCCACGAACTGTATTTTGAGTCAAGCGCAATGATTTTAACACTTGTTACGGTGGGGAAATACCTTGAAACCCGGTCAAAGGGTAAAACAAGCGACGCTTTGGGAAAACTTGTTGACCTCTCCCCCAAAACTGCCAATGTTATACGAAACGGGAACGAAATAACCGTTGAAGCGGAGGATGTCAAAGAGGGGGACACCCTGATAATTCGCCCGGGCGAAAGAATTGCCGTTGACGGAGTTGTTTTAAAAGGTAACGGCTATATTGACCAGTCCGCTGTTACGGGGGAAAGCCTGCCCGTTGAAAAAACTGCGGGTGACAAGGTCATTTGTGCAACACTCAATAAAAACGGAACATTCACAATGACTGCATCCAGGGTGGGAGAGAACACCACCCTTGCCCAGATCATTCGCCTTGTGGATGAAGCGGGCTCGTCAAAAGCCCCCATCGCACGACTTGCGGACAAGGTCAGCGGTGTATTCGTTCCCACGGTTATTGCCATTGCCCTTGTAACATTTTTAATCTGGCTTTTTGCAACCGGAGATTTTGAAACATCCCTTTCATTCGGCATAACCGTTCTCGTTATTTCCTGCCCCTGTGCTTTGGGTCTTGCAACACCCGTTGCAATTATGGCGGGTACGGGAAAAGCCGCGGAAAACGGAATACTCATAAAATCCGCCGAAGCCCTTGAAACTCTCGGCAACGTAGATAAAATCGTTCTTGACAAAACAGGCACCGTAACAAGCGGCGAAATGAGTGTAAGTGATATTTTTGTTTATAACAAGGCTCTTTCGGAGGATGAGTTTCTTTCAATTTGTGCCGCCCTGGAAAAGGGAAGTGAACATCCCCTTGCCGCCGCAGTAAGAAAAAAAGCCGAAAACCTGACTTTACCCGATGTTACGGATTTTGAAGCCTTTGAGGGCAGGGGTATTAGGGGAAATATTGAGGGGAAAAAGTATATCTCGGGTAACATTCGCTTTTTAAAGGAACAACACGTTGATTATTCCCCTGTGGAAAACAAAATCAACGAATTTTCCTCTCAGGGAAAAACCCCCTTGATTTTCTGTAACGAAAGGGAAGTTTTAGGAATAATTGCCGTTTCGGACACAATCCGCGAGGACAGTATAAAGGCTATTGAAACTTTCAAAAAATTGGGTAAGAAAACGGTTATGCTCACGGGGGACAACAAAGCCGCCGCAGAGTTCACGGGAAAGAATTCGGGAATAGATGAAATCTACGCGGAACTTCTTCCCGCCCAAAAGGAAGAAATAATCCGCACACTTCAGGAAAAAGGTGAAAAAATCGCATTTATCGGTGACGGAATAAACGATGCCCCCGCTTTAACAAGGGCGGATGTGGGCATTGCAATCGGTGCGGGAACGGATATTGCCATTGACGCTGCGGACATAGTGCTTATAAAAAGTTCCCTGTCCGACGGTGCCAAAGCCCTTGAATTGAGCAAGGCGGTTATGCGAAATATTAAAATGAATCTTTTCTGGGCATTTTTCTATAATGTTTTGGGTATTCCCCTTGCGGCAGGTGTGCTGTATCCCGCTTTCGCCCTGAAACTCAGTCCCATGATAGGCTCGGCGGCAATGAGTTTGAGTTCCCTGTGCGTTGTAACAAACGCTTTAAGACTGAGATTTTTCAAATCCAAATATATTGAAAATGATATTATAAAAGGGAATTCGGAAACTGCTCCCGAATCCCGAAAGAAAGGAAATGATACCGTGGAAAAGATTATCAAAGTTGAGGGTATGATGTGTCCCCGTTGCGAAGCCCACGTTGTAAAGGCTCTCACCGCCATTGACGGAGTTGAAAGCGCCGTGGCAAGTCACGCTGAAAACAAAGCAACGGTAACGCTCTCAAAGGAAGTAGCCAACGATGTTTTAATCAAGGCAATCGTTGACGAGGGTTATGATGCCGAAATATAAAATAGTATAATGATTAAATCCCTGCCCAGTTGTGTGAGCAGGGATTTTCATTTTTAATTTATAATTTTGTCGTCAACCTCTTTATGAGCCATTGCAATGAATTCTTCAACACTCATTGTACCCATATCGCCGGCTTTTCTTCCGCGGACCGCAACCTGACCGTTTTCGATTTCCTTATCGCCCAGAACAAGCATGTAGGGAATCTTTTTAAGTTGTGCTTCGCGAATCTTGTAGCCGGTTTTTTCCGATCTGTCATCAACAGTTACGCGGAAGCCCTCCTTTTCAAGTTTTTTACAAAGTTCAAAGCAAGCGTCGTGATGTCTTTCGGCAATGGGAAGAATTCTCATCTGCTCGGGTGCGAGCCACAGGGGGAATGCACCTGCATATTTTTCAATAAGCAGAGCAAGAGTTCTCTCATAACAACCGATTGAAGTACGGTGAATAATGTAGGGCCTTTTCTTTGTGCCGTCACGGTCCGTATATTCCATATCGAACTGCTCCGCAAGAAGTTGGTCAACCTGGATTGTAATAAGAGTATCTTCCTTGCCGTGAACGTTTTTAATCTGTATATCGAGTTTCGGACCGTAGAAAGCAGCTTCACCGATACCGATTTTGTAGGGGATTTCAAGGTGGTCAAGGATTTTGCCCATAATACCCTGGGCTTCGTCCCACTGTTCCTCTGTACCGATATATTTATCTCTGTCATTGGGATCCCATTGGGAGAAACGGTAGGAAACATCCTCGTAAAGACCGAGAGTTTTGAGCATATAGATTGCAAGTTCAAGACAACCCTTAAATTCGTCCTCAAGTTGTTCGGGAGTACACATAAGATGACCCTCGGAAATTGTAAACTGCCTTACGCGGATAAGACCGTGCATTTCGCCGGAGGCTTCGTTCCTGAAAAGAGTTGAAGTTTCATTGTATCTCAAGGGCAAATCCCTGTAAGAACGGGCTCTGTTAAGGTATGCTTGGTATTGGAAAGGACAGGTCATGGGACGCAGGGCAAACACCTCGTCGTCCTTTTCCTCGTCACCGAGTACGAACATACCCTCTTTATAATGACCCCAGTGACCGCTGATTTTGTAAAGGTCGCTTTTTGCCATAAAGGGAGTTTTTGTAAGGAGCCATCCCCTCTTTTGCTCCTCGTCCTCAACAAATCTCTGGAGAAGTTGGATGATTCTTGCGCCGTTGGGGAGCATTATGGGAAGTCCCTGACCGATAACCTCGCTGGTCGTGAAGATTTCAAGTTCACGTCCTAATTTATTGTGGTCGCGTTTCTTTGCTTCTTCAATCCTTGCAAGGTGTTCTTCAAGTTCTGCGTTCTTGGGGAAAGCAGTACCGTAAATACGCTGGAGCATTTTGTTGTTCTGGTCGCCCCTCCAATATGCACCCGTACAAGCAGTAAGTTTAAATGCTTTCACTCTGCCCGTTGAGGGAATGTGGGGACCCGCACAAACGTCAACAAACTCACCCTGTTTGTAAAAACTGATGGGTTCGTTCTTGCCTGCGTGTTCCTCAATAAGTTCAACCTTGTATATTTCGCCCTTTGCTTTCATTTCTTTAATTGCCGCTTGGGGTTCCATTTCAAATTTTTCAAGGGGAAGATCCTCTTTTACGATTTTCTTCATTTCGCCCTCAACCTTTGTGAGCATTTCGGGTGTGAAAGGTGTTTCGCAGTCTATGTCATAATAGAATCCGTTGTCGATAGCGGGACCGATTGCAAGTTTCGCGTCGGGATAAAGGCGTTTTACCGCCTGGGCGAGAATATGGGAAGCGGTGTGCCAAAAAGCGTGCTTGCCCTCCTCGGAATCAAATGTCAAAAGTTCAAGTTCGCAATCCTCGTCAATGGGAGTGCGTATGTCGGCACTCTGTCCGTTAATAAGACAGGCGCAAAGATTTCTGTAAAGACCCATACTGATTTCTTTGCAGATATCGGCGGGAGTGATGCCGTTTTCAAATTCCTTAACGTCATCACGAAGTTTGATTTTTACCATATATATCATTCCTTTCGTTGTAAATAAAAAAACTCCATCCTAAATGCCAAAGGCATTTGGGATGAAGCATAACTCCACGGTTCCACCCAAATTGCAGTATCAAAAATACTGCCACTCGAGAAGTCTTAACGCGACTTAAACGGCAATGCTTATCTTACGCTTCGCACCGCACTCGGAAGTGGTCTTCAGAAAGAGTTCTTTTGCATCTTTCACCAACCGATGCACTCTCTGAAAAGAACATTCTCTCTTACTCTCTTCGTCAAAGAATTAAAATATTTACAAGTAAATAATACCGCTGTTTTTTAAAAATGTCAACTAAAATTATTCTTCCGTTGTTTCCTGAACGGGCTTTTTCGTTTCAATTTTGCCGTAGCGGGAGGAAGATGCCGCATCAACCTTTTGCTCTCTGGGCTCATCGGAAACCTGGGGAACATAGGGGGCGCGTCTTTCTCTGCCGCCGCGACGGTCATTTCTGTAATTGCCGCGCTTTTCTCCGCCCTCGGGAGTGATAACAACTCTGCGTCTGTCACCCTCGCCTACGGAATGGGATGTAACGCCCTCAATTTCCTGTATGGCTGTGTGAATAATTCTTCTCTCATAAGGATTCATGGGTTCAAGAGAAGTGCTTCTGCCGTATTTAAGAACGCGCTGTGCCTGTCTTTTTGCAAGAGCGCGGAGTGTCTCCTCACGACGTGCTCTGTAATCGCCCACGTTGAGAGCAACTCTCTTATTATTGTCATTGGCACGGTTAACGAAAAGTCTTGTGAGATACTGTAAAGCATCAAGGGTTTCACCGCGTCTGCCGATAATGTTACCGTAATCTTCGCCACAGGTGATTTCAAAGTAAACGTCCTCTTCCGCTTCTCTTGCGGTAACACCCACATCTGTAAAGCCCATACCTACAAGGATGGATTTAAGATATTCCGTTGCTTCGTTTTCTTTGGGTTCTATTGCGGAAAAATCCACTGCGGGAGCAACTTCTTTTTTAACCTGTTCCTTCTTGGGAGCATCTTTCTTATCATCTTTTTGGGCTTTTTTCTCCACATTCTTCTTTGCGGGAGCATCTTTCTTTTTGGGAGCGGATTTTTTCTCCCCTTTGGGAGTTTCTTTCTTCGGAGCATCCGCTGCTTCATAATATGCTCTTACCTTGGCGTCGGAACCGCCAAAAAGACCTAAAACTTTCTTTTTAGGGAAAGTGAGAATTTCAACTTTAACATCCGCATCTTCGGGAGCGTGGAGATTATCCACAGCCATTTTTCTGGCGTCGTCAACCGTAGTTGCAACACCTATTGATTCTTTAATCATATTTCCACCTTATTTCTTTTCGATATCAACACGCATTTTCGTATTGTTTTCCTTAGAACGTCTGACAACCGTTTCGTCAACCATCTGTTGAGCAAGAACTCTCTTGGGGCTGTAAATATTAGTAAGTATAATCTGCTGAATAAATGACAAAACGTTTGAAATAATCCAATAGAAGCCCACACCTGCAGGGAACATAAATGTGAACCAAAGGGACATCATGGGTGACATAAATGTCATGCATCCCATTGAGGGGTTCTTTGCCATTTCGGGATTCTGCTTTCTCTGACGGGCATACATATAAAGGGATGATGCCATTGCAGTAATAAAAGCGAGAATGGGAATAATCCAAATTACACCGGGTTCTTTGAAGTTTGGTGTAATTGAAAGGTCAAGTCCGAAAATATTGAACTTGTCCTTGAAATCGGCAAGATCTGCAATCTGTTCGGAACTGAGAATTCCCGAAAGTTTGTCGGAATAATCTTCAAAATGTTTAAGGACTTCAAGTTCCGCCATTCTTGAGTTGGACGCATTTTTACTGCCCGCTTCAGCAACTATTCCCATTGCTGTTTTAATTTTTTCAATAGTGTCGTCTCCGAAACGCAACACACTTGAAAGGGGTGTGTAAATAACGCCGTAAAGACCGATCATAACGATCATCTGAATCATAAGAGGCATACAACCCATATTGGCGGCACCAAAGCCCTCTCTCTGATAAAGTGCCTGGGTTTCCTCTTGAATTTTCTGCTGATTGCCCGCATATTTCTGTCTGATTTTATTAACCTTTGTGTTAAGGCGAACCTGCTTTGCGGAATTCTTTTGCTGACTTATTGAGGTGGGCAAAAGCGCACACCTGATGAGAACCGTAAGCAAAACAATGGCAAAAATATAACTGTCCGTAAGGTTATAAAAAATACTGAGCAACCAACCGAAAGGTATTGCAAATACATCTCTGATAAATTCCATTTATTTTTTTCCTTTCTGTCGTCTGCAAAAGGGGATTATTTCTCCTTTTTGGGCGGTACGGGGTCAACCCCGCCGGGAAAGAAAATGTTGCACCTCATAAGCCTTCCGATTGCAAGGAGGGAGCCTTTGAACAAACCGTGAACCTCAAGCGCTTCAAGAGCATACTGGGAGCAGGTTGGGTAATAACGGCAACGGGCAGGAAAAAGAGGTGAAATTTTGCGCTGATAAAAGCGAAGTGCCTTTATGAAAAAAGTTTTCACTTTTCATCACCGTCCGTTTTTAACATACCCTCATTTTCAAAGATTTTTCTCATAATATCTTCTATACGGGTGCTTTTTATATATTTCGTCTTTGAACGCGCCACCAAAACTATATCGTAGCAAGGAGTAACCTGGGGACAAATCTTTCTGAAAGCCTCTTTTATAACTCTTCTTGAGCGGTTTCTCTCCACCGCATTGCCTATTTTTTTACTTGTAGTTATACCAATACGGCAAATTCCCGCGCGGTTCTTTGAATAGTAAATAACCAGCGCAGGATCAGTTACAGCCTTACCTCTGTTATACAGCCGACGAAAGTCGGAATTGGATTTGAGTGTGACGAAATTTGACACATTATTCTCCCGAATTACTTGGCAGGATTAGTATGTGAGCTGTTTTCTGCCTTTTCTGCGACGACGAGCAAGTACCTTGCGGCCGTTTCTGTCCGCCATTCTTTTGCGGAAACCGTGTTCCATCTTTCTGTGTCTTTTCTTGGGCTGATAAGTTCTTTTCATTTTTATTTCTCCTATCTGTATATTCAGGCATTTTTACGAAGTTTGAGAAGTTTTAAAATAAAGCCTGTTGTTTATAATTTTACGCTACAAACACACATTTCGACAGTAGCACATTGCATTATATAAAAATTTAGGAAAAAAGTCAATAGGTAAATAAAAAACGGAGATAAACTATAAGAAAACGGAGTATTTTAGGTTGATATTTTATCAATACTATGGTATATTATTACCGTTATTTTAGGAGATGATTTTTATGAGCGAATGCACGCATGATTGCAGTACCTGCGGACAGAGTTGTTCTTCGAGAACAGAGCCTCAGAGTCTGCTTGAAAAACCCCACGAACTTTCCCGCATCAAAAAAGTTATCGGTGTTGTAAGCGGTAAGGGCGGAGTGGGCAAATCCCTTGTTACTTCCCTGCTTGCCGTTACAATGGAGCGCCGCGGTTTTAAAACCGCCGTTCTTGACGCTGATATTACAGGCCCCTCAATTCCCAAAGCCTTTGGTATTAAAGAAAAGGCACAGGGTACGGAAAACGGTATCCTCCCCTGTAAATCAAAAACAGGAATCGAGATTATGTCCGTTAATCTTCTTTTGGAAAACGATACGGATCCGGTTGTCTGGCGCGGTCCCGTTATTGCGGGAGCGGTTAAACAGTTCTGGACGGATGTTATCTGGGACGATATCGACTTTATGTTTGTTGATATGCCACCCGGAACGGGTGACGTTCCTCTCACTGTTTTCCAAAGTCTTCCCGTTGACGGAATAATCATTGTTACCTCTCCTCAGGAACTTGTAGGTATGATTGTGGAAAAAGCGGCAAAAATGGCGGAACTTATGAATATTCCCGTATTGGCATTTGCGGAAAATATGGCGTATTTTGAGTGTCCCGATTGCAAGAAAAAGCACAAAATCTTCGGTGAAAGCCATATTGAAGAAATTGCAAAAGAATATGAAGTTGACACAGTTGCCCAAATCCCCATTAACAACAAACTTGCCGCCGCAGTTGATGCGGGCGCGGTTGAACTTTTTGACGGAGACTGGCTTGACGGAATTGCGGACAAACTTTTGGAACTCTTATAAATCACAGCCGAATTGAGTTTTTCTTAATTCGGCTTTCTTTAAAGGTGCTGCTATGACAGAAAAGAAAATTGTCTTACTTGACCTTGATAACACTTTAATTGATTTCAACGAGTGTGCAAGACATTCCATAATAAATATATTCGATAAATTGGGACTTCCGTATTCGGAAAATGTCTTTGAAACTTTTATTGAAGAAAATGTTAAAATATGGAAAATACTTGAAAAGGGCGAAATCACAAAAGCGGAATTGAGGGCAAACCGTTGGAATTTAATTCTTACGCGATTGGGAATTGACTATGACGGAACGGTAATTGAAGAAATGTTTGAAAATGGTGTGGCAGAGGGCGCTTATCCCGTGGAGGGCGCATACGATTTGTTGGATTACCTTTATCCCGAATACGATTTGTACATAGTTTCCAACGGTTTTCGTTTTGTTCAGGAAAACCGTCTGAAAATCGGTGATTTCAAAAAATATTTCAAGGACATTTTCGTTTCTGAAGATATCGGAATTCAAAAGCCCGCCAAGGAATTTTTCGATTATTGCTTTGAAAAAGCGAAAATTCAAAATGCAGAGGATGTTATTCTCATAGGTGACAGTATTTCCGCGGACATTGCGGGCGGTATAAACTACGGCATTGATACGGTTTGGTTCAATAAAAATAACGAAGTCCCTCCCGATGATATCAAGCCAACCTATACGGTAAAAGAACTCAAAGAAATCGAAAACATTTTATAAAAATGATTGAGTAAGCCCAGAACTTACTCAATCATTTTTAATATCTGCAAATTTGAAGTTTATTATTTTCTTGAAATCCTCCGCTTTAAGTTCTACCTGAAAACCGATTTTGCCGCCGCTGAAAAGTATTTTTTCCATATTCTCGGCAGAATTATCTACCACGGTGGGAAACACTTTTTTCATCCCTATGGGTGAACAACCTCCGTGAACATAGCCCGTAAGTCCGAGTAAATCCTTGGATTTAATCATTTCTATGCTCTTTTCTCCAACGGCGCTTGCGGCTTTTTTTAAATCGAGTTCCTTATTAACGGGAACAAGGAAAACATAGTTCTGCTTGGATTTTCCCACGGTAACAAGGGTTTTGAAAACCTCATTGGGATTTTCCCCCAAAACTCTTGCCACATCCTCCCCCGCTATTGCACCGCTTTGGGTATAATCGTGCATTTGGTAGGGAATTTTCTTTTGTTCCAATAATCTCATTACATTTGTTTTTTCCTGTTTTGCCATTATATTTCTCCCAAGGAAACACCGTATATCAGTAAATCCGTATTTTCTTCGCTGTACTCAATTTGTTTCGACCAATTTTTCAGGTTTTCAATTCTGTCCTTTAAAGTTATATTTCCGTTTTCGCGGAAAGTTTTCATATCGCAAAGGCAAATAAACCTGACGCTTTCTATACAAAACGAAACCCTCTCTTTGAAACTTTCATCAAAGACCGCCTTTGTCAGATGGCGGTACATAATATATGCCAGAATCTTTGAGTAAAGCATATTATTAAAGGTTTTATTAAACTCGTTTCCGACTTTCAGAATATCTGACAAATCTTCGCTCAAAGTATTTATATACCGAGTCCATTTTTCGTCGATTGGCTCCGTTTTCTTATATTCTTCAAGGCTTTTGTCATAATTTTTGACCGTGCATTTCTCTCCGCAGAATTCCTCTGTTTTAGTGAGAATTTTAACCAACTTATCTTCAAAACTCAAGTCTTTATCAAAAAGTATTTTGAAGAAATCATCCCGAATACCCGAAAGAACGATATAGTAATCGGATTGGTATGTATCTTCCTCGGAATCCAAAGATATTTTTTCTCCGTCGTTTTCTTCAATTAAGGAAAATCCGTTTTCATTTTCAAGAAGAAGTCTGCAAACTTCTTCACAGCAAAGCCCCAACCCACATTCCGTAACACCGGGGAACCATTCGTAAAATCGGGGATGCTCCCTGCAAATATCACAGAGATATTCTTCCCCGCAATTTATTATAATCTCACACAGGTTTTTATCATTCAAAAAGGGACAACGCTCATTTTCCCCGAGGGCGAAACATCTGCTTCCGTCCTCGGCGGTTATAATTTCGGAGCGTATTTTTTCTCCGAATTCACAGTTTTTTCCCTTGTATTTTCTCAAGGTGTTTTCGTCAATGTCAATTTCCCAACCGATACAGCAGGAATCCGTGCATTTGTGGGCAATGCATTTGAATTTATGGTAAAAATCGGGCTTTATATAAAACATATTAACCTCTGATAATCTCCGTAACCGTAATTGTGTTTCCTTTGTATTTAAACTTAATTTTCAAATTTTCAAAATCGAAGCCGTAGATTCTGTCCTCGTCATTTTGATATGAGGGTCTTGGGTCAAGGGAGAGAATTTCCGTAATACTTTCAAGTTCTTTTTCCGTTAATATTCCTTTTATGCTTTCGGGTATTTCCACTTCCGCAATATCGTTTTTGTGTTCCTCGGAAAAACCGCCCGAAGCATCGGGGACGCTATCCACATAGGGAAGATAGGGCTTTATATCGTAAATGGGTGTTCCGTCCGCCAAATCACAACCGCTGACAACAAGGTTTTTCCCTTTGCCGCCGTTTTCGGTTTTTTCAAGTTTAACGCAGGAAAGTCCCAAGGAATTGGGTCTGAAAGGCGAACGGGTGGCAAACACACCCACTCTTTTATTACCGCCCAATCGGGGAGGTCGGACGGTGGGTGTCCATTGCTTTTTATTCTTTGAAAAGCCCCAAATAAGCCACAGGTGGGAATACTGTTCAATATCTCTTATACAGTTTTCGTCCCTGTATTCTTCGCAGAACTCAATTACGGATTCTACCGACGGTGCAAGTCCGCTTTGACGGGGAACTCCGAATTTTTCCCTGTAACCGTTTCTTATATATGCAACGGGTTCAATTACAAGAGAATCCCTTTTTTCCAAAACAGCACCGCCTTTCATAGTACATACACTAAATATATACCACAAAAGGCAGGTTTCGTCAATTTTATGCAGTTTTAAAGGTAATTATTACAGAGCCTGTGTTGTCCTCGGACACAACCGCACTTTCAAAGTTTTTGGGAACAAAGATATTTTCCGTATTCTGCCGCGTTATTATGTAGTTTTCGTATGTGTAGAACTTGCCCACCTCGAAAAAATCTATGTATTCTTCAAGAGTTATTTTGCTTTTGCTGATTATTTTTGAATGAGGTAATCCCACGTACCGAAGATGCCAGGGTTCATAGCCTATTCCCGTTTTGTTTTTCGCAAACCGGGGGTATCTTATTATAAACCCGTAGTCCCCGCAATTTTTATTGATAAACTGTCCCGACTCGCTTTTTATAAATCCCTCGCCCGCTGAATACTGGACAAAAGCATCAAGGGCAAGTCCTGTCTGATGCTCACTGCACCCTGCCTCCTGTGCGGTTTCGCCCTTCTCGTTTTTTATTTCTTTCTGTTTTTCAAAATCCCTGTAAGCACTTGAAATATAAAGTATTTCCCCCGTTTCCTTCAAAAGAGTCTCGCTCAATAAATCGAAGGACTCCTTTGCACACACATTCATTTCCACCTGCCGTTCCTTGTGTTCAATAAGTTGGGGAGCGTAATTCTCGTCAATGCGGTTTTTGTCATTGACAAGAAGAAGGGATTCATCCACACTAACATTTTCATAACTTGAGAATTCTTCAAGAGATACGGTTTTCATTCCCGTACTCTCAGAAGTTTTAACCTTGTTTATTGCACAGGTTGAAATGCGGGAAAAATAATCCGTAACTGCAAATTTCACATCATTTCCGACAATCAGTTCAAAACCGATTATAAGAAAAACAACTATCCACAACAGAACGAGAATTTTTACACCGTGTTTTTTCTTCTTTTTCATTCTTTTTTCCATAAAATCGCCCCTTTACCGTATTAAAACACCGTAAAGGAACGACCGAATTACAAAAAAATTAAGAAAAGATTAAAATTGGAGTTTTAAACAACAAAAAAACAAAAAATCGCCCGCACCGTCAAAAACGGTGCGGGCAATAATTCGTTTCTTAATATACCTTGCGTGCTGTGTAGCCGGTATGAAGAATATCGTGTGCCTTGTGGCTGCCGGGTTCACCGAAGAACTCGTCATAAATTGCTTTAATGTCGGGGTTCTCGTGGGATTTTCTTACGGGAAGATTTGCATCATCGTTGTAAAGACCCGCCGCACGGATGGCTCTGACATCTTCAAAGTTACGAACGGATGCGGGAACGATGGGCTGACCGCCGCCGTTTACACAACCGCCGGGACAAGCCATAATTTCAATGAAGTCATAATTCTTCTCGCCGGATTTAACCATTTCAAGAACTTTCTTAGCGTTTGCAAGACCGGATGCAACTGCAACATTAACTTTAACACCGTCAAGGTCGTAGGATGCTTCCTTAACACCCTCAACACCGCGAACTGCCTTGAATGTTGCAAGGTCCGTAAGTTCCTTGCCCGTAACAACTTCGTAAGCGGTACGAAGTGCGGCTTCCATAACACCGCCGGTTGCACCGAAGATTGTACCCGCGCCTGAACCGAGACCGAAAGGTGCGTCGAATTCTGCTTCGGGGATTGCCTTGAAGTTGATACCCGCTTTTCTGATCATTCTTGCAAGTTCTCTTACCGTGATGGATGCATCAATATCTGCAAGACCTTTAACAGCGGTGTGATCCACTCTTTCAGCCTCAAATTTCTTTGCAGTACAGGGCATTACGGAAACAACGAAAATATCTTTGGGGTCAATACCCATTTTTTCCGCATAGTAGGTTTTTGCTACGGAGCCGAACATACCCTGGGGTGATTTACAAGAGGAAAGGTTGGGAATGAATTCGGGATAATAGTGTTCGCAATATTTAACCCAACCGGGTGAGCAAGATGTAATAAGGGGAAGATTTTTACCCTCTTTAAATCTTGAAAGGAATTCCGTTGCTTCTTCCATAATTGTAAGGTCGGCGGCGAAGTTTGTATCAAACACACCGTCAAAGCCCAACATTTTAAGAGCAGAAACCATTTTACCCGTAACGATTGAGCCCATTTCGTAACCGAATTCTTCGCCCAAACCGACACGAACTGCGGGAGCAGTCTGAACAACAACGTGCTTTGCAGGGTCATTGAGAGCGTCAAATACCTTTTTGGTATCATCCCTTTCGGCAAGAGCGCCTGTGGGACAGGCTGTAATACACTGACCGCAGGAGATACAAGCAACATCGCCCAACTTATATTCAAAAGCCGAACTGATATGGGTATCAAAACCACGGGCGTTTGCACCGATAACGGAAACTGCCTGATTTTTCTCACAAACCGCTACACAACGGCGGCAAAGAATACATTTTTCATTGTCGCGGTACATGTGGGATGCACTTGCGTCAATATCGTAACTCACGGTTTCACCTGCGAATGCGTTGGCGTCCTCAATACCGTATTCGTAGCAAAGTTTCTGCAACTCACAACTGCCGCTTCTTACACAGGAAAGACACTCTTTCTTGTGGGTTGAAAGGATGAGTTCAAGAGTTGTTTTTCTGGCTTCGATAACCTTGGGAGAGTTGGTGAAAATCTCCATTCCCTCGTTAACGGGGAATACGCAGGATGCAACAAGGCTTCTTGCACCTTTAACCTCAACAACGCAAATACGGCAAGCACCGATGGCGTTGATTTCTTTAAGATAACAAAGTGTAGGAATTTCAATACCTACGGAATGAGCAGCTTCAAGAATCGTAGAACCGGCAGGAACCTGATAATCAAAGCCGTTAATTTTAATATTTACTGCGTTTTCCATTATTAGTTCCTCCTTATTTCTTTACTGCTTTAAACTTACAATTTCCGATACAAACACCGCACTTCACGCACTTGTCGGTATCAATCCGGAATGATGCAAGTTTGTGACCGGGAGCAATATAATCGGTTCTTGTAATAGCGTCAACTGGGCAGTTCTTTGCACAGATACCGCAACCGATACATGTTTCTTTGTCTATGGTATATGTAACAAGGTCCTTACAAGCACCTGCGGGACATTTCTTGTCAACAACATGAGCAATATACTCATCCTTGAAAAACTGATATGTTGAAAGAACAGGGTTGGGGGCTGTCTGACCGAGACCGCAGAGGGAGTTCTCTTTGATGTAATGGCAAAGTTTTTCCATTCTGTCAAGGTCTTCCATTGTACCCTTACCGCTTGTGATTTTTTCAAGGATTTCAAGAAGTCTTCTCGTACCCACACGGCAGGGAGTACATTTACCGCAGGACTCGTCAACCGTAAATTTAAGGAAGAATTTTGCAATATCAACCATACAGTCATCCTCGTCCATAACAATAAGTCCGCCGGAGCCCATCATGGCACCCTTTGCAACAAGGTTGTCATAGTCGATTTCAATATCAAGAAGACTTGCGGGAAGACATCCGCCGGAGGGACCGCCGGACTGTGCAGCCTTGAATTTCTTTCCGTTGGGAATACCGCCGCCGATATCTTCAACAATTTCTCTGAGGGTTGTACCCATGGGAACTTCAACAAGACCTGTGTTGTTGATTTTACCGCCGAGAGCGAATACCTTTGTACCCTTGCTCTTTTCGGTACCCATTGTGTTAAAGAATTCAGCACCGTGGAGAATAATCTGGGGAATGTTTGCAAAAGTTTCAACATTGTTTTCCGTTGTGGGTTTGCCGAAAAGACCCTTAACTGCCGGATAGGGCGGACGGGGACGGGGCTCACCGCGGTTGCCTTCGATTGAAGTCATAAGCGCTGTTTCTTCACCGCAAACGAATGCACCTGCACCGAGACGGATGAACAAATCAAAGTCAAAACCTGAATTGAAAATATTTTTACCGAGAAGACCGTATGCGCGGGCATCATCAATGGCTTTCTGCAAACGCTGTACGGCGATGGGGTACTCTGCACGAACATATACATAACCCTCTGTTGCGCCGGTTGCGTAACCGCAAAGTGCCATTGCTTCAACGATACAGTGGGGGTCGCCCTCAAGAACAGAACGGTCCATAAATGCACCGGGGTCACCCTCGTCGGCATTACATACTACGTATTTCTGATCTGCCTTGTTAGCGGCTGTAAAACTCCACTTGCGTCCCGTGGGGAATCCGCCGCCGCCTCTGCCGCGAAGACCTGAATCAATAACGGTTTGAATAACCTCCTCGGGAGTCATTTGTGTGAGAGCCTTGGCAAGAGCCTGATAACCGTCATAGGCAATATATTCTTCAATATTTTCAGGATCGATAACACCGCAGTTACGCAGAGCAACACGATGCTGTTTTTTGTAGAAGTTTGTTTCGCTCAAAGGCTTAACATCTTCCTTTGCAACTGTCTCCTGGTAGAGAAGTCTTTTAACAATTCTACCTTTGAGAAGGTGTTCTTCAACGATTTCCGGAATATCATCCACCTTAACCTCGCTGTAAAAGCAACCCTCGGGATATACAATCATAATGGGACCCAATGCGCAAAGACCGAAGCAACCTGTTCTTACAACCTGAATTTCTTCTTCAAGACCTTTTTCCTTAATGTTGGCATTAAGGGCCTCAATAAGTTCTGCGCTGTGACTGGAGGTACATCCGGTACCGCCGCAGACAAGTACATGAGAACGATACATTTATTCTTTCCTCCTTATTCGGTAACTGCACCCACGGTGTATTCTGCCACGGGTTTGCCGTTAACGATATGCTCATTAACAACCTTAACAGCTTTTTCCGCTGTCATTTGAACATAAGTAACCTTTTCCTTACCGGGTTCAAAAACCTCAACAATGGGTTCATATTGGCACATACCTATGCAACCGGTCTGTGAAACAGCAACATTTTTTACATTTCTCTTTGCAATCTCATCAGTAATGGCTTTGAGAACAGGACGTGCGCCTGCTGCAATACCGCAGGTTGCCATACCTACTACAACTCTGATACCGTCCTGACCGTCAGCATCTCGAGCAGCCATCTGAGCCTGTGCTTTTTCTTTTATGGCAAGTAACTCTTCAAGTGATTTCATGTTAGTCATTCCTTTCAATAATCAAGGTATTCTCTCTGATATAATCCTCAACCCAACTCATAACCGAGGGCTCCGAAAGCGGTACGCCCTCAAGGATTTTCTTTATATCAACGGACTTAAACGTAAATTCCCTACCGTCAATATTACGGGTATATACGAAATCTTTGTCCCCGTTCATACACACAATGGCAGTAATTGTAGAAGCCATATCACCCAGGGGGGTAAAATCCACACTGTCGGTTTTGAAAAAGGCTTCAACTTTTGTGCCCACTCCTAATTCGGAGGTTATTGTAAAAGTTCCCCCCGTCTGTTCCGCCGCTAACTTAAAAAGCGGAATTCCCATACCCACCTTACGAGTTGTTCGGGTGGTAAAAAAGGGGTCCATTACCCTCTGGGTCTGTTCCGGTGTCATTCCCTTGCCGTTGTCATAAATACCTATGAGAAGTGTTTTTTCAAAGGTATTCTCCCTGACAAGTATCTCCGTAAGAGTTGCACCGGCAGAAATGGAATTCTGAGCAATATCGAGAACATTTAACGATAATTCACGCATACAGTCAATTCATATATTTTGCAAGGATTCCGGGAATATCGTCCGGGGTAATTTTACCGTAAACCTCACCGTTGATTGTGAAAACAGGCGCAAGACCGCAAGCACCGATACAACGGCATTCTTCAAGGGAGAACTTACCGTCGGGGGTACATTCGCCGGGACCTATTCCGAGAACCTCGCTGATTTTGTCAATAATGGGCTGTGCTCCTTTAACATAACAAGCCGTTCCGAGACATACGGAAATGTCATATTCGCCTTTGGGAGAGAGTGAGAACTGAGCATAGAATGTTGCCACGCCGTAAACCTTCTCCAAAGGAATGTCCATACCCTCTGCAATCATTACCTGCACTTCACGGGGAAGGTAGCCGTAGATACCTTGAGCTTCCTGCATAACGTGCATAAGACGGCTCTTGTCATCCTTGCACTCTGCAATTACTGCGTCGAGTTTTGCTTTCTGCTCAGGTGTGCCTTTAAAGGGTATTGTGCTGATTTTCTTGAGCATTAAATTTCCTCCATTCAGATTGTGTTTGTTTCAGGCAAACGCGAATTCGCAATCCGCCATTATACATACAACGGAATTATATCACAGTTTTTATGCCTGTGTCCATACTATTTTTCGACTTTTTTGATATTTTTTTAACATTTTGTTGTATTTTTTGGGGGATACAAAAAATTTTTTATGATTTAGTAGTCTTTTAATAAAAATTTTACAGATATTATGATATATTTGTGGAATTTTTATTATTATTATGTTAGAATGTAGGAGTATATAATACACCTTGCAAAAGAGGGAGAGTTTATCTATGAAAATAAGTGAAATTAAATCAATTCTTAACGCGGAACTCATAAGCGGAGAAGAATTCATTGAAAACGAGGTTTTCACCGCTTGCGGAAGTGATATGATGAGCGATGTTCTCGCCTATGTAAAAGAACAGGCAGTTCTGCTTTCGGGACTTGTTAATCCCCAGGTTGTGAGAACCGCGGAAATGATGGATATGAAGTGCATCGTTTTCGTTCGGGGAAAACAACCCGACGAAGATATGATTGAACTGGCACAGGAGCGTGATATTGTTCTTTTGGGAACAAAACTTGAAATGTTTACTGCCTGCGGACTTCTTTACAAAAACGGTCTTAAGGGAGGCAGCGGTATCTGATGGAGCTTCTTTCTTTACACTATGATGTAAGCGGAACCGATTTCACCTGTGCAGGTGAGGCATCAAGCAAAATCAAAAAAAGTCTCAAGGAATTGGGATTTCCCGCATCAGTTATAAGAAATGTCGCTATCGCCGTTTATGAGGGTGAAATAAACATGGTTATACATGGCGGCGGCGGTGTTATAGACGTTGAAATTTCTCCGGAGTGCATCTCCATAATTCTTGCAGACCAAGGTCCCGGTATTCCCGATGTATCCCTTGCAATGCAGGAGGGTTATTCAACTGCCCCGGACAATGTTCGTCAACTGGGCTTCGGCGCAGGTATGGGACTTCCCAACATAAAAAAATACACTGACGAAATGATAATAGAAACAGAGGTCGGAAAAGGCACAACAATTAAACTGAAAGTGTTTGTAAGATAATCCGACCGAAAGGAAATATTATGGATACATATTTTCACTCGGTACGTCTTGATAAAGAGAAGTGCCGCGGTTGTACTAACTGTATAAAGCGTTGCCCCACCCAGGCAATACGTGTGCGAAACGGAAAGGCAACAATAATAAAAGAGCGTTGCATTGATTGCGGCGAATGCATACGTGTGTGCCCCCATCATGCAAAGTACGCAAGCCGTGATGTTCTCTCTCAAATTGAGGATTATAAATACACGGTGGCGCTACCCGCCCCCGCCCTTTACGGTCAATTTAATAATTTGGATGATATCAATATAATTCTCAACGCTTTACCCTCTTTGGGTTTTGACAGCGTATTTGAAGTTTCCAAAGCGGCGGAACTTATCTCCGAAGCCACAAGAATTTATATGGCGGAAAACACCCGAATAAAACCTCTGATTTCCTCCGCTTGTCCTGCGGTGGTAAGACTTATAAGGGTTTGTTTCCCCGACCTTGTGGATAATATAATTCCCCTTACCGCCCCCGTTGACGAGGCGGGAAGATTGGCGAGAATAAAAGCCGTTCAAAAAACAGGCTTAAATCCCGAAGAAATCGGAATTTTCTTCATCACACCCTGTCCTGCAAAGGTTACTGCAATTAAACAACCTTTGGGTATTGAAAAATCCCATATTGACGGTGCAATAGCAATAAACGATATCTACCCCGCACTTTTGAAAGCCATGGAAAAAACCGAAAATTCCGATGAGTTGAAAGCCCTCCATGAATCCGGTGTTATCGGTATCGGTTGGGCAACAAGCGGCGGAGAAGCATCGGGCACGCTCCACGATAACGCTCTTGCGGCGGACGGTATTGAAAACTGTATGAAAATTCTTGAAGAAGTTGAACGCGGCTCACTTGACGATGTGGATTTCATTGAACTTAATGCCTGTCAGGGCGGTTGCGTTGGCGGCAGCCTGACCGCAGAAAATCCATTCATAGCAAAATCCCGACTTATGAAGTTGAGAAAATACAGCCCCGTTTCCTGCAACCATCTTTCCGACAGTGTTTTGCCCCAAGAATTCCTTTGCACAAAACCCATTGAATCCCGCGACGATGTTATGAAACTTGCGGACAATGTTGCAGAAGCCATGGCACGTATGAATAGAATGAAAGAACTTTTAAAAGTCTTTCCCGGGCTTGATTGCGGCACCTGCGGTGCACCCAGTTGCCGTGCCTTAGCAGAGGACGTCGTCCGAGGCTACACCACGGAGCACGACTGCGTTTTCAGAGCGAGGGAGGAACTCCACGAACTTGACAACAATGAAAGTCTTGACCGTTTCATTCCGGCGCCGTTCAGAGAGAAAAAGGATGATTGAAATGACAGTTAGAGAGTTAAAAGAAAAATTGAATTTACAGTATATTTGCAACGAAAATCTTGCGGAAGAAAAAGCCGTAAGCGGTTGCTACTGCGGGGATCTGTTAAGTTGGGTAATGTCCCGCGCAAAAGAGGGGGACGCCTGGCTTACGGTTATGGGAAACATAACCGCCATGGGTGTTGCCGTTCTTGCAGAGGTTTCTTGTATAATTCTTACGGAAAATGCCCCCGTGGATGATGACGCAGTACGCAAAGCGTCGGAAAACGAGGTTATAATCCTCGGCACAAGTAAAACCACCTATGAAATTGCCGCGGAAATATCAAAACTGCTATGAATTTGTATTACGATTTTCATATACATTCCTGTTTAAGCCCCTGCGGTGACAGTGATATGACCCCCCAAAACATAGTCAATATGGCGAAAATATGGGGATACGATGTTATTGCGTTGACGGATCACAACACTTCAAAAAACTGTCCTGCAACTGCAAAAATCGCAGAAGAAAACGGAATAACCTTTATTCCCGGTATGGAATTGTGTACCGCGGAGGAAGTTCATGTGGTATGCCTTTTTTACACATTGGAGGATGCGCTGGACTTTTCCGAGTATGTAAAATCCACTTTACCCCCAATAAAAAACAAATCCTCGGTTTTCGGCGAACAGTCAATCTGTGACGAAAACGACAATATAATCGGGCAGGAGGACACTCTCCTTGTTACCGCAAGTTCAATCAGTACACAAAAGGTTGTTGAAACGGTGGGAAAATACAACGGTATTTGCTACCCTGCTCACATTGACCGTTCCTCCTTCAGTATTCTTTCAAACCTCGGTATGATTGATGAGTCCTTTGGCTTCAAAAGTGCGGAAATATTTGATATTTCAAAAGAAAAGGAGTTAAAAGAAAGGCACCCATATCTTAACACTATCAATATTCTTTCGGATTCCGATGCCCACTATCTTGAAAACTTCCGCCCGCCTCAAATGACCGTGGAAGTCCCCGAAAACACGGTTAAAGCCATACTTGATAATTTAAAATAGCATAAAAACAAAAAGGGGCTGTAAAAAAACGATAGTTTTTTTGCAGCCTCATTTTAAGTGGTTAGGGAAAAATGCGTAGAATGGACAAACTGAGCGAAAACAAAGCATTTGCTTTGTTTTCGGCTACCCGAAGGCGTACATAGGTACGTCGAGTGGCGAAGTTTGTTCATAGCATAAAACAGAATTTTAATTTGTTTTTGGGTTTTTATTACATCTGATACGCTTTAAAGTTGTTAAGGGGTGTTATAAACCTTTGTATATCGGGTTTTATGCGGTCTACACTTTTTTTACAACCCCTTTTAATTAGTATTTGTCCTTAATCTTCAAACCGTCCTTATTATAATAACTCATATATGAGCCGCTGTACGCACGCACGGTATAATAATAGGTTTTGCCCTTTTGGGCGGTTTTGTCAAGATATGAAGTTGTTGTTTTTCCGGAAACCTTTGCAATTTGTTTCCAACTGCCCGAGGCACTGTCTTTTCTGTAAATATAATAGCCTGAAGCACCCGTTACTTCGCCCCAATTTATCGTAACACCGCTCTTGGAACTTTTCGCATTCTTTAATGAAGGTATCTCAAGGCGTTTCATTTTAAGTCCATCCGCAATGTAGGTGGAACGGGAACTGCCGGAAACTGCAACAACCGTGTAAATGTACGTCTTACCCGCGCTGACTTTTTTATCGGTATATGACAGGGATTTTGTTGTATATATTTTTTCCCATGTCGATGCACTGCCTGTCTTTCGATAAACGATATATTCGGAAGCACCCGTGGATTTATCCCACTTAACAGTTATACCGTTTGTACTGTTAACAATGCTTTTGAGTTTGGGGGCCGAAAGACGTTTAATTGACCAGCCGGAAGTATTGTAACCTGAAAAAGTCTTGCCGTTGTATGCTTTTACGGTATATATATAAGTCTTTCCGTCTTTAACGTCCTTATCGGTATAGATATTTTTTGTGACTATACCCAATCGTTTCCAGGAGGTATCTCCGGAGGCTTTTCGGTAAACATAGTAACTTGTTGCCCCGGAAATTTTTGACCATGATACAGTAATTGCCGATGTTTTGTTGGAAACTTTTACCTCAGGTGATGCAAAGTAGGTAAAACTCTTTGAGGAGTAGGTGCTCAGGCTGTTTCCGTTTTCCGACCTGACCGCATAATAGGTTTTAACTCCGTTTTTTGCGCCCTTGTCGGTATAGGAGGTTGCGGAAGAAGATACCTTGGTTATATATACCCATTCCCCTCCGCTCTCTTTGCGGTAAAGTCTGTAATATTTAGCACCGTTCGCTTTATCCCAGGTGATTTTAACACCGCCGTAGGCATTTGAAAGGGATTTTATATATTTGGTCCCAAGGAACACTGCATTATATGTACCGGAAACAACACTTTTGTCGCTTCCGTCAACGGCATATACTCTGTAAATATATCCCTGACCGTCTTTTATACCTTTATCTTCATATTGGGTTTTGTCCGCATTAACTGTGGCAATTGTCTTATACGATGTAGTTCTCTCACCGTTTGAATCAGCCGAGGCTCTCTGAAGTTCGTATGTTTTGGCTCCGTCAACCTTGCTCCAACTAACGACGATACTGTCTGCGGAGTTTTTTGCACTGCTGATTTTGGGAGCAGAAAGGTATTTTACAGTCTTTACGGCTGTTTCATCAATTCCGCCCTCGTAAGAATCCACAACGGGAATAACCGAGTAAGCGTAAACCTGACCGCTTACTACACTATTGTCAGTATAGCCTGTGCTTTCGGTCGCATAAAGTTTTGTCCACGTACTGCCGTTTTTACGGCAAACGATGTAATAGTCGGCAGAAGAATGTTCATTCCAATTTACCGATACTCCGTCTGAGAGTATTTTTGTTGTAATGTTTTCTACGCACAAAATTCGCTTAACGGTGGGTGTCGTATCGCTGTACTTACTGTTACCCGTTGTGCTTACTGCCTGAACATAATAGGAGTATAACCCGCCTATCTCAATATTCTTGTCATTATATTCGGTTTCGTCGGCATCAACGCTGCCGATAAGACGGCTTTCCTCCGATAATACGTCCTGACGGAAAACGAGGTACTCCTCAGAGCCCGCCGATGGTGTCCAACTTACTTTAATGGCGTCCTTTGTGTTAACCGCCGTAACATTTTGGGGTGATTTAAGATAATAGACGGACATATCGGAACAAATCTTTTCACTTTCCGAACTACCGATAAAGGGAACGGCACAGTAATAGTAAGTTTTTCCGCTGCCCGCGCCTTTGTCGTTATAAGTTGTTTGGGTTTTTGAGGCGGTTCCTGCTTTTTCCCAAATGCCGTCAACTGTTTTTCTGTAAATATTGTATCCGTCAACATCGCTTACAGCTTTCCATGTCACCTGAATATTGTCGGCAAGTGCCGTCAAACCCGTAACCGTGGTGGAGGGAACTCTTGTAAGGGTATAGCCTGTTTTGGTAAAAGCGCTTTCTCCGTAATCGTTAACGGCCTTTACGCTGTACGTATAAGTTTTTCCCGAAACAACATCGTAATCAACGAAACTTGTTGACGGTACGATTTCATACTCTGTAAGTTCTGTTTCAACGCCCACTATCCTTCTGTAAACAGCATAATAAACGGCATTTTCAACAGGATTCCATTTCAATTCAATTCCGTCGCTGATATTGGAAACGGAAACAACTTCCGGAGACGGCAAATAGGTAACGGGTTTACCTTCTTCAAGAGTGTCCGTTGTAAAGTTGCCGAGAGTTGAGTTAACGTCATATTCATAAGTCTTGCCGTTTTCGACTGTGGTATCTTTGTATGAGGGGGACAAAGTCGCCGAGCGTTCGGAAATAACCGACCATTCCGTATCACCCAATTCACGGCGCATAATTTTATAACTGTCCGCACCCTTTGTCGCGTCCCATGTAATATCAATACCGCCCACGCCGTTTACTGCCGTAATGTTTGAGGGCTTGGAAATATATTTGCAGGAAACACCGTTTGCATCAAATGTGCTTTGACTGCCGGAGTTTTTTGCCCTTACGCTGTAAATATAGGTTTCTCCGCTTTCAACATTCACGTCCCTGTAATACAGTGTATCGGCGGAAACCGTCGCAAGTGTATTCCATGCACCCGTGGGGGTTTTACGTCGGATTTCATATTCGGTCGCGCCCGCGGTTTCTCTCCAACTGAACAAAATGGCATTGGTAAGAAGTACCGCACCCTCGAGTTTCGGTTTCTCTAAAGTAACAGTTTCTATTGCTGCAATTTTTTGCAAACCGTTTTCAACGGTAATTGAGTCCTCGGAATCCGTTGTTGAAAAAAACTCTTTGCAGAGAAACTCAACATTTGTAACAGGTCTCTCCTCTCCGATAACCTCAAAAGTCAGTTTAAAAAACTCCGTGTTTGAGGTTGTTTTTTCGGGTACGGTATTTGTATAGCCTACGGCATAATATCCGTCGCCGTATTCTGCTGAAATGCCGTGTACATATTCACCGTTGAACTGTTGAACTCCTGTATCTGTATAGGCAGGTAAGAATTCAACCGGGGAAAGCACGGCACTGTCATACTTCACTAAAACAACTGCACCGCCGAAGCCCTCAATACCTCCGCTGATGCTTACGGTATATGTAACTTTCCCGTCTTTTACAGACTCACTTTCCCTTGCCGAAAAAGTCTTGTCCGCCGTACGTGCCGCCGCAACCTGCACCGCAGTACTGCCGAACACGGAAAAGCACATTATTATGCAAAGTATAAAAGATAATGCTCTTTTCAAAAGCACACCTCCTGTATATAACAGTTCCCTCGCATCCGAGGGAACCGCTTGTTGTATTGACAGTTTTTAATACTTGTCTGTTATTTTCAGAGGGGACTTATAACCGCTTGTATAGGAACCGTAATAAGCCCTTACTGTATAATAGTAGGTTGTTCCCTTTTTAGCACTCTTATCAAGGTAACTTACCTTGGTATTGCCTTTAACTGTTGCTATTTTTGTGTATTCGCCGGAACCTGTCTTACGATATACATAGTAGCCCGAAGCTCCGGAAACCTTATTCCATTTGAACGTAACACCGCTCTTTGAACTGCTTACGCTTGAAAGCGTTGGAGCGGAAAGAAACTTTATTGCAACACCGCTATGATAACCTGAAGACAAACTGCCGTTATAGGCTCTTACGGTATATTTATAATTTGTACCGCTTTTTACGTTCTTATCCGTATATGATGTGCCGGTAATTGTTGCAATCTTTGTCCAACTATTTGCCGAGCCCGCTTTTCTGAAAACAACATATTGCTTTGCACCGGTAATCTTGCTCCAGGAAATCTTTGTACCGCTTGTGCTGTTGGAAACTTTGGGTACGGGAGCGGCAAGGTACTGAACTGACTTGCACACATCGCAAAAATGTGAATAACTGTAGAACGATTTAGACGAACTGCCTATAGATCTTACTGCATAATAATATTTGGTATTACTCTTTGGGGTTTTATCAAGGAATGATGTGGATTCCGTTGATCCCAAATACGTCCACTTAGTTTCCGACTTTGTTTTGCGATATACATAGTACTTTGAAGCACCTGTTTTGCCCCAGGAAACCTTCACTCCGCCGTAAGCATTTGTCACGCTTGAAATCTTCGGTGTTGCCAAATACTGAATTGACCAACCCGAACTGTTATAGGGTGTGTATTCTTCTCCGTCATAACCTTTAACGGTGTAAATATATGTTGTACCGCTGACAACAGTTGTATCTTTATAGGACGTGGCCTCTATGGGCTCACTTGTTAGTTTTGTCCACTTTGTATCGCCCGCTTTCTTGCGATAAACCAAGTATGAGTCAGCACAATCCAACTCTGTCCAACGGAACGTAACCTGACCTATGCCGTTATCAAGGCTTGTTTTAACCGGCGCCTTAAGATGATAAATGTTAGCAAGCGCTTTGGTACTTGCTGTTTCTCCGCAAACTGCTTCAACAGCGAAATAGTTGTTTCTTCCGTCGTAACCTTTGTCGTAAACATAACTTGTGGAGGTTGTACTGCCTAAAGCTTCAAGTTTTTCCACCTTACTTGAGGTGCCGCCATAATAAACAATATATTTTTCCGCACCGGGAATTGTATTCCATGTAAGTTGAATACCGCTGTATGTGTTTTTTATTGTTACGTTAGGCTCCTCAAGACGGCAAGCAAGGGATGAGGATGTAATTGCGCTGAAAACATCTTCGTGAACCGCCTGAACTCCGTAAACATACTGAACACCCGAAACGGCGGTAGAATCCACGTAAACAAGACTGTCGCCGTTGGTAAGAGTTCCTATTGGCTCACCGAACTGTCCGTTGGCAAGCCTTCTGTAAATATTATAATAATCCGCTCCGTTTACCTTTTCAATGTTAATCTCCATTCCCTTGGAGCCGTTTTTAACCTCGGCAATTTTCGGAGCAACCAGATAATACACGGAGTTTGAGGGATTTGAGATATTTGTTTCCAGATTTCCCGCCTTTGTTTTTACGGAATATGTATATGTTTTTCCGCTGTTCACCGCCACATCCGTATATTTCGTTTCGGTAGCCTTAACAGTTGCAACAGTAAACCAGTTACTGCTGTTATTGTCACGTCGCAAAATAATATAATTCTCCGCAAGTTCAACCGGCGCCCAACTTACCGTAACGCCGTCACTGCCGGAAGCGGCGACAACCTCTGTTGTAATGGGAAGTTTTACTAAATCGAAACTGTCTTCTCCGCGGACGCTTCCCACACCGTTTTCCATAACTGAACGAACCTGATAGGAATATGATTCTCCGTCATTAACGTCCTCATCAATATAGCCGGGTATTGATACTGTTGCTATACAGGTGTAGTCGCTTTCATCGGTTGCTTTTCTGTAAATTTCGTAACTTGCCGCACCGTCAACGCTCAGCCAGTTAATTACAATATCCATGTAATTTAATTGATATTCAAGAATAACCGCATTTGCAATAAATGTGATTTGGGTGGGGTCAACAGAGGTTTCCGCAACATAACCTTTTTCGTGATGTGCCTTTACGGTATATGAGTATGTAACACCGCTTGTAAGAGGCTCATCCTCATAGGATGTTTCTGTTGTATCGGCAATTTTCTTCCAGGATGTTTCACCGTCCGCTTTTCTGTAAACAGTGTAACTCGCAGCATTGGTAAGAGCACCCCAGGAAATCAAGGCGCCTCTTTCGGTGAGAGTTGAACCGATTTCCGTAATTGTACCGAAATTCATTCCCACAAGACCTGTTTTGTCATATTCTCTGACGCCGTACTTGTTGGCTGACTCTACCGAATAATAATACTCTATACCCTCTTCGATCGTTTCGTCATTATATTCCGTAATACCTGCATCTACCGTTGTAAACAATGCCCACTCGGTATTTTCGGTTCTTCTGTAAATATTGTACTGTTCTGCACCGGTCGCTTCTGTCCATGTGAACCTTAGACCTGTTTCGGTTGATGCAACTTCCAAATTATTTGCAGGGTTGAGAGTAAAGAAAGAATCGCTGTAAATCAGTTGAGAACCGTCCGCACGCTTAATATCGTTGCTGTCGTCCTCATCTTCGGTGATGTATTCTTCGCAATAGAACTTAACCTCTGTAACAGGTCTTTCCTCACTTATTGCGTTAAATGTTACCGTTATAAAAGATTTTCCGCTTTCGCCTATATCAAAGCCGTTGGGATTCATATATGCTATGGAATAATCGTTTTCTCCGTCACAGGTGATTCCCTGTTCATAGTAGCCGGATACGTCGGCAACAAAATCGCCGTAGTTATTTCTTGTCCCCGTGGGACCGCTTTCGGAGGAAACCTCCAAAACAGTATCATCAAAATCCACTTTGATAATTGCACCGATCAAATTCTCTTGATTCGGGGCAAGGGAAAGGGTATAGGTTATTGAATCATTTTCAAAATCTGTTTTTTCAACGGAAAAAATCTCTTTCACCTGACCCACTGCATACACCTGGGTTGCAGTTGCGGAAAAAACAGACACGCACATTACCATGCAAAGAAGCAATGATATTACTCTTTTCAAATCAATTCCTCCTTAGATTTTTCTTGAATCAATACTTATCTTTAATTGTAAGAGTGGTTTTATAACTGCTCTTATAACTGCCGGATGTTGCCACAACTCTGTACGAGTAGGTTTTTCCCTTTTGGGCGGTACTGTCAACATATTTAACCGTTTTGCCACCGGAAACAGTTGCAAGTTTTTTAAAACTGCCGGAGCCGTCATCTCTGTAAACAATGTAACCGGAAGCACCCGTAACCGCTTTCCAGTTAACGGTTATTCCGCTCTTGGTGCTGGTAACACTGCTGAGCGTGGGAGCGGAAAGGAATTTAATTGTCTCATATGCCGGGCTACCCGCTTTTGACTGAACCGAACTGTTAATTGCCTTTATACAATACTTGTAAGTTGTACCGCTTTTTACATTTTTGTCCGTATATGAACTGCCGCTTGTTGTAGCAATCTTGCTCCAGGATGTCGCATTGCCTGCCTTGCGGTAAACATAATAACTTGTGGCACCGCTTACCTTATTCCAGGAAACTTTTACTCCCGATGCGGTATTTTTAACGCTGACCGTAGGAGTTTTGAGATAATTGATTCCCTGTGTGTCGTAAGCACTTGCGGATGAGCCGTTAATACCTCTGACCGTATAATAGAGATACTTTCCGCTGGGAGCCGAAGTATCAGTGTAAGACGTCTCACTTGCGGAGGCATTCTTAACTGTTACCCAAGAGCCGCCCTTAACCTTTCTGTAAACTCTGTAACCGGTAGCACCCGAAACCTTTGACCAGGAAATCTTAACGCCTGTAACAGTTGCTTCAACAGAAACAGAGGGATTTTTCATACAAACGATTTGTTTTGCGCCGTACAATCCGTTGTAATACAACTCCTTGTTGCTACCCTCCGTATAGGAACGAACGGCATACTCGTATGTTTTACCCTTTGTTACGGATTTATCGGTGTAAGTCAATGCTGAACTTCTGCTGCTCACAGCAACCCAATCGCTCTTTGTACCGTTGGAATCAACTGTTCTCCTGAAAAGTTTGTAACTTGTTGCTCCCGTAACCTTGGACCAAGTTGCAACAATACTTCCGTCATTGTTTTTAAGGGTAAGGGTTGAGGGGGCAACTATACGTTTTATTGTCAGTTGGGTTGCGTTGCTGCTTGTGTTGTATCCGTCCTCATTAAGTGACCTGACCGTATAGGTGTATGTTTCGGTGTTGGAAACACTTGTATCCACATAACTTGTAACCGAACTGTTTGCTGTTCTGTATATCTCGGCAAATTCGCCCGTAGTTTTTCTTAAAACTATATATTTGTCCGCACCCGTTGTTGCGTTCCAGGAAACCTTGATGCCCTTTTGTTCATTGTAAACGGTAACGCCTTCAACGGGACCCAAAGTGGAATTGGTCTTTGAACAAATAAGAGCCGAACTTCCGTTAGCAATATTGTTTTCGGGAGCACTCTTGCTGTTGAACTCATAACAATAGAAATTAACCGTTGTTTTAGGACGATTTTTGTCAGTTACTTTAAAGGTAAAAGTCATATATGCTTTATTTGATGAACCTGATTTATAATCAGTATCCATGCCGTAAGCATGTGCTACTGAAACTCGATCGGAGTAACCCGCCATTAAGCCGGTCTCATACATACCGGCTACATTTTCTTTCATTCCGCCGTCCCCGTCGCTTACCATATATGCGCCGTGAGTATCTTCATCAATTACCGGTGTAAGAACTTTGGGGTCGAATTTTGCATAGATAATCGCACCCGACAAAGCAACATTTTTGTTAAGATAAACAGTGTATGTAAGTTTATCGTTTTTCAGACTGCTTGAAACGGTAAACAAATCCTTTGCATCAGCCGCAGAAGCGGTGACGCCAAGACAGGAAAACACCGAAATAAGCATTGCAAGGCATAACACCAAAGAGATACTTTTTTTCATTTTTGTCTTTTCTTCCTTTCGGTTTTGTTAAAAACACAATATTCTTTTTTGTAAAACTGCGGGCACAAAAACAGTGCTTCTGACAAAAAAACAGACCGTCCCCGCTACATGATTACACACAATAAATATACCATAAATCCCCTTGCAATGTCAATGGAATAGCCTTTAAATAAAAAGTAAAAATCACCAAACTTGCTTCGGGTTTTTTATACACAAAAAATAAAAAGTACCGCGTTTTAAATTTGCGTTAATCTTCGCGAAATATTTTCTTAACAAATACCCTTTTATGATATTGAAATTGAAAAATCATTGTGCTAATATTTAAGACACAAACAGGGAAAAGAGGTACACTATGAAACCCGTAAGAACATTTTTACAGCAGAATGCCATAAGAGTTTGGTTGGGCGTGGAAAAAGCGGTTTACGATATAACCCGCGGAAAGCACGCAAAGAACAGATTTTTGTCCTCCCTCGACATCAGTTATGTTGGAAGCAAGGTGAAAATCATCAAAGAAACTCCCACCTCAACATTTATTGCAAAATATCGGGATGACGGCACAATTGATGACGGGGATTTCAAAATTCTTGCCACTACGGATATGCACATGACGGACGAATATGACCTTAATGACAAAACACTTCAACTTTTCATAAATCAGATCCGTGACGAGAAACCCGACCTTGTTGTTCTGACCGGTGACTGTATTCTCGGAAAATATCAGCAGATTGATGCCATTCAGTTTGCACAGATGATGGAAAAAACAGGCGTTTATTGGACATATGTTTTCGGTAATCACGAGGCACGGGAAGAAAAGGAATATTTCAAATATCTCATTTTCAAAAGCCTTTCCATATACCCACACTGTCTTTCAAAATTCGGAAAGCCCGAACTTTTCGGCTACGGAAACTTTATTGTCAATATAATGAACTCCGAAACGGAGTTAAAGCAAAGTCTTGTGTTCTTTGATTCGGGCAGAAATATTCATAAAAAATATATGGAAAGGGACGGAGTTCCCCCTGAAATGGAAAAGGGCTACGACTACATAAAGCCCTCACAAATCGAATGGTACACCGATGAAATCAACTCTTTAAAAAAGGAATACGGTGATTTTAAATCAATGATATATCTCCATATTCCCATCAAAGAATACGAAGAGGTTTTCACTTTAAATGACGAGGGGAGATATGTACCCACCGGCAGGGCGGAAATCCTCTACGGCAGAATGTATGAGAGCGTTGGCTGTTCCCCCTTTAACAGCGGACTTTTTGCCGCCATGAAAGAAAACGGCTCACAGGCAATTTTTGCGGGGCATGACCATGTGAACGACTGGGCGGCGATATATGACGGAATATTACTTGTTTATAATCAATATGCAAGTTACAACGCCTACAACCTTGGCGATTACCACGGCGTTTCCCTACCCGAAAAGGAATGGCAAAACGGAGCAACAATCACAACTGTTCACAAAGACGGCTCCATAGATTTGAGACAAAGTTTTAACAATAAGTATCTGTAATTCATACAAGCAAATCTTTGGCTTGATTATTAGGAGAATATACAAAACACTCTGTCGCCACCGACAGAGTGTTTTTGCTTACTTACGGGTTGGTTTTACATTTGAATCGGGAGTAATATTGCCATCAATAGTACCGTTGGCATCTTCAAATGCTTTAATATTATCTCTTATTAAAACGAGCACCTGACTGTTTACGCTTCTTCCTTCGTAATCCGCAATGTACGCAATTTTATTCAACATTTCCTCTTCAATTCTGATAGAAACACTCTTGATAGCCATAAATTCACTCCATAATAAATATATTGTATATTTATTTTAGATACATTATGTGTTACAATGTTACA
>JBJFGF010000028.1:0-3500 GCA_051892415.1 Acutalibacteraceae bacterium | reverse complement strand
GAAATAATCTCGGCAATTTCCAAAAGGTATTCGATAATAGGGAAATTATCGAATTTTGCAATATAGTAATCAATGAACGTACGCAACAAATTTTCACGCGCAAGAAGCACGTTATCCCCTTGCCAATCATAGCCATACACACTTTTGTAAGCTATTTTTGCCCATTCTACCCAAGCCGGTTCACTATCCACATTCTCTGACACGACGCGAAGTTTTCTATCAAGAAGTCCGATACGGTCGGCAACGTCAATTTCTTCGCCGGAAACGGTATCATAACGGCTAACAAGATAAGGAGCTTCACCACACGTTATTTCAAGCCTGTTTTCCTTAACGTAATCTTGCCAAGTTTTTCCTTCGGGAAAAGTTATTATATCGTAGTTAGTTTGCCACCCTTTTTCAATTTCGGTATTAAAAACACCATTGCATCCAAACCATTCGTTATCAATTAGATTATTTTGGCAGTTGCATATCCAAGAGGGAGTGAAAACTTCGGCTTTTGCTTTGACTCTTTCGGATTGTTCCTTTTTTGATTTCTCAACACGTGGCTTTATAATACTACCGTTGCGCTTAATAATCGAATAGATACTTATATGATCGTCTGCCTTGTATCCAAGCCCTCGAGAAGCATAATTGTCCGTCGCCCAAATAAGGTTTTTATTCGTAGTGCGGTCCAGAAGCAATATTTCGAGCAAACGACTATCTAAACGATAAATATTGTTTTCTTTTATATCTACACTAGTCATTTATTTGCTCCGTTAATTTCATTTTCAAGTTGTGCCAGTGCGTTCAATATTTCGTCAAACGCAGGCTTTTCGCCAAACAACATATTTTGCATATGGTCGTAGTCGGCGCGCAGTTTTGCCATATTGTAATCGGGTGGTAACAGTTTCATTGTTCCACGCTTTGCAAGATCATATCTTGCCCACGGGCAACGATAAAACTTGTCCTTAAATTTTACCACGCGTTCCAACAAGTCGTTATCCGCAAGCGCATTATCTTTTACAGGTGACTTCATCATTTTGTATAAGTCGTAGTAATGTCGCGAATACCTCGAAGGAAACGGACGATCTTCGGGGCGGAACGCTTCTCGGTGCAAAATGGTAACCTTTTCCCAAAAAGTACGTTCGGGCAAAACTGTCAAAACTTCGGTGGACGGTTGCGTAAACAATCTTGCATAAAGCTGCGCCGAATAAGGGGTAATAGTTGCTTCTTTTACGGGAGTCCAAGCGGCAAGCGCGCCGATTTCAAGTCGAATTTCTTGCAAAATAGACGAATCGGAAAAACTGTTCGGATACACAATTTTCACCGTTTGCGGATCGTCATCATCAATAAAACAGCTGACTTTTGGACCGAGCTCGGCGGTTAAATCCGCAATAGTAGCAGGCAAAAATGCATCGCGCAAAAAGACTTCGGCACGAGTGTTAGCTTCTTTGTTGAAAGCATCCTGCTTTGTATTGCTTCTTTCTTCCCACGGCTCGTCTTTTCCATAACCGAGAATGCGCCAATCGAGAATTAAATCGATATCTTCCGAAAACCGTTCGATTAGTCCGTAAGCTTTGGACAAACTGGTTCCGCCTTTGAATGCGATGTTATCTTTCCAAGCCGAACGGTGAAAAAGATAATCCAGCATATAGCACACCCAAAAATCTTTTTCGACAATAGCATCCGTCATGCCCATTTTGGCTGCGGTGTTGTGGAAAAGTGCCTTTCTATCGTTTTCGTTGATTTTTGCAATATTTTGCATTTTAACCTCTACAAATTTGTCTTATATATTCGTAAATCCAAGAAGTTGCCGTTTTTGCTTCCAACAGCATTGTTTGCTTCTCGTCAGCAGTGAGCAACTTGCGCAAACGAGCAAGAACGGTATCGTCTATTTTGTCTTTTCCCAACGCTTTCAGCGCTTGAATGGTGAGTGCCGTTTTGTATGAAAGTTTGGATACTTCTTTGTTTGTAGTCCTTTTGAATTGGATAGTTGTTTTGTCGTAGGTATATTCTTTGTAAGTTCCGTCGCTTACGTAAACCCACGTTGCCGGTACCTGAGTGGACAAGCCAAGCAAATTCAACGCTGTATCTCCGCACGGAACAATTGTCCAACCGTAATTACGAGCAAGCGCATGTGCAACGTTATCCGGGATAGGCGCAACATATTCCTTCAAAAACTCGTTATATTCAGGTTTGTCGTATACGCCGCGCAATACTCTTCTGATGATACCCTCGGATTCGAGACGAGTCAATACAACGTTTGCGATAGCTTTATCCGTCAAATCGGTAAAGTCGGCGGCAACAAAGACCGCCCCTATTTTTTCAGCTAATATCCTATTCTTTATTTCACCAAGATAGTTAGGTCTGCTCATTACTTCACCTCGTTAGAAATAGTATACACTTTTCCTAACTAAAAATCAAGATGTTATGCCATCAAATAATAAAAATTTTTCGATAATATATATACTTAAAATAAAAAAACAATCAAATGGCACTTTGGCGGGTGCTTGACATATACAAGATGTTATGCCATCAAATAATAAAAATTTTTCGATAATATATATACTTAAAATAAAAAAACAATCAAATGGCACTTTGGCGGGTGCTTGACATATACAAGCGCGGAGCAAAGCTCCGCGGTCAAGCACCCGCCAAAACAAACTCACTTCAACTCAGATAAAAAGGTCAACTCAAAGCCGAGCGGATCGGGGCGTTCGCCGCTGAACCGCTCTGCGAATCGCCCCGTAAAACCGCGGTAGGCATTTTTTGAGTTTCGTGCCTTTTTAGTTTCTGAGTTTTTTCGTTTCGTATTGTTTCGGACGGCGTGTTTTTCGCGTCGTTCTTTTTATTGCTGTTTTTTGTTTTGAATCCATTCCGCAAGTATTTTTGCCTTAGTAAAGTTGAAAACTTTGAACAATACGTCTCTATACAACCCACAATATTTGTTTTCAACAGCCATTAATTGTTAAGTTTACAACACGTCACAAATTGGTACATTTTTGTCACACGAGCGTCCTTGTTATCCTTTTTAATAGATGGTATTTTGTCAATACAATTTCTTCAATAAGACACTTTTGAACAAAAGTGCGACCACGCTACACTTCAAGCTATACACTGTCAAAAACCATACACGAATATTGCGCAGGAAATTAAAGCAATCGGCGTTGGCGGTTTTCTTCAAATAACAACGTTTGAAAGGCAGTGGCCTATTATTGCATTTCTAAATTAGCATCAAACGTTGCTGAGGTTACACTGCTTTTGCAAATGGCTAACATCATCTTTATTTTGAACGCTCGACAACAGAAAAAATTTTAATTGTCGCAAAACCTGCAACAGTTGGCAGGTATTATTATCTCAAACACAAATTATTTGAAGAAAAAATTCCACGTAAAAGTTTCGTCACGTTTCAAAACCTGCAACGTGAGCCATGTAAATTAAAAGCAATAGGAAAAATATTTTTCAAAGTCGCAAAGAACTTGCGAGTTTGAAGGTTACACTCAAACAAAAAAATACGGGGA
>JBJFGF010000027.1:35107-58298 GCA_051892415.1 Acutalibacteraceae bacterium | reverse complement strand
TTTTCGGTTGACTTGTAGTTCTTTTTTTCGGGCTGTTTTTTTACAGCCCCTTTTTGTGGTGCGGGTAGCAGGGGTCGAACCTGTACACCTCTCGGCACAAGAACCTAAATCTTGCGTGTCTGCCAATTCCACCATACCCGCGAATATACTGTGCAAGGGTAAAACAGGGGAATGCCCGAATTCCCTTTTCCCTTACGACTTATGGAATTGTAGCACAAACTCCGTAAAATTGCAAGGTGTTATTTATTTACCTGTATCTTTTGTTCTGTGTTGTAAATAGATGTGACCCATTTTGGGTAAAAAATAAAGTCAAAGTATAGTACAATGTTTTTGAACGCCTTTTGAGTGGAGCGTAGCGGAACGAAAAAGGCGTTCAAAAACTGCGGCACTTATGCCCCCAGTTTCTCGTTGAGAAGCTGCACAGGACTTTTTCTTCCGAGGGTTCGCATTGTCTTGTTATTGCTCCAAACAAGATGTTTTGCTAATTTTTCGTTCAGTTCGTCAACACTTCTGAATGTTTCCCGATCATAGAAATATCTTTGATCATTTCTGTGACTTCGCTCTACTTTTCCATTATGCCACGGTGTTCTCGGCGGTATCAACTTGTGCTTGATCCCAAGTTTTGACAGCGCTTTATCAAACGGGCAAATTTTATCATCACTGATAAATTTATAGGTGAATTCCGTTCCGTTATCTGTCTGGATTGTTTTTATCTTGAACGGAAATGCTTTTATCAACATTTTTAGAAACTTTACTGAGTTTTCAGGTGTGTGTTCTTCAATCCATACACAAACCTCATTCGAGTACATTCGTCTATCGCTGTCCATTGATACAAATGCTTTCCGTCCTTTAAAACCTTGCCTCGCAAACAGTTATACGGTACTTCCTTTACATCTATTTGCACTTTTTCTCCCGGTTCAAGCAATTCAGGATATCGTCTTTGTGCTCTGCTTTCCTTTGGAGTTTTCTTCTGCTCTTTTAAGCCTAATCTTTTAGCTGCATATACCATTCCCGAAAAACTTCTTGTATAGCCTTTACGCTGCAAATCACTGTACACACCATCCCATCCATAACGCGCATAGCATTTTTTAAACGAATTTTTTATTTGTTTTTCTTCTTTCGGTGTGTGCTGATTTGGGTGGCTGTGCGGCCGATGGGATTTTTCTAACATTGACTGCCATGTTCCGTCATATTTTTTACACCATCTTTTTATACTTGACAGAGTTACTCCGTATTTTCGGCTCGTTTCACTTTTTCCGTTCTTTATTGCTTGCTCAACTATTACTTGCTTTTTCCTTGCTTCTTGTGTTAAAATATTCATAAGAAGTACTTCTTTCTTGGTTAATGTTTTGTAGCTAATCCATTATACCGTATTTTGAAGTTACTTCTCTTCTTTTTTGGGTCACATCATTTTCATACAAAAAACTTTTCATTTTATGGTTATTTTTTCTTGACTATTGTTTCACAATTTATTATAATAATTTCGGTAATGTATTATTTGTGGTAATAATGCACTATCCGTATGATATGATAATGGTTTTGTTATTTATATTTTTATATATTTTTCATAATAAATATTCTGAAATTACATACGGTTTACGTTTTTAGGGTGAATTTTTGCATATTTATTAGTCGTTTTTATATATTTATAGATATGTTCCGCACGCATGTGAATGCCTGCGACAAAACTTTTATTATAGGCGATGGCACGGGGTGTCCGTGCGTCGCATACTCGGTGACGGAAGTGCTTTTGCGTTTTCGTCGCTTTTTGTTTAAATTTATTTATGAAAGGAGCACCGAAAAAATGAATCTCGGTTTAGCAATCGGTCTTATTATTGCCGCTGCCGTTGTATTCGGCGTTGTGGGATTTGTTGTCGGCGGCGCTCACCGTAAGAAAGTTGCGGAGGCTGCCATCGGCTCTGCTACAGAGGAAGCCGCTCGCATTGTCAACAACGCAATGACGGAGGCTGAGCAGAAAAAGAAAGAAACAATTCTTGAAGCCAAAGATGAAATTCACAAGTTGAGATCTGAAACTGAACAGGATTTGCGTGAAAGACGTGCGGAAGTTCAGCGTCAGGAAAGAAGAATTATTCAAAAAGAAGAAAGCCTTGATAAAAAAGTTGAGGCACAGGAAAAGAAAGAGGAGGCCCTGGCTCAAAAAATCAAGAATTTGGAGGCTAAGGAACAGGAAGTTGAGTCCCTTAAAAAGAGTCAACTTGAAATCCTCGAAAGAATTTCCGGTTATACTAAAGAACAGGCTAAGGACGTTATTCTCAAAACACTTGAAGAACAACTCACCCACGAAAAAGCCGCTAAAATTTTCGATTATGAGCAACAACTCAAGGACGATATGGACACTCTTGCAGGGGAGATTATCTCAGGTGCAATTCAGCGCTGCGCCGCTGACCACGCGGCAGAAGCCACGGTTTCCGTTGTTACAATCCCCAACGATGAAATGAAGGGCAGAATTATCGGTCGTGAGGGTAGAAATATCCGTACAATCGAAACAATTACGGGTGTTGACCTTATTATTGACGATACTCCCGAGGCAATTACCGTTTCCTGCTTTGAGCCGGTAAGACGTGAAATTGCAAGACTTACTCTTGAAAAATTGGTTTCCGACGGCAGAATTCATCCTGCACGTGTTGAGGAAATGTACGAAAAGTCAAAACGCGAGGTTGAAAACACCATCAAGCAGACCGGTGAAAAGGCTGTTATTGATGCGGGCGTCAACGGATTGCACGGTGAACTTGTAAGACTTTTGGGTAAACTTAAATACCGTACAAGTTACGGTCAGAATGTTCTCAATCACTCCCTTGAAGTTTCCTATCTTGCGGGACTTATGGCGGCGGAACTGGGTGCGGACGTAAAACTTGCAAAGCGTGCGGGTCTTCTCCATGATATCGGTAAGGCTCTTGACCACGAAAAAGAGGGTACCCATATTGAATTGGGTGTGGAAGTTGCCAGAAAGAACAAGGAAAACGAACAGGTTATTCACGCTATTCAGGCACACCACGGCGATGTTGAAGCAAAAACCGTTATTGCCTGTCTTGTTCAGGCGGCGGACGCTATTTCGGCTGCACGTCCCGGTGCAAGACGCGAAAATATCGAGTCCTACATTCAGCGTTTGCAGAAACTCGAAGAAATTACAAACTCTTTCGACGGAGTTGACAACTCCTTTGCTATTCAGGCAGGTCGTGAGGTTCGTATTATGGTTAAGCCCGAATCCGTTTCCGACGACCAGATGGTTCTTCTTGCAAGAGATATTGTTAAGAAAATCGAAAACGAACTTGACTATCCCGGTCAGATAAAGGTTAACGTAATCAGGGAAAGCAGAGCAATAGAATTTGCAAAATAAAAGAAAAACGGCGAAACCCTCCCGCTACGGTGGGTTTCGCTATTTTAATAGGGGACTCGGTTCCCGTAACTTATGTATAGAAACGATGGTAAAAATATGCGTTTGCTTTTTTTAGGCGATGTTGTGGGTCAGGGCGGCTGTGAATTTTTAATTAAAATTCTCCCCGATTTCAAGAGAAAAAACAGTATAGATGTGTGCATTGCCAACGCCGAAAACTCTGCGCAGGGTAACGGGGTCACTCCCAAGTCCTGCGAAATGGTTTTTTCAAGCGGAGTGGATTTTATAACTCTCGGAAATCATTCCTTTAAAAGACCGGAAATTATGGAATATCTCGACAGGGACATACCGGTTATACGTCCCTACAACTTCCCCGAGGGCGCGCCCGGCAGGGGAGTGGGAATAATCGACAAAGGACGGTTTCGCGTTGCCGTAATAAATATGCAGGGTACGGTTTTCTCCGAGCCTTTGGGAAATCCATTTTCGGAAATTGACAGGGCATTAAAGGAAACCGACGGCTGTAAAACCGTAATTTTGGATTTTCACGCGGAAGCCACGGCGGAAAAACGTGCAATGGGATTTTATCTTGACGGCAAGGTTACTGCGGTTTTGGGAACGCATACCCATGTGCAGACCGCCGATGAACAGATTCTCCCCAAGGGCACGGCATATATCACCGATTTGGGTATGACGGGTCCCGTGCAGTCGGTTTTGGGTATTGAGCCGGAACTTACCGTAAGAAAGTTCAAAAGTAATTTACCCGTAAGATTTGAAAATGCAAAGGGCGAGTATTCCATGGACGGTTGCCTTTTGGAAATTGACGAAAAAACAGGGAAAGCAGTATCAATAGAAAGGGTGTCCGTAAGATGAGAAAAGTTATTTCAATATTTCTTATTACAGCACTTTTATTTGCTTTTTGCTCATGTAACGGAAATACAGGTACGGAAGAAACAACTACGGAGAAAGATTATGTTTTGCCCACTCCCGTTGTTACTTCGGACATTTCCCTGCCCTATACAAGCGCGGCGGATTTTAATCCCTATAAAACCGAAAGTTCTCTTAACCGTGATTTGTTGCCCACAATGTACGAGGGATTGTATATTCCCACGGATGACGGCAAAGGGGAAACCCAACTTGCCGCAAGCGGTGAGATTGACGGCACAACCGTAACCGTAAAACTTTTGCAGGGGGTTAAATTCAGCAACGGCGATGATCTTGTTTCCTCCTATGTAAAATCTTCTTTTGAAAAGGCGAAAAACAGCGCCTATTACAAGGCTCAACTTTCAAATATCAGTTCAATTACCCTGATTGATAACTACACAATAAAATTCACCCTTTACAAAAACGACCCCATGGCGCTTAATGTTTTGGATTTCCCCATTGTCAAAGAAGGCGGGGATGAATGTATCGGCACGGGTAAATATGTTTTGAAAAAAACCGAGAACGAGTTGTATTTGGAAGTCAATAGGAATCACAGGGATTTTGAGAAAAGTTGGAATGAACAGATTGCACTGTATGATATGGCGGGTATTTCAAGTCCCATTTATCCGTTCAAAGCAAATAAAATCAGTATCTTCAAAAATGATTTAAGTGCCGAAGAATATATAAATCTGTCTTCAAAGACCGTTTCCGTAGGACTTAATAATTTAGTCTATGTGGGAGTTAATTCCCAATGGGCAGGAACGGTAACTTCTATTGATTGGGTCCGCCAAGCAGTCAATATCGGAATAGACAGAAACCTTATTGCCGCATCTTCTTTCCTGGGGCAGGGCACCGCCACCGTTACACCCTTTAAAAAAGGTTTCTATGAACTTGAAAATATGGAACTTATAGGTGAAAGCGGAAATCTTGAAAAGGCAATCAGTATTCTGGAGCGAAACGGTTACGACTCCGTTAATTCCGAGGGTGTGAGAACAAACGGCTCAACTTCATTGAGAGTCAATATTCTTGTTTGTACAAAAAATCCCTATAAATTAACCGTTGCCGAAAACTTTAAATCCGCTTTGGAAAAATTGGGATTCGGAGTGGTAATCAAGGTATATAAAGAAGAGGCGGATTTTGTTGCCGCCCTTGAAGAAGGTCATTACAGTTTTTATATCGGAGAGGTTCAACTTACAAATAACTGTGACCTTACGGAGTTTTTCTCCCAAAAGGGTAACCTTAATTACGGAATAAATGAGGATATGTACGAAATCTATTCTCAATACCGAAACGGGGAAGTGAACACAAAGGTGTTTGTTGAAAATTTCAGCGCGAAAATTCCTTTCCTGCCGTTGTTTTACAGGAAAGCCGTTGTATCGGTGAATCCCAATATTTCCGGGATTGGCGACAGCAATTATCTTTATTCGTCAGTAAGCGACTGGAAAATGTCGAAAGCCCAATAAAGCACCATAATATGTTCACAAAATAAGACTTGTATTTAGCGGCTTCATAGTATATAATTACAGTCTGAATAAAAATATAATCATTTCTCAAAAGGAGTTGTCAGAATGGATCCTATTAAAGTGGATTTTTCCGGTAAAGGCAAACCCAAGGAGGTTGTCATTCCTCCGGACAAAAAGGTACTTAAAATTATAATCAGCCTTATTGTAACTGCCATAGGAGGCGCGGTGGCATATTATTTTATGCTTCCTGCTTTGAACTTCAAATCCCTTGATTTTTACTATTTTATTGCCATTGTTATCGCAATTTATATCGTTATGATTTTCCTTACATCAAAGGCATTTATCAGACCCGAATACATTACCTATGTCAAGAAACAGTCCATTGTTCCCCTTGTAATCGGTCTTGTGTTTGCACTTATTCTCGGTGTGGGATATCTTACCTCCGCCGCTATTTTCAGGGCAAAGGATTACAGTGAAATCATTGAGGTTACCACGGAGAATTTCGGTGAGAGTGAAAAGAGTATCACAACAATTACAAGCCTCAAGGATTTCAGCAGCGTTCCGATGATCGACAAGGATGTTGCACTTAACCTTGCAAATAAGAAATTGGGTGACTTGTCAGAGTGGGTTTCCCAGTTCGTTATTGATGAAAAATATTCAACCCAGATTAACTATCAGGGAAATCCGTACAGAATATTCCCCCTTAAATACGGCGATGTGTTCAAGTGGTTGAAGAATACCCGTGACGGTATTCCGGCATATCTTGCGGTTAATATGTACACTCAGGAAGCAAACGCTGTTGTTCTCAGCGATATGGAACTTTCCAATATTAAGGTATCCACAAGCGAGTATTTTAACGAGAAACTTGCCCGTGTACTACGTTTCGCTTATCCCACATATATGTTCGGTACTCCCTCCCTTGAAATTGATGAAGAGGGACATCCCTGGTGGGTTTGTGAGAGAGTTGACAAAACCGTCGGTCTTATAGGCGGTACGGATGTTGTGGGTGTTGTTCTTGTTGACGCCTGCGACAAAAACAATATCTCCTATTATGACCTTGACGAAATAAAGAATAATGAAGAAATCCAATGGATTGACCAGATTTATTCCGACTCACTCCTTGTTGAGCAGTACAATTACTACGGTAAATATTCAGGCGGCTTTATTAACGCATATATCGGTCAAAGCGGTGTTGTTTCCACAACAAACGGTGAAAGTTACATCGCAAGCGGTGATGACGTTTGGCTTTATACAGGCGTTACCTCTGTTACAAACGACGACTCCATCGTAGGCTTTGCCATCATTAACCAGCGTACAAAAGAAGCCGTGTTCCAGAGGATTTCCGGTACTACCGAAAACGGCGCACAGACCTCCGCGGAGGGTATTGTTTCCGATAAGGGTTGGAGAGCAACATTCCCCGTGCTTCTCAATCTTGACGGCGAAGCAACCTACTTTATGGCACTTAAGGACAACAATGTTGTTAAGAGTTATGCAATGGTAAGTGTTGAGCGTGTACAGGATGCCGTAAGAAGTGAGGATGACGCTAATCCCGACTTGGAGGCATGTCTCAAATCATACGTGAACAAGGTTAAATCAAGTACAAAGAAAGTTCTTGATATATCCTATGACGCAATTCTTCCCGATGCGTTGGCGGGCGGTGAGTCCGGCGAGACAGGTGAAAGTCAAACTCCCGCAAAACTTGAAACAGTAAGCGGTGTTATTACGGATATCCGTTCCGCAGTTGTTGACGGAAACAGTATCTATTATATTGCTCTTGACGGCAATAAGACTTATTATTCCGTTTCCGCTTCCGATGACGATTCCGTTGTAATTCTCAACACGGGCGATAAGGTGAAGATTTCTTACAAATCCGCCGAGGGAAATATTATTTCCGCAAAATCGGTTGAAAGATAAAAGAAACGGATACTTTTAACACAGTTAATATAGAATATAAAAGTTGTCGGCGGTTCGACCTCTCTGTGCAGAAAGGCGGAACCGCCGGATTTTTATATTCTGTTTTTATTAAGTTATAGGGGAACTTTTATTTTTACGGTTTACTATTGCGTATTACTTCAAACCCACCGGCACCGGTCTGTGTTTCGCAGTATAGGTTGAAACATCAATTTTGATGACCGAAACGGCGCTTACCATGCGGTCGTTGAATTCAAAATCTCTGTCTGTCTGGGATTTCATAAAAATAGAAAGTCCACGTTTCTTTTCTTCAACATCTTCGAGAATTTCAGCCACACCTTTACCCATAACGGAATAATAGGAGGTGCCGAATTGACAGGCGACCTGACCGCTGAAGGGGGTAATATCACTTTCAACGGAAAAGAAAATCTTTGGATTTTTCCTTATTAAATCAAGTTTTTTGCCCTCGGTGGCTCCGTGAAGATAAATGGTCAATTTGCCCTTTTCCATTGTAAAGCCGTAGTTCATGGGGATTACGTAAGGCTCGTCCCCGTCCGTGAGTGCAATATGTATAACGGTTTCCTTTTGAAGTATTTCCGTGATTTTTTCAATATCCGTAATTTCAAGTTCTCTGCGTGTTAAACCCTCTCGCATAATATCAACTCCCTGTGACTTCAAAACTTCGTTTTTGTATGAACGTCAGTTAATTCCGTTTGAATTTTACATTCTGAAGCAGTTTTCTTAAAACGGGACCCGTGATAACCGCAATGACAATTTTTATGATATCCGCGGGAATAAAGGGGATCACACAGACACTCAGGGCGGCGGCAACTTCGGTCTGCGTTACAACGCAGAACCATGCAGTACCAAAGGCATAGCAAATTGCGGTACCAAGCACCATGGCAACAAAATGAACGGCGCGGTTATTGACTTTTTCAATAACAATTCCCGCAAGAAGCGCCATGGGAATGAACCCGATTATATAACCGCCTGTGGGACCCATAAGTTTGCCCAATCCCCCGGAAAATCCGGAGAAAACCGGTAAACCCATCATTCCGATAAACAGATACAGTATGAAACTTAACGTACCCATTTTCCAACCCAAAAGATACAGGGAAAGAAAAATTGCCAGAATAGTGAATGAAATGGGAACGGGACCGATGGGAATTGACATGGGCGCCACAACGCACATAACGGCGGTCATAACCGCAGTAAATGACAGAGTGTACAGTTTACTTTTTTTACTGATATTGTTTTTTGCTATGGAGTCGGACATTTCTACCACTTCCCTTTCAATATAAAATTCAAGTCGTATTATATCACATTGTTAGGGGAATTTACAACTTTTTCCGCGTTTTTTTTAATGAATACTGCAATAAGATGCACACCATAAAGAGTGGGTGGGGGACAAGAGTGCTGACCGAATTTATAAAAAATGGGAAATCGGTTTTCTATGTTTCAATTGCAATAAACGGTACGGTCATTTCTTCTTCGGTAAGACCTGCGTGAACACCGACAAATGAATGTTCTTCACGCTCAATAAATAACGATTTTTCACCTGTTGCAACGGCAAGAAAATCACCTACAAAATTATAAGTCCTCGGGTGAGGTTTGCCGAATCCAAAAAGATTTTCTTTAAAAACTTCTTCTTTTGTCATAAGTCTGAAATCATTACCGAAAATACCGTTAAACTCATCTCTGAAATCCTCAAGCATTCCGTCTTTGACGAAAAAACTTAATGCTCTCGGTTCGATTGAGGGCGGTACTTTCAGCATTGAAGAAAGTCTCGGATAATCTTCAAGATATTCGTTTTTGCCGTCACATAATCCGTGGTCCGCTGTGATGATTACAAGGGAATCCTTTAATTTACCGCAAAGTTTTTCTACCTCGCTGTTTATATTCAAAATCTCTTTGTGCGCTTCTTCACTTGTTACTCCGTGACCGTGCATTGCGTTATCTGGCTGATGCCAATATGCGTAAATATATTTCTTCTTTCTCTTTTTTGAAAGTTTATATACTGTCTTGCAGATATCTTCAACACTTTTGACGCGGAATTTTGAAAAGAATGAAACACAGTAAGCAGATTTTCTGCCATTGACTTCTTCAATTCTTTGCATAACATTTTTTACGGGTATGTATCTGTTTGCAACATTATAATCAGCGGCAGGTTCACCGTTTCTTTGTAAAGTGTTTCTGAAAACTGCAACATTTTCTCCGATTTCTTCAAAGTATAAGTCCCAACCGAGCCAACCACATTCCAAAGGGGAATAACCGCTCAAAATTGAAGTGGTAGCGGCAACAGTTGTTGATGGGAATACGGACGAAATCGGACAGACAAAATGTTTTCTTAAAAAGTCGTTTTCATTCAGGTGTTCTTTAATTGCCGAAACACCCAAACCGTCAAAAAGAATTACTATAATGTTTTTGTAGTCTTTTTGAAGTAATTTATCAAATTCGGGTAAGGTCTTGTGTTGGCAGTCCTTTACACCGAAATGGGCTAAAACCGATGAAGCAATTGAAAGTATGCTTCTGTCATAATTCGGGTATATAATCATAAGTTACTCCTTTCTCAACACATCAAGGGTATGATGTGACAAGCCTATTAAATCCTGTCTTTCGCAGGTTTTGAAATGATATTTCAAATATAGTTCGTATGTTTCGTCATCCATTTTATCTATTGCCTCGCGCATGTGGCAGGCATAGCCGTCCGTTGCAGTAAAGCACAATCTCTCGACATTCAAATCTTCCGTAAATCCGTAAATTTCGTCTTTGGTGTTGAGCCTGAAAATACCGTGGGGCGGGAAATATGCCTCCAGGGTTACGGGGTCATATTCACCCTCGGCTATCAGTCTTTTAATTCTGTCATTTTTAAAACTCATAAGCATTGAAGGGTCAAGCATACAGTATGACACAAAAACATAACCTCCCTTTTTTGTTACACGAATTGCCTCTGAAAGAGCTTTTTTCTGTTCCTCAACTGTATATAGATGATACATTGGACCCAACAAAAGTGTAACATCGTAGCAGTTATCGGGATATTCGGATAAATCAAGGGCATTCCCTTGTTTAATGCTGATTTTTTCGTTGGGCTGTGTTTTAGACTTGAAAACATCAATATTATGCTCAATAAGTTCAACCGCATCAACTTCGAAACCTTTTTGTGCAAAATAATGTGAATATCTTCCCGTTGCGGCACCGATTTCAATGATTTTCATACCGTCTTTTAAATACGTTTCAACATATTTCACGGTAGTCAAAAACTCGATTCTTCCGTGCTTTGATAAAAGGCGCGAATCCTCATCATAACTGTTATAATAGTCAATAAGATAATCTCCTGTTTTTACAGGTTGGTTTTTTGATAATTTCTTTTTGATTAGATTCAATAATTTCATACCAATTCTCCTTTGGATATAAAAATAAACGGTGTAAGTTTCTGCAGTAACTTACACCGTTATAAACATATATGGAAATATAATACTATTATCCCAAAATGAATATAGAGGTATAAGCCTGCCCGGTTGATGGTTGAAAATCATACTGTGCAAGCCAATTCATATCCATATCATGTTTTTTGAAAAGATATGTGTTCATAAATTTACCTCTTTGGGTTTTCGGATAATATAACACTAATCGCAAGTGTTGTCAAGGATTTTTTGATTTGTTGCTTTTTAGGCAGGGGTTATATCATTTCTCTTTAATTAAGTTTTGTGTCGATATATTCGTCCGGTCCGGGTTGGGACAAAAGAACAACGCTCTCTACATGGCTTGTTCTCGGGAACATATCTACGGGGGTTACTTCTTTTACTGTGTAGCCCAGGGGGAGAAGTCTGGCGCAGTCCCTTGCTAAAGTTGCAGGGTCGCAGGATACATAGACTATTTTCTTCGGGTTTATTTGTGCCACGGTTTTAAGAAGTTCCTCGGCACAACCCTTTCTTGGCGGGTCCAGGATTACCGTATCGGGTTTTATTCCCTCTGATTTCAGCTTTTCGGCGGCGGCGCTTGCGTCACCGCATATAAATTCGGCATTTTCTATTCCGTTTAATTTTGCATTTTCCTTTGCGTCCTCAATGGCTTCTGGGATGATTTCCACTCCCACTAATTTTTTTACTTCTTTTGCCATGGAAAGACCGATTGTTCCCGTGCCGCAGTAAAGGTCCAGGATTGTTTGGTCGGGAGTGGGGGCGGCATATTCGGCGGCTTTTTTATATAGCAACTCCGCACCGTCCCTGTTTACCTGGTAAAAGGACAGGGGGGACAGTTTGATTTTCACACCGCAGAGAATGTCCGTAATATAGCCGTCGCCGTAAAGGGTGGTACAAGTATCTCCCAACACAACATTTGTTGCTTCCCTGTTGATGTTTACAACAAGGGTTTTGAAGCCCTTTACAGTCTGCAACTTTTCAATAAGTTCAGCGCTTTGTGGTAAAGCGGTGCCGTTAATTACGGCGCATACCATTATTTCCCCCGTTGCAAAGGCTTTTCGCAAGTAAATATGTCTTAAAAGTCCCTTGTTTATATTCTCGTTATAAACCGTTACGTTGTTTTCCTCAATCCATTTTCTGAAAATTTCAATAATTTTCGTGAAATCTTCGGGCTGTAAAAGGCAATCGCCGCCGTCAATAACCCTGTGGCTTTTTTTAGCGTAAAAGCCGATATTTAAAATCCCGTTTTCACGTCTTACGGGGTACTGGGCTTTGTTGCGGTATCGGGCAGTATTGGGGGAGGGGATTATGGGCTTGAATTCGGGAGATATGCCCCCTATTCTTTCAAATGCGTCCCTTACCTTTTGGGCCTTGTATTTCAGTTCATCCTCATATTTTATATGACCGAATGAACAGCCCCCGCAAGTTTTAAAAGACTCACATTCCGGCTCAATTCGGCTTTTTGAGGGTTTTAATATTTTCATTGCCTTACCGATGGCATAATTCTTTTTCGCCTTAATAATGTGGCAGAGAATTTCGTCACCCATGGCGGTATTTTCAACAAAAACCGCCTGACCGTCAAATTTTCCCACACCGCCGCCCTCGGAGGTGTAGCCGGTTATTTTCAAATTGAATTCGTCGTTTTTATTAACCATTGCTTTTTATTTCCTCGACCGCTTTTTTGTATTCTTCGTAGGTTAAAAATGTATTGAGAATTTGCACAAGTGCATTGGACGTGAGTCTTTCGGGCAAATCCAGATGCTTTAAAAGTTTTTTTCGCAGAGCATCGCTGTCCTGCTTGCCCGAAAATCCGTCCTCGTATAAATCAAGTTTGGTAATTTCCCGACGTTCTGTTTCCTCTGTTTCCTCGCAGAGCACTCCCGCTTTTTCGAGAGCCTCAATTATTACCTGTACCTTTACTCCCTCAACACCCAATTTGCCCTCCTTGGAGGGTTCTGTTTTTCGCTTTTCCTTGCCTAAAATATCGGGAATATAGGCGTGTTTTATTTGCTCCTCGGGAACGATTCCTTTAATAAAAGAGCGGATTTTAAACCCTGCGGAGTCGCTGTCCGTAAGTATCAAAAGACCCCTTGTCTGAGCGAGTTTTCTTATTAACTTTTGTTTTTCTTTATTATTAAAAATGCCGAAGCCGTCCGTTTCTATAATAACTGCATCAAGAATGGAATTAAGTTTTATTTTGTCATAACGCCCCTCTACGATTACGACCCTGTCAATTTTTATCATCAGATTCTCAACAACCTTAATATAAGTTCTTCAAGTACGGTTTTACCGTCCTCGTTTGTGGATTTCAATCGGCGGTCCGTATCGGAAAGTATGGTTAAAGCGGATTTTAACTGTGTAATTGTGTAGCCTGCGCCGTCCCGGGCGGCATTGTCAAGGATAAAGGCTCTTCCTTTATACGATGTGGGAAAAGCGTCTGCAAGGACGGTGTAGGAAATACCCTTTTCCTTTGCGGCTTTAACCCGGTACATATCAACAAATGCTTTGGAAAGCACACCGAGAATCATAACTGGTTCTTCCCTTAGTTTGAAAAGATTTGAAAGGTTTTCAAACGCTCCGTCCGCATCGCCCTTTGCAATCATCCTTGAGAGGTTAAATATTTTTGCTTCAACGCTTACAATTACCGTTTCGTCAATATGCTTTCTTGTTATTTCTCCCGAGCCCGCAAAGGCGCAGACCTTGTTCAGTTCATTTTGCAGGGTACTCATATCTTCACCCACAAGGTTTATCATATAGCCTGCGGCATCCCGTGAAAGTGTGCAATCCTTTTTTGCGGCGGAAGTAACAAGGAGTTTTTCCAAGGCGGAGCGTGTGCGTTTGTCTATTTTTGCACAGACACCGATTTCGTCAATAATCTTAATGATTTTTTGCCATTTACCGTTCTTTTCGTCAACCTCAAGGGTGTCCATCCAAAAAACAAGAATTGAGGTTTCGGGAATGTCGGCAATGATTGTGCGGAGTTCTTCGTCAAGTTTGCTCCTGTCACCCACGTATGTGTTTAAGGGAAAATCTTTAACAAGGGTGCAGGTGTAGTTATCCATCATGGGAAATGATGTGGTACAATCGTATATTTCATTAAGATTTGTATCTTTTCCGTCAAGTTTTTTCAGGTTGAAGTCGGCAAAATCCTTGCTGACTGCTTTTGAACAAATCTGATTTGCGTAAAATTGCTTTAGATAGCCCTCGTTGCCGTAAAGGAGATAAACATTGCTGAACTCACCGCTTTTTATTTGTTTTTTTAAGTTTTCCTCGTTAAAAAGTGCCATTTGCCTTCTCCTTTACAGTAGTATTTTTATATTGCCGTTTTCGGCGGTGGAATAATATTTTTTACATTGACTTTTAAGTGTCGAAAGATTTTTATTTAAAATAATTTCACTGTCGCTGCTGATTATTAAAGTTTCAACATTTTCGGGGAGCCTTTGGGGAACATTTTCCGACAGCACAAGCACATCGGGAGCGCCGTATTTTTCAAACAGTAAGTTGATATCTGAATTTTCCCCGTAGCAAATTGCCACGGTCTTTTTTGTCCCTTTTATTATAACACAGCTTAAAGGGTATGTGTCAACGGTTTGGAGTGTTATTTCATCGTTAAACCTATGAATATATGAGTTTGATATAACAGTATCTTGGGGCAGAGACATATTGCTTTTGTTTAAAATTTCTTTTGAATATTTCGTTACAACCGTGGTTTCGGGAGAGTAAGAAGTTAAGTATTCAGTAACTGCATTTGTTGTATAATCGGTTTTACCCACATAGAGAAAATCAAGTGTTTCACATTTCGCCATGGGTAAACAGTTATAATATTCAGCATATTTTTCTGCTCCGCAGTTTATATAGGCATATTCAAGACCTTGCCGCAGGCTTATATTTACGCCGTTTTCAACATTTATAACCGTCAGACTTGGGGGAAGCAGCGTTGTGCAAGGCAGTACAACGCAAAGGCAGAGTGCAACCGCACTGATTATTGAGGAGATTTTCAGGAATAGTTTATTGCGGTTGATTTTGAATAATAAAAAACCCATAAGAGAAATTATTGTAACCACCGCAAGTCCCAAAATAAAATATTCTTTGTGTATGGGGAGAGTGCATAAAGTGAGTTTTTCCAAAGCATTTGCGGTTTTTGTGACAAAGTCAGAAAATAATATTGATATTTTGAAAATGTAAATTGAAACAAGTTGAGGGATTTTTTGCGGCAAGAATGAGATTGCCGTGGCAACAACACCCGTGATCAAACTCCAAAAAGCAGGTTTTACACAGATGAGGTTTGTCAACGGTGACACTGTACTGAATGCTCCGAAAAAGTATGCTGATACGGGGAGTGTAAAAAGTCCTGCAAATACGGTGGAAAACAATGTGCTTAAAAAGTATTCCGTAAACTTTAGCAGACCGCGGTTTTTTATTCTTTTAAGTTTGGGGCGTATTGTTTTAAACAGTAAAAGAGAGGCAAGTACACCCAATGTTGCAAAAACGGACAGAAGAAAACTTGGTGAGGTTATTATATAAGGGTTGTTCAAAATCAACAGAACTACCGCGAAGCCCAAGGAGTTCAAAGGGTCGGCTTCTTCTTTAAAAAACGGAGCAATGAGAAGAACTGCCATAACAATGGAGGCTCTCACAACCGAGGGTGTGAATCCCGAAACAATACACAGCCCGCAAAGGAATATGATACAAAATGTGTTCCGCAGTTTTTCTTTTAACCTGAAAAGAGTTAATAATGCAATTATATAGGCGCACCAGGTACTTGTGTGCAGTCCCGAAACCGCAAGTAAATGGGCGATGCCTGTTGCACGGAAGTCGGTTGTTATATCGTCGTCAATATGTGATTTGTCACCGAAAAGCATACCTGAAAGAAATCCTGCATGGTATTCCGTCATATAGGTATTTATCTGACAGGTTATGATTTCCTTTAAACGCAAGCAGTAATAAAACGGTGTTCTTTCACTTTCCCAAAGTACATTAAGGTTTTCAACGGAGGTTTCAAGTATCACTCCGTCACCCATTGATTCCGCGTCGGGCTTGTTATACTCATTTCTTACAATGGTCAGTTTTGCATTGGGGAGTGATACATAATCGTAGAGTTTAAAATTCGCGTCGTTATCGGATGTTATAAAAACTTGAATTTTTGTTCTTTGTTTGTCGTTTCCGATTATATCGGTCTTTAGAATAAACTTATTTCCGTACGCGGTTTCTTCGGGTGTGGATATGATTTTGCCCGAAATATTCGTAACTGTGTTATCAAGTTTTGTGGCAGGCACAATTTTTGTGAAGTGGTACAACCCGAAAGAAATACAACTTATAACTACGGATAAACAAATTGTGGGAATTATAATTTTACTGCGTAGATTAAGGGGTTTTATGCAATACAAAACAAAGACCGATACTGTACCCAAGAGCAGAAAGAAAAGCGATTTTATTCCCGCTGAAATGAGAATAGCACTGCTTAACCAAACGGCTGTACCTGAAACAAGCATCGGTCTTTTCATTTTATTTTCCTCTCAATAGAACAAAGAAATATCACAGTTCTGCACTATTAACCTGCAGGCCAGGTGAATTCTCTGCCGGACAAAAGATGAAAATGGATATGTTTAACGGTTTGACCTGCGGAGTCGCCGCAGTTGTTTACAACTCGGAAGCCATCCGTCATACCCAAATCTTTTGAAAGTTTTGCAATAACCTCGAAAACATGGGCGATAACTGCGCTGTTTTCTTCTGTGATATCTGCCGCGGAGGTTATATGCTTTTTGGGAATTACAAGAATATGGGTGGGTGCCTGGGGTTCAAGGTCGTTGAAGGCAACAACAGTATCGTCCTCATATACTTTTGTCGAGGGAATTTCGCCGTTGGCGATTTTACAAAAAATGCAATCCATAAAAACACTTCCTTATTTTACAAAATTCTTAACAATTTCTTCTGAGGCTTTAAGGGCATCGGGGATTTTCGTAATGTCCTTGCCGCCCGCCATGGCGGAATCGGGCTTTCCGCCGCCGGAGCCGCCCGCAACTTTTGCAACCTCTCTTACGATATTGCCTGCGTGAGCGCCCTTTGCAACAGCGGATTTTCCGCAATAGCAACCAAAGGAGCAAGTACCTTTTTCCTTTTGCTCCGCCGCAAGAATAACGATTATGTCATCGCCCTTTTCCTTTGAGGAATCGAGCATTGAGCGAAGTTCTTTTGCATCCGCTTCACCCAATGATGCGGTAATAAGTTTGGTACCGTTGATTTCAACGAAGTTATCAAAAAGTTCTCCTGCTTTTGCCTTTGAAATCTCTGCTTTAAGGTCGTTAAGTTCCTTTTCTTTCTCTTTAAGTTCTGCGGCAACTGACGTAGCCTTTGCGCAAAGGTCGTGAACATTTGCAAGTTTGAGTGCTGAAGCGGTGTCGTGAATGAGTTTCTCCTGTTTGTCCAGGTGGGAGAGCACTCCCAAGCCCGTTACACCCTCGATTCTTCTTACACCCGCGGCAACGGAAGACTCGGAAATGATACGGAAAAGGCCGATGTTACCCGTATTGGAAACATGGGTACCGCCGCAAAGTTCTGTGGAAAAATCCCCTGCGGAAACAACACGTACCGTATCCCCGTATTTTTCACCGAAAAGAGCCATTGCGCCCTTTTTCTTTGCATCGTCAATATTCATAACTTCCGTAATAACGGGGTCGGCATTTAAAATGATTTCGTTTACTCTGTTTTCGATTTTTACCGTTTCTTCTGCTGTAAGAGCAGAGAAATGTGAAAAGTCGAAACGTACTGCGTTTTCATTAACAAGTTGACCCGCCTGTTCAACGTGGGTGCCCAAGGCTTCTCTGAGAGCCGCTTGAAGAAGGTGGGCGGCGGTGTGGTTTCTCATAATTGCCTGACGGCGAGCCTTGTCAACCTGTCCGAAAACCTCGTCCCCGACATTCAGGGAATCGCCCTCGGTAAGAGTGCCGTGGTGGAGAATTACACCTTCCGCGGTTTTTGTGGTATTTGTAACCGTGAATACGGAGCCGTTAACCGTAATAGTACCCGTATCTCCGACCTGTCCGCCGCTTTCCGCATAAAATGCGGATTTGTCAAGAACAATTACCGCGTCCGTGTCAACTCCGATAAAATCTACCTTTTCGCCGTTTGCGGCAATGGCAAGAACCTTGCCGTTCTGTTCCGTTGTGCCGTAGCCGGTGAACTCCGTTGTACCGCATTCCTTAAAGGAAATGTCGGAACTTTTCCAGCCCTCTGTTCCTGCAACCTTGCGGGAGGCCTTTGCCAGAGCCTTTGCATCCGCAAGATTTTTTTCAAATTCTTCGTCATTGACGGTCAAGCCGTTTTCCTGGGCGATTTCACGGGTCAGGTCGATGGGGAAACCGTAGGTGTCCTGAAGTTTGAAAGCGTCCGCACCCGAAAGCACCTTGCCGTCGGTTTTCTTAATCATATCGTTGAGAAGTTCAAGTCCGCTGTCAATGGTTTTATAGAAACTGTTTTCTTCCATTGAGATAACCTTGATAATGTAATCCTGCTTTTCACGAAGACCGGGATAAGCATTCTCGTTTTCTTTAATAACCGTTTCGCAAACTTCTGCAAGGAATGGTCTGTCGATACCAAGGAGTCTGCCGTGACGTGCGGCTCTCCTGAGAAGTCTTCTGAGCACATAGCCCCTGCCCACGTTGGAGGGGATTACACCGTCCCCGATCATAAAGGTTGTTGAACGGATATGGTCGGTAATAACGCGCAGGGAAATGTCACTCTTTTCGTTTTCGTGATATTTAACTCCCGCAATTTCCATTATGTGTTTCATAATGTTCTGCACGGTGTCAACCTCGAAAATGTTATCAACATCCTGGGCAATACAAGCAAGTCTTTCAAGTCCCATACCCGTATCAATATTGGGGTTTGCAAGAGGTGTGTAGTTGTTTTTGCCGTCGTTTTCAAACTGGGTAAAAACAAGATTCCAGAATTCAACATATCGGTCACATTCGCAACCCACTTTGCAGTCGGGACTGCCGCAACCGTATTTTTCGCCTCGGTCGTAGTAAAGTTCGGAACAGGGACCGCAGGGACCCTGACCGTGTTCCCAGAAGTTGTCCTCCTTGCCGAAACGCACCATATGGTCGGGCTTTACACCCACATTCTTTGTCCAGATATCGTATGCCTCGTCATCTTCAAGATATACGCTGCAGTAGATTCTTTCGGGATCCATTTCCATAACTTCCGTACAGAATTCCCAAGCCCACGGAATTACTTCCTTTTTGAAATAGTCACCGAATGAGAAGTTACCCAGCATTTCAAAATATGTGCCGTGACGGGCGGTGATGCCGACTCTCTCAATATCGGGAGTACGAATACATTTCTGACAGGTTGTAACTCTCTTTCTGGGGGGAGTTTCCTCACCTGTAAAGTATTTTTTCATGGGGGTCATACCTGCGTTAATAAGAAGAATACTCTTATCGCCCTGGGGTACCAGGGGAAAACTTGGAAGTCTTAAATGGCCTTTTGACTCGAAAAACTCCAAGTATTTTTCTCTTAATTCGTTAAGTCCTGTCCATTCCATTTTTTATTTCACTCCGTTCATAAAAATACAAATATAAAAAGCACGTTTACACCAACACGGGACGGCTCTTGCCGCGGTACCACCCGAATTGTGCAAAACGCACCACTCTTGCGACGGTTAACGCCCGTCAACGTACTGTTTTCAGTAAGGCTCATCAAGCAGCAGATTTATAACCGACATAGGACTTGCACCAACCGTCCGCTCTCTTAATGCCGTGAGAATAAATCATCTTGAATCTCAGCCGAATACATATACACCGATTATTTTATAGCAAATTATTTGTAAAGTCAAGTTTTTTCGGAAAGTTTGAAATTTGACGTGAGAGGGGGAGGGACTGTATAAAACTTTTTCATGACTATTGAAAATAATGGTTGATAATGGTATAATTTTCAAAAATACAGAATTGAGGAGTGTAATGTTTATGTTCAAAAAGTGTCTTGCAATTATAATGTCATTTGTGCTTATTGCTTGCTCTTTAGGGGTTTGTACATTTGCCGTTTCAGCAGAGCCACCGTATTCCGATTATCCGGTTATTCTTGTGCCCGGTTACAGCGGTTCGGAATTGGATGTTGTTAACGAGGACGGCTCAAGGGAACGTGTCTGGCATTTTGACAACAAGGAACTTATTAGCCTTATTGTTAACGAGGTTGTTGCCAATGTCAAAGCCGGCGAAACCTCCGACGAGGACGCAAAAACCCTTTCGGAAACCATACTTGCAGGGGCAGATGCTCTTGTGGGCGGAATGGCGTGCAATCCAGACGGTACAAGTAAATACAATGTTCAACTTGCCTATGTTACCCCCGAGGAAACAAATATGGCATATATTCACGAAAACGGTCTCAATGATGAGGTTATCGGCGAGGAAGACCTTTTCAATGAAATTGCGGCGGCAGTTGGGGAAGAAAACTGTTTCTTCTTTGAAAAAGATTGGCGAATGGGTGCCATCGAATGTGCAAGACAACTTGACAGTTACATTCAGTCCGTGAAAGAATTCAGCGGCAAAGACAAGGTTAACCTTATAGCCGTTTCCCACGGCGGTCAGGTTACCGCAACCTATCTTGCCCTTTACGGCTGCAAGCAAGATGTGGATAATGCGGTTATGACCGTGCCCGCCTGTTCGGGTGCTGCTTTGGCGTATGATATTATGAATCAGAGCCTTGTCATTGACGAGTATAATATTGTATATTTCCTTGAACACGGATTTGTAAGCGAGGAGGATTACACCTGGCTCGTTGAGGCACAGTCCCTGGGCTTTCTTGACGCGGTTGCAAATGAAATTGCCGGGGGTATCATTCCTTTTATAAATACCTTTACGAGTATTTGGGATTTTATGCCCGAGGAATACTATGAGGAAATGAAGGCGAAACTTCTTGACCCCGTTGAAAATGCGGGAATTATCGCAAACAGCGACAGAATGCATTATGAAATTATGCCCAATTATCACGAAAGCCTTACAAAGTGTATTGAAGAATACGGAATGAATATTTCCATAATTGCAGGTTACGGTATCCCCGCCGTTACGGGCTTACAGGAAAGTTCCGACGGAATTATTACTACAAACGATGCCACGGGCGCTACCTGCGCCCCCTACGGCAAGCGCTTTGCGGACAGTTACACGGGAGTTAAAACAGTTTGTTCAAATCCCGCCCACGACCACGTTTCACCCTCATTTGAGGTTGACGCTTCATCGGCTTGGCTCCCCGAAAACACATGGTTTGTGGAAGAACTTTTCCACGGCATGACCTTCCACGACGAATATTCAAGACAGTTAGCTCTTGAACTTCTTTTAACCGACAATATTACGGATGTTCACACAAGAAGCGAATATCCTCAATTCCACGCTTCCACAAATCCCTGCAACACAATTTACGCAGAGTTTGACAGCGAACACCAAGGTTATGTTTGCAGTGAAGATAAATTCATTACTGTGACCAATATTTCCGAAAAATACCCTGTTAAAATAACATCCCTTACTTTTGCGGGTAAAGAACTTACCGCTCATTCCTTGGGTATAAATGCTCTTGCCCCCGGGGAATCCGTAAAAATTCAGGTAACGGGAAAACTTCCTCAGGTAAGCAATCAGAATATGCAGGTGGAAATCAACTGCTACTGTGATGGCAGGGTATTGACTCCCTACTGCGAACGTACATTTAACTTCAAGATTATGAACGGTCCGTCGGTGGTATATGATGAAACTGCGCCCCTTGTTGACGCGGATTATGTCATCGGCTTTGAAGGTGCAGTAAGTGAAGAAACCGTGGATATCCTGAATTCATGGTTTGTCGGCGGCTTTGTGGCATATTTCTACAATATGTTTATGGCTATAATGGAGCAACTGGGTATCGCAAGATTTTTATAATTACTTTTTAATTTTTAATTTGAATTATGATGAAAAAAAGATTGACATATTCGATTTGCGGTGTTATAATTCTTAAACGTCGCGGAATGTCCGCGGATAATATTTCCTTGCTCTTAAATATGTAAATAAGAGTCGGAGTCCATAAGGAGGTGCAAACGATGTCAAACAGTTACGAGACAGTTGTTGTCTATTCACTCGCTAAAGGCGAAGAAGCCGCAAAAGAACTTGCTGCAAAATTCCAGACAATGATTTCAGAGAACGGTACACTTGACAGCGTTGATGAGTGGGGTAAGCGTAAACTCGCATACCTTATCAACGACGAAGAAAGCGGTTACTATGTTCTTTACAACTACACCAGCGAAACTGATTTCCCGGCAGAACTCAGCCGTGTTCTCAAGATTACTGACGGTGTTCTTCGTTCTTTGGTTATTAAAAAATAAGAGGTGTGAAAGATGCTTAATTGTGCAGTTATAATGGGCCGTCTTACAGCCGACCCCGAACTTCGCCAAACTCCCTCCGGTGTGTCTGTTACAAGATTTACCGTTGCGGTTGACAGAGGTTATGTAAAACCCGGCGAAGAGAGAAAAGCAGATTTTATCAATGTTGTTGCTTGGAGACAAACCGCTGAATTTGTTTCAAGATACTTCCAAAAAGGTTCAATGATTGCCGTTCAGGGCTCAATTCAAACAGGCTCATACGAAAAGGATGGCGTTAAACGTTATACCTTTGAAGTTAGTGCCGACAATGTAAGTTTCTGTGGTTCAAAGAGCGAATCCGGGAACAACGGTGCATCCGTAACAGCAACTGCTTCTTCAACTGCACCGTCTTTCTCCAACGGCAGTGTTGACGATTTCGCAGCAATGGCTGACGATGATGACTTGCCGTTCTGATTCTGATAGGAGGTATATTTACAATGGCTTACGATAAAAACGATCGCCGTCCCAACAAAAGAGGCCGCAAAAAAGTTTGCGCTTTCTGTGTTGAGAAGGTTGAAACAATTGATTACAAAGATACAGCTAAACTCAGCAGATACACATCTGACAGAGCAAAAATTCTTCCCCGCCGTGTAACCGGTACTTGCGCTTATCATCAGAGAGAGCTTACTACCGCTATTAAGAGAGCAAGACAGATTGCCCTCCTTCCCTACACAGCAGACTAATTTTTTGCGGATAGTCCGCCATCTTTGCGATTTATTCACCCGAACTCGCGTACCTTTGT
>JBJFGF010000027.1:0-35007 GCA_051892415.1 Acutalibacteraceae bacterium | reverse complement strand
AAACCTGACGAACTCTGCACAAAAAATTCACACAGGAACTCGGTTGAAACGGGTTCCTGTTTTTTGTTTTTAAAAATAAAAAATGCTCTTGCGGATAGTCCGCCATCTTTGCGATTTATTCACCCGAACTCGCGTACCTTTGTACGCTTCGGGGTTCATAAATCACAAACCTGACGAACTCTGCACAAAAAATTCACACAGGAACTCGGTTGAAACGGGTTACGGTTTTTACTCTGTTTTGATTTTTGGGGTAGGGTAGGCGCTTTATTTATTACATGAATAAAAACCTTGAAACTTAATTGTTAAAATATAATTACAATTATATAAAAATCATTGTATAAGTTGGGGTTTTGTGGTATTATTCAAATATAATTAGGATACGGGCAAAGATATATAATTAAAGATAAGTAATTTAGATATAATTAAAGGTTTTGATATATATGAAAAAAATAAGGCAGTCGATTTTGACTGTTATGTTCCTGGGTATTGTTCATTCGATTTTGTGTGTTGTTTATAACTACACATACTTTTCTCCGCAATTTAAGTTTGAAGAACGTTTTCAAGGGATTGTTTACTGGATAGTGCTCATCGGGTCATTTCTTGCGGGGCCGTTTTTTTACTATGTTACAGGACGTCTTTGCAACGGGAAAGGCAGTAGGAAGGGGATTCTCTATGCGCTTTTCGCTATAAACGGGGCGATTACTCTGTTGGGTATTGCATCTTTCTTTTCTCCCGCCCTTTCGGGTATTTACTGTTTAATAAACGCCCCCTCATACCTGTATTTTTCGCTTTTTTCCGACACGGTTATGTATATTGCGGTTCCCACTATGGTGGCGTCATCTCTGTTCCCCGCATTCTTTTTCAGAATCGGCTATCTTAACAAGCCGAGGACGAACAATGAAATTAAAATGGAAGATATAGAAGTGAAAGAAGAAAAAGAATTATAAAGAAACGCAAAAAAGGAATGTAAAAAACCGTTGTTTTTTACATTCCCTTTTTGTATGCTTATATTGTATTATTATAAAATGCTTCCTTAAACCAAACGTCCTGAACTTCAAATTCTTTTTGATTAAGATAGTTGAGAATTCCTCCGTCGCTTTGAAAGTCAAATTTCAGTTTATATGAATATAAAAACTGCTTTTTATAGCCGCCGAAATTCTTGTTTTGTGCATTTGTTCCGTATTTTCCGTCACCCAAAAGCGGATGACCCAAATATGAAAAATGGGCTCTTATTTGGTGCGTTCGCCCCGTTAACAGTTCAACTTCTAAAAGTGACAGTCCGTTTTTGTAGCCCAGAACTCTGTATTTTGTGGAAATGTATTTTGTTCTGTCATTTCCTTTTTCACTTACATACACTTTGTTTTGCTTTTCGTTTTTCTCCAGATACCCCTCAATTACTCCGCATTCCTGTTGTAATTTACCGATAACAACACAAAGGTAGAGTTTGTGCATTTCACGGTTTTTGAGTTTTTCATTAAGAATACGCAGGGACTCCGCGTTTTTTGCACCGATTATAATTCCGCTTGTATTACGGTCGATTCTGTTCACGAGAGCGGGAGCAAAGGAGTTTTCCTCCTCGGGTTTATATTCGCCCTTTTCATAAAGATAACGTTTAACTCTTGTAATGGCGGTATCCGTGTAGTTGCTTTCATCGGGATGGGACAGAAGTCCCGTGGGTTTGTCTATGAGAATTATGTTTTCGTCCTCATATACTATTTTTAGACTTTTTCCTGCGTTTAAAAAATCGTATTTGGGTTTAACCTGTTCAAAAAACTCGTCGTTAATATACATTGAAACAACATCGTTTTCCTGAAGTCTGTAAGAGATTTCCGACCGTTTTCCGTTGATTTTAATACGTTTACTTCTTATGTATTTATACATAAGGGACTGGGGAAGCAGGGGAACGGATTTTGAGATGTACTTGTCCAGCCTTTGTCCCGAGTCATTTTTGTTTATTATAAATTCTTTCACTTGCTTTTCAACTCCGCGGCGATTTTTTCAAGTTTTTTGAAACGTCTGCTGACCGCAGAGCGAGATAACTCAGGACTCATCATCTTTCCCAACTCGTCCAGGGAAATATCGGGGTTTTCAAGGCGCAATGAGCAAAGTTGGGCTAAATCCGTCGTCATATCGGAAAGTTTGATTTTTGACAGCACTTCTTCAATGAGGTCGACCTGTTTTAACCCCGCCTCAATGGAACGGAGCATATTTGCCGATTCAAAGTTTGAACGGCGGTTAATTTGATTTTTTATATCTTTCATTGCACGGGTGCGCATAACATCCAATGAAGCATTGTTTGCACCCATTATGGCAATATAATCCTCAACGGAATCCGCTTCCTTAGCATAGACAACATAACTGTTGTTCCGTATGATTTTTTTGCATTTCAATCCCAAATCGTCAATAATTTGCATTAAATCCTCGCAAAGTTTTGCTTTTGTTACGCTGAATTCAATGTGGTAATCTTTTTCGGGATCCGTAACGCTTCCGCAAACAAGGAAAGCCCCTCTCAAAAATGCCCTTGAACAACAGTCCTCGTTGGTTTGTTCAAGGTTTGAAAGATTGATTCTTAAGGTTATTTCTTTTCCCGTATATCCGAAAAACTCCAGAATTTTCTGCCTGTCCGTTTTTTGGAGAATACTTATTTTATAATTTCCGGCTTTTGAACAAGTGAGTTCGGGTGTTACACCCGTGAGGTCGCGTATGCTTGTGCAATAACGCTCGGCAACATTTTTTATTTCCGTCATAAGAGAAATTTCGGAAATACTGAATGACCTGCCGAAAAGGAGCATACCGAAAGCCTCCGCCTTTGTACAGCAGACGGAGGGTATGAGTCCGGTTAATTCTGTTTTAACGTCCGTAGAAAATGACATAGTTACCTCAATATAATGACTTCCGGCTCCAAAGTGACGCCGGTTTCTTTTTTTACGGTTTCTCGTGTGAGCGTTATAAGGTCCAGAATATCTTTGGCGGTGGCGCCGTTTTTGTTAATAAGAAATCCTGCGTGCTTTTCGCTTATTTGGGCGCCGCCCAAGGTTTTTCCCTTGAAACCGCACTGTTCAATAAGTGCTCCCGCAAAATAGCCCTCGGGTCTTTTAAATGTACTGCCGGCGCTTGGATATTCAAGGGGTTGCTTATCTTTTCTTCGGGAGAGGAAATCCGCCATAGCATTTTTAATTTCCTCTTTAGGTGCTTTTTTTAACTTGAATTTTGCAGATACAACAACGCAACCGTTCTCCTTGAAAACGGAGTGACGATAGGAGAGTTCCGCTTCCTTTGCGGGCATTGTTTTCAATTCCAAATCGGGAGTAAGGTAGGTTATTTCCGAAAGTACGTCCTTAACCTCTCCGCCGTATGCTCCCGCATTCATAAACACCGCACCGCCGCAGGTACCGGGGATACCGTATGCGAACTCAAGTCCCGAAAGAGAATTTTCCAAGGCGAATTTGCAGAGGGTTACAACCTTTGTTCCCGCTGAACAGGAAATAACATCCTCGCCCTCAAGGGAAAGTTTTGTCATTTCGTCACCGATTTTAACAATGACCTTGTCAATGCCCTCGTCAGGAACAAGAACATTGGTGCCGTTTCCCAGAACGGCAAAGGATATATTCTCCCTTTTTATTTCTTTGAGAATATTTTTTAACTGATTTTCGTTTTTCGGCTCAATCAAAAGCGGGCAGGGTCCGCCCACTTTAAATGATATGTGATTGGAAAGCCTTTCGTTTTTTGATGCCTTACAACCCAACGCCATTGAAAAATCATATAGTCTGTTTGTAATTTCAGCGTTAATTTCAATCACCGTCAATCGTCAAGTAATGCCGCACCGATAATTCCCGCATCATTGCCGAGAGCCGCGGGAACAATTGCCGCCTGTTTATCCGCATAAACGCTGTAGCGTTCACTTTTTACAATCTCACGGATGGGCTTGAGAATTTTCTCGCCCTGACCGCTGATTCCTCCGCCTACGCAAATTGTTTCAGGTTGGAGAGCATTGATAATGTTTGCGATACCCACAGCGACATAGTAGAGATATCTGTCGATAACTGCTTGTGCAACTTCATCGCCCAAATCCAACGCCGCAAAAATCGATCTGCCGTCAACCTGATTAAGATCGCCGTCGCAGGTTTTCCAAAGAAGGCTATCCTTATTGCCCTCCATTGCTTCAACTGCCTGGGAAACAAGAGCGGTTGCGGAAGCGTATTTTTCCCAGCAACCCTTTCTGCCGCAGTTGCAGGGAATACCGTCAACATTTATAACCATGTGACCCATTTCACCGCCGCAGAAGTTACTTCCCCGATATATTTTCCCGTCAATAATGATGCCGCTTCCCACACCCGTGCCGAGAGTTACCGCCACAAAGTTTTTAACACCGTTTCCGCAACCTGCGACAGCCTCGCCGAGAGCGGCGGCATTCGCGTCGTTTTCAAGGAAAACGGGTTTTCCGAATAAATCTTCAAGCATTTTTTTTGCAGGTACATTGTGGAATTTAAGATTGTTGGAAAATTCGATGGCCCCCGTGTCCTTGTTAACGGAGCCGGGAGTGCCGATACCGATTGAAGAAATATCGTTGTAGGAAACACCTGCGTCCGCAACAGCCATATCTGCGGCTTCCTTTATGGAAGCAAAGATTTCCTCTGCGGGACGGGGCGCGCGGGTTTTAACCTTGCCCCTGCCGATAATTTTATAATTTTCATCAATAACGCCCGTGGCTATATTTGTACCGCCAAGGTCAACACCGATTCTATACATAGATATCTTCTCCTTTATGTTCATTTATTATGCTTTTAAAATCCGAACCGAAAATTTTTCAGTCCCATGCGTCAACTTCCTTTTGAGGTGCGTCAAAATCTTCCATACCGAGTTGTTGCATAAGTTCCCTTGCCGCATTGTAGCCCATTTTCTTCTGTCTGTTATTCATAGCGGCAATTTCAATGATGATTGCAAGATTTCGTCCCGGCTTTACGGGAACGGTTGTGGAGGGAACTTTTATTCCGAGAATTGTTATGTATTCGTCCTCAAGTCCGAGACGGTCGTAAGCCTTTTGACTGTCCCAGGGTTCAAGTTGAATTACCATATCTATTTTTTCCGTAAGTTTAACGGCACCTATACCGAAAATGTTACGGGCATTTATTATACCTACTCCGCGAAGTTCCATAAAGTGACGGATGTTGTCGGGGGCGGAGCCTACAAGTGTTTTTGAAGATACTCTTTTAATTTCCACCGCATCGTCCGCAATAAGGCGGTGTCCGCGCTTTATAAGTTCAACGGCGGTTTCGCTTTTACCCACACCGCTGTCGCCCAAAATGAGTATACCCTCGCCGTAAACCTCAACCATAACACCGTGGCGGGTTATACGTTCCGCAAGTTCCGTTCCTAAATATGAAATCAGGGTTGCGGTAATCTGTGAGGTGATTTCGGCGGTTCTCAAAAGGGGAACCTCATATTTCTGTGCAAGTTCCAGCATAACATCGGGATAATCAATGTTACGGGTGATTATTGCCGCAGGGGGCTTCAGCGAAAAGAAAAGGTCAAGACGCTTTCTTTTTGTTTCCTCGTCAAGTTCATCAAGATAACTCATTTCCGCAAGTCCGATAAACTCAATTCTTTCCGGGTCAAAGAATTTTTCGTACCCGGCAAAGAGCAGCCCGGGTCTGTTAACGTCCTGGGAACGTATAACAAGTTCCGAGTCGGGTTTGTCGGGCATATATATGATTTCAAACGAATGGGTATTGATAACCTTTCTGAGAGGGACGGAATATTTACCGCTCAAGATAACTCCTCCTATTTCATTATTATAAAACATTATATAATAAAAAATCACGTATGCCAATAGGAAATAAAAAAATAAATTACTCCATTGTTAATTTACGGCAAAAAATACTTGCAATATTCGAGGTTTCGTGATATTATATTCTGCGTATGAAAGGCATTGACGGAGACAGTAGCTCCTTTGCGGAAAAAAGCGAGTCGGGGACGGTGTAAGCCCGACAGGATGCGAGGATGTCGAATATCACTCCCGAGCCGAGTGCTGAAATGAGTAAGTTCCTCCGGTGGTTCACCGTTACAGAACGGCGTATGACTGTACGTTTAATATAGGTGGTTGCAAAGTGAGTCTTTGTCCTGTATTACGGGACGGGACTTTTTTATTTTCAAAATATCAATTTTACTTATTGGAGGTAAAGTCAATGTATGATCCTATTTCCCCCAACGTAAATTTCGTTGAGCAGGAAAAGAAGATTGAGGAGTTCTGGAGAGAACACAAAATCTTTGAAAAAAGCATTGAGGACAGAAAAGACGGCACGCCCTACGTTTTCTATGACGGTCCCCCCACCGCAAACGGAAAACCCCATATCGGTCACGTGCTCACACGCGTTATTAAAGATATGATTCCCCGTTACCGCACAATGAAGGGCTTTATGGTTCCCAGAAAGGCGGGTTGGGATACCCACGGTCTTCCCGTTGAACTTGAAGTTGAAAAAATGCTGGGTCTTGACGGTAAGGAGCAGATTGAAGAATACGGTCTTGAACCCTTTATAGCACATTGCAAGGACAGCGTCTGGAAGTACAAAGGTATGTGGGAGGATTTCTCACGTACGGTTGGTTTCTGGGCGGATATGGATGACCCGTATGTAACATATCACAATGACTTTATCGAGTCGGAGTGGTGGGCACTCAAGCAGATTTATGAGAAAAATCTTCTCTACAAGGGCTTTAAGATTGTTCCCTATTGCCCCCGTTGCGGAACACCTCTTTCCTCCCACGAGGTAGCACAGGGCTATAAACTTGTTAAAGAACGTTCCGCAGTTGTTCGCTTTAAAGTAGCGGGCGAGGACGCATATTTCCTTGCCTGGACCACAACCCCCTGGACGCTTCCCTCAAATGTTGCTCTTTGCGTAAACCCCGATGATGTTTATGTAAAGGTTAAAGCCGCGGACGGCTACACCTACTATATGGCAGAAGCACTTCTTGACAAGGTTCTCGGAAAACTTGCAACGGAGGATGCCCCTGCTTACGAAATTCTTGAGAGTTACAAGGGTATTGACCTTGAGGGCAAGGAATACGAGCCTCTCTTTGATTATGTTAAGCCCCTTTGCGATAAACAGAATAAAAAAGGTTTTTTCATTACCGCCGACAGTTACGTTACAATGACCGACGGTACGGGTATTGTTCACATTGCTCCCGCATTCGGTGAGGACGACGCAAAGGTGGGCAGAAGATATGACCTCCCCTTTGTTCAACTTGTTGACGGCAAGGGCGAACTGACCGAGCCCACTCCCTACGCTGGAACATTCGTTAAGGATGCGGACAAATTCGTTCTTATCGACCTTGAAAAATCGGGACTTCTTTTCGACGCTCCCAAATTTGAGCACGAATATCCCCATTGCTGGAGATGTAACACACCACTTATTTACTATGCAAGAGAATCCTGGTTTATTAAAATGACCGAGGTTAAGGATGACCTTATCAGAAATAACAACACAATCAACTGGATTCCCGAAAGCATCGGTAAGGGCCGTTTCGGTGACTGGCTCCAGAATGTTCAGGACTGGGGTATTTCCCGTAACAGATATTGGGGTACACCCCTTAACATCTGGGAATGTGAATGCGGTTGCCGTCACTCCGTGGGCTCAATCGAAGAACTCAAATCAATGAGTGACAACTGTCCCGAGGACATTGAACTCCACAGACCTTTCATTGACGCGGTTACAATCAAATGTCCCGATTGCGGCAAGGAAATGCACCGTGTTCCCGAGGTTATTGACTGTTGGTTTGACAGCGGTGCAATGCCCTTTGCACAGCACCACTATCCTTTTGAAAACAAGGAACTTTTTGAAGCACAGTTCCCTGCGGATTTCATTTCCGAGGCAGTTGACCAGACTCGCGGATGGTTCTATTCACTTCTTGCTATTTCAACCCTCATTTTCAACAAAGCACCCTACAAGAATGTTATCGTTCTCGGTCACGTTCAGGATGAAAACGGTCAGAAAATGAGTAAATCCAAGGGCAACGCGGTCGATCCCTTTGATGCACTTGAAAGTTACGGCGCCGACGCAATCCGTTGGTATTTCTATACAAACTCCGCTCCATGGCTTCCCAACAGATTCCACGGCAAAGCGGTTGTTGAGGGTCAACGCAAATTTATGAGCACCCTTTGGAACACCTATTCTTTCTATGTTCTCTATGCAAATATTGACAACTTTGACCCCACAAAATATAATCTTGAGGATTGCAAACTCTCCGTAATGGACAAGTGGCTCCTTTCAAAACTCAATTCAATGGTTAAAGCGGTTGACAATAACCTTGCGGACTACCGTATTCCCGAGGCGGCAAAGGCACTCCAGGAATTTACCGACGAAATGAGTAACTGGTATGTTCGCCGCGGCAGAGAGCGTTATTGGGTACAGGGCATTACCGAGGACAAGATTGCCGCTTATATGACCCTTTATACCGCCCTTGTAACAACTGCAAAAACGGCGGCCCCCATGATTCCCTTTATGGCTGAGTCAATTTACAGAAACCTTGTTTGCAATGTTGATAAATCCGCTCCCGAAAGCGTGCATCTTTGTGAGTTCCCCGTTGTTCGTGAGGATCTTATTGACGCAGAACTTGAAAAGAATATGGACGAGGTTGTAAGCATTGTTGTACTGGGCAGAGCCGCAAGAAACGGTTCCAACATCAAAAACCGTCAGCCCCTTAACACTATGTATGTTCAGTCCGACAAAAAGGTGGAGGGCTACTTTACCGACATTATCCGTTATGAACTTAATGTTAAGAATGTTGATTTCGTGGATGACGCTTCGGGATTTGTTTCCTACATTTTCAAACCCCAACTTAAGACCCTCGGTCCCAAATACGGCAAGCAGTTGGGAGAAATCAGAGAGGCTCTTTCAACTCTTGATTCCTCCGCAAAGGCAACCCTTGATGCAGAGGGTAAGATAGTTCTTAACCTTGCAAGCGGTGATGTTGAACTTGCTCCCGAAGATATTCTCCTTGAAACAAAGCAGAAAGAGGGTGTCTTTACAGTATCCGACAGGGGAGTTACGGTTGCTCTTGATACGGAACTTACCCCCGAACTCATTGAGGAAGGCTTTGTAAAAGAACTTATCAGTAAAATCCAGACCATGAGAAAAGATTCCGACTTTAATGTTACGGACAGAATAAATGTTACTCTCACGGGTAATGACAAACTTCTCGGAATTGCAAAAAATAACGAAGAAACAATTTCTACGGTTGTTCTTTCCGATTCCATCAGCGGTGGCGCAGCAGGTGCCAACGCTAAAGAGTGGGATATCAACGGCGAAAAGGTATTTATTTCCGTGACTAAGGTTTAATTCAATATCTATTTACAACAAGACAGTAAGAACTTGTGTTTTTACTGTCTTGTTTTTTTGATGAAAAATGTATGAATAATTAAGGAGTTGAAAAGATAGAATAAGAAAAAAGGAGTTGTTTTATATGTGCGGAATTATCGGCAAGGTGGGAACAAACAATGTTTTTCCACAACTTTTAAAGGGACTTGAAAATCTTGAGTATCGGGGCTATGATTCCGCAGGTGTGGCGGGGATTACGGGCAGTGAAATATGCCGTTACAGAAAAGAGGGGAGAATTTCAAATCTCCGAAAGGATGTTGAAAAAGATAATCCCGAAAGCACTATCGGTATCGGTCACACCCGATGGGCAACACACGGCAGTCCCACAGAGGAAAATGCCCACCCCCACATTGATAAATCGGGAAAATTTGCCCTTGTTCACAACGGCATAATCGAAAATGCAGAGGAACTGAAAAATACGTTTTTGCGCGGTGTTGATTTTGAATCTCAAACGGACACGGAAGTTGCCGTTCAACTTATAGGGAAATTTTATAAAGAAAATGTAATTTCTGCCATCAGCGAAGCCTGTAAGGAATTAACGGGAAGTTTTGCTTTCGGTATTCTTTGCAGAGATTTCCCAAGTACTCTTTTTGCCGTGGGGAAAAACAGTCCCCTTGTGGCAGTAAAGGGGGAAACGGGGTGTTATATTGCCTCGGATCTGTGTGCGGTTGAGGAAGAACCCGAGGAGATTTACCGCCTGATAGACGGGGAAATCTGCGCTTTGACGGAAAGCGGTATGACTTTTTACAATCCGTCGGGGGAACTTATTGATAAATTCCCCGAAAATACGGATTACGATTCCTCCCGACTTGAAAAAGGGGATTTTGAGCATTATATGCTCAAGGAAATATACGAACAACCCAAAGCCGTTGAAGATACGGTGACTTCTTTTATAAAGGACGGAAGTATTTGCTTTCCCCACATTTCAATACAGGAGGATTTTATAAAAAACACCCTTGAAAAAATCGTGATTGTTGCCTGTGGCTCCGCCTACCACGCGGGGCTTTGCGGAAGAAATGTAATTGAAAATCTCTGTAAAATTCCCTGTTCCGTTGAAATTGCATCGGAATTCAGGTATTCCGAACCCCTCATTTCCGAAAAAACTCTCTGTGTTTTTATCAGTCAAAGCGGTGAAACTGCGGATACTCTGGCGGCGCTTCGCATTGCAAAAAAGTACGGAGCGAAAAATATATCGGTTGTAAATGTAAAAGGGAGCGCCATAGCGGTGGAAAGCGAAAATGTCATATATACCGCGGCAGGTCGTGAGGTGGCGGTTGCAACAACAAAGGCATACAGCGCACAACTTGTTTCCCTTTATGCTCTGGCTGTTTTTGTGGGCAGAATAAGGGGCACGCTTGCCGAAGAAAAATACCGAAAACTTGTTGATGAACTTCTGCTTTTGCCCGAAAAAATCGAGAAAACTCTAAACTCTGCCGCCGACAGAATGAAAGAACTTTCCGCAAAGATATATAGGGAAAAAAACATCTTTTTTATCGGCAGGCTCACGGATTATGCCATTGCCGCAGAGGGCTCCTTGAAGATGAAAGAAATCAGTTACCTTAACTCCCAGGCATATCCTGCGGGGGAACTGAAGCACGGCACAATTTCCCTCATAGAAAACGGTACTCCCGTAGTTGCAATAGCCGGTAAAAACAAGGTGTTTTCAAAAACCGTCAGTAATATCTGCGAGGTGCAGGCAAGGGGAGCGCGGGTGATTCTCATAACCGACGAAAGCGAAAAGGACTGTGCCGTTACCGTTGGGGACACGGTTTTAGTACCCGAAACCCAAAGGGAATTCCGGGGCTCACTTTTTGTGTTGCCCCTGCAACTTTTAAGTTACTACACCGCAAAACTTTTAGGTTGCGACATTGATAAGCCCAAGAATCTTGCAAAAAGCGTAACCGTTGAATAAATTCTTACAAAATCTTAATTTGATTTATTTTCCGTCCTGTGTTATGCTTATTAAAGGTGATATGTATGGCGGTTAAAATTCTTGTGACAGAGGACGATGTTTTCCTCAGGGACGGACTTTGTGAAATGCTCGGTAAAGAGGGCTACGAAGTGGTATCTTCGGGGACAATAGAGGGGGCAAAGTCGGAATTTTTACGGAATAATTTTGATTTGATTATACTTGACGTTATGCTCCCCGACGGAAACGGCTTTGATATGTGTTCCTTTATTCGCTCCCAAAATGAAACCGTTCCCATTTTGTTTTTAACCGCTTGTGATGATGAAGTACAGGTGGTACGCGGACTTGACGCGGGGGCGGACGATTACGTGACAAAGCCCTTTAAGTTATTGGAACTTTTGTCAAGAATACGCGCCCTTTTAAGAAGAAGCAAATCCACCCTTTATAAAACCGAAAACATTGTAATAGATATGAATACAATGACGGTTAAAAAGGACGGCGCCAACGTTTTCCTGACACCCACGGAGTTCCAGATTCTTTCGGCACTCGTAAGAAACAACGGAGTTATTGTGACAAGGGCAGTTTTGCTCCAGAACATCTGGGACGAGGGCGGGTCGTTTATTGACGACAACACCCTCTCCGTACATATAAGCAGACTCCGTGAAAAAATCGGCGGTGAGCATATTGTTACCGTCCGCGGAATCGGTTACAGATGGGAGAATTCAAAATGAGTACCCTTGAATTTTTCCTGATTATTTTAAGTGCCGTTCTTCTGGTTGCCGTGCTTGTTCTGATTGCTTTAATTTTCAGGAACAAAAGACGGGTTAAACTCCTTACAAAGAGTATAGAAAAATATCTTGAAAAGGGCGAACTTACGAAATTCAGTACAAATGACGACGGTTTTGCCCCGCTTCAAAATTCCGTTTGCGATTTACAAAACGCTCTGGAACTTCAAAAGCACAACACGGAGTACGAAACGAAAAAAAATACGGACTTTATTGCGGATGTTTCCCACCAACTGAAAACACCCATTGCGGGTCTGAGGCTATATCTTGAAATGGACATGGCGCAAAACCCCACGGAGCATACACAAAAAGAACTTCAACTTGTGGAAAAAACAGAGGAACTTGTGGCAAAACTCCTGCACCTTGAAAAAATCAGGAACGACGCATACACCATGGATTTTCAATACTATGAAATAAGCGAAATTCTGAAAAGCATTGTCCTTGATATGAATCACATTTTCCCCGAAAAAGATATATACGTTTCGGGCGAAAGCCTTATGAGGTGCGACAGGGAATGGCTTACGGAGGCTTTGGGAAATGTTGTTAAAAATGCCTGCGAGCATACGGGGGATGACGGTAAAATCAAAATAACGGTTGAAAAAAGCGAGAAATCCACTACCGTTACCGTTTCCGACAACGGCGGAGGTATCGACAAAGAGGATGAGGGGAAACTTTTCCGTCGCTTTTACAGGACGAAGAACTCAAAACCCCAAAGCGCGGGCATAGGACTTGCAATTACAAAGGCGATTGTGGAAAAGCATCACGGAACAATAAGCGCGATGAATAACGGAGTGGGGCTTGATATTGTAATGTGCTTTCCCGAAATTGACGGGGGAATTGCGATTTGAGGTAAGAAGTAAGCGGGAAGAAGTGTATTTTAAAATCAAAAACATAAATATTCCGGCGGTTCTTTGCTTTCCGTATAGGAAGGTGTGAGCCGTCGGGATTTTTTTGAATTACGGAACTTTTTCTTTATTTTTCTTACGAAATCTTAAGATTAAAGTCACGAAAAAGCAAGTTTGGTATTATATAATAAAATTGCAAAAAAGTAATACTCGGTTTTAGGAAAGGATGTGCTTTTTTTGAAAATAATCGAATGTAAAAATCTCAGAAAAGAATATATGAGCGGTGAGAACACCGTCGTGGCTCTTGACGATGTTTCCCTGGAGTTTGAAAAAGGGGAGTTCTGCGCCGTTACGGGACCCTCGGGTTCGGGTAAATCTACATTTCTCCATTGTTTAAGCAGTCTTGAAAATGCAACCTCGGGGGAAGTTATTTACAACGAGGAAAGCCTTAATAAATACAACGATAATCAACTTTCCATATTAAGACGCCGCCGTTTCGGTTTCGTTTTCCAGGCATATAACCTTGTAGAAGAGTTGACAGGTTACGAGAATATTCTGCTACCCGTTATGCTTGATAAAAAGAAACCCGACGAGGAATATCTGAAAAAGATAATAGACCTTTTGGGTATCGAAAGCCGACTTTCCCATTTGCCCTCGGCACTTTCGGGCGGTCAGCAACAGAGAATCGCCATTGCAAGAGCATTAGCAAACAAGCCATCCATACTTTTTGCGGATGAGCCCACGGGAAACCTTGACGGCAAAAGCGGCCGCGAGGTGCTTTCCCTGCTTAAATATGTCAGTAAGGAATTAGGGGTAACCCTTATTCTTGTTACCCACGATTTGCATGTTGCCGAGCAGGCGGACAGGGTTATAAGAATTGAGGACGGTGCTGTTGTTTCCGACAGTAAGAATAATGGGTGATTATATGAAAAAGAAAAAACTAACCTTTAATTCCCTTGCTTTGGGAAACCTGAAGCACAGGAAGAAAAGATATGCCCTGATGGTTTTGGGCATTGTTCTGTCCATGGTGTTTTCTTCAAGCATCATCTATTTTGCATACAGCGTTTACAGTACGTCCATGGAGCAAAAAAAGGTTGAATGCGGTCTTTATGACCAATTCGGCAGCGGCGTCAATGAAGAGGCTTTTACCAAAGCGCAACTGGCAGGGGCTGTGGAAGACGTTGCATACGGCTCAACCCTTGGTTTCGTTTTCACCGATGGAAACGACAGATTAAGCGGCACCCCCATTGCAAAGTTGAGCGAACAGGCAAAAGAAAAAGTATATCCCGTTTTTGTCGATGGCAGATATCCCGAGGAAAAGGGGGAGATTGCCATTGAGCAAACTACCCTTTTGCAGTTGGGTATTAACGCAAAAGTCGGTGACACAATCACCCTGAAATTTCAAAATCAGAACGGATTCAACCTGATGCCCGAGATAAAGGAAAAATCCTTTGTTTTAAGCGGTATTTTAAAGGATAAACGGGCAAATATTCTCTACGATATTGAAAACAAAGAGTATCTTCCCTCCGCCTTTGTCAGCGAAAAAGAAACCGTGGATTCGGGCGGTAAGGAAAACAGAATTGCCTATTTTGATATGAATAAAAGTGACAACAAAATGGCGGAAATCGGCATGGATTGGAACGATTTAGCGGGAAATATGGTGTATGTCAGCGGGGGTATCGGTGACATTGTTTCCGAAAATTCTTATTCTATGGCTGCCGTCTGGGTGGTTGTTGCAATACTCCTCCTTGCTTCTTTAATCGGGATTGTAAACACATTTACAACAAATCTTAAGGAACGCAAAAAACAAATCGGTATGTACAGAGCCGTGGGCGCAACAAAAAGGCAAATCCGCAAACTTTTCGGCAGGGAAGCGCTTATTTTAAGCCTTATTTCCACACCCGTAAGCCTTTTGATTTCCTACGGGGCTGTAAAACTTGTGTTGAGCAGAGTTTTTGACAACGCATACTTTAAACCGAATTTATGGGTGCTTCTGGCTTGCGGTATTTTCGGTGTTCTCTGTGTTATGGGTGCGTCTTTCATACCTTTACTTTCCGCGTCAAAAATTTCCCCCATGCAGTCAATAAGAAATATTGACGCCACAAGAAAACTGAAAAACAAAAAGGTTAAAACTCAAAAGCAGTTCGAAACATCAAAACTTATTGCAAAGAGAAATCTTGTTATTTCCAAAGGAAAGTTGATTGTTGTCAGCGTTTTCCTTGTGATTACAATAGTATTTTCCTCCTATGCGGTGTCGTATCTTGAATATGCAAAGGATGATTTTATAACCGAAGACTACGATTATGATTTGTATTTGTCCACGTGGGGTAACTATTACGCAGTAAATTACCCGAAAAGCAACACCGGTTTTACGGAAAATCACAAGCAGGCGATTTTAATGAATGAAAATATAGGGGCTGCTTACGGCTACAAGTCGGCAAATGTGAATATTTTATCGGACGAATTGTCCCCGTACCGTGCAATCGCTTCCGAAAATTTCCGTGCCGCAGACGAAAATGAAATCGCTAACCTTGACGAAACAAATTACAGAAAGGTTTTGGGCAAGAGCAATCGGGATTATTCTGATGTTAAAAATGCCGCCGGTTACAGCGGGGAATTTGTTGCCGGTGAGATTGTCGCTCTGGATGAGGAACTGTTTGAGAAAGAGGATTTACTCAAGGATTTAGATATTGATATAGGAAAACTCAACCGCGGCGAACAGGTAATTTTAAAAGCACCGGAAAAAGTATATTTAACCCGTGTTACGTTCGATTACGGGCAGTATCTTGCCGCATACAGTCAACGCAGTCATATAGATAACGCCACGGAGGAAACCGTGGAAATTATTGCCGAAGCGGACAGGGACTTTAATGTGGGGGATAAACTGAATTTAAGCGTTCTTTACAGCGAGGTTTCAAACCCGAACTATGACTTGACGGGGGAAGGTTATGTGGAAAAAGACGGCTTGAAAGCCCATAACAATACCGTGGAGGTTGCCGCGGTCGTTGACGGAGTTTATCAGTTCGATTCCGCCTCAAACATTTCCCTGATTACAACGGTTGAGGGTCTGGAGCATCTTTTCCCCAGAGCGAAGTACAGAAGACTGTTCTTCGAGTTAAAAGATGAGTGCAATGACGAAATTGACGCTCAAATCGTGGATTTGGGAGACAGTATTACAAAACTTGTTGATAACTCTGTTTTCTTTTCAAATTACGAAAGCAGAAAGCAAACACAGGAAACCGTCCGCAATGTTACATTGCTCATGTATGCCATTGTAATACTGCTTTTCACAATTTGCGGAAGTATTATAAACAACACAATAGCCTCCAATATCAAAGAGGACAAAAAGAAAATAGGAACTTTGCGCGCGGTGGGCGCAAACAAGGGTGTAATTGCAAAAACCTATGTGCTACAACTTCTCTCCATGTTTAAATGGGGCTTCGGAATAGGCTTCGGCACATTCTTCCTGTCCTACGGGATTCTGGAACTTACCAATGATACTTTGGGACTTGCCAATGTTCTTGTGTTCAATCCCTGGGTTATAATCCTTTTCAGTATTATTTTGTTTGTAATTTGTTCCTTGAGCGTATATACTAAAATAAGAAAAGAAATCAAAAACAGTATAGTTGAAAACATAAGAGAACTGTAAAAGGTCGTGTGAATTATGAAAAGATTTTTAGTTTTAATTCTCTGTATTATTCTGTGTTCTTTTACTTGCTTCGCAGGGGAAAAGACGGACAATAAAACGGAAAAGACCACGGAAAAAGTTACCGAGACAGTTGTCGAAAAAGAGGATGCCGTCGAATATGTTCCCGAGGACAACTCCCAACCCCGCCTTATGGTGACGGGCTATGTTGTGGAAAATGATTATCTGACTCCCGAAAAGGACGGAAAAATAACCGTTACCCTTAAAAATATGCACTCCAAAAAGGCGGTGAAGAATATTAAACTGTCCGTAGGTGACGAAACCGATGAAATCCGTCCCGACGGAATGGGTACAAAATACATTTCCTCAATCGGCGCGGAAAAAACATATCAATGGGAAATTGATGTTAAAGTCATTTACTCGGCTACGGTGGGGGAACACAGGTTGAATTTTGTATGTGAGTACGAGGACTCCTACGGGGGCGGTTATTCCGCCAACGATATTTTGAGGGTCGAGGTGCGCCAACCGGCGGAACTCACCTTTGACGGAGCGAAACTTCCCGTAAAAGTGGTACAGGATGACACGGTCAGTATCAACGTAAACCTTATGAACACGGGCAAGGCAACCCTTTACAACTGCAAGGTGGATTTTGATATTGAGGGTTTGGAGTCCGGCGGCAGTAGTTTTACAGGGGAAATCCCTGTGGGTGAAAGCACAAGCGTATCCGCAAATCTACAGGTTGACAGTAATAAAACAGGTGAGGTCAAGGGCACAATAAAGATTACCTACGAGGACTATTTCGGCAATGAGTTCGAACAGACTCAAGAGGTAAAAACCGTAATAGAGAAAAAGGTTGTGAAAGCCCAAAAAGTTGAGGAAGAGGAGAAGCCTCAAAATCCTCTTTGGTGGCTGTTCCTTGCAGGCGGTTTTGTTGCGGGGGGCGGTCTCGGATTCGGAATTCCCTTTGCAATCAATGCCAAAAAGCAGAGGGATGAGGACGAGAAACGTCTGTAATTAGGCATATAACACAAAATGACGGCAATTCCTTTGGTGGAGTTGCCGTTTTTTATTTTTAGTTTGTGTTTGGGGGGATTTATAAGTATAATTAGATATATATGTATGTATATCAAGGAGAAGTTACTATGTTGGAAATCAAAAATAAAAAATTCTACATGAACGGCGAGGAATTTCATATTTATTCAGGGGCAATGCATTATTTCAGAATTCCCGAGGAATATTGGCTTGACAGACTTTTGAAATTGAAAGCGGCGGGACTTAATACCGTTGAAACCTACGTACCATGGAATTATCACGAGCCGAGAAAAAATCAGTTCAATTTTGAGGGAATGCTCAATATTGAAAAATTCATTAAAACCGCGCAGGATTTGGGACTTTATGTTATTGTCCGTCCGGGTCCGTATATTTGTGCGGAATGGGATTTCGGGGGGCTTCCCGCATGGCTTCTCAAAGACAAAAATATTCGTTTGCGTTGTTGGGACAAAACCTATATTAAGGAGGTTGAGGATTTTTACAGAGTTCTTATTCCGAAACTTGTTCCCTATCAAATTTCAAAGGGCGGAAGTCTTATTGCAATGCAGGTGGAAAATGAGTACGGCTCATTCGGCAGAGATAAAAAATACATGTATTGGCTCCGTGATTTAATCCGGGAACTCGGTATTGATATACAACTTTTCACCTCCGACGGAGAAACAAAATATTTCTTCTCCGGGGGCGGTATTCCCGAGGAGTTAATGGTTGCAAATTTCGGCACATATAACGAAAGCCGTTTTGACGATTTGAAACTTCTCCAACCCGACAAGCCCCTTATGTGCGGTGAGCATTGGTGCGGCTGGTTTGACAGATGGGGCACAAAGCACCACACGGACAATCCCGAGGAAACTCTGGGCAAAAGCCTTGACGGATTTTTTAAAGAGGACGCAAATTTCAATTTATATATGTTCCACGGGGGAACGAATTTCGGCTTTTCATCGGGTGCCAATTACTATGATTGCTACTGTCCCACTACCACAAGTTACGATTACGGTGCACCCCTGACGGAGAACGGCGCATACACGGATAAATATTTTATACTCCGCGACCGAATGGCAAAGAAAACAGGAAAAGAACTTCCGCCGCTTCCCGATGACTCAAAAACAAGGGCATACGGCAAGGTCGCTTTAACGGAATTTGCGGATTTAAAGGATGTATATAAGAAAATTTCAACCCACAAGAAATCCGTAAGCCCCGAATATATGGAGCATTACGGACAGAACAGCGGTTTTATTCTTTACAGTACAACTCTCAAAGGCTATTATGACGATACGGAACTGAACGCTTTCGGTGTTCACGATATTGCCTATATCTACATAAACGGCGAACTTAAGCACATTTACGACAGGACAAAACTGAAAGGCAAGGCGCTTTTTGAGGAAAGTTTCTCCGTACCCGTAAAGGCATTTAACGGTGAAATCAAGGTTGATATTCTTGTTCAGGCATTGGGCAGAGTCAACTACGCAAGACGAATCTATGACAGAAAAGGTCTTGAAGAGATCTATTTGGGCGGTCAGGCGATTGTTGACTGGGACGTTTACTGTATGGAACTTGACAAAGCACCCGATATAAAGTATAAGAAAAGCCACAGGGATTTCCCCTGCTTTATGAAAGGTACTTTCAAAGCAAGGGAAAAGACGGACACCTTTGTTGATATGCGCGGTTTTACCAATGCGGTTGTCTATGTAAACGGCTTTAATTTAGGCAGATTTTTAAAGAGGGGTCCCCAATACACCCTGTATCTTCCCGCACCCATTCTCAAAGAGGTCAACGAAATTGTTGTTTTTGAACTTGAGGGTTGCAGGAAAAATGAAATCAAACTTATTGACAAAGCGATATTCAAGTAAAAAACAAGGCGCTTTCCGAAAAAGGAGAGTGCCTTGTGTATTGTTTGGTTTACGGGTTATAGGGGAAAGACGGCATAAGTTGGAGTTTGAATTTGTTGAGTTCGTGCATACGGTCGATTTTCTTTTTCGTTTCCTCGTCCTCGCACACGCCCTCCCTTATATATCTGTCAAGAACTGCGTAAGTGAAGCCTAAATTATCTTCATCGGTTTTGCCGCAAAGTCCGTCTATGGGTACTTTTTCGACAAACATTTCGGGAAGTCCCAAGGCTCTGCCCACCGCCTTTACCTCCTGAACGGTCAGGTTGGACAGGGGGGAGAAATCACCGGCGCCGTCACCGTATCTTGTGGCATAGCCCACCCAATCTTCCGAAAGATTGCAGGTGTTGGCAACTCTGCCGTTAACACTTTGGGAAACCGCATAAACCGTTGACATTCTCAAACGGGCAGGGAGATTTGTTTTTGCCTGGGTGTTAACCTCCACACCGTTTTTCTCCAGTTCCTCCGTAATCCCTTTATAGGCTGAGTTTATGTTAATAGTGTAACTTTGTATTCCCAAATGCTCCACAAGTGCTTTTGAAACGTCAATGTCAAACTGTTCGCCGTTGGGGAGAAGTACACCCACAACGTTTTCCCTGCCCAGGGCTTCAACAAGAAGTGCCGCAACAACGGAACTGTCCTTACCGCCGGATACAGCCACAACTCCTTTACAGCCCTTGCCGTTAACTTCGAACCAATCTCTGAGCCATTTCACAATATCGTTTTTCACTTTTAATGCGTCAAATGACATAAACTCACTCCTTTAAAAAATGATGATTTCATTTTATTCCCTTTCTTTTTATTTTTCAATATTTTTTTTAAATATATTGCAACAAAAACAAATATTGTTATAATTATATTGATATAAACACATGGGGGTATAAAAATGACAATTGACAGTGCAGTGAAATCTCTTGTAAAATACGGAATTAAAGAGGGGCTTCTGGACAGCCTCGATGAAAGATGGGCAATTAACAGAGTTCTTGAGGTGTTGGAACTTGACTCAATCGAAATGGAGGCTCAGGCGGTTGAAAATGCAACTCTTGAAGAAATATTGAAAACACTTCTTGATTTTGCCTGCGAAAAGGGGCTCTGTGAGGATTCCGTTGTATATAGGGATTTGTTCGATACGAAAATCATGGGCACTATTTGCCCCAGACCCTCCGAGGTTATCAAGAAATTTATCGGACTTTATGAGGAGTCCCCCGAAAAAGCAACGGAGTATTACTATAATATTTCAAGAAAAAGCGACTACATAAGAGAATACAGAATAAAAAACGACGTTAAATGGGTTACTCCAACCGAATACGGCGATATTGACATAACAATCAACCTTTCAAAGCCGGAAAAGGACCCCAAAGCCATTGCGGCGGCACTTAAAATGAAACAGAGTTCATACCCCATGTGTATGCTCTGCCCCGAAAACGAGGGATACGCAGGACGTGTTAACCACCCTGCAAGGCAGAATCACCGCGTAATTCCCCTTGAACTTGAGGGAGAAAACTGGTGCTTGCAGTACTCTCCCTACGTTTATTACAATGAGCATTGCATTGTTTTCAGCGGTGAGCATACACCCATGAAAATAAGTGAGCAGGGCTTTCGAAGACTTTTTGCATTCGTAAAAAAATTCCCCCATTATTTTGTGGGCTCAAACGCGGATTTACCCATCGTGGGCGGCTCCGTTCTTACCCACGACCATTTTCAAGGGGGTAACTACGAATTTGCAATGGCGAAGGCTCCCGTTGAAACAAAGGTGACATTTAAGGGTTACGAGGATATTGACGCGGGTATTGTAAAATGGCCAATGTCGGTGCTTCGCCTTGCCGGTGACGATACAAACAGAATTTGTGAATTAAGCGGAAAAATTCTTGCAAAATGGAGAAACTATACCGACGAGGACGCTTTCATATTCAGCGAAACCGACGGCACTCCCCACAATACGATTACACCCATTGCACGTTTCAGAAACGGAAAATTTGAAATCGACCTTGTTTTGAGAAATAACATTACAACCGAGGAATACCCCGACGGTGTTTACCATCCCCATCCGCAGCATCACCACATTAAAAAGGAAAATATCGGTCTTATTGAGGTTATGGGACTTGCGGTGCTTCCCTCAAGACTTAAAACGGAAATGGCGCTTCTCAAAAATGCCGTCATAAAAGGCGAAGATATTACCGCAAACGAAACTATTGCAAAGCATGCCCAATGGGTTGAGGAAATAAAGAAAAACAATGCAATTACCGAGGACAACTGTGAAAAGATTTTGCAGGATGAAATCGGAAAGGTCTTTGCGGACATTCTCGGTCAATGCGGTGTTTTTGCCCGAAATGACGGGGGAAAGGCTCAATTCCTGAAATTTGTTGACGCAGTTAATCTTTAATATAATAAAAATCACCCGAGAAAGAATTGCTCTTTTTCGGGTGATATGTTGTTTTCGGACGAGTTATACTTTTATAATACCCGTGTTCTCCAAAACCGAGAAAATGAGGATTGCCACTATACAGACGGGTGCAATATATTTAATAACAACTGTGAAAAGGGTTTTTCTTTTGAATTTGCCGTTTTGCTCGATTTCTTCAATAAGCGCCTGTGGTTTGATAACATAGCCCACAAGAATACAGGTCAGTAATGCCACGACGGGCATAATTATACTGTTACTGATGAAGTCGAAGAAGTCCAGGAACTGAAAGCCCATCACGGTTACTTCGCTCCATATACTGTAACCGAGAGTGGAAAGAAGCCCTAAAATTACCGAGAGAAGAAAAACCGACAAACAGGCTTTTTTTCTTGACAGATTAAGTTTGTCAATAAACATGGAAACGATTGTTTCCATAAGGGAAATTGACGAGGTAAGAGCCGCAAAAAGCACCATAAGGAAGAAAACCGTTCCTATAAGGGAGCCGCCGGGCATGGAGTTGAAAACCTTGGGCAATGTGACGAACATAAGACTGGGTCCCTTGCCGAGAGCCGATTCGTCGCCGCCGGAAAAGGCGAATACCGAAGGAATTATCATAAGACCGGAGAAAAAGGCGATACCCGTGTCGAACAATTCAATTTGCTTAACGGAACTTTCAAGGTTAACATCCTTTTTCATATATGAGCCGTAAGTAATCATAATGCCCATTGCAAGACTCATGGAGTAAAAAAGTTGTCCCATTGCCGCAAGAACGGTTGTTATGGAGAACTTACTGAAATCCGGAGTAATGTAATATTTAAGACCCGCCGTTGCGCCGGGTTGAAAAAGAGCATAAACGGCGATGAAAACCGTCAACACAATGAGCAGGGGCATCATAATTTTGCTCACCTTTTCTATACCTTTTTCGACACCGAAAAGAACAACGACCGCGGTGGCGCCCAGGAAAAACAGGAACCACAGAACAGGTTCAAGGGGCGAGGAAATGAAACTGTCAAAAAAACTGTCCTGTGAGGCTTGAGTTACTCCGCCTATAACAAAGGTGGAAAAGTATTTGACAATCCATCCGCCGATAACGGAATAATAGGGGAGAATTATTATTGGTACAACCGCCGCCACGCTGCCGAGAAAACCGAAACTTTTGTTAAGTCTTCCGTAAGCACCGATGGCGCTGACCCCTGTTTTTCTGCCTATGGCAATTTCAGCGCACATAAGAGCAAATCCGAAAGTTAGCGCAAGAATCAAATAAACAAGCAGGAAAATGCCACCCCCGTATTTTGCGGCAAGATAGGGGAAGCGCCATATATTGCCCAAACCCACCGCAGAACCTGCGGAGGCAAGGACGAAACCTAACTTTCCCGAAAAACTGCTTCTTTTTTCAGTCATTATAAAACCTCTTTCAAAATGCTTTTGTAAATGTTCGACTATTATTACATAAATATGATAAAAACACAAGGGAAAAATACTGTATCACGGGATTTTTTGAAAAAATCTTGAATAAATGTTGAATAAATAAACACAGTGTGGTATTATACTTCTATGTTTTTTTAGAAGGAGATTGTTATGGAAAGTAATGTAATTGCAATTCTGATAACCATTATTTGCTACCTGGGCATAATGGTTTCAATAGGTGCATGGTTTACAAAGAAAAATAAAAGCACGTCGGATTTCTATCTTGGCGGCAGAAAATTGGGACCTTTTGTTACCGCAATGAGCGCGGAGGCTTCCGATATGAGCAGTTGGCTTCTTATGGGTTTGCCCGGTGTTGCCCTTGTTTGCGGACTTGCGGAGGCGTCCTGGACGGCAATAGGTCTTGCGGTGGGTACATACATTAACTGGCTCATTGTTGCAAAGAGAATTCGTATTTATTCAAGCAAATTGGACGCTGTTACGGTTCCCGAGTTCTTCTCAAAAAGATATAAAGATGATAAGGGCATCCTTAGGGTTGTTGCTGCTTTGGTTATTATCATTTTCTTTATTCCTTACACGGCATCGGGTTTCTCCGCTTGCGGTAAACTTTTTGAGTCCCTTTTCGGTGTTCCCTATTTACAGGCTATGATTGTCAGCGGTATTGTAATAGTTATTTACACCGCATTGGGCGGTTTCCTTGCCGCTTCCACTACGGACTACATTCAGTCGATTGTTATGACCCTTGCTCTTATTGTTGTGCTCGGTTTCGGTATCAACTATGCAGGGGGTTGGAATGTGGTTTGCGACAATGCGCAAAACCTTGCAGGCTACCTTAACTTTACCGTTACCCACGGTGCGGGCAGTGTAAGCGAGGCCATTGCGGGTACTGCGGGTACAAAGCCCTACGGAGCCCTTGCCATTGTCTCAACTCTTGCATGGGGTCTGGGCTATTTCGGTATGCCCCACATTCTTCTCAGATTTATGGCAATTGAAAAGGTTGAAAAGATTAAACTTGCTCGCCGTGTTGCAACAATTTGGGTTGTGATTTCAATGACTGTCGCCATTGTCATCGGTATTGTGGGTTACGGTGTTGTAAAAAGCGGCGTTGTTGCGGACCTTCAGGACAGCGAACGCATCATTATAGAAATCGCAAAAACTATCAGCGGCGAGGGTATCGGCCTTGCAATCGTTGCGGGTCTTATACTTTCGGGTATTCTTGCGGCTACCATGTCAACTGCGGATTCCCAACTCCTTGCGGCATCCTCAAGTATTTCCGAGGATATTATGCGCGCGGCAAAGGTTAAGATTTCCGATAAAAAGAGAATGCTTGTTGCAAGATGCTCCGTTATTGTTATTGCCATTATCGCAATGTTTATTGCAAAAGACCCTCAGAGCAAGGTGTTTGAAATCGTTTCCTTTGCTTGGGCAGGTTTTGGCGCTACATTCGGACCCCTTATGCTGTTCTCCCTTTTCTGGAAGCGTACCAACCGTTACGGTGCAATCGCAGGTATGGTCAGTGGCGCGGCAATGGTGTTTATCTGGAAATTTGCCATCAGTAAACTTGGCGGTGCTTTCGGTATTTACGAGTTACTTCCCGCATTCATCTTCTCATCAATTTGCATAGTGGTTGTATCACTTCTCACAAAAGCACCCGAAAAGGAAATCGAAGAAGTTTTTGATTCGGTAAAAACAGGAAGTATTGAATAAAATTATCTTTAGTTTTTAATTGGTTAAGACGGAATGAAAAAGTTGCCGGAATTTCTGTCTCTCTAAAAAGAGAGGTGGGAATTTCCGCAACTTTTTTGTTCCGTTTTGTTATAAAACATAAATTTTAAAAAAATGCAAAGAATATTTAAAAGGTATTTCGGGATTGAAGCGAAGAAAACATAAAAAGGTATATTTTAACAAAAATAGAATAATTTGTGGCTTGATTTTTGCGCTGTTATTGCGTTGTTAACAAAAAAACGCATTTTTTTGCTTTTTATTTTGCAACCTTATGCATTGTCAGGGAAGTTTCAATACTGTATAATGATACTGTAATAAAACAGTTCAAATATCAAAGATGTTGATTAGAGGGGAATATAACAGTGATTCAAAACTACGACGGATGGAAAGGTTTCGAAGCAGGAACCTGGAAAAAAGAGATAAATGTAAGAAGTTTTATAAAACACAACTTCACGCCCTATGACGGAGATGAAAAATTCCTTGTAGGCCCCACGAAAGCCACTCTCACCTTGTGGGATCAGGTCCTTGAACTTTCCCAAAAGGAAAGAGAAGCGGGGGGTGTGCTTGATATGGACACAAGGGTGATTTCCACAATTACTTCCCACGGTCCCGGTTATCTTAACAAGGATTTGGAGAAAATTGTGGGTTTACAGACGGACAAGCCCTTTAAACGTGCCTTAATGCCCTACGGCGGTATTCGTATGGCGGAAAAGGCTTGCAAGGACAACGGCTATGAAATAGATCCCGAAATCAAGGAGTTTTTCACAATTCACAGAAAAACTCACAACGCTGGTGTTTTTGACGCATACACTCCCGAAATGCGCGCTTGCCGTTCAAGTCACATTATTACGGGGCTTCCCGATGCATACGGCAGAGGCAGAATTATCGGGGATTACAGAAGAATTGCTCTCTACGGCGTCGATAGACTTATTGAGGACAAGATGGAGCAAAAGGAAACAACTCGTTCCGCAATGTACTCCCACATTATTCAGGAACGAGAGGAACTTTCCGAGCAGATTCGCGCTCTTGAAGATCTTAAAAAAATGGCAATGAGTTACGGTTACGATATTTCACAGCCCGCGAGAAATACCAAGGAAGCAATTCAGTGGTTGTACTTCGGCTACCTTGCCGCAGTTAAGGAGCAGAACGGCGCCGCAATGTCCCTGGGCAGAACTTCCACATTCCTTGATATTTATTCCGAAAGAGATTTAAAGAACGGTGTTTTCACAGAGGAAGAACTCCAGGAAATGATTGACCATTTCATTATGAAACTCCGTCTTATTAAATTCGCAAGAACCCCCGAGTACAACGCGCTTTTCTCAGGGGATCCCCAGTGGGTTACGGAGTCAATCGGCGGTGTTTCCATTGACGGACGTCACATGGTAACAAAAATGTCCTACCGTTATCTCCACACCCTTGAAAATCTCGGCGCCGCACCCGAGCCCAACCTTACGGTGCTTTGGTCAACAAGACTCCCTGAGAATTTCAAACGCTTCTGTGCGAGGATTTCAATAGAAACATCTTCCGTACAGTATGAGAACGATGACCTTATGCGTTTCCACCACGGTGACGATTATGCCATTGCCTGCTGTGTTTCATCAATGAAAGTGGGCAAGGAAATGCAGTTCTTCGGAGCGAGGGCAAACCTTGCAAAATGCCTTCTCTATGCCATCAACGGCGGAGTGGATGAAATTTCCGGTAAACAGGTTGCTCCCAAGTACCGCCCCATAACAAGCGAATACCTTGATTACAGCGAGGTTATGGAAAAATACGACGCAATGATGGAGTGGCTTGCAGGGGTTTATGTTAACACCCTTAACATAATCCACTATATGCACGACAAATATTGCTACGAAAAAATCCAGATGGCACTCCACGATAAAAAGGTAACCCGTTGGTTTGCTACGGGTATTGCGGGACTTTCCGTTGTTGCGGATTCCCTTTCTGCAATTAAATATGCAAAAGTTAAAACAATTCGTAACGAGGACGGCATTGTTGTGGATTACGAGGTTGAGGGCGATTTCCCCAAATACGGAAATGACGACGACCTTGTTGACGAGATTGCCTATGACATTGTTCACCGCTTTATGACCCACATTAAAAAGAATCATACCTACCGTGACGGTATTCCCACAACGTCAATTCTTACAATTACTTCAAACGTTGTTTACGGCAAAAATACCGGTGCGACTCCCGACGGACGTAAGAAAGGCGAGGCATTTGCTCCCGGTGCAAACCCCATGCACCGCCGTGATACCAAGGGTGCGGTTGCGTCCCTTGCATCCGTTGCGAAACTTCCCTTTGTGGATGCACAGGACGGTATTTCAAACACATTCTCAATTATTCCCGGGGCACTCGGCAAGGATGACCAAATCTTTGCAGGGGATATTGAAGTAAACTTCGATTGCACGGACGGGGCTTGTATGAGTCCCACACTCTTTGAAGGTCTTGACACCGACGGGGAGTAAACTAATTTATAATACAGGAGGTCATTATAATGGCTGCAACGCAGAATCAGATAGATAACCTTGTCTCCCTTCTTGACGGATACGTTCAAAAGGGCGGACATCATCTTAACGTAAATGTTTTCTCAAAGGAAACCTTACTTGACGCACAAAAGCATCCCGAAAAATATCCCCAACTTACTGTAAGAGTCAGCGGTTATGCCGTAAATTTTATTAAACTCACAAAGGAACAGCAGGACGAGGTTATTTCAAGAACTTTCCACGATAAGATATAATGACGGGATTTATTCACTCAAAGGAAAGTTTCGGCACGGTTGACGGTCCCGGCATAAGATACGTTATTTTTATGCAGGGCTGCCCCATGCGTTGCCTTTACTGTCACAATCCCGACACATGGGATTTGAAAGCGGGAAAGGAAATAACCGTCGGGGAAATCATTGAGGAATTCAACAAAAACCGTGTTTTTTACAGTAAGGGAGGCATCACCGTCAGCGGCGGAGAACCCCTTTTACAAATTGATTTTCTGACGGAACTTTTCAAAAAATGCAAGGAGGAGAATATTCACACCTGCATTGACACTTCGGGAATTACTTTCAAAGAGGACGGGGAATATTCGGAAAAACTAAGTCGGCTTTTGGAATGTACCGACCTTGTTATGCTTGACATAAAGCACATCGACCCCGAAAAACACAGGGTTTTGACGGGACACGGCAACGGGAATATTCTTGCCTTTGCGAAATTTCTTGAAGAAAAGAAAATCCCCCTTTGGATAAGGCACGTTGTTGTGGAGGGTTATACCGACAACAAAGGGGATTTAATAAAATTGGGTGAATTTATCGGAAAATTGAAAAATCTCAAAGGTCTTGACGTTTTGCCCTATCATACAATGGGTGTTAACAAGTACAGAGAACGCGGTATTCCCTATAAATTGGAGGGGGTAAAACCCCTGCCTCAATCGGAAGCGGTCAAGGCTAAAAAATATATATTATACGGTATAAACAAAAGTCGTCAGTCAATAGACTGATGGCTTTTTTGTTTAAAATGCTAATTGAAAAAATATGCTGAATATTGCAGAATATAAATATAATGGTATATTATGTGATTTTTATTCGGAGGAATTGCGTTGAAAAAGGTTATTAAAAGAGGCTTGGCTGTTGCTCTTGTTTTAATATTCGTTTTAAGTTCCTTTTCGGCACAAGTGGGTGTAATTAAAACTCAAGGGGCGGATGAGGACGTATTTATGCCTTTTTCCGTACAAGGTGCTTGCGCGGAAAATAACAAACTTGTTTTCACGGTCTATATAAATCCCGAAGTATGTTTGTCGGGAGCGTCGGTCTATGCGGTTTATGACCCCGATGTGCTTTCGGTGGATGAGGAAAACACGGGGGCATATATGGTTGATGACGGCGACGGCGGAGAGTGCGAAAATGTGGGCGGTATGTATGCACAGGGCAGTATGGTTGACTGCAACGACCGATACGTAATAGCCCACATATATTCCGATGACGTTGATTACAAGGCGGGTGCAACCCAAAAGCCGTATATGACTTTTACATTCAATGTAAATGATTTTAGCCATCCAGATACAAGGGTGGAGTTTTATTGCAGGGAGTATCGCAGTTTCGCTGCCCCCGAAAACGATATCGAAATCGGCAGTAATGTTTTTATAGCCGATTTTGAGAACGATTCCCTTCATACTTTCGGTGAATGGGTTGCGGAAAAAGAACCCACCTGTACCCAAAGCGGAAACAAATGCAAAACCTGTTCCCGTTGCGGCGGTGTTTACAGTCAAAGCATCGCCCCCACAGGTCACGACTACTCAACGGAATGGACCGTTGATATTTCCCCCACCTGCACAACAGAGGGTAGTAAATCCCATCATTGCTCCCGTTGCGGTGACAAGGGGGACATTACTCCTTTGGCGGCATTGGGACATAAGTTTGTTCTGAAAAGCGCCCTGACTTCCCACCCCCACACCGAAACATACGAGTGTTCCGTCTGCGGGGCTGTAAAAACAGAAGATACCCTTTCTCCCCATTGTCTTGAATGTAATTTCGATGTTGCAACAACGGAGTCGGGAACATACAGGCTTTTGTCATATACGGGCACGGAAGCCGAAGTTTCTATTCCCTGTGAATACGAGGGCGCGTCTGTTACAACAGTCGGCAACGATTGTTTCAGCGGGAATACATTTATTACATCGGTGGAAATTGAGGAGGGTGTAAAAGCAATAGAATCCCGTGCATTTATGAACTGCACCTCACTTGAAAGGGTTGTAATTCCCGTAAGCGTTAAATCAATGGGGGATTTGATTTTCTGCGGTTTTTCCGGCACAGTATACTGCGTAAAGGGAAGTTTTGCACATATTTATGCAATTAAAAACGGGTTGAAGTATGAATTTATCAGCGGCAATACAGGGGAAACACCCATGCAGGATACGGAGAACACAACAGTGGATTATGAGAATTCACTCATTTTTACAAGTGCCGAAAACAGTAACGATATTACTGAGGTTTTGGGACTTTCCGCAACTGCCGCCGCCACACCCGTTGCAAGTCATACATACGGAGAAGTTGAGTTTTACGGCACGGGTACGGTTATTTCCGTTTACGACGAGGGGGAATATTTCGGGGATTTCACCTTGATTGTTGAGGGGGACCTGAACGGCGACAGCGTATGCGATGTTATTGACTGCGCTGCGGTGTGTCTGGCTTCCCGGGGGTACGGGACTCTTCCGGGGATTTACGCAACGGCGGCGGACTGTAATAACGACGGTACCGTTGACGGCAACGACTATCAGAGTATTGTGAACAATGCTGTGGGATAATGTTCGGTTTGCTGCAGTGAAGAGGGCTTTATAAACCGTGTGTGTTACAGTGCTCTGTTATCTTATGTTTTCGATTAGTAAATCCATTAGTTTTTCAATCTTTGGGTCAGTTTACCGCTTTAGCAGGGTGAAACGAAAGAAATACGTTGCAAAATCGACAATAGTTAAGGCTTTGTGTTGTGCAAATTGTCAAAAATAAATAAATTTAGAAAAAAGTGTTTACAAAAAATGGCAGTTGTGCTATTATGTGGGTGTAGCAAAGGTACGGAACATTCCCGAAAGGGTGCGAACGTAACTTTAAAGAGTTTAAACAAAACTCCGAAAGATTACGAACAAACTCCGAGAGGGTGCGAAGATGCTTTTGATACAAACAAAACGGTATTACGGTGAGGGTGAAAAAACACTTACCTGTAATATTAAAAAATATTTTTTAAAGGAGTTGTTCGTAAATGTTTAAATTTATGAAGAGCAAAAAGGGTTTCACCCTCGTTGAATTGATGATCGTTGTTGTTATCATGGCAATCCTCGTTGCAGTTGCAGTTCCGATTTTCTCAGCTGTTACAGCAAACGCAAAGAAGAAAACATGTATCGGTAACCAGAGACAGATCATCTCCTCTGTTGGTGACTGGATTATGGTTCAGCCTGAGCCCTCAAAGGTTACAGGTGGTTTCAAGGTTTCCGGCGGTCAGGAAGCTGGTGCGTTCTCTGCATGGAGTGGCGATATGTCTGCTAACGAGGCAGAAATCAGAGGTTTATTCAAAACTATTCCCGTTTGTCCCGCTGATGGTGTAATTTCAGTAGATATTGAAGTGGGCAACGCAGCAACCGGCAAACAGTCAACTGTTAGAACTTCATGTACTGTAGACGGTCACGTAGTTCCTAATACTACTACCTGATTTGGTTTTTAATATCGGAAACTCCCGGGTAACCCGGGAGTTTTTTAGAGTAAAGGTATGTACAGTTTTCGGGATTAACGGAGATATACAAAAATGCTCAATTTTTTAAAATCAAAAAAAGGCTTTACTCTTGTTGAACTTATGATTGTCGTTGTTATTATGGCAATCCTTGTTGCAGTGGCGGTTCCGATTTTTTCCGCGGTTACGGCGAATACGGTGAAAAGAGCCTGTATCGGTAACCAGAGGGAGATATTATCTTCCTTTAACAATTGGCTTATGCTGATGCCAACGGAAAAAGTTTCCGGTACCATTACCTTAAGCGGGGGTAAGGACGACCCCAAGTGGCAAGAGGACGCTATTAAAATTACGGTGGACGGCGCGGAAAAAGACGTGACGGACGAGGTTAAGGGTATGTTTAAGATTCCGCCGACCTGTCCCAACGATTCCAATAGGGTTGTAATAACAATTACAGAAGCACCTGATGCCGACAAAAAAGCATCTGTTTCAACAAGATGTGAAAAAGTTGACGGCGGCACCGTTAATACGGAACACGCAGTTCCCCTTAATAAGTCAGCAACTTGATTACTAAAAACTTTCGGTGGAAAACCCGGGAGTTTTTTTCTGTGTATGGGGTTGGGAAATATCGGTAAGTCTTTATTTTGCCGTAATCTTTGTATTGCTTTTCAAAATACAATGTGGTAAAATGAAAGTGATAATTTGTGAGGTGGTATTCATGTTCAGATTTTTGCGTTCCGAAAAAGGCTTTACGATTGCGGAACTTGCTATTGCTTTGGTGATTATGGGCATATTGACTGCGGTGGCGATACCTCTTTTTGCCGGCGGTTTGAAATCCCAGAAGAGAAAGGACTGCCGCAACCAGGCTTTGATTATTGAAACCACGGTACAGCAGGCTATGTACGGTATGATTGATAACGGCAAAAGACAGGAAAAAATTAATATTGCCTCATGGGCTGACGGCGGTACACCGGTTAAAAAACAGCACACTCCCGCTGACGGACTCAATATTGATTCATCCTATGACTACCAATATTACACGGTTTTTGACAAGGATTTAACCTTGGGTGATATCCGTGGGCATTATTGGAAGGATTACGGCGACGTTTCTTACTCGGACGGTTGTGACAACGGCCACTATCTGAAGAAACTTGCTCTGGACAATGAATTGTTTTATACTTATTTGAGCAATGGGGAGTTCCCCGTTTGCCCCTTTGACGATCCCGAAAGCCCTCAATATGAATATGTTATTTTTGAGGACGGCTCGGTATTTTGCACCTGTCCCGACTGTAACGAGACGGACTGATTTATAACTTCGGAGAGATTTATGAAATTGAATGAAAATTACATTTTAAAAACCGTGGCGGGGACACCCATTGTTGTTCCCGTCGGTGACGCGGTGGAAAAAATTCACGGAATGATTACTCTTAACGGCCCCGCGGAAATTATTTGGAAAGCCCTTGAAAACGGCAAGGACTACGAGGAAATTGTCAGAGAAATCAAAAGCGAGTATGACGCGGAGGAATCCGTTATCAGAGCGGATTTGGACTCTTTCCTCGAAAAATTGAAAAAATTTGAAATATTGGAGTAAGAAATTGAAAATTAAAGTTGCGGATTTAGTCGTGGAAATGAATGTGAAAAGCGACTTTCTTGTAGCACGGCTGGGACCTTATTACTGCTCCGATGAAGAAAAAACAGATATTTTAATTGATGTGTCGGGACAGTTCTATCTGGACAGACAGGCGGAAAATCCCCACATGACATTGGGTGAATGTGAGTGCCTTTGGAGCGGCGGCTATTTTTATGAACAACTTACCCGTTTCGGAGGAATAATGCTCCATGCCTCGTGTGTGGAATACGAGGGAAAGGCATATTTGTTTTCCGCCCGTTCGGGAACGGGAAAATCAACCCACACTCATTTGTGGCTCAAATTTTTGCCCGGCTCAAGAATAATAAATGACGATAAACCTGCCATAAGGTGCATTGACGGCGTTTACTATGCCTACGGCACGCCCTGGAGCGGAAAAACCGACGAAAGCGTAAATACGGGTGTTCCCATTGGGGGAATAGCATTCCTTTCAAGGGGCGAAAACAGTATAAAACGGATTCCGGGAATCAAGGCATTAAAACTTTTTATGGATCAAACCGTTCGTCCCCGCGACAAAGCGCTTATGGGGAATACTCTTGAAATGCTGAACAAGGTTTTGACGGATATCCCCATTTACGAATTGTCCTGCGATATGTCCGAGGAGGCAGTTAAAACTTCGTATTTCGGTATGAAAAATGCGGACTAAAAAATTTTTCAGGTGATAAAAATGGCTAAGAAAAACAGAAAGAACAAAAAAGGAAAAAAGATTTTCATTGCAATCCTTTGTTTCCTGCTGGTGCTTTGCATCGGTCTGTTTGCCGTTGGCTTTAACTATTACAAAAGTCTGAAAGAGGCGCCCATGGAGGTTGAAGATACCCTCACATACGATTTTGATGACGAAACCCAGCCCACCGCTTTGGCGGATGACCCGGAATTCGACAAAATTTTTGAGGGCAACGCCACTCAGTTCAAGGAAGCGCTTCGCCAATGGGCAACAAACGGCGGAGATATTATGTACAGCAAGGATGTTATAAATGTTCTTTGCGTGGGTGTTGATACCCGAAACAAAAATACCGTTTCCGGTCTTACTGACTCTATGATTATTGTTTCCGTAAACCAAAAATTAGGTACAATTACCTTGACTTCCATTATGCGCGACAGTTTTGCCTATCTGGAGTCACCCGACGGTGTGGGCAGTTTTAATAAAATCAACTCCGCATTTCCTTTCTACGGAATTGACAACCTCGTTAACACAATTCAAAATCATTTCAAAATAAGAATTGACGGCTACGCAATGATAAACTTCGCTTTCTTTAAAGCGGTTATCGACGAACTGGGCGGGGTTACAGTTCCCGTTCAGCAGTACGAAGCGGATTATATAAACAAGGGCTACGGTTTCAGTATTTCCGCAGGTGACGCGGTTACTTTAAACGGTGACGAGGCACTTGCTTTCTGCCGCAGCAGAAAATGTGACTCCGACGGCGATGTGAGCCGAACAAGAAGACAACGTCAGGTTATGATTGGGCTTCTTCAAAAAGCGTCAACCGTTCAAACTTCGGAAATTCCCGGTTATATCAAAAGTTTTTTGCCCTATCTTGAAACAAGTTACGAGGAAACGGAGATTATCTCCCTTGCCACAAAAGCCGTTGTAGGCGGTTGGGCAAAGTTCGAGGTTAAGCAGATTGTAATGCCCGACGAGGACTCCCGAAAGGCTCATTCCGGTGACGTCTGGTATTGGGCGGTGGATTACCCCCTTGCCGCACAAACACTTCAAATGGAAATATACGGGGAGTCGAATATCACTCTTGAGGAGGACAGAATCTCTCCCATTGATATGAATTGATTCGGCATAAAATGTGAACACAAAAAATGAGGCTGTAAAAAACGAAAGTTTTTACAGCCCCTGTGTTTTTTAAGGGGTTAGGAAAAAATGCGTAGAATGGATAAACTGAGCGCCGACAAAGAAAACTTTGTCGGCGGTTACCCGAAGCCGTATAAAAATACGGCGAGCGGCGAAGTTTGTTCATAGCATAAAACAATATTCTTTATTTTGTTTTTCGGGCTTTATTACTCTTAATAACAGTTAAGTTGTTCGGAGGAAATATAGACCCAATATATTAAAGTGTTTTATGCGATCTACACATTTTTAACAACCCCGCGGGGTTAGGAAAAAATG
>JBJFGF010000026.1:0-61759 GCA_051892415.1 Acutalibacteraceae bacterium | reverse complement strand
CAGAAACCGTGATGGTTACTGGGTTTTTCGGGCTGTCATCTATTTTGGTAGCCAACCATGGTTGCGGAGGTGGGATTTGAACCTCACGACCTCCGGGTTATGAGCCCGACGAGCTACCAGGCTGCTCTACTCCGCGATATTTAACTGTTGCGCTCTCCCGAGTGCTTGAACATTATATCACTATAATTATATGTTGTCAACCCCTTTTTATGCGAAAATATAATTTTTAATTTTTAATTTGAATGTGCAGAAAAAGGGGACATATAATGAATTACAGATTTATAATCTCCGGAAAAATGTGGGTTGTTACTTTCAAAACACTTTTCAAGTAAAACTGTAAAAGTTACAGTATTATATGAACCGATTATATACAAGTGAACTGATTATATGTTTGTTGATTTTCGGATGTTGCGGTGTTATAATAATGTGTAACAAGGGTGGGTGGTACATTATGAATTTATTACACATGAAATATGCAGTTGAAGTTGCAAGGCAGGGCTCCTTGGGAAAAGCCTCGGAAACATTGCTTGTGGCAACTCCGAACATAAGCCGTTCAATAAAGGAATTAGAAGGGGATTTAGGCATAACAATTTTTGACCGCACAACAAAGGGAATGGAACTTACCCCCGAGGGCGAAGAATTCCTGAGTTTTGCCAAAAGAATTTTGGAGCAAATTGAACAGGTTGAAAATATGTATAAAAACGGAACTGCCAAAAAGCAAGAATTTTCCATTTCCGTTCCCCGTGCCTGTTACATTTCAGAAGCCTTTGCTGAGTTTTCAAAATCTCTTTCCGATGATGATGCGGAAATTTTCTATAAAGAAACAAATTCCCGGAGAACAATACGTAATTTGCTTGAACGTGATTATAAATTAGGAATAATCCGATATGCCGAAAATTATGATAAATATTTCAAGTCCACCCTTGAGGAAAAAGGCTTTTGTTTTGAATTGGTAACGGAGTTTACCTATTCTCTTATAATGAGTGCCGATAATCCCTTGGCAAAAAAAGAAAGCATTACTTATGACGATTTAAAGGGGTATATTGAAATTGCCCACGCGGACCCCTATGTTCCGTCCTTGCCGCTTTCAAAGGTGGTTAAGGAGGAACTTCCCGATAATATCGGCAGAAGAATTTTCATTTTTGAAAGAGCAAGTCAGTTTGATTTGCTGTCAAAAAATCCCCAGACATTTATGTGGGTTTCTCCCGCACCTACAACTCTCCTTGAACGCTACAATCTGGTACAGCGAAAATGCGAGGAGAATAAGAGGGTATATAAGGACGTTTTGATTTACAAAAACGGTTACAGGCTTTCAAAACTTGACCGTCAGTTCATCACGGCTTTATGCGAATCAAAAAGGAAATATTTATAAGGTGGATTTGTTATTAGTCCGTAATATACCGATGTCATTTCCGGTGTTATCATTTTTGATAACACCGGTTATATATTTTAAGAATTCCATATTTCCTCAAAGGTTGTTAAAATAATAACAAAGTTTAACGAGGGTAAAATACTAAGAGGCTCTCACAAAACAATGTATATTATTTTAGGAGGATATAGATTGATATGAAGTATGAAATTGTTGACTGTGCAGAAAAACTCCAAGAAGCTATTGAACGCACAAGGGAAGCACAGAAAAAGTTTGCTTCTTTTTCACAGGAACAGGTTGACAAAATTTTTTTGGCTGCTGCATCCGCCGCAAACAAAGCAAGAATCCCCCTTGCAAAAATGGCTGTTGAAGAAACAGGTATGGGAATCGTAGAAGATAAGGTTATCAAAAATAACTATGCCGCAGAGTATATCTACAATGCCTATAAGGATACTAAAACTTGCGGTGTCATTGAAGAAGATAAGGCATTCGGTATAAAAAAGATTGCGGAGCCCATCGGTGTTATTGCCGCGGTTATTCCCACAACCAACCCCACTTCAACCGCAATTTTCAAATGTCTTATTGCTCTCAAAACAAGAAATGCAATTATCATATCCCCCCATCCCAGAGCAAAAGGTTGCACAATCGCCGCCGCAAAACTTATTCTTGAAGCGGCAGTCGAAGCGGGGGCTCCCGAGGGAATTATCGACTGGATTGATGTTCCTTCTCTTGAAATGACAAATACGGTAATGAAAGAAGCGGATATCATTCTTGCAACCGGCGGACCCGGAATGGTAAAAGCGGCTTATTCAAGCGGTAAACCCGCACTCGGTGTCGGTGCAGGTAACACTCCCGCAATTATTGACGATACTGCGGATATTCTTCTTGCAGTTAATTCAATTATTCACTCAAAAACATTTGATAACGGTATGATTTGCGCTTCCGAGCAGTCCGTTATCGTTCTCGAAAGCGTATATGACGCGGTTAAAACCGAGTTCGCAAGCAGGGGATGCTATTTCCTTGACTCCACACAGACGGAAAAGGTAAGAAAAACAATCATAATTAACGGCGCCCTTAATGCAAAAATCGTCGGTCAGAGTGCCGCAAAGATTGCAGAACTTTCCGGTGTTGAAGTTCCCGAGGGAACAAAAATTCTTATCGGTGAAGTTGAAAGCGTAGAACTTTCCGAAGAATTTGCACATGAAAAACTATCTCCCGTACTTGCAATGTACAAAGCAACTGATTTTGAAGATGCTCTCAGTAAGGCGGAACACCTTGTTGCCGACGGCGGTTACGGTCACACTTCTTCCGTATATCTCAATGAGGTTACTCAAACTGAAAAACTCAAAGAATTCTCCGCAAGAATGAAAACTTGCCGTATTCTTGTTAACACACCTTCCTCACACGGCGGTATCGGTGACCTTTACAATTTCAAACTCGCTCCTTCACTCACTCTCGGTTGTGGCTCCTGGGGCGGTAACTCGGTTTCGGAAAATGTTGGCGTAAAGCATCTTATCAATATTAAAACAGTTGCAGAAAGAAGGGAAAATATGCTTTGGTTCCGCGCACCCGAAAAGGTTTATATTAAAAAAGGTTGTCTTCCTGTTGCTCTTGACGAACTCAGAACGGTAAGAGGGGCTAAGAAAGCATTTATTGTAACAGATACCTTCCTCTATGAAAACGGTTACACAAAGCCCATTACCGATAAACTTGATGAAATCGGCATTGCTCATACAACATTCTTTGATGTTCAGCCCGACCCCACTCTCAAAAATGCAAAGAGCGGTGCGGCACAGATGGCGGCTTTCAAGCCCGATACAATTATCGCTCTCGGCGGCGGTTCCGCAATGGATGCCGCAAAGATTATGTGGGTACTTTATGAGCATCCCGAAGCGGACTTTATGGATATGGCAATGCGTTTCATAGATATCCGTAAACGTGTTTATACCTTCCCAAAAATGGGCGAAAAGGCATATTTCATTGCCGTTCCCACTTCCGCAGGCACAGGTTCGGAGGTTACACCTTTTGCGGTTATTACCGATGAAAAAACAGGTGTTAAATATCCTCTTGCTGACTACGAACTTCTTCCCGATATGGCAATTATTGATACTGATTTCCATATGTCAGCACCTAAGGGTCTTACAGCGGCTTCCGGTATTGACGCAGTAACTCACGCAGTTGAAGCCTATGCCGCAATGCTTGCAACGGATTATACCGACTCACTTGCACTTCAGGCACTTAAAAACATTTTCAAATATCTTCCCCGTGCTTACGATAACGGACAGACGGATGTTGAAGCAAGAGAAAAAATGGCTAATGCCGCAACAATGGCGGGTATGGCTTTCGCAAATGCATTCCTGGGTGTTTGTCACTCAATGGCACATAAGTTGGGTGCGTTCCATCATCTTCCCCACGGTGTTGCAAATGCGCTTATGATTGAAGAAGTTCTACGTTTCAATGCTAGCGAAGCCCCTGCAAAGATGGGTACTTTCTCACAGTATGACCATCCCCACACTCTTGCACGCTATGCTGAAATTGCCGATTACCTCGGTCTTGGCGGAGCAAATGACAGCGAAAAACTTGAAAATCTCATTAAGGCAATCAATGACCTTAAAGTAAGAGTCGGCATTAAGGAGACCATCAAGGATTACGGCGTTGACGAAAAAATATTCCTTGATACTCTTGATGATATGGTTGAACAGGCATTTGACGACCAGTGCACAGGTGCCAACCCACGATATCCGCTTATGAGCGAAATTAAACAGATGTATCTCAACGCTTACTACGGCAACAGGCACTTTACGGAAAAAACAATGCCCACAGTTGCGGATGTTAGTGTAGGAATGACCGCAAACGCAGTTAAAGCACCCTATACAAAAGGCAAAAAAGCATAAGAGAAGGGAGAAATAACAATGAAACTTGACAGAGTTATTGCAGTAAGAAACAATAAAACCGTTTACCGCGACGGAGATAAATGTGTTAAGGTTTTCAATACCGACTATTCAAAGGCAGACGTTCTTAACGAAGCCTTGAATCAGGCAAGAATTGAGGAAACAGGTCTCAATATTCCCAAAATCATTGAGGTTACAATGGTTGACGGAAAATGGGCAATCGTTTCAGATTATATCAAAGGCAAAACACTCCAGCAACTTATGGACGAGAATGAAGATAAAAAGGATGAGTACATTGAATTGCTCGTCGATCTTCAGTTAGAGGTTCATTCAAAGATTTCTCCGCTTCTTAATAAACTAAAAGATAAAATGAACCGTAAAATCAGTGCTTCCGAACTTGACGCTACAACTCGCTATGACCTTCATACAAGGCTGGAGGGTATGCCCAAGCACAATAAGGTTTGCCACGGCGATTTTAACCCCTCAAATATTATTATCACAGATGAGGGAAAAGCATATATTCTTGACTGGTCCCACGCAACCCAGGGTAATGCATCTGCGGACGCCGCCAGAACATATCTCCTTTTCTGGCTCAACGGTGATATCGAAGGCGCAAAAAAATATCTTGATTTGTTCTGTGAAAAGAGCAAAACCCAAAAGCAGTATGTTCAGAAATGGATGCCCATTGTTGCCGCTTCCCAGTCCGTTAAGGGCAATGAGAAAGAACGTGAATTTCTTCTTTCTTGGGCAAATGTTGTTGATTACGAATAATTAAAAAGGAGTTAAGAATAATGAAAGTTACGGTTTGTATCGGTAGTTCATGCCACATTAAAGGCTCACGTCAGGTTGTTGAGCAGCTTCAGTACCTTATTAAAGAAAACAGTTTGGGCGATAAGGTTGAGTTGGGCGGCACATTCTGTATGGGTAAATGCCAACAGGGTGTTTGTGTGACCGTTGATGACACTTTCTTCTCAGTAACCCCCGAAACCGTTGAAGAATTTTTCAATGAGAATGTAAAAGGAAAGATATAAAATGACTATTCAGGTTTGTGTGGGAAGTTCCTGCCACTTAAAAGGCTCGGCAGATATTATCGAACTTTTACAAAAAGCCATTGAAGAATATCATTTAGAAAACGATATAGCACTTGCCGGCAGTTTTTGCATCGGCAGGTGCAATCGTGTAGGTGTGACTGTTCAGGTGGATGATGATATTCACATCGGTGTCACAAAAGAAAATTTCAAAGAATTCTTTAATGATAATGTTTTAAGTAAAATTGAAAGGGTGTAACGGTCAATGCCTAACTGTTTAACGCTTAAAAAATCAAACTGTAAAAATTGCTATAAATGTATTCGCCATTGTCCCGTAAAGGCAATACGTTTTTCGGGAAATCAGGCGCACATTATCGGTAACGAGTGTATTCTTTGCGGTCAGTGCTTTGTTGTCTGCCCACAGAATGCAAAGGAAATTGTCAATGAAACCGAAAAGGTAAAGGTGTTTTTACAGGCAGGGGAAAAGGTTATAGTGAGTCTTGCTCCGTCATTTGTTGCAAACTATGACGGAATGGGCATAAACTCAATGAGAAAAGCCTTGAAGAAATTGGGCTTTTACGATGTTGAGGAAACTGCAATCGGTGCAACAATAGTTAAGAATGAATACGAAAGAATGTTAAAGGATGAGGAAAGAGATATTGTCATTACCTCTTGCTGTCATTCAATCAACTTGCTCATTCAGAAGTATTTTCCTGCAGAACTTGAATACCTTGCAGATGTTATTTCTCCCATGCAGGCGCATTGTATGGACATTAAAAAGCGTTACCCCGATGCAAAAACCGTGTTTATCGGTCCCTGCGTCGCCAAAAAGGATGAGGCGGAGCATTATGAGGGCATTGTTGACGCTGTTCTCACCTTTGAGGAACTTACAAATTGGATGAAAGAAGCAAATGTTGAGCCGGAGGCGGAAGCGGATAATGACGCTTTCAGCCGCGCCAGATTTTTCCCCACCACCGGCGGAATACTTAAAACAATGGTGCAGGATGCACCGGGTTATACATACCTTGCCCTTGACGGTGTTGAAAACTGTATAGGCGCTTTGAAAGATATTGAAAGCGGAAATATTCACAAGTGCTTTATTGAAATGTCCGCTTGTGTGGGCAGTTGCATGGGCGGTCCTGTTATGGAAAAATATCACCGTACTGAAACTGTTAAGGATTATATTGCCATTGCAAATTATGCAGGGGACAAGGATTTTGTTGTTTCCCAGCCCAAAGGAGCGGAATTGAAAAAGCAATTTGAATATATTGAACACAGATATCCCCAACCCTCGGACAGCGAGATAAACAGTGTTCTACGTCAAATGGGTAAATTCAAGCCCTCCCAGGAATTGAACTGCGGCTCCTGCGGTTATAATACCTGCCGCGAAAAAGCCATTGCCATTTGTCAGGGTAAGGCGGAAATATCAATGTGTCTGCCGTTCCTGAAAGACAAAGCGGAGAGTTTTTCCGATACCATAGTTAACAGTTCGCCCAACGGACTCATAGTGCTTAACGAAAACTTAGAGGTTCAGCAAATCAATGCCGCTGCAAGAAATATCATGAATATACGTTATGCATCCGATATTCTCGGGGATAATGTTATCAGGATTCTTGATCCCGCTGTTTTTGAGAATGTTTTGAAAACAGGACGGGGAGTGAGCGATCAGAGGGTATATCTTGCGGATTACAAAAGATATGTGGAACAGACTGTCGTTTATGACAGGGATTCCCATCTTTTAATCGGTATTATGAGGGATGTTACCGCCGAAGAAGAACAAAGAGAAAGAAAAGAAAGTATCAGCCGACAGACCGTTGAAGTTGCCGATAAGGTTGTGGATAAGCAGATGAGGATTGTTCAGGAAATTGCATCCCTCCTGGGCGAAACTGCGGCTGAAACAAAAATCGCACTTGCAAAGTTAAAGGAGTCGATTTCCGATGAATGATTTATGTGCAGATATCGGTTACAAAAGCATCAATCATTACGGCGAACAACTTTGCGGTGACCACATAGATATTGTGGAGCCGAGCGAGGATTCAACGGTTGTCGTGCTTTCCGACGGTTTGGGCAGCGGTGTTAAAGCAAGTATTCTTTCCACGCTTACCTCAAAGATTATTTCCACAATGATGGCAGAGGGGCTCTCCCTCGAGGAATGTGTTGAAACCATTGCCGCAACCCTGCCCGTTTGCTCCGTAAGAGGCGTTGCTTATTCCACCTTTACCATTATCCATTTAATAAATAATGAAACGGCGGAACTGATTCAGTACGACAACCCCCACACAATAATAATCCGCAACTATAAAAATTGGGATTATCCGAAAACGGAAATGAATATCGGCGGAAAGAAGATTTTTAAATCCGTTATTCAACTTCAGGAAAACGATATTTTCATTGCAATGAGCGACGGTTGCCCCCACGCAGGTATAGGTGTTGCCTACAATTTCGGGTGGAAACGTGAAGATATTGCAAGTTTTATGGAAACCCTTGCTCCCGTGGGCTACACCGCCAAGAATTTATCAACAATGCTCATAGACGAGTGCGATAAACTTTATGACCACAAGCCCGGTGACGATGCCACCGCTTGCGTTGTGAAAATCCGAAAACGCGTTCCCATGAATATGCTTTTCGGACCCCCGTCAAACAGGGATGATGCGGACCGAATGATGAGCCTGTTTTTCTCAAAAGAGGGTAAGCATATTATCTGCGGAGGTACCACATCCACAATAGCCGCAAAGTTTTTGCGCAAGCCCTTGAAACCCTCCCTTGTTTTTGAACACAGCGATGTTCCGCCCATTGCGGAAATCGAAGGGGTCGACCTTGTAACAGAGGGGGTTATAACCGTAAACAAGGTTGTTGAATATGCTCAGGATTATCTTGGTGAAAATAAATATTACGAGCATTGGAATTTCAAAAAGGACGGAGCGTCCCTTATAAGCCGATTGCTGTTTGAAGAGGCAACGGATATTAACTTCTATGTGGGCAGAGCCATTAACCCCGCCCATCAGAATCCGGATCTTCCCATAAACTTCAATATTAAAATGAATTTGGTTGAAGAACTTTCAAAATGCTTGAAACAAATGGGTAAACGAATTAAAGTGAGTTATTTTTAAGGTGGAAAAATGAGTAATATAAGAAAATTTGATACAAAAGTTCAACATCTCAAATATAAGGTTTTAAGAGAGGTTGCACGGGAAGCATGGAACGACACGCTTCTTGAGAATCTCATTGATATACCGAAAAAAATCGTTCCGGGAAAGACCTCTACAATGCGCTGTTGCGTTTATAAGGAAAGGGCTATTCTTTCGGAACGGGTAAAAATAGCCATGGGAGGTGACCCGGAGAATCCCAATGTTATTGAGGTAATTGATATCGCCTGTGACGAGTGTCCCGCTGCAGGTTATGAGGTAACGGATTCCTGCCGAGGCTGCCTTGCTCACAGATGCGAGGATGTCTGCAAAAGGGGAGCCATTTCCTTTGACCATCATCACGTGGCGCACATTGACAAGTCCAAGTGCGTTGAGTGCGGACAATGTGCAAAGGTTTGCCCCTATTCCGCAATAATTAACCGCAAAAGACCCTGCCAGATTGCCTGCAAGGTAAAGGCGATTTCCATAAACGAGGAAAATGCCGCTTCAATTAACAATGACAAATGTACCGCTTGCGGTGCCTGTGTGTATCAATGTCCTTTCGGAGCAATTTCCGATAAGTCATACATACTCAATGTAATTGACCTCATTAAGAAAAGTGAGCAGGGCAGGAGTTACAAACTTTATGCCGTTGTAGCGCCCTCAATTTCAAGTCAGTTTGCCTATGCAAAATTGGGACAGGTAATTTCAGGACTCAAGAAAATGGGTTTCCATACAGTTGTTGAAGCCGCTTTGGGCGCCGATATGGTGGCAATGTCCGAGGCTAAGGAGTTGACCGAAAAAGGTTTCCTGACAAGTTCCTGCTGTCCTGCTTTCGTTTCATATATCAAGTCAAATTTCCCCGATTTAGTACCCATGATTTCTCATAACCTTTCACCGATGGCCACGATTTCAAAGTATATAAAGGAAACCGACGAAAATGCAAAGACAATTTTCATCGGACCCTGTACCGCAAAAAAAGCGGAAGCACAACTTGAGAGCGTAAAACCCTATATCGATGCGGTTTTAACTTTTGAAGAACTTCAGGCGCTTTTCGATAGCCGTGATATTGATATAACAACTCTTGATGAGGATGTTCTTGATAATGCATCTTATTTCGGCAGAATTTTTGCCAGAAGCGGCGGCTTGACCGATGCGGTAACACAGGCTATCAAAGAACAGAATATAGATGGATTTGAATTTAAACCCGTTTCCTGTGACGGAATTGAAGAATGCAGAATGGCGCTTCTTAAAAAAAGTAAGAATGTACTTAATGCAAACTTTATTGAGGGTATGGCTTGTGTCGGCGGTTGCATAGGCGGTGCGGGTTGCCTCACCCACGGAGAAAAGAATAAATCCGAGGTTGATAAATACGGCAAGGAAGCCTTTGAAAAAACTATCTCCGATGCTATATCAATGTTAAAGTAAATATATTTTCTTGTATAAAAATGAGGTTCACTTTCGTGGGCTTCATTTTTAGTTCGCTAAATCTATGTTGCAGTATTCTTCGAAATGTGGTAAAATTGCAATAGAGGTGCTTATGTTATGAAATCAGAACAGAAAAAATCAAAAATAATCGGTAAAGTTGTACTGGCAATTTTGATTGCCATTGTGGTCGGCGGGGGAATTTACGGTACGGTTATCGGCATTAAAGGTGAGGTTGAAGACAGAAAAACACAAGCAACCGAAACCGATGAAACAACCGAAGAATTTAAACTCAGTCAGGGAAAAAAGACTTTTTCCTGCGACGGTTTCAGTATTACCGTAACCGACGATTTTGAAAATTTTGAAGACAGCGCCATTGATTTGGGCTGCGTAAATGACGGACTTGAAATTTATGTTTTAAAGGACAGTTTTGAAGAAAGTTCGGATTATTCCAGAATGACACCCGAAGAATATATCAGAGATATTATAGGAGAAAACAATACTGTGCAGGTTAAAGAGTATAACGGTGTGCCCTATGCCGAATACTATTACCGCGGTGAAGATAACAACATACTGAAAAAGTACAGAGTTTTCTGTTACAAAGGTGATGGTTGCTTTTGGATGCTCCACTTTATTGCAGAAAGCAGTTATTCTTCAAAATATAAGCCCTACATTTTTGAGTGGGTTGATACTGTTACGGCGGAATAATCTCCCCCTTGGTTTTATGTGAAAATGTCTAATAATCAAGGCTTTAACACCCGTTCTTTGTTGCTATTTAATGATTGACAACAGGGAACGGGTGTGATATATTATTAGCAACCGATAGAGGTGCATTTTGTTAAGAGTAATTGTGACGTCAAGGCTCGCCAAAGCCGTTGCAATGAAAGGAGCAGGTGCCGAAGACGATTTACGGTAAAAAATCGATCTGGCAATGGGGAATAAGATCCGTATTGCTGTCACCTTTTTGGTGGAGAGCTATCTTACATGATTTTATACTCGTATGGGAGTATTTTGTGTAGGTAGTTGCTTTTCGGCAACTATTATTTTTTTGTTAGGAGAAAGTATATGAAAAAAACAGTTTTTACAGGTGTTGCAACAGCGCTTGTAACCCCGATGAATGCTCAGGGCGTTGATTACGAGACTTTCGGAAACCTTATTGAGTGGCAAATTCAAGAGGGGGTTAATGCTCTTGTAATCGCAGGAACAAGCGGTGAGGGCTCAACTCTCAGTGATGCAGAGCATAAGGAGGTACTTCGCTTTTCCGTTGAAAAGACCGCGGGCAGAGTGCCGATTATTGCAGGTACGGGTTCCAATGATACCGCCTATGCCATTGAACTTACAAAGTTTGCTTGCAAAGTGGGTTGCGATGCAATGCTCCTCGTTACACCTTATTATAACAAAGCAACTCAAAGAGGTCTTATTGAATCTTTTACGGCTATTGCAGATGCTTCAACAAAACCCTGTATTCTCTATAATGTTCCCTCAAGAACGGGTTGTAACCTCACTCCCGCTTCCTGTGCTGTTCTTGCAGAGCATCCCAATATTGTGGGTATCAAGGAAGCATCGGGAAATATTTCTCAAATTGCAGAGATTGCGGCACTTACAAAGGGCGAATTTGATATTTATTCAGGTAACGACGATCAGATTGTACCCCTTATGTCCTTGGGCGGAAAGGGTGTAATATCCGTTGTTGCCAACATTCTTCCTAAGAAAACCGTGGAACTTTGCGATAAATTCTTTGCAGGGGATTTGGAGGGAAGCCGTAAAATTCAGCTTGACCTTCTTCCTCTTATTAACTCACTTTTCTGTGAGGTTAACCCCATTCCCGCTAAAGCGGCTGTTGCGGCAATCGGCTTCGGTGAGAATTATGTAAGACTCCCTCTTACAACAATGGAGCCTGAAAATGAAGCAAAAATGCGTCAACTTATGAGAGAACAGGGGTTGGATGTTTAATATGATTAGTTCAAATTTGGAAATTAGAAACAATACCTTATTTTTCGGCGGAAGAAGTACCGTTGAACTTGCCGAAAAATACAATAGTTCCATCTACGTGATGGACGAACAAAAGATTCGTGAAAACTGCCGTACATACATCAATGCACTAAAAAAGTATTACGGTGATAACGCAAAGCCTTATTTTGCAAGTAAGGCTTGCAGTTTTAAAAAGATTTATAACATTGTTGAGTCCGAGGGTATGGGCGTCGATGTTGTTTCCGTCGGTGAAATTTATACGGCATATAAAGCCGGTTTCAATATGGAAAACGCTTGCTTCCATTCCAACTGCAAAAGCGATTCGGATATACGCTTTGCCCTTGAGTGCGGTGTGGGTTGCTTTGTGGTCGATAACAGGGAAGAACTTGATGCCCTCGACCGTTTTGCAGGGGAAAAGGGTATAAAACAAAAAATCCTTTTCAGACTTACTCCCGGTATTGATACACATACTTACGAGGCAGTTAACACCGGCAAGGTGGATTCCAAGTTCGGTTTCCCCATTGAAACGGGAGCCGCAATGGATATTACAAAATACGCTCTCACGAAAGAGAATATTAACCTTGCAGGATTCCATTGTCACGTGGGTTCTCAGTTGTTTGAATCCTCCGTTTTCGTTCGCTCCGCGGAGATTATGCTTGATTTTATTGCAGAGGTAAAAAACACCCTCGGCTATGAAATAAAGGAACTTGATTTGGGTGGCGGCTACGGTGTAAGATATACGGAAAACGACCCTGAAATTGATATTTCGGATAACATCAGACAGGTTGCGGAATATATCAAAAAGAAATGTGCAGAACTTTCCGTTGCAGAGCCCCGAATCAGTATGGAACCGGGCAGAAGTATTGTTGCAAATGCGGGTTTGACCCTTTACAGAGTCGGTAGTGTAAAACGTATTGAGGGCTATAAGAATTATGTTGCCATTGACGGCGGTATGACCGATAACCCGAGATACGCACTTTACAAATCCCAATATACCGTTATTGCCGCAGATAAAGCGGAGGAGCCCTGCACCTTCCCTTGCGACCTTGTGGGCAAATGCTGTGAAAGCGGAGATATTATTCAGCCTAAAATTATGCTTCCCGAAAGTGTTGAAAGGGGCGACCTTATTGCCGTTCTTACAACGGGTGCATATAACTTCGCAATGGCTTCAAACTATAACAGAGTTCAAAAACTTCCCATTGTTATGGTAAACGGTGACGAGGATTATATTGCCGTTAAGGGCGAAACCCTGGACGATATAATCAGAAACGATGCATAAATCAGTATAAAAACAACAGCCACTTTCGATTCAGAAATGAACCGAGAGTGGCTTTTTCTTGTGGCTTTTTACTTTTTCTCCGCAATAAATGCCCTGAAAAGCGGTAGGCAGGCATTGAAAAATGACTTGTAACTTTCGCAGTAGTTTCTGTCCTCTTTGGAGCGTTTGCAACCGCCTCCACGGCAAATGGGATAGAACTTGCACTTTTTACATTCATCGGGTACTGCAAGGCTTTCACGTAAAAACTCCGTTGCCTTTTCACAATGGGCGAGGGTGTCGAAATTCTCCGTAGGGGAGTTTATGTTACCCAAAAGCCAATCGTCCGTGCAGTAGAAGTCGCAGGGGTAAATGTTGCCGTTACCCTCAACAACAAATTGGTGCATACAATGTCCGCACATTCCGCATTGTTCCGTGGGATTACCCCAATATAAATGAACAAGATTGTCAAAATACCTTATGCTTGTGTAATTTCCCTGAACATAATCTTTAACATAAGCGTTAAAGCCGTGAATGAGAAAATGCTTGTACTGTTCAACAGTCATATAGAGTTCGTTTTCCGATTTGTCGCCGAAAGGACGCAGACAGGGGATGAACTGCAAATAGCGGAATCCCCGCTTTTTAAAATATTTCAGAATATCGTCAATGTTGTCCGCGCATTTTCCCGTAAGCACGGTTAGAATATTGAACTGTACTCCGTGTTTTGTGAAAATGTCCGCGGCTTTTATTATTTTATAAAAGGCATTTTGCCTGTTTGCGTCCACTCTGAAAGAATTGTTGTCAAAATCACCGTCAAGGCTCAGTCCTATGAGGAAATTTTGCTTTTTGAAAAATCTTGCCCATTCGTTGTCGATCAATGTTCCGTTGGTCTGTAATCCGTAGTGGATTTGACTGCCCTTTACATTGAGTTCCTCCACCTTGCTGCAGAAATATTTGAAATATTCAATACCTCTCAAAGTGGGTTCGCCCCCCTGGAATGCAAAGGCAACACTTTCACCGTCTGCAAAATTCAGGGCTTTCTCTATTAAATTGTCCGTTGTTTCTTCTGTTATCATTCCGAAACTTTTAATATCTCTGTGGTCTGTAACATCGTGATAGAAACAGTATTTGCACCTCATATTGCACAATGAAGATGCGGGTTTTATCATAATAGAGAGCGGGGGCAATTAAATCATTCCTTTTAAAATATTAAACCTCGGAAAATCCGAGGTTTAATTATTTATTTGTAGTATTCTTCGTTAATACCTCTGCGGTTTTCTTTGAAGTTCTTCATTATTTCGTTGGTCTTTTCATTCATTTCTTCGGCAATGGTGGGATATACTGACGAGCGGTTAAGGTTTTCACCTGCATCGTCGCTTAAAATATGTAACCAGTTCTTTCTGAATTTGTCAAAGAATGCGGAGTTATCATTCTGTATTTTCTGGAAATACTTGAATGTGATGTACTCATTATCCGTAAGAACATCATAGTCGTAATCCTTGTATTCATCCCTTGCGAGAATTTCCTCTGTGGGAACTGTGTATTGAATTGCTTTCAACTTCTCACGTTTCATATGGAGAATGGGATGTTCCTCGGTGTGAATAACCGTGTCATTTTTAAGGAGGGGAACAATGGAAACACCGTCAATCTCTCTGTCAAAGGGAAGATAGTTCTTTTCTCCGCCGTTGCCTGTGATACCGCAGAGTTCAACAAGAGTGGGCATCATATCAACAAGAGTTGCGCTGTTGCTTCTTGTTGTACCTGCTTCCCAAAGACCGCCGTTGTTACCCCAACGAATCATAAAGGGAACCTTCTGACCGCCCTCGTAAGCAAGGTATTTACCGCCGCGAAGTTCACCTACGGAGCCTTCAAGAGCGGGACCGTTATCGCTTGTGAAAACGATAATGGTGTCATCCATTACACCCAGATCCTCAAGGGTGTTGAAAAGTTCGCCCAGGTAATAGTCGAATTCCGTGATACAGTCCGCATAAGTACCCATACCTGTTTCACCCTCGAAGTCCTCACCCACAAATACGGGGGCATGGGGCCACGGAGTTGCATAGTATGCAAAGAAAGGCTCGTCACTTTCCGTTACCTGTTCGGTAATCCAGTCGGTTATTTCTTCGTGTATCCATTCCGTTAACTGACTTTGGTCTTTCTTGCCGTTTTCGTCGCGGAGTTCTTCTACACCGTGGACGATTTCATACTCGCCGTTTTCTTCACGTACGTGGTAGAAAGGAGCCATATCGTTAACATGGTGACTGCCGTAGAAATAATCAAAGCCTTGATTTGTGGGGAGATATTCGCCGTAGTCACCCAAATGCCATTTACCGAAAGCACCCGTGTTGTAGCCTGCGTTTTGGAAAATTTCCGCAAGAGTGATTTCGTCACCAAGCATACCGTCGCAGTTGTTACCCATTTCAATGGAATTAAAAATACGTGTCTGTGCGAAAGGTGAGAATGTGTCTATTGTGGGGTACATAACATTGTCAGCGTAACCGCGGAAAGGATATCTACCCGTCATAAGAGCAAATCTTGCAGGTGAGCAAACAGAGTAACTTGAATAGAAGTTATCAAAGTTAATGCCTTCTTCACCGATTCTGTCCATATTGGGTGTGTCGTAAATAGCGCCGTTGAGAGAAGTGTCGCCGTAGCCCATATCATCCATGAGAATGAAAAGCACGTTGGGGCTATCAGATTTTGCCTTATCAACACCGTCAAGGTAATCGTCGTGACCTTCCCAAAGTCTGTCAACATTGGGGTCGGAGCGAAGATTCATTGTAAGTACATAGAAAACAGTTGTACCGGCAAGAACAACGCTTAAAACTGATGTAAGGAGTTTATGTAATCCACCTTTTTTGAATGTCTTTTTTGCAACAAGAACAAGTGCAACAACTGCAATTATGCAGGGGAGGAGAAGAAGAATATTTCCGCCCAATCTCGTAAGGAAAGAACCCTCGCCGCTGAACAGGGGATTGTCCGCGCTTGACCAACCGGTTTTACCGCTTGAAAAAGCGCCGAAACCTGCATCGGCACCCCAAATTACATAATAGAGAAAAATGCCCAATGCACTTGCGCCGTAGCCGATGATATTAAAAAGATAAACTTTCTTTTTAGCAATAATGCCGATGAAAATGAGAGCTGACATAATGCACATAAACGCAACATTTACAACTGCAACCAGATTCAGTCGTAAAATGAGAAGTGCGGCAGCAAGCACTATGCCGATTATTGCTGTAATAAGCGGCAGGACTTTTTTGTCCTTGTCAAAAGTAATACCGTTTTTCATTCCAAAACCTCGCTTTAAGTATTTTATACAGATTATATAATACAACATTAGTTCGTTTTTGGCAATAGAAAAACTGCCCTAAAAAAGAGCAGTTTAATGGTCAGTATTAACAATTAAATTGAAAGAGAAAGCACATATTCGTTACCCGTGAAAAGATTGCTTATTTCATTGGGGCTTATATGGGTCTTTGAACGTATTGTAAAAAGGCAAACATACTTTTCGTTTTTCTTTTCAACGGATGTTGAGATGATAATATAACCGTTTTCTTTAAAGATGTTTGTGATGCTTTCAACTGCTTCGGGGTCATCCTTTAATTTCATACTGACAGCGGTAGTGCTTGTGTTTTCTACAGGAATGATTTTGTGAATAGCAATTTGAACAATAAGAAGAATTAAGGTTGCATAAACCGCAATACCGTACATTCCCGCACCGGCGGCAAGCCCGATACCCGCCGTTGTCCAGACACCTGCGGCTGTGGTAAGACCTTTAACAGTACCTTTGTAAACGATAATACCGGCGCCGAGGAAGGAAATACCCGTAACAACCTGTGCCGCAAGACGTGAGCCGTCAAGGTTAACGTGGTCCGCAAGACCGACGATATCAAAGAATCCGTATTTGCTGACAATCATTATTAAAGCGGAGCCCATTGCAACAATAATATGCGTTCTGATGCCCGCCTCTTTCTGCCTGAAAGTTCTTTCGATACCGATTGCCGCACCGCAGATTACGGCAGTAATAAGGCTCAACAGATATGGTAAAAAACTTTCAATCCTAAAGGAGTCGATAAAGTCTTTGAAAACCTCTGCTGTCTCATAGCTGGGAACAAGACTGAGTAACATAATAATCTCTCCGAAAATTAAAATATATTTTTATATTATAATACATATTTTTGAACGTGTCAAATAATGCAGGGGATAAAAATTTCTTTTTGTCATAAATCTAAAACACCCGTCATAGCATTTATTGAAGATTTTAAAAGGTCTATGGAGGTAGATTTATGACAGATACAAGCATCTATAAGGATATTGAAACGCGTACCGGGGGCGATATTTATATCGGGGTTGTGGGTCCCGTAAGAACGGGTAAATCCACCTTTATAAAAAGGTTTATGGACACTCTTGTTCTGCCCAATATGAGCAGCGAATTCAAAAGGGAGAGAGCGCAGGATGAATTACCCCAATCCGCCGCAGGAAGAACAATTATGACCACCGAGCCCAAATTCATTCCTGAGGAAGCGGTGAAAGTGGAATTGCCGGATAATGCTGCGCTGAATGTTCGGTTGATTGACTGCGTGGGCTATATTGTGCCAAGTTCCTTGGGATACATTGAGGAAGATAAACCGCGTATGGTAAAAACCCCTTGGTATGACCACGAAATTCCATTTAATATGGCGGCGGAGTTGGGCACTCAAAAGGTTATTACGGAACATTCCACCATAGGCCTGCTTATTACAACCGACGGAAGTATCAGCGATATACCGAGGGATGAGTATGAGGAAGCGGAGGAAAGGGTTGTTTCGGAACTGAAAGCAATAAACAAACCCTTTGTAATGCTTCTTAACTGCATGTATCCCGACTCAAACGAGGCCGTGGCATTGGCGTCTGAGTTGACGGAAAAATACGGTGTTCCCGTAATTCCCGTTAACTGTCTTGAAATTGACGAGGATTTAATTCGCGACATTCTTGCGGCGGTGCTTTTCCGCTTTCCTGTCAGGGAAATCGGCATTTCTCTGCCGGGTTGGGTTATGGGTCTCGGTAGGGAGCATTGGTTGAGAAAATCAATCTGCAGTTGTGTTAAGGAAGCCTCGGGGAATATTGCCTGTGTGGGTGATGTAAGCGCCGTTGTAAAAGGTATCTGTGACAATGAGAATGTGGCTTCCGCACAGATTTCAAAACTTGATTTGGGCAAGGGCTGTGCTGAAATCGAGGCGGTGCTGACCGGTGAGCTTATTTATAAAATAATTGAGGAAAAAACCTCTGTTAAAATAGAAAACGAACAACAACTTGTAGAATGTCTTGAAGAACTGACCGCAATAAAAAAACGGTATGACAAGATTAAAAATGCTCTCGATGAGGTGGAGGCAACCGGTTACGGAATTGTTATGCCCGATATTGATGAACTGACCCTGAAGGAGCCTGAAATCGTGAAACAGGGCGGAAGATACGGAGTCCGTCTTTCTGCCTCCGCGCCGTCAATTCACATGCTCAAAACCTGTATTGAAACGGAGGTTGCCCCCGTGGTAGGTACGGAAAGTCAGTCTGAAGAACTTCTTAAATATCTGCTGACAGGGTTTGAAGAAGACCCCCATAAAATATGGGAGTCCGACATCTTCGGTAAATCTCTTAACGAACTTGTAAACGAGGGCTTAAGAAATAAACTTTGCCACATGCCCGTTGATGCAAGGGGCAAAATTCAGGAGACTCTTGAACGTATAATAAACGACGGCTGCAGCGGACTTATTTGCATAATTCTGTAATTTATCAGTCTTCTTCGCTTTTAAGAACGCCGTAACTTCTGTCAACAACCACAACTGCGTAAAGGTTGCCGCTACCGGCTTCGTTTACGCGGTTTTTTATGATTGAAATAAGTTCATCGTCGGAATATTTGAACTTGGGCGGCACAACAACATCAAAAAGTACATTTTTTGCCGTTTCGCCGTAAACAACACGAAAATCGTGAAAAGTGATGATGGGGTCAATATCGAAAAGAATCTGACGTACAACCTCTTTTAATTCGTTTGTTTCCTCGCAGTCTAAAACAGTGGGATCAAGGTGCACAACAATGTGAATATTGTGTTCTCTCAAAAAATCTCTTTCAATGGTATCCATAACATCGTGGCAGGTCAGCACATCAATTTTTGCATCCATTTCAATGTGAGCTGAGGCAAAATAACTGCCGGGACCGTAACTATGTACCATAAGGTCGTGAACACCCAGTACGTTTTCGTATGAAAGAATATTTTTTTCAATCATTTCGTACATTTCCTTTGACGGTGCCTGACCCAAAAGAGGACTGACGGTTTCTTTAACAAGACCGATTCCTGAAACTATAATAAATACAGCAACTATAACACCCATATAGCCGTCAAGGTTAAGGCTTGTGAAACGGGAAATCAGAGTTGCCGCAAGAACTGCGGCGGTTGCAACAACGTCATTTCTGCTGTCGGCGGCAGTTGCTTCCAATGCTTTTGATTTGATTTTCTTACCCAATGACTTGTTGAAAAATGAGAGCCAGAGTTTAATGAGGATGGAAACGGTAAGAATGATAACAGCAGTCCAACTGAAAGCAATGTCTTCGGGGTGGAATATTTTGGAAACGGAGGTTTTCAGAATATCATAACCTATAATAAGGGTCAAAAAGGAAATAATAAGTCCCGTAATATATTCAATTCTCGCGTGACCGTAGGGGTGGTCCTCATCTGCGGGCTTTTCGGAAAGTCTGAAGCCCACTAATGTTACGATTGAAGAACCGGCGTCAGTCATATTGTTTGTGGCGTCGGCGGTAATGGACACGCTGTGGGTTATTGTGCCGATTATGAATTTCATAACGCTCAGTAAAAGGTTGCAGATAATGCCCACAATTCCCGCAACTCTGCCGTATGCTTCTCTGCCCGAGGGCGTGGAAGAATCCTTGCTGTTTAAGAAAAGTTTCACAATTAAATTTGTCATAATTTTCTCCTGTAAAAAAGTGTAAGTTTATTATATCTTTATTTTATGAAAAGTCAAATGATTTGTTAAATCCTAAGATAGTGGACAAATCTTCTTTTATGTGTTAATATGTTATTAAATAAATTGCCGAAAGGTTGGTAAAAAATGGATAAAACACTTGTTATTTTAGCGGCGGGTATGGGTAGCAGATACGGAGGTCTCAAACAAATTGATCCCGTGGGACCCAATAATTCAATTATCATAGATTATTCAATTTATGATGCCGTTAAAGCGGGTTTTAATAAAGTTGTTTTTATTATAAAAAAAGAAAATGAGGGAATTTTTAAAGAGGTTATAGGTGACAAGGTTTCAAAGCACGTTAAGGTGGAGTATGTTTTCCAGAGCCTTGATAAAATACCCGAGGGTTTTTCCTGCCCCGAGGAACGTGTAAAGCCTTGGGGAACGGCCCACGCGGTGCTTTGCTGTAAAGACGTTGTTAAGGAACCCTTTGTTGTTATAAATTCCGATGATTTCTACGGAAGCGGAGCATTTTCACTTCTCTCCGATTGGATTGATAAAACCGATTTCTCGGGAGATAAGTTCAAATTTGCAATGGCGGGCTATTATCTTAAAAATACTCTTACGGAAAACGGTACTGTGTCCCGCGGTGTTTGTCAGGTTGACGAAAACGGTCAACTTGAGGATGTAATTGAAAGAACAAAAATTATGCGCGTCAAGGGAAAAATTTCATACACCGATGACGGCGAAAATTGGACTGCGCTTCCAGAAGAAAGTGTCGCTTCAATGAACTGTTGGTGTTTCCCTGCAGAGATTTTTGATGAAATCGGAACGCATTTTGTTGAATTTCTTAAAAGCGATGTTCCCGGGAATCCTCTTAAATCCGAGTTTTTCCTGCCCTTCTTTGTTCGCGATATGCTCAAGGAAAATAAGTGCACCGTTGATGTTCTTGAAACGCCCGATAAATGGTTCGGTGTAACATACAAGGAAGACAAACCGGATGTTGTTGCATCAATTTCCGCCCTTGTCAAAGAGGGCAAATATCCCGAAAAATTGTGGTGAAATCTATGAAAAAGTTATCTTTATTACTGACTTTGGTATTGGTTGTTTCCTTGCTTACCGCTTGCGGTACAACGAATACATCGGGCGAAACAACGAACACCGAAGAAACAAAAGCCGAAACCACCGTTAAAGAAACGAAAACCGATGAACAGAATGTGCGGATTGCCGTGGATAAAAGCAATTTAGCGGATGAGGAAAGTTTTATTAACAGTATGAAAGAGTACGGCGCCGAGGTGAACAGTATCGAGGGCGCAAACGGCTATTTGCTTGTTTTTTCAAAATCCGAACATGAAAAATTGCTGGAAGATAAACACAAAGCAACCGTTGAAAAATTCAAAAAATATGAGAATGATGAATCAAGTTATATTGATTCCGTTGAATACGATGAGGACTTCCGCAACCTGAAACTTTTTGTGAACAAAGAAAAGTATGAGGAAAGCGGAAGTACAACGGGCAATGTTGTAATAGCCTCTGCGGCTCTTTCCTATCAAATGTTCCTTGAGGACGGACAAAAAATCTCTGTTCAGGTAATATATGCGGACACAGAGGAGGTTGTTTCCACCTTCACGTTACCAATGGATTTAACAATGGCACAGTAATAAATAGTTTATAAATGAGGGGCTGTAAAAACGAAATTTACAGCCCCCCTTGATTTATTGTGCTTTTCTTTTCTCAATTTCCTTTAAATTTGCATTGAACTCTTTTTTTATCCATACAAATGACAGAATCCACGCGCCTATTACCGCAAGAAAAATATCAATTCTTCCCATCGGGAATAAAGAAACAATGGTGAAGAAAATTACCGTGCCCATATTCTGTATTCTCAAAATCATCAAAAACCATTCCAATACAATTATCATTCTGCAAAAGGGGAGAATACACACAACCGACCAACAAAGGCAGGCGGTTTGAGGTCCCCAGTTTTTCGGCAACTTCCACATCATCGGAACATATTTGTCAGGATCGCCGTAGTTAATGTGTGCCACATATCTTTTTAAATCCGTTTCGTTTGAAAAAGGCGGTTTGTATTTGACGAAAGCATAATATGACATTGCCACATAGCCTAAAAATGTTACGGCATTTATTATAATCAGCCCCGCCCAACCGAAATTGAAGGAATCATAGAGGGGATTTCCCTCCAACAGAAGATTCGGTGTTGCAATGTATGTGAATAAAAGGTCAAGGACGGTTGTCATCAAATATGACGAACAGGTAATATAAAATTTCTTCTTTCCTGAATTCATATTATCACTCTTTTCCGTTTGTTATGAATGTGTATTTATGATTCTATTTTATCATTTACGGGAATAAATGCAATAGAATTTTCACAATGTAACACATTTTTCGTATAATGATATCAGGAGGTAGAGCAATATGACTACTCTTGATACGGTTCCAATCGGAGAGCTTGCTACTGTTACATCGGTTAACACACAGCTCTCCTTGAAACAAAGATTATATGATATCGGTCTTGTGCCGGGATCTAAAATAAAGGTGGTACACCAAAGTCCTGCGGGCAATCCCAGGGCTTATCTTGTTAAGGGTGCGGTTATTGCGTTACGTAATTGTGATGCTCAGAATATTACTGTGCGAGTTGAGGGTAATGAGTAGCAATCAGATAACCGTGGCTCTTGCAGGGAATCCCAATGTGGGTAAAAGTACGGTGTTCAATGCCCTGACCGGTCTTAAACAACACACGGGCAACTGGACTGGCAAAACCGTGGATTTGGCAAAAGGAAAGGCAGAGAAAAACGGAGAGATTTATAATTTTATTGATATTCCGGGTACCTACTCTTTGAAACCCCATTCCAAAGAGGAAGCGGTTGCCGGGGAGTATATATGCTTCGGAGACGCCCAAAAGGTTGCTGTAGTGTGTGATGCAACGAGCCTTGAAAGAAATTTGTACTTAACTCTCCAGATACTTGAAACAGGTGCGGATACCGTGGTTTGTGTTAATCTTCTTGACGAGGCCCGAAAGAAAGGTGTCAGCATAGATACCGCTTTGCTGGAAAAGGAACTGGGCGTTCGTGTCGTGGGTATGACCGCTCGGGACGGAGACGGAATTGATGAACTTTTAACCGTCCTTTCAAAAGATGAAAAAAATAATCCCGTTAAAATACGGTACAGCGAAAATATAGAAAATGCATTGGAATATATTGTTCCCGTTTTGAAGAAAAACAACATTAGTAATATTAACCTGCGTTGGCTTGCCTTAAGGCTTTTGGAAAATGATAATACTGCAAGGGCATTTGTTGAACATTGCAGTGCATTGGATGAGGATCAAAAAAAGGAGATTTTCAAAAGCGCGGATTTGGGCAGAGTTTTCTTGGAGGAAAAAGGTGAACTTTCCGATATCGGTGAAATCATATCTTCCGCCATTCACGAAAAGGCTTCCCAAATAAGCGGGACGGTCACTTTGAACCCCAAAAACAGTAAACCGCTTTCCATGGGAGAGAAGATTTTCACAAACAGGCTATCCGCGTATCTTGTAATGATTTTAATGTTGAGCGCGATTTTTTATATCACTATTGCGGGAGCAAATTATCCGTCCCAATGGCTGTCCCAACTTTTTACTTGGTGTGAATCACAACTTATGAGCATTGCGAGTGCGGTTAATATGCCGGAATTCTTAAAAGGTATGTTGATTTCCGGTGGATTTCGTGTTCTGGGATGGGTGGTTTCGGTAATGCTTCCTCCCATGGCAATATTCTTTCCTTGCTTCACTCTTTTGGAAGATTGGGGGGTATTGCCACGTGTTTCCTATGTTTTGGATAACAGTTTCAGAAAGGCGAATACCTGCGGTAAACAGGCACTCACAACCTGTATGGGTTACGGCTGTAACTGCGTGGGAATATCGGGCGCACGCATTATAGACTCAAAGAGGGAGAGGCTGATTGCAATTCTGACAAATTCTCTGACGGTGTGTAACGGCAGATTTCCCGCAATTATAACACTGGTTTCTGTTTTTCTGGTGTCCGGTGTGGGCTCGTTTAAGGGCTTTTACAGTGCCTTGATTCTTGCACTCATAATTGTTTTGAGTCTCGGATTAACACTTTTTGTTTCAAACATTCTTTCAAAAACTATTTTAAAAGGGGAGCCATCCCATTATATTCTTGAATTGCCCCCGTACAGAAAGCCCCAAATAACAAAGGTTATCGTCAATTCTGTTTTGAACAGAACTCTTCTTGTTTTGTTCAGAGCTATTGCGGTTGCATTTCCTGCGGGTGTTGTTATTTGGATTCTTGCCAATGTGTCCGTAAACGGAACAAATATTTTAACTGCGTTGAATAATCTGTTTGAGCCCTTGGGAAGGCTTATGGGAATGGACGGAAAAACACTTTCCGCATTTTTCCTCGGAATTCCCGCTAATGAAATTGTTTTACCCATTACTTTAATGTCCTATTTGGGAGCGGAGGAAATGACGGCTATTGAGAACAGCACTCTGATTGGAGAAATACTATTCGGAAACGGTTGGACGCAAATAACCGCCGTGTGCTATATAATCTTTTCCGTAGTTCATTTTCCCTGTGCTACGGCACTTTTGACAATATTTAAAGAAACAAAAAGTGCAAAATGGACCTTCCTTGCTTTCCTGATACCAACGGTTTTGGGTATTATTCTCTGTTCTTTGGTGAATATATTGGGGAAGATTTAAAATTATTTCAGTTTTTTGAAAAAAACACTTGCTTTTTCTTTTCCTTTGTGGTAGTATTCTACTGCTAATGTGTTATCAAAAGTCAAAGAGGTGAATTTAAGTGAAAGAAGGTCTTCATCCTAAATACGGTGCAACACAGGTAAAGTGTGCATGTGGCGCAGTTTTCGAAACAGCATCCACAAAAGACGGTATGCGTGTTGATATCTGTTCAAAATGCCATCCGTTCTTTACCGGCAAGCAGAAGCTCGTTGATACAGGCGGACGTGTTGAAAGATTCAATAGAAAATATAACCTCTCTAAGTAAGTTATATCTGCTTGAACAGCCGGTGAGTTATCACCGGCTTTTTGTATTTTTGAACTTTTGTTAAGGATTGTTAATATGAGTGACTCTTATAAAACTCTTGCGGGGGAAGCCTGTGATGAGTACATAGTTAAACATTCCCGATTTATAGGGTACGCAAAGCACGTAAAAACCGAAAAAGAAGCTATTGATTATATAAACGAAATATCAAAAAAGCATTGGGACGCAAAGCACAATGTTTATGCTTATTCCATAAGGGAGGGCGGAATCAAACGCTATTCCGACGACGGAGAGCCACAGGGCACCGCAGGTATGCCTGTTCTTAATGTGATTTTGCAGGAGGGTGTAACCGACTGTGTTGTGGTGGTCACCCGTTATTTCGGAGGTATTCTTTTAGGCGGCGGCGGTCTTGTGCGTGCCTATACTCATTCTGCAAAAATCGGTATCGACGCGGCGAAGATTATCACTCTCACCAAATGGACAGTTTGTGAAATTCAATGTGATTATACCTACTACGGAAAACTTGAAACCTTTATACGCGATTTCGGAGGAGTCACGGAAAATTGTGATTTCGGTGAAAATGTTGTTTTGAATTTCCGCATCCAAAAGGGGACGGAGGAGTCCTTTGACAAAAAACTTCAGGATTTGACAAACGGAAAAATCTCTTTCACACAAACGGGCGAGGTAATTGCAGAAATGAACTGAACTCAATAGCCCAAAAACAATAAAAATCAAAAATCTTCAAAAAAATCCGTCAAAAAAAGAGGGATTTTTTTGTTTTTGGCGTATTATTTATTGAAAGTGGGTGTTTTCTGTGAGTGACGAGATACGAATGAGAACATTGGAACGGGAAAGAAATACTTTTTCCCCCTACGCAATGCTTTGTGAAAACACAAAGGGCAGACTTCTCTTGGAGGAGGAATGTCCTGTAAGAACCGCATATCAGCGGGACAGGGACAGAATCATTCACTGTTCCTCTTTCCGTAGGTTAAAGGACAAAACCCAGGTTTTTCTGGCACCGGGTAATGTGCATTACAGAACCCGCTTGACCCACACTCTCGAGGTTGCACAAATTGCAAGAACTATTGCCCGATCCCTTGCTCTTAATGAGGATTTAACGGAAGCGATTGCCCTGGGTCACGATTTGGGGCATACCCCATTCGGTCACGCGGGAGAAAGAGCGCTCAATCAAGTATATGACAAAGGCTTCACTCATTTTGAACAGAGTCTCAGAGTCGTGGATATGTTGGAAAGAGAGGGTAACGGACTTAACCTTACATACGAAGTACGTGACGGTATTGTTTGCCATACCCGCGGCAAAGAAGCGGATACCCTTGAGGGCAGAATAATTAAGTTAAGTGATAAAATCGCCTATATTAACCACGATATTGACGATGCAATCCGAGGTAATATAATAGGCGAGGACGATATTCCTCTTGAAATCCGTCTTGTTCTGGGTTTCTCCAAAACAGAGAGAATTAACAAAATGGTAATGTCCGCCATTAACAACACAAAGGCGGATTTACAAATGGACGACGATGTTCAGGAAGCATTTGATAAACTCCATGCTTTTATGTTCAAACACGTTTATACAAATCCTAAGTGCAAAAGCGAAGAGGGTAAGGCGGAGGGAATGATAAAGGAACTGTTCCGTTATTTCTCCAACGACCCCTATAAAATGCCCGAATTATACCAACAAATAGCAAAAAAAGAGGGCGCCGAGCGTGCCGCCTGTGACTATATTTCAGGTATGTCGGACAGTTATTCTTTAAAAGTCTTTAATGAAATTTTTGTTCCCAAAACGTGGGAAGATTGACTCTGTTTTCCCATAGACTCGGGTGTAATATAAAATTCAGTTTCGGAGGTGATACACGTGGCTCGTTTTTCCGATGATTTTATTCAGCAAATCCGTGATAATAACGATATCGAATCGGTTATCTCAAGTTATATCGACTTAAAAAGACGCGGAAAGAATCTTGTTGGGCTCTGTCCTTTCCATAACGAAAAAACGCCGTCTTTTACCGTGTATCCCGAAACTGCCTCATATTATTGCTTCGGTTGCGGTGCCGGCGGCGAAGTAATAAATTTTATAAGGAATATAGAAAATCTTGATTTTACGGAAGCGGTAAAACTTCTTGCGGACAGAGCAGGGCTTAAACTTCCCGAATATCAGAGTTATGATGATGCAATCGCAAAACTTCGCAGAAGAATTTACGAGGCAAACCGAGAAGCCGCAAGATTTTTCCATGAAACCCTTTTTACCGATAAGGGCAAACAACAACTTGACTATCTTTTGGGGAGGGGAGTTTCCCCAAAAATGATAAAGCATTTCGGATTGGGCGCCGCTCCGGACGATTGGCATGCCCTTGAAGAACATCTTAAAAGTAAGGGTTTTAAATGGGAGGAACTTGTTGCGGCAAACCTTGTAAGAAGCACTGAAAAGAACGGCAAGCGATATTATTACGACGCTTTCAGAGCAAAGGTTATGTATCCCGTAATTGATTTACGCGGAAATGTTGTTGCTTTCGGCGGCCGTGTGCTTGATGACAGTAAACCCAAATATATAAATACCTCGGATACGTTGGTTTATAAAAAGAGTAACGAACTATTTGCATTGAATTTTGCAAAAAACGGTAACAACCGAAAACTGATTCTTTGCGAGGGCTATATGGATGTCATCGCTCTCCATCAGGCAGGGTATGAAAATGCCGTGGCAGGTTTGGGAACTGCATTGACGCCCGAACAGGTAAGTCTTATATCAAGATATGCGGACGAGGTTGCCCTTTGTTACGACTCCGATGAAGCCGGGCAAAAAGCCGTGAGAGCGGCTATGGCCCTTTTTTCAAAAACAGGTGTAAAGGTTAAGGTCATTCGTCTTGAGGGCGGCAAGGACCCGGACGAAATTATAAAAACACACGGAAAAGAACGTTTTGAAAGACTTTTGAATAAGGCTGACAACGATACTGAGTATAAATTGTCAAAACTCAGAGAAAAATATATTGTTGAAACGGATGACGGAAAACTGAGTTTTCTTCGTGAAGCGGTGAAAATTCTCGCCTTTTGCGACTCCATTGAAAGAGATGTTTATGCAATGCGTCTATCGGACGAGCTTAACGTGGGCAAGGATGCAATTATTCAGCAAATCAATGAGGAAAGACGTAAGGAAAACTACCGCAAAACAAAAACGGAACTTGCAACTGCCCGCAATCAAGCCCGGATTCTTGATACTGCGGCGGATCCCCAAAGGCTAAAAAATATTCGGGCGGCGAAAGCGGAAGATACAATCCTTATTACTCTGCTTAACAATGCGGCCTTTTATAAAAAAATTAAAGAAAGACTTTCAAAGGATGTATTTGTAACGTCTGTCAACAAACATCTTTTAGAAATAATAATTGACCGTCTTGAAAACGGGGAAAGCACGGATATTTCTCAACTATCACAGTATTTAACATCGGAAGAAGTAAGTGTTGTTGCAAGGCTGCTTGCAAATCAGGCGATGGTTTCAAATACGCTGAAAGAATGTGAGGACTGTCTTGCGGTTCTTGAAGAGGAGAAGAAGAAACGGGAACAGGTTGATCCCTCTCAAATGAGTGATGAGAGTTTTTTGGAATTCTTTAATTCTCTTAATAAAGACGAAAATTAAGTGGAAAAACAGTGTGATAAAAGAAAGGTGATGTGTAAATGGAAGGTTGGGAGAAAAAACCGCAGATTAAAGCCCTTGTTGAAAAGGGTAAGGTTAGCGGTAAACTTGCAACTCACGACATCGACAACGTTATTCTTGAAATAGAGGGATTCGACGTTGACGATATCGAAAAACTTTACGAACTCATTGAAAGTAACAACATTGAAATTATCGACGATATCGGTGACGAAATGCTTGATGCACTTTCAATGGATATCGAAGGGACAAAAACACCGGACGAGGAATCTTCCTCCGATGCGAAAGCAATGGCAATTGATGATCCGGTTAAGGTTTATCTTAAGGAAATCGGACGTGTTCCGCTTCTGACTTCCGAGGAAGAAATTGAACTTGCCATCAGAATTTCCGAAAATGACCAGGAAGCAAAAAAGCGTCTGTCGGAAGCGAATCTCAGACTTGTTGTAAGCATTGCAAAACGCTATGTGGGCAGGGGAATGCAGTTCCTTGATTTGATTCAGGAAGGAAATCTCGGACTTATTAAAGCGGTTGATAAATTCGATTACACGAAAGGTTTTAAATTTTCAACATACGCTACTTGGTGGATTCGTCAGGCAATTACCCGTGCCATTGCCGACCAGGCAAGAACAATCCGTATTCCCGTTCACATGGTTGAAACAATAAACAAAGTTAAGAAAACAAACAGTCAACTTCTCCACGAGAACGGCAGGGACCCTACGGCAGAGGAAATTGCAGAAAAACTTGATATGCCCGTTGAGAAAGTCCGGGAGATCTTGAGAGTGGCACAGGAGCCCGTTTCCCTTGAAACTCCCATCGGCGAAGAAGAGGACAGCCATCTGGGTGATTTTATTCCCGATGATGACGCTCAGGCGCCCGTTGACGCCGCGTCAATGGCGCTTATGAGAGAACAACTTGCAGAAGTTCTTAAAACACTTACTCCAAGAGAAGCAAGAGTTTTGAGTCTGCGTTACGGTCTTGAGGACGGCAACCCGAAAACACTTGAAGAAGTTGGTAAGGAGTTCAATGTTACACGTGAGCGTATCCGTCAGATTGAGGCAAAGGCTCTGCGTAAACTCCGTCATCCATCCCGTTCAAAAAAACTTCGTGACTTTTTAGATTGATATTATTATAAAGGAGATATATTTATGAAAAAGTTAATTTCCGTATTACTTATTGTGTCCGTCTGTGTTTCGTTTGTTTTGCCCGTTTCCGTGTTTGCCGCAGGAACCTCCTACGACATAACCAACCCTTACGAAACGGTTGATTGGGATACATGGAATCAGTACAAAACCCAACTCCATTCCCACACTCTTTACAGCGATGGTGAAATGGACATTAAAGACGTTGTTGAAGAATACTATGCTCAGGGCTATGATATTCTTGCAATTACCGATCACGGTGTTGTTAACAAGGGTTGGAACGTAAAACCCGAAATGCTTGATCTTGTGGGCTATAATCAATATATTAAAGACCTTAAACCCATGAGTAACGAAAGATATAAAGAAATTACAACCGGCGCGGATCGCGGCGGCAGACCCATGCTTGACGTTAACCAGGGTATTGAAATGAATGCCCTTGTTATGAGAAAGAATCATGTTAACGGTTATTTCTGCGGTTACGGTCAGGGCATTTTAGGTAACGAAGAAGATTACGAAACCGTTATTGCAGGTACTGAAGCGGCGGGCGGTATTTCCGTAATTAACCATCCCGGTGATTTCTTCTCGGCAAATAAGGATTTGTCAAGAGCAAAGGATTATGACAATCTTAAAGTGTTTATTGATTCTCTTATGAAGCATGATAGTTGCGTGGGTATCGAGGTCTTTAACAGAATTGATACCGCCGCGCGTGCAGACCGTATTGTTTGGGACAGTATTCTTCAATACACAATCCCACAGGGCAGAAATGTATGGGGCTTCTCAAATGATGACTCCCATGTTCTTACGGATATTGGCTGTACGGCAGAAATTATGCTTATGCCCGAACTTTCAAACGATGCACTCCGCACCGCCATGGAAAACGGTACATTCTTTGCTTGTTCAAAATATGCACGTAATGAAATTGACGAGGATTTCGTAGGCACGGGCGAGTATGCAAAAGTTCATAGCCTTGCTGTTGATGATGAGAATGATATTATTACTGTTATCGCTTCCGATTACGATGTAATTGAATGGGTTGCAAACGGCGAGGTTATCGCAACGGGCAACACTATTAACCTCAGAGAGTACAGCAACGAAATCGGTTGCTATGTTCGTTTCCAGATTAAAAACGAGGGCGGTATTCTTCTTTCACAACCCTTTGTTTGCGATGACGGAGATATGACGGATGATGCTGTTGAATACCCCGAACAACAGAAATCCGACAACATAATTGTTGCATTCTTTGAAGACCTCTTAGAAATACTCAGAAAATCCATTATCGGTGAGATTATATTCCAGAATCTTTTTCTTTAATCAAATGAAAATGAGGCTGTAAAAAACGAGAGTTTTTTACAGCCTCACACATTATATGGAGTTAGGAAAAATGCGTAGAATGAACAAACTGAGCGAAAACAAAGCATTTGCTTTGTTTCCGGTTGCCCGAAGGCGTACAGAGGTACGTCGAGTGGCAAAGTTTGTTCATAGCATAAAACATTATTTTTGGGGTTGGTCATTACTTCTGATACGATTTAAAGTTATTCAGGGGTATTTTAAACCTTTTTATAAAGGGTTTTATGCGGTCTACACTTTTTTTACAACCCCGGATTTTTATTCATCAAAAAGGGGAGTAGAAAAGTATCTTTCCGCTGTATCGGGAAGAACGGCAACAACTGTTTTTCCCTTGCCCAATTTTTTTGCAAGTTTCTTTGCGGCGGCAACATTTGTACCGCTTGAAATACCGCAGAGAATACCCTCCTTTGAGGCAAGTTCTTTTGCGGTGGAAAGGGCTTCTTCATCGGAAATGATACAAATATCGTTGTATATCTCCGTGTTGAGTATTGGGGGGATAAGTCCGTCACCGATACCCATTTGAATGTGGGTGCCGATAAGCCCGCCTGAAAGAATGGCGGCGTCTTCAGGCTCAACCGCCCAGATTTCTATATCGGGATTTGCCTCTTTCAGAACTTCACCGATACCCGTAAGTGTACCGCCGGTTCCGATTCCCGCACAGAATCCGTCAATGGATTTTCCCACCTGTTCCAAGATTTCCACAGCGGTTTTCTTCCTTTGTATTTCCGGATTTGCAGGGTTTTCAAATTGCTGCGGAACGAACACATTTTCATCCTCCGCCTGCATTTTAAGGGCTAATTGCAAGCATTCATCAATACACTTGCCGATGTTGCCTGCATCGTGGACAAGGATTACTTCCGCACCGTAGTGTTTAACAAGTTTTCTTCTTTCCTCGCTAACGGAGTCGGGCATAATTATAACCGTTTTGTAACCCTTAACAGCCCCAACAAGTGCAAGACCGATGCCTTGATTGCCGCTTGTGGGTTCAACAATTACCGTGTCCTTGTTGATTATTCCCTGTTCCTCGGCTTTGAGAATCATATTATAGGCAGTCCTTGTCTTAATTGAGCCGCCCACATTAAGTCCCTCAAATTTCACGAGTATTTCCGCGCTGTCCTCGTCCGTGATTTTATTAAGACGAATAACAGGGGTGTTACCCATGGCTTCTAAAATATTGTTGCAAATCATCTATTGCACCTCGAAAAGTTAAATCGTCATTAACATTCTATGTTAATCAGTAAATACAGTTAACGATTTTAACACATTATCTGCCGATATTCAAGATTTTTATTACTGAAATTAAGAGGTTTTTAATGAAATATCATTACTTAAAATATCAATCAAAAATTACGATTTGTCAATATTTTCGGCAAAGGTCGGATTTTTATTGAATTTTCGGAACAAATGGTATATACTATAAATGCCAAACTAATTAAACAATATAATGAGTGATTAAATTAAGAATTACTGCATATTCTTATTACGCCGTGAATTTGATAAAAATGCAAATTTCGTCGGTGTAATTGTGTAGTAATACTCATTATATTGATTGGTTTGGCGACTATCGGAGTTTGCGTTTTTTTGCGCTGGCTTCGGTTGGCGCATTTTTTGTTTTTGGGGGGCTTTCACTAAATAAAGTATTGAATAAATAAATATCTTGTGGTAAACTATTATTGCGACGCAAACAGAATAATTTGATTAACAAATCATAATCTGTGTTTAGGTAAAAACACGGGCTTCTTACTTGTGGTTTGTTAATCATACAGTGTTTGTGTCGCAACAAACGAAGTCTGCGTGTTTTTCGGTGCGTAGTTTCGGCTATGCACTTTTTTATTTTTGGAAGGATTGTTTATACGGGTAAATAAACTATTGATAAAATAAAAGTATTGTGGTAAAATGTTATTGCCAAACGAACTGAATATTGTCACATTGCAAAAGGTATGTTTTTTATTTAGGTAAAAACACATACTCTGCTTTGCATACTTTTGTGATGTGAATACAGTTCGTTTGGCGACAGCTGGGAGTTATGTGTTTTTCGGTGCGTAGCTTCGGCTATGCACTTTTTTGTTTTCAGGAGGTTTGTATTATGGAAGAAGAATTGTATAAGAAAATGTATTATCATTTGTTTAACGCCGTTACCGACGCTATAAATTCAAAGGACCCCTTTGAACAAATAGTCATATTAAAACAAGCCCAAATCGATACGGAAGAAATGTATATTTCATATGAAGAATAAAGCAATAAATAATCATCCTTCGGCAGTTTTGCTAAAGGGTGATTATTTATGGGTTTACGCATTAACAATTTTTAAAATATTGTTGTGTAAAATGTTTTCAAGTTCTTTTTCGGATAGTCCTAAACTGAAAAGAAACTCCAGTTCATCCTCCTGCTTCCACATGGGAAAATCCGTGCCGAAAAGTACCCTGTCGGTGCCGTAAAGTTCAATGATCTCCCTTGCTTTTCCTTTGGAAAGCGCGTAAAAGGAAGAGCAGGTATCAACATAAAGATTTTTGTATTTGCTCAATTTCTGCGGAGCCTCGTTCCAAAGTGACCAACCGCCGAAGTGAGCGCCGATTACCGTTAAATCGGGAAACATCTCCAAAATATTCTTAACTCTGTTTGGATTTGAATTGTCGTACCTTGAATCTCCCGTGTGTACCAAAACAGGAAGTTTCTTTTCGTTGCAGATTTCAAAAATCTTAATGACTTTCGGGTCATCAACCTTGAAATTTTGAATATCGGGGTGGAGTTTTACACCCTTTAAACCCAACTCAACAAGATGTCCGACATCTTCTTCAAGGTTTTCGCTTTCCGGGTGCAGAGAGCCGAAGCCGATAAACCTGTCTGGGAAAAGTTCAACCTCGCGGGCAATAAAAGAATTTATGCTCTGTGCGTGGTGTGGCGTTGTTGCAACGGATGTAACAAGGCATCTGTCAACCCCTACCGCGTCACATTGGTTTAAAAGGGTTTTTGCGTTGCCCACAAAACCGCAAACCTCTATGTCCTCAGATTCGCCTATGCCATAAAAGTTGTCAATACTGTCCGTGGCTTTTTGAGCGATTTTGTCGGGGAATATGTGGCAATGCGAGTCTATTATTTTGTATTTTTTGTAATCCATATTAGTGCCTTCTTTATTATAGAAAAGTCGGGTGAAAACCCGACTTTAACTTTATGCCGTCTCCACGCTGTTTGCCTTCTGGAGTCCGTATTTTTCAATAGCGTCCTCACGCATTTTGTACTTGAGGATTTTACCTGCGGCATTCATGGGGAAGGACTTCACAAAGTCAACATATTTGGGTACTTTATGTTTTGCCATATTGTCCATAATATATTGCTTCATTTCCGCTTCCGTCATTTCCTCGCCGTCCTTGAGTATGATGCAAGCGCAGATTTCTTCACCGTACTGTTCGTCGGGAACACCGATAACCTGAACATCGGAAACCTTTTCGTGTGTATAAATGAATTCCTCGATTTCCTTGGGGTAAATGTTTTCGCCTCCTCGGATAATCATATCTTTCAATCGTCCTGTAATACGGTAGTTACCCTCGGGAGTTCTGCAAGCAAGGTCGCCCGTGTGGAGCCATCCGTCCTTATCAATAGCGGACGCGGTGGCTTTGGGCATCTTGTAGTAACCTTTCATAATGTTGTAGCCGCGTGCCACAAATTCGCCCGTAACTTCGTCGGGACAATCCTCACCGGTTTCGGGGTCAACGATTTTACATTCGATTTCGGGAAGCGCTCTGCCCACGGTTGCAACACGAACTTCAATGGGGTCGTCGGTGGAACTCATTGTGCAACCGGGGGAAGCCTCGGTCTGACCGTAAACGATAGTGATTTCTTTCATATTCATTTTGTTAACAACGTCTTTCATTGCGCTGATGGGACAGGGACTGCCCGCCATAATACCCGTACGCATATATGAAAAGTCGGTTTTCTCGAAATCGGGGTGTTCAAGCATTGCAATGAACATTGTGGGAACGCCGTGGAAAGCGGTAATTCTCTCATTGTTGATGCAGGCAAGTGAGGGCTTGGGAGAGAAATAGGGGAGTGGGTAAATTGTACCGCCGTGGGTCATTGTAGCAGTCATTGCAAGAACCATTCCGAAGCAATGGAACATGGGAACCTGAATCATCATTCTGTCCGCTGTGGAAAGGTCCATTCTGTCGCCGATATTTTTACCGTTGTTTACAATGTTATAGTGGGTGAGCATAACGCCCTTGGGGAATCCAGTTGTGCCGGAGGTGTATTGCATATTGCAAACATCATTGACATCAACATTTGCCGCAAGTCTGTAAACCTCCTCAACGGGAACCTGGGGAGCGCGCTTGAGCATTTCTTCCCATGTAAGACAACCTTTTTTCTTGAAACCGACCGTAACAACGTTTCTCAGGAAAGGAAGTCTTTTGCAATGCAGGGGCTCACCGGGTACGGTGTTTTCAAGTTCGGGGCAAAGTTTACCGATAATTTCATCATAGTTTGAATCACGATAGCCGTCAATCATAACAAGCGTATGTGTGTCGGACTGTTTGAGCAGATATTCAGCCTCCGCAATTTTGTAGGCGGTGTTAACCGTAACAAGAACTGCGCCTATTTTTGTTGCCGCCCAGAAAGCGATGTACCATTGGGGTACGTTTGTTGCCCAAACGGCAATATGACTGCCTGGTTTAACACCCAGGGAAATAAAGGCTCTGCAACATTCGTCAACATCGTCACGGAATTGAGCGTATGTTCTTGTGTAGTCAAGGGTTGTGTATTTAAAAGCGTATTGGTCGGGGAATTCCTCAACCATTGTATCAAGAACCTGTGAGAAAGTCTTTTCAATAAGAGTTTCCTTTTTCCATACATAGTAACCCGTGTCCGCATTGTTACGGAAAAGTGATTTCTTTGCTCTTGATGTGTTACCGAAACGTGCCATAAAACTAACGTAATGGGAGAAAATAATCTCCATATCGTCAAGTTCGGGCATCCATTTGGGATCCCATTCGATTGAAGCAAAACCGTCGTAGTTAACGGAGGTAAGGGAGAGAACAACGTCCTCTATGGGCAGTTCACCCTCACCCACAAGACAGTATTCAAGGTTATCACCGTCTTTTACGGCGTCCTTAATATGAATGTGCTTAACAAAAGCACCGAGATTTTTGATTGTTGTTTCCGGTTCTTCACCGGCAATGAAGAATGTTGAATAAACATCCCAAAGAGCCGCAAGACTGTCGCAGGAGAACTCCTTTATAACATCCATAAGTTTTGCGGAGTCCGCAAAAATACCCGCTGTTTCAACAATGATTGTAACCCCTGTTTTTTCCGCTTTTGGTATTATATCGGAAAGAACTTTGATAACCTCGTCCTTTTGTGCTTCGTAACTGTCGCCCGTATCGGTAGCCTTGATTCTTACGTAGGGAATATGCAAGGTGGAAGCAATTTCAAGACATTTTGCAATTTCTTGGAGAAAATTCTCTCTCTCGTCACAAGCGGCGGGGTTTGCAAGAGTGTCGATGCAGGGGATTCTTAAATTCTTTTCGTAAAGTTCACGGACGGTTGCCTGTGCGTGAGTTGAATAAAAGGCGCCGTTTTTTTCTGTGAAAGAGGGGTTTGATATGTTGTGCAGTTCTATACCTGAAAAATGCTGTTCTTCGGCAATTCGGCAAAAGTCTTCCCATAAATAGCCGTGCCAACCTTTAGTTGAAAATGAAAGTTTCATTGTTTCTCACCTCTCCTTAGTTTTCTTCAAATACTATTTTGTTAAGTGCGTTAATGTAGGCTTTGATACTTGCACCGAGAATATCGGTGGAAATACCGTTGCCGGAATAGAGTTTACCGTTTGAACGGAGTTTTACAACTGCGGAGCCCATTGCTTCTCTGCCCTCTGTAACGGACTGAATCTGGAAATCGTCAAGTTCATAGTGGTGACCTGCAATCTGTTCTATTGCAAGGAATGCGGCATCAACGGGACCGTCGCCCACGGAAATAGCCTGTTTCTGAACACCGTCACGTTCCATAACAATGTGAGCGGAGGGGGTAATAATGTTACCGTTGTTGATTACGTAACTTACCAATCTGTATGTGGGAGCAACCTGTAATGCGGTACTTGCAACAATTGCGTCAAGTTCCTTGTTGGAAACGGGTTTCTTTTCCGCAAGGGCTTTGAAACTTTCATAAACTTTCGCATTATCTTCTTCGGAAAGGTCGTAACCCAACTTTTTAACTGCTTCGGAAACTGTTTCAACGGTGTCGTTGATTGTAAGGTTAATTTCGCTTTCGGGAATTTGAGTGGTTGCGCTTTCAAATACTCCGCCGCTTTTGCGACCGTCTGTGATTTTTGTAATCTGGGAGACAATTCTTCCCAATTCTGTGTAACTCAAAGAACTGAAAATACCGATTTTGTCACCGCTGTTTCTTGTGATGTTTGCAACTGTTTCAAAGGATGTAACACCGCTGTTACCGCAGGCGCATTTGATTTCATCCGCACCGGATTTTACTGCGAGTATTGCATTTGCGGCGGCGCAACCCTGCTTGTCATCACACATTACCGCAAGGGTCACATTTTCCAAAACGGGAATAGTATTGATTTTGTCCTTTATGAATTCGGCAAAAGCATCGGGAAGCATACCGCCTTCGCTGTCGCAAAGAGTAATTGTTTTTGCACCGCATTTAACTGCGGTTTCGATTATTTCTTTAAGAACATCCGCTTCCGCTCTTGTTGCGTCTTCCGCGCTGAATTCAACATCCTCGCAAAGTGAAGCGGCTTTTGTAACAAGTACCTTTACAAGTTCAATTAACTTGGGTGCTTTTTTGTGGAGGGTGTATTCCATTCCCACGGGGGAAACGGGGAGAGAAACGCAAAGCCTGGGTTTCGCGGCGTTGCTTATTGCGTTGAACGCTTTTTCAACGCTTTCTTCCGTTACACCAGTCTGCACGCTCATGATACTGTTTTTTAGGAACGCGCATACAGTTCTCAAAAGAAGCGTATCTGTTTTTTCGTTTTCAATTCCGGGGAATTCAACAACATCAACCTTGGAGAGTTCAAGGAGTCGTGCAATCTCTACTTTCTCTTTAAAACTTAGTGCTTCATGGACACTGTTTGCTCTTAATACGAGTGTTCTGTCGGAAATAGTGATTTTTTTCATTGTTTTCTTCCTTTCGTGTTCATATATTGTTATTAAAAATTGACAAAATAAAAAGTCCCCGAGATAAAAATCTCAGGGACGAACTTACAAAAAATCCGCGGTACCACCCCGGTTACCGACAAAAGCCGGTCACTCATTAGGACTCTGAATAAAGTCTGTAGCCATGGTAACGGGGCGTCCGTAGTTCCTTACACGAATAATCGGTTGGGGAACTCTGCTCCGGAACGAGACCGAATTTTTGCAACGCACTGACTTGCACCCACCGTCAGTTCTCTGAAACGTCAAACCAAAAACACGTAATTCCTTCATCGCATTTAAAAAATATTGTTAGAAATATACCACACTCTTTTTTTGTTGTCAAGAGTTTTTTGAAAAAAATAATCTTGAAAATGATCTTCAATAAAAGAATCCGTGGGTTTTATATACAATAATTATATGCGTGAGACAGAGTTTGAAAAGCAAAAAAATAAATAATAAAATTTAAAAAAACTATTGACAGGAAAATATAAATGTGTTAATATCTCTGCAATTGAAAATATCACAAATAAAAGCTGTGACGAAGACGGTTGAATTTCACAACTTACAGAGAGTCGGCGGTTGCTGTGAGCCGACAGTTCGTGTTTTCAAAACCTATCACTTCTGAGCTGAAGGTCCGAAAGATTTTTCAAGTAGGCGCCTTCCGGGAATGCTACGTTAGTGCAAAGGGGTTGATGGACTCCTAAGTGGCAATTTTATATTGCAATTTGAGTGGTACCGCGGAATTTATTTTCGTCTCAAAACAAAACCGAGGGTTTTGTTTTGAGACGTTTTTTATTTGTGAGTTTTTGATAATACTTTTTGAAAGAAGGCTATTATTATGGAAAACAGTTCAGTTACAAGTAAACTTGCAGAGGTTGCAAAGCGAATCAGAGAACTCCGTGACATTTACGGCTTCTCTGCAGAAGAAATGGCTGAAAAAACCGAACTCACGTTGGAGGAGTATTTGGCATTTGAGGAGGGAAAAGAGGATTTACCTTTCACATTTATACATAAGTGTGCTCTTGCTTTCGGTGTTGAAATCACCGACCTTCTTGAAGGTCAGAGCGCAAAACTCACTTCATACAATGTTACCCGTCGCGGCAAAGGACAGACAACTGCCAATGAAGAGGGTATCCTGATTCAGAACCTTGCCCCCAAATTTAAAAACAAGTTGGCAAATCCCTATTGGGTTAAATATGAATATTCAAGCGAACTTCAGTCCAAGCCCATTGAAGTAACAACTCACTCGGGACAGGAATTCGACCTTGTTATCAAGGGTACTCTTAAAGTTCGCGTGGGTGAACACGTTGAAGTGCTTCAGGAGGGTGACAGTATCTTCTATAACAGTTCAACACCCCACGGTATGATTGCCGTTAACGGTGAGGATTGTTTGTTTCTTGCAATGATTATGGCGGAGGACGAGAATGTTGCGGACACTCACATGAGTTCCGTAAGGGTTGACAAAGCACCCAAGCGTGTACCCCTTATCTGCGATAAGTTTATAAAGACCACCGAGGATGAAAACGGAGTCTGCAACGGAATCTCCTTCGAAAATGAAGATAAGTTCAACTTTGCTTTTGACGTTGTGGACGAAATCGGCAGACAGTACCCCGAAAAACTTGCAATGCTTCATATTGCAGAAGATATGACGGAACGCCGCTTTACATTTAAAGATATAAAAGAGGCTTCCTCACAGGCGGCTAACTATTTCAAATCCTTGGGCATCAAAAAGGGTGACAGAGTACTCCTTGTTCTCAAAAGAAACTATCAGTTCTGGATTGCAATTCTCGGTTTGCATAAGTTGGGCGCAGTTGCAATTCCCGCAACAAATCAGCTTGTTGTTCACGATTATGAGTACCGCTTCAATGCGGCGGGGGTTTCCGCAGCCGTTGTTACGGCGGACGGTATCGCAACCGATTATATCGACGAGGCACAAAAGAACTGCCCCACGCTTAAAACAAAAATCGTTGCCAACGGCAAAAAGGACGGTTGGCATTGCTTTGATGAGGAGTATGCACTTTTCAGCCGTCGCTTTGTTCGTGATGAGGAATCTCCCTGCGGCGATGACCCCATGATCATGTTCTTTACATCGGGTACAACGGGCTATCCCAAAATTGCAACTCACTCCCATAAATACCCCTTGGGACATTTCCTCACAGCAAAGTATTGGCATTGTGTTGAACGTGACGGACTTCACTTCACAATTTCTGAAACCGGTTGGGGTAAAGCACTTTGGGGCAAACTCTACGGACAATGGCTCTGTGAGGGAGCGGTTTTCGTATATGACTTTGACCGTTTTGACGCTTCAAAAATCCTTCCCATGTTTGCAAAGTATAACATCACAACATTCTGCGCTCCTCCCACAATGTACAGAATGTTGATTAAACAGGATATTTCACAGTACGACCTTTCGACAATCCACCACGCAACAACAGCGGGTGAGGCGCTTAATCCCGAAGTTTTCAAGCAGTTCGAAAAAGCAACCGGTTTGAGGATTCACGAGGGCTTCGGTCAGACGGAAACAACACTTTCCATTGCAAACTTCAACGGCAGTCAAATCAAAATCGGTGCAATGGGTAAACCCACACCCCTTTATGATATTGACGTTGTTGACCAGGACGGCAAATCCGTTGCAGACGGTGAAACAGGTGAAATCGTTGTTCATACGGAAAACGGCGCTCCCTGCGGTCTGTTCCTTGGCTACTATAATGACGATGAAAAAACCGAGGAAGTTTGGCACGACGGACTTTATCATACCGGTGATACTGCATGGAGGGACGAGGACGGTTATTTGTGGTACGTGGGCAGAGTTGATGACGTTATCAAATCTTCCGGCTACCGTATCGGACCATTTGAAATTGAAAATGTTATTATGGAACTTCCCTATGTTCTTGAGTGCGGTGTTTCCGCCGCTCCCGACGAGGTGAGGGGACAGGTTGTTAAAGCAAGCATTGTCCTTACTCCCGGTACCGAGGGAACGGAAGAACTCAAGAAAGAAATTCAGAAATATGTTAAGGAAAATACCGCTCCTTATAAATACCCCAGAATTGTTGTTTTCCGTGATGAACTTCCCAAAACCATCAGCGGCAAGATAATGAGAAACAAACTTTAATAAAAAACTATTCAAATTTCAATTTAATAATCAAAATCTCTTGACAAAAATCAAGTAATGTGGTATCTTTGAGAAAATTAAATAAAAGGCGTTGAAGAAAAGGGCGCGGATGTTTCACCTTGAAGAGAAGTGGCGGTTGGTGCGAGCCATAGGTCGGGAGTCCGATGTTTGTAGTTTCCGAGCCGGGAGGAAGAAAGGCTTTTGCTTAGTAGAACCTCTCCGTGATTGCTGCGTAAATGCATAGAAGTTGATGGACTTCGAGAGAGGCAGTTTTTAACTGCAATTTGAGTGGTACCGCGGGTATTAGTTTATTTTACTCGTCTCAAAGAATATCTTTGGGACGAGTTTTTTATATTGTCCCTATGAAACAGGAGGATTCCAAAATGGACAAAATGACCGGTCTTGATTTTAAAATCAAGGAAATGGCGGCTCGAATTAAAGAGTTGCGTGAAATCGAGGGCTACACAATAGCCCAAATGGCTGAAAAGACAGGTGTTTCCGAAGAGGAATACATCGCTTGCGAAAACGGTGAAAGCGACCTTAACTTTGCTTTCATTTACCGTTGCGCCCTTGCATTCAATGTAGATGTTTCAAGTATTATTGAGGGTAGCACACCTAAACTTACTAACTATGTTTTCACAAAAGCGGGCAAGGGACAGAAGATTGAAAAGGCTCACGGTATGACCTATTTCAACCTTGCTTCAAAGTTTAAAAACAAAATTGCCGAGCCGCTTTTTGTTGAGGCTACATACAGTGAAGAAAATCAGAATAAAGACATTGAACTCACTTCCCATGACGGTCAGGAACTTGATATTGTTGTTGAGGGTAAACTTAAAGTTCAGGTTGGCGAACATTCCGAAATTCTCGGACCCGGTGACAGTATTTATTACGATTCTCTTACCCCCCACGGAATGATTGCCGTTGACGGTAAGGACTGTACTTTCTATGCGATTGTTCTCAATCCCTCGGGAGAACCCATTCCCGAACTTCAGCACGTTAAAACCGAGGAATATAAAACCTCGGACGAGGAAAAAGAAGATAAAAAAGAGCGTATTTACAAAAAGTTTGTTGATGTTGAACTCAATGAGAAAGGCACTCCCACATCAATTAAGTTTAAAAATACCGAAAACTTTAACTTTGCTTTTGACCTTATTGACACTCTCGCAGACAGAGAGCCCGACAAACTTGCAATGCTCCATATTTCAAGAGATAAAACCGAAAGACGTTTTACCTTTAAAGATATGAAGAAGGGCTCAGCTCAGGCGGCAAACTATTTTAAATCCCTCGGTATTAAAAAAGGCGATAGGGTTATGCTCATCCTTAAACGTCATTATCAGTATTGGTTTGCAATGCTCGGTCTTAACAAATTGGGCGCAATCGGTATTCCCGCTCCCAATCAACTTCAGGAACACGATTTGGATTACCGCTTTAAAGCGGCTGGAGTTAAAGCAATCATTTGCACAACTGACGGTGATGTGGCAAATCAGGTTGATTTGGCGGCAAAATCCTGTCCCGAACTAACAATTAAAATCGCAGTCGGCGAAAGCCGTGAGGGCTGGAGGAACTACGACGAAGAAAGCGTTCTTTTCAGTTCTCACTATGAAAGAACTGCGGATGCTCCCGGTGGCGATGACTTGATGCTTATGTTCTTTACATCGGGAACAACAGGCTATCCCAAAATCGCGGCTCACAACTATAAATACGCATTGGGTCATTTCCATACGGCAAAATATTGGCACAATGTTGATCCGGACGGACTCCATTTCACAATTTCCGATACAGGTTGGGCAAAGTCCATGTGGGGTAAATTCTACGGACAATGGCTCTGTGAAGCGGCTCTTTTCGTATATGACTTCGACCGCTTTGACGCCGCGGATATTCTTCCCATGTTTGCTAAACACAATATCACAACATTCTGTGCACCGCCCACAATGCTCAGAATGATGATTAAACAGGATATTTCAAAATACGATTTCTCCTCCGTTAAGCACATGACAACGGCGGGTGAAGCACTTAACCCCGAGGTTTACCGCCAATTTGAAAAGGCAACCGGACTCCAGATTCTTGAGGGCTTCGGTCAGACTGAAAGCACAATGATTATCGGTAATATGACCGGCGCACCCCATAAAATCGGTTCAATGGGTAAACCCGCTCCCATTTACGATGTTTGCCTTCTTGACTCCGACGGAAATAAGGTAAATGTGGGTGAAAACGGCGAAATTGTTGTTAATGTAAAAGACGGCGCACCCTGCGGTCTTTTCCAGGGTTACTATAAGGACGAGGCTAAAACCAAAGAGGTTTGGCATGACGGCTACTACCATACAGGCGACGTTGCCTGGATGGATGAGGACGGTTTCTACTGGTATGTTGGCAGAGTTGACGATGTTATCAAATCCTCCGGCTACCGTATAGGACCCTTTGAAATCGAAAGCGTTATTATGGAACTTCCATACGTTCTTGAATGCGGTGTTTCCGCCGCTCCCGACGAGGTCAGGGGACAGGTTGTTAAGGCAAGCATTGTCCTTGTTCCCGGGAAAGAGGGTACGGAGGAACTTAAAAAAGAAATTCAACAGTATGTTAAGGAGAAAACCGCTCCTTATAAATACCCGAGAATTGTTGTTTTCAGGGATGAATTACCCAAAACAACAAGCGGAAAAATCCAGAGAAACAAACTTTAATATTTATCGGCAAATTGATAAAGAGGTGATTATTTGCAAAGTAGGCGTATGACCCTTTTTGCAGGGCATTACGGAAGCGGTAAAACCAACATTGCCGTAAACTATGCTTTGTATTTGAAAAGTCTTGGCGATAATGTTGTTATTGCCGACCTTGATATAGTTAATCCCTATTTCAGAACACGGGACAGTCTTGATGATTTGAATAAAGCGGGTATAAAACTTATTTCTTCGGAATTTGCAAGTTCAAACGTGGATTTGCCCGCTCTGCCGCAAGATGTTTATTCCCTTCTTGACAAACGTGAAGAAAAGGCCATAATGGATATCGGCGGTGATGACCGCGGTGCTTATGCTTTGGGCAGATATGTGGATGCCATAAAGGAAGAAAACGACTATGAAATGCTTTTCGTTTTCAATAAATACCGCCCCTTGACTCCCGATGCCCGGTCCGCTTATGAAATAATGCAGGAAATTGAGGAAGCATGTAAACTCAAATTCACCGCAATAGTCAATAACTCCAATTTGGGAGAATGTACAACCGAGGAAGTTGTACTCAATTCCTTGGATAGTGCCGAGGAATTATCAAAACTGTCGGGACTTCCCGTAAAAATGACAACAGTAACGGAAAATTTAGTTAATAATCTCAACGGAAAAGTCGAAAATCTGTTTCCGCTGAATTTACAAAAAAAGATATTTTAGGAGGCAGAAAAATGGCAAAAGTAACATTCGCAGAAAATGTTTGCAAGGGCTGCGGTTTATGTGTAAATGCTTGTCCCAAGAAAATCGTGGAACTTGATTCTGCAAAACTTAATGCAAAAGGACATCATCCCGCCCATTGTATTGATGAAAGCAAGTGCGTGGGTTGTGCATTCTGTGCAACAATGTGTCCCGACTGTGCTATAACTGTTGAAAGGTAAGGTGAAATAAATGGGTGAGAAAGTTTTAATGAAAGGTAATGAGGCAATTGCCGAGTCTGCAATCCGTGCCGGTTGTATGCACTATTTCGGTTATCCCATTACTCCCCAGACAGAAATTGCCGCATATATGGCAAAGCGTATGCCAAAAATCGGCGGTGTATTCCTTCAGGCAGAAAGTGAAATAGCCGCTATCAATATGGTTCTCGGTGTTGCCGCAACGGGTAAACGTGTTATGACGTCAAGTTCAAGCCCCGGAATCTCCCTTAAAAGCGAGGGTATTTCCTACATAGCGGGTTCCGATGTTCCCGCACTTATTGTTAACGTACAGCGTGGCGGTCCCGGTTTGGGCGGTATTCAACCCTCACAGTCCGATTATTTCCAGGCTGTAAAAGGCGGCAGCCACGGCGACTTTAAGAAAATTGTTCTTGCTCCCGCATCCGTTCAGGAAATGGCGGACCTTACAAGCACTGCATTTGACCTTGCAGATAAGTACAGAATGCCTGCAATGATTCTTGCCGACGGTACTCTCGGTCAGATGATGGAGCCGGTTTCACTTCCCGAGGGTGAGCCCAACAAGTTCGACAAACCCTGGGCGCTTACAGGTACAAAATGTCAGAGAAAGCACAATATCGTTAATTCTCTCTACCTCAAACCCGAAGAACTTGAAAGAACAAACTTTGAAAGATTTGCAAGATACAAAACAGTTGAAGAAAACGAAGTTCTTTTTGAAGAATATCTTATGGATGATGCAGATATCTGCGTAGTTTCATTCGGTATTACCGCACGTGTTGCAAAGAACGCTATCGCAGAAGCCCGTGAAAAGGGTATAAAGGTCGGTATGATTCGTCCTATTACCCTCTGGCCCTTCCCCGAGAAAGTTCTCAAAGCGGCGGCGGATAAATGCAAAGCATTCCTCTGCGTTGAAATGAATATGGGACAGATGATTGAAGATGTAAAACTTTCAATCGAATGTAAGAAACCCGTATATCTCTGCAACCGCACAGGCGGTATGATTCCCTCACCGGAAGAAGTACTTGCAAAAATCGAAGAAATCAATGAAGGAGGTAACAAATAATGGTAGTATTTGAAAAGCCCAAAACATTAACCGATGCACCGCTTCACTACTGTCCCGGTTGCACACACGGTATTATCCACAGAATTGTTGCCGAGGTTATTGATGAACTCGGTATTGAGGGCAGAACAATCGGTGTAGCCCCCGTTGGCTGTTCCGTTATGGCTTACGATTATTTCACCTGCGACTTTATTGAGGCTCCCCACGGCAGAGCCCCGGCAGTCGCAACGGGTTTGAAAAGATCCGATCCGGAAAATAACATAGTATTTACATATCAGGGTGACGGCGACCTTGCTGCTATCGGTACTGCGGAAACGGTTCATGCCGCTGCAAGACGTGAAAACATAACCGTTATTTTCGTTAACAATGCAATTTACGGTATGACGGGCGGTCAGATGGCTCCCACAACTCTTCCCGGTCAGGTTACACAGACATCTCCCTACGGCAGAGATGTTAATACGGTAGGTTATCCTGTTAAGGTTTGCGAACTTCTCCAAAATGTTGACGGCGCCGCATATCTTGAAAGAGTAACCGTAAACAACCCCGCTAATGTTAAAAAGGCAAAGGCGGCAATAAAAAAGGCTTTCCAGAACCAGATTGACGGAAAAGGTTTTTCACTCATTGAGGTTGTTTCTACCTGTCCTACTAACTGGGGTATGACGCCTGAAAAAGCACTTAAATGGCTTGAGGAAAATATGCTTCCTTATTACCCCTTGGGTGTTTATAAAGATATTTACGCAGAGGAGGCAAAATAATGAGCAAAGCATGTAACATTCTTTTTGCCGGATTCGGCGGTCAGGGTATTCTTTTTGCAGGTAAATTTGTTGCATATAAAGGACTTCTTGAGAATAAGCAGGTTTCATGGCTTCCCTCGTACGGTCCCGAAATGCGTGGCGGTACTGCAAACTGCAGCGTTATTGTCAGCGATGAACCCATCGGTTCTCCCATTGTAGGGAAACCCGATGTTCTCGTTGCAATGAATCTGCCCTCACTTGATAAATATGAAAACGAAGTTGTTCCCGGCGGTAAAATCTTTGTTGATTCAACCCTTATTTCCCGTAAGGTTGTAAGAACTGATGTTGATGTTTTCTACATTCCTTCAACACAGATTGCAAATGAGCAGGGTATCAGCACACTTGCCAATATGATTATGACGGGTAAGGTTCTTAAAGAGGTTGAAGCATTGGGCTTTGACGGAATTGACGCGCCCCTCTCAAAGGTTGTTTCAGCACGTCATCAGGATCTTCTTGAGGTTAACAAGTCTGCCCTGAAACTCGGATACGATTACTAATTAACGATTATTCAGTACTGAAAAGAGGTTATTTCAATGAGTTACGAATTCAAAATTGAAAGAACAACCGCTCCCAAAGCAAAACCTCAGGACGAGAGTAAGCTTGGCTTCGGTAAAATTTTTACAGACCATATGTTCATTATGAACTATGACGAGGGTCAGGGTTGGCACGACGGTAGAATCGTTCCCTACGGTCCCATTCAACTTGACCCCTCCGCAATGGTTTTCCACTATGCACAGGAACTTTTTGAAGGTCTTAAAGCATACAGAACTGCCGACGGCAAAATCCAACTTTTCCGTCCTCAGAAAAATATTGAAAGAATGAACAACACTTGCGACCGCCTTTGCGTTCCGAGAATTGACCCCGAACTTGCTCTTGAAGCAATCAAAGCGGTTGTAGAGGTCGATAAGGATTGGGTTCCCCACAATGACGGTACATCTCTTTACATTCGTCCTTTCATTATTGCAACTGACGCTTTCCTTGGTGTTCACGCTTCCCACAGTTATATTTTTGCAATAATCCTTTCACCCGTTGGCTCCTATTATGCAAACGGCATGGATCCCGTTAAGATTTACATTGAACGTGAATATGTTCGTTGTGTAAAGGGCGGTACGGGTATGGCAAAGGCGGGCGGTAACTATGCCGCATCCCTTATCGGTCAGGAAAAAGCCGATAAAATGGGTTATGCTCAGGTCCTTTGGCTTGACGGTGTTGAGAGGAAGTACATTGACGAAGTGGGCGCAATGAATGTTTTCTTCGTTATTGACGGTACGGTTGTTACACCCTCTCTTGCGGACGGTAACATTCTTCCCGGTGTTACAAGAGCATCCTGTATTGAAGTCCTCAAAGCAAACGGCTACAAGGTTGAGGAGCGCAAGGTTTCTGTTGACGAGATTAAAGAGGCTCACAAAAACGGCAAACTCAACGAATCCTTCGGTACCGGTACTGCCGCTGTTATTTCACCCGTTGGTGAATACATTGACGGTGATGAGCACATTGTTATCAACGATTCCAAAATCGGTCCCGTTGCTCAGTTCCTTTATGACGAACTCACAGGAATCCAGTGGGGCAAACGTGAAGACAAGCACGGCTGGATTGTAAAAGTTGACTAATACAGTTTTACCCTCGGCTTTTGTCGAGGGTATTTTAATATAGTTGCAAATTGGGTGATATTGTGCTAAAATCAACTCATTCTATTAAAAAGGAGAAAAAACCTTGTCTGATAAAAGAAACCCAAACGAAGAAAAGAAGATGTCAATAAATGACGACTATATAGAACTTTTAAGTTATGTGAAAGATAAAGACGAATATGAGGACGTTTACAGTCATTCTTCTTATGAAAAAGACAACTATGAAGATATATTCAGCGATTCTTCGAGTGAAGATATCTATATAGGCAGAAGCCGGAGACGACAGGAACAGGACGGCGACGGTGTTTATATAGACCGCGGCAAATCAGAGAATCGTAACAATCAGGATTTCAAAAGAAATACCCGGGAGGTGCCCCGTGTTCCCCAACCTGCTCCCGTAACCCGTAAAAAAAGTATGCAGGACACGGACGAAATCTCCGATTTTGATGCAAGGCACGGACGGGGCGGAGCAAAAAAGAAAAAATCCAAGGGCAAGATGATTGTTGCCGCTATTCTTGTTGTCCTCATAGCATTCGGCGGAATACTTTTTACAATGGCGAACAGCATTGTGGGAAAGTTTGCGGAAGCGGAGAAAATCGAACACGTTGAGGGTATTGACCTTATAAGTGATAAAAATGTCAGAAACATTCTTCTCATAGGTGCAGACAAGGAAAACGGCGGCGCCTCACGAAGCGACAGTATTATGATAGCTTCCGTTAACAAGAAAACGGGCAGAATCACAATTTGTTCAATTCTCCGTGATACACATTTGGACATTCCCGGTAATCGGGAGTCAAAGGTAAATGCCGCATACGCTTGGGGCGGTGCGAATCTTCTTATTCAAACCATTGAACAGAATTTCCGTATTAAAATTGACGATTATGCAACTGTCAACTTTGATATGTTCACGGCTCTTGTTGACGGTTTGGGCGGTGTTGACGTTGAGGTTACGGAAGATGAAGCGGACTATATCAACAATCGTCACAAATACGGCAACGAGACAAAACCGGATTACTTTGAAAGCGGTGAGAGCGTCCATCTTAACGGATATCAGGCACTTTGGTATGCCCGAATACGTAAACTTGACTCCGACTTTATGAGAACCCAGCGTCAGAGAAAGGTTATTTCCGCAATCGCTTCAAAGGTGAAAGGACAACTGAATCCCGTAGGTATTTTCGGACTTGTTTCAACCGCTAAAGAGGTTGCGCCCTATATTGAAACGACTCTCTCCACAGCGGATTTCTGGAGTCTTATCGGCAGTCTTTCATCCTGCCTTGTAAAATCAGGGGCTGATATGGACAAGCTCCTTGTTTCCCAACAGATTCCCTTTGACGATACATGGTGGTATTCATCCCAATGGGACGGTTCAAGTATTTCCATTGACCTTGAAGAAAACAGGCAGATGCTCTACTCGCTTCTCTACGAGGAGCCCACGGAGGATGTTACGGAAGACACAACAACCGAATAATTGTAACGGAGTCGGAACAACAAATTTCCGACTCCGTTTTTTCGTTCGTGTTATGATTCAATTATGTATTTCTCGGAATGTTATGGAATTGATGAGTTTATTTTACACATCGGGAAAAGGAATGATTATTCCGTAATTTCCCTCATCGGAATAATTTTCCAAGGTATCTGTATAATTATTTATCAATTCACACATTTCAGACTTTTCACTTAAATCCTTTAACCAATCAAGACTTTCCTTGAAAAGTACAGTTTCATCATAATCTGCAGGTACTTTAATCTCTTTTTCCGTATATATGCCAAAAGGTATGCTATAATTAAATCCTCGGCGGTCATATAATCCGGCGGTACAGTACCCTTTGTAATATACATTTCCTCTGTATCTTGTTGGCATTTTATGAGCAATTCTTTGACAATAGAGTCTTGACATATATCAATAGCCTTTGTCATTGTGTTGAAATTTCTTGTGTACATTTTCTTGTACATATAAATCTGTCTTAATAAACCCAAGGTGCCGTTAGTGTCTTTTGCTTCACTGATTTCCATAATAATTCCCTCAAAAATAAAAAATGCGCAGCCGAAGCTACGCACGAAAAATACATAGCCCATTCTGTCGCCAAACAAAATCTTCTGAACCCATATAGTATGTGTATGCAGAAACAGAGCATTTGTATTTTTACCAAAGTAAAAACACACATACTATAACGGAAAAATAATTCGATTTTGTTTGGCAACATTAGTTTATCACAAAACTAATGCTTTATCAACAATTTTCCGTAAAATAAAAAATGCGCAACCGAAGTTGCGCACGAAAAACACATACTCCTGCTGCGATACAAATTTCAGACAATGTGAAAACACGTGAAATCAGAGCATGCATTATTTCTAATACATAACCACGAGTTTCCACTTTTTTGTGCTGAATATTCAATTTGTATCGCAAAAATATTATACCATAAAAAAATTAAATTTCAACTGTCAGTTAAACATTCCGTAAATTTCTATTGCAATGATATCATATATCACCCCGCTCCCGAATATACTTTCACAGAAGGTATATGAAGGGAGTTAATATATTATGGACATAGCCATAAAAAGAGAGAATTATAAAATATTGAGAACAGTCAGGGACAATTCTGTTGAGGAGTGTGTTGAAGCGGATTTTTCTTTGCCGGAATATATGCCGGAAATTTTACGTATTGTAAAATCCTCAGCACAGATTAAAGTCAATTCCTGTAAGGCGGTAGGCGAGAGAGTCACCGTTGACGGCGAATGTGACCTCAGAATGATTTATACTGCGGAGGACGGTGGAATTTATACCTTTTCCCAAAGCCGACCTTTTACACGTCACTGCGAAAACAGTATATTCAACGAGGCAACGGATGTTAATTGCGAAACGGAGGTTTCCTATGTTAACTGCCGCGCCACAAGCACGAAACGGGCGGAAATCAAGGCGGGTATTGTCATAAAAATAACCGCCTATTTTGAGGAAACGGAAGAAATAATCTCAACGGGAGAAAACACCTGCATTGAAGAAAAATGCGTTCCCGTCAGAGCAATGTCTTTGGGATGCAAAAAAACAAGGGCATTTTCAATGAGTGATACCCTTGTTCTTCCCAATGCCTGCGCCTTTATAATAAGTACCCATGCAAGTGCAGTCTGCACCGAAATCAAAAAAATCAGCAACAAAATTATGGTGAAAGGTGATGCGACGGTGGATATTTGTTATGTCCCCGTTGCCGATAAATCCTGCACCGAGCGGGTAAAACATTCGCTTCCCATAAATCAGATTATTGAATTTGAGGGGATGGAAGAACGGTATTCGGGCAATGTGAGCCTTAATGTAACTGCAGTTGATGTTTTACAGAAAAACGAACAGGACGGTGGGGGAACCGCATTCGATATTGCATTGGGTATTGATGCTTCCGTCTGTATGTGGGAGGAAAAAGAACTGACCGTCATAAGCGATGCATATGCGGTGGGCGGAAGCATTGAGCTGAAAAAACAACCCTATACTTTCTTTGTACCCTTGGACGAAATTCGTGATACTTTTATTTTCAAAAGTGATTTTCAGGTTTCGGGTGAAGGTGTAAGCAAGGTGCTTGATTCAACCTGCCACGTGTCCAATGTGACAGTAAAAAAAGAAGACGCACTGATATGCGTTTGCGGAAGTCTTAACCTGTCGGTACTGCTAAAGGATGTGTCGGGCAGTCTTACAAATATCAATAAAATCCTTGATTTCAAGTACGAAAGAAAAACCGAGTCCGGAAATAACCGTGTTTTCTCCCTGCCGAATGTTTCGGTAATGAGCCTTGACTGTGTTGAAAAGGGCAATAACGGAATTGACGTGCGTGCGGAGATTAACATTGTGGGTACGGTTTTTGTAAATACGGAACTTGACTGTGTAACCGATATTACGGAAAGTGAGGTTCAGATTCAACGCAAATCCAATGCAATAACGGTTTATTTCCCCGAGGAGTCCGAAAGCCTCTGGTCAATTGCAAGGCGTTTCAATACAACAGTTAAAGCAATAGCGGAGGAAAACGGTCTTGAGGGCGATACAACGGAAAATATGAAAATCATTTTCATTCCTGCGGTTTAATTTAATGAACAGAGGGGAGCAATCCTCTCTGTTTTACTATAGCCGAAAAACAATCGAATGTGCCGAAAATTTATTTAACAGGCAAATAGTTCGGCTCTTTTCGGCTATATTAAAGATTTTTAAAAAAACTATTGATTTTTGAGAATTTGTATGATATTATTATCAAGTCTATGTGTGCGTTGTTTTCCAACAACGGCAGTTAATGGCAACATTAAAGCTGGCGGTCCGCTGTCAATATGATAAGAACGCTTGAAAAAAATCGGAGGTTTATTATGGACGCATTAAAACTTATTGCACAGGACAGCCTTAAGGCTGAGAAGCCCGCTTTCAACGTTGGCGATACTGTTAGAATCGACGTTAAGATTCGTGAAGGCGAGAGAGAAAGAATTCAGGCTTTTGAAGGTACAGTTATTGCAAAGAACGGTAGCGGTATCAGCGAAACATTCACAGTTCGTCGTGTTGCTTACGGCGTAGGTGTTGAAAGAGTTTTCCCGATACACTCTCCCAACGTTGCAGCTGTTAAAGTTGTTCGTTACGGTAAAGTTCGCCGTGCAAAACTTTATTATCTTCGTGACAGAGTCGGCAAGGCTTCAAAGGTTAAGGAAAAAATCGGCTGATTTCAGTCGAAAATGGGGGCAGATGTATAATCTGCCCTTGATTTCTTTTATGGTAAAGTGATATAATAATATTTAAGTTAGAAACGTAACATTTTAATATTTATATTTTATTAGAATCAGTTTGATTTAATTACTATGTTGCCGAGAGGTGAGTTCTATGCGTAAGACAGAAGAATACAGCATTACCCTGGGCGGAGAAACTTCTGCCAAAAAGAAAAAGAAAATCGGACAGGATAAGCTGAATATCTTTGAGGTGTTCGAGACCGTAATAGCCGCCCTTGTGGTTGTAACGATTCTTTTCACATTCTTCTTCAGAGTTTTTGATGTTGACGGTCCATCCATGAAACCCACACTTGAGCATAATGATAAATTAGTTGTTTCAACTGTCGGCTACAAGGCAAAGGTTGGGGACATTGTTGTAATCTCCGAAACAGGAGATTTGGATGAACCCATCGTTAAGCGCATAATTGCCGTCGGCGGAGATACTGTTGATATCAATTTTACAACCGGTGTTGTTACCGTAAACGGAACGGAAGAAGATTATACGGACGAATTAACAACTCAACAGTTTGATATTGCGTTTCCCATAACTGTTCCCGAAGGTTCCGTTTTTGTTCTGGGCGATAACAGAGGCAATTCTTTGGACAGCCGTTCCACAAGAGTCGGTTGTATTGATGAAAGATATATTGTGGGAAAAGTATTGTTCAGATTTTTTCCGTTAGGCGATTGGAAGGTGGAATAATATGAATAATGACGAAAGAATTACGGATATTACAGCGGACGAAGCCGTTACAGAGGTTAATAACAACTCCAAGAAGAAAGACGGTAAGAAGGGCAGTTTTTACCTTTCCGCATACGATTTTGTATCAATAATTATGACGTCCTTTATAATTATTGCGGTTGTTTTTACATTTTTGTTCCGTCTTGTAGGTGTTGAGGGATTCTCAATGACGAATACCTTGCAGGACAACGATTGGCTTCTCACGGTTCAAAAGGACAGTTATGAACGTGGTGATATTGTTGTTATTACCCAACCCAACTTTTTCAACGAGCCCCTTATTAAAAGGGTAATTGCAACGGGCGGGGAAACCGTCGATATTGATTTTGATACCGGTACGGTTTATGTTGACGGTGTGGCTCTTGAGGAACCCTATACAAGAGAGGATTACATTCTCCCCAAACTTGACGATATCAATTTTCCTTATACAGTTCCCGAGGGAGAAATCTTCTGTATGGGTGATAACAGAAACGGCTCAACTGATAGCCGTTCCGTGAGAATCGGCTCCTTTGACGAAAGATATGTTTTAGGTAAAGCCGTTGTAAGAGTTTTGCCTGTCGGCGATTTCAGTATATACGATTATGAGTGATTTTCAAAAGCAGACAGTTCAATGGTTTCCGGGACACATGGCAAAAACACGCAGGCTTATAAAAGAAAGCCTCCCCTTTGTGGATTTGGTTACGGAAATTGTTGATGCAAGAATTCCTTTGAGTTCTTCAAACCCGGAACTTGCGGAGATGATTGGCAATAAACCCAGGATTGTTCTTTTAAATAAATGCGATGTTGCCGACGAAAAGGCTACTGTAAAATGGGTTGAATATTATAAGAGGAAAGGGATTTATGCACTTCCCGTTGACTGCCGAAGCGGTAAAGGGTTGAACACATATCTGCCAACGGTACGGAATATTTTAAAGGACAAAATCCGCCGTAATGAAGAAAAGGGTATGGTGGGCAAGCCCCTGCGAGTTATGGTTGTGGGAATACCTAACACAGGCAAGTCATCCTTTATCAACAAAATGGCGGGCAGAAATCGTGCAAAGGTTGCCGACAAGCCCGGTGTTACCCGTTCAAACAGTTGGTTTGCCGTGGGTAACGGTGTTGAACTTCTCGATACTCCAGGTGTTTTGTGGCCCAAGTTTGAGGACAAATCCGTGGGCGACAAATTGGCGTTTATTGGCTCCGTTAAAGACGAGATTCTTGACAGCGAGGTCCTTGCTGTCAGACTGATTAACGTGCTTAAAAACGGCTATTCCGACCGAATAAGCGAACGGTTTAAAATATCGGGCTTTGAAGATAAAGAAGATTATGAAATACTCGAAATGATAGGACGAAAAAGAGGTATGCTCATTTCAGGCGGCGAAATCGACTGCGAGAGAGCGGCAATTATGCTCCTTGATGAATACCGCGGCGGAAAATTGGGCAGACTTACTCTTGAATTCCCGGAATAAATAATATAAAATAATCTCGGAGAAATTTTTATGTTTCTTCGGGATTTATATTTATAGGAGTAAATATATGTTGGACTATTCTTTTGAAACAGAGGCACATAATCAGGGCTTTGGTATTGTCTGCGGTGTGGATGAAGCGGGGCGCGGTCCCCTTGCAGGCCCCGTTTTTGCGGCGGCGGTAATTTTGCCCGAAAACTATACCCACGATATTCTCAATGACTCAAAAAAACTTTCCGAGAAAAAGCGGGATTTGGTATATGACGATATAGTAAGGGATGCGGTTTCCTGGTCAGTCGGTGTTGCAACGGAAAAGGAAATTGACGACATAAACATTCTTAACGCAACCTTTCTTGCAATGAAACGTGCCGTTGAGGGGCTTAATATAAAACCCGACCTTGCGTATATTGACGGTAACAGATACCCCAATACGGGTGTAAAGGAAATTACAATAGTCAAAGGTGACAGTAAGTGTATGTCCGTTGCGGCGGCTTCAATTATTGCAAAGGTAAGCCGTGACAGATTTATGCTTGAAATGGACAAAAAATACCCCGAATACCAATTCAAAAAGCACAAGGGCTACGGAACAAAACTCCACTATGAAATGATAGAAAAATACGGTGTATCCGAAATACACAGAAGAACATTTTTGAAAAACATATTGGGAGACAATGAATGAACAGTATATTGTTGGGCGCTTTGGGTGAACAGTATGCCGCTAAATATTTAAGATATAATCACTATAAAATTAAAACCGCAAATTATAAAACCCATTTAGGTGAAATCGATATTATAGCCGAAAAGAAAGGCGTTTTGTGTTTTATTGAAGTGAAAACAAGGCAAATGGGCGGTATGACCGATCCTGCGGACGCTGTTGATGTTCACAAGCAGGAGAACATTAAAAGTACGTCGGCATTATATATGAATAAATGGGCGCCGAATACTAAAAGTTTTAGATTTGATATTATTGAAGTTTTTGTACGGGACAAAGATCTCATAAAAATAAATCATATTGAAAACGCTTTTTGAGGTTAATATGAATTTCTTTGATTTGCATTGTGACACAATAGGGGAATGTTGTAACAACAATCTTCCTTTACGGAAAAACTCTTTGGATGTCGATTTGGAAAGAGCAACATTGATAGGCAATCATGTTCAAATCTTTGCAATATGGTTTCCCGATGAACTTCGGGGCGTCGATGCGGTTGAGTATTTTAATAAAACTGCGGATTACTTTTATAGTGAAATTGAAAAAAACGAAGACTTAATCTCTCTTTATCGGGAGAATAAAAAAACTCCGGTTAAGGCAATACTTGCAGTTGAGGGCGGGTCAGCCTGTGGCGGAACAACTAAGGGCTTGGAGCATTTGTATTCAAGGGGAGTCCGACTCATAACATTAACATGGAACGGTAAAAACGAGATTGCTTCGGGTGCTTTTTCCGAGGGAGGTATAACCGATTTCGGTAAGGAATTTATAAGAGCGGCGGAAAATATTGGGATTATTCTTGATGTTTCCCACCTTAACAGACAAAGTTTTTCCGAGTTTGTAAATATTTCAAAAAAACCCTTTATTGCAAGCCATTCCAATGCGGATATAGTGAACAATGATTTCGGAAGAAAAAGGAATTTAAGTGACGAGCAAATCCGAATTATCAAAGAACGCAAAGGCTTGATAGGACTTAATTTTTGTGAGGATTTTTTGGAGGACGAAAGAGCGAGGGGAGTGGACGCTCTCTGCCGTCAAATTGATTATATGTTGTCCTTGGATTGTGCCGACGTTATTGCTTTCGGCAGTGACTTCGACGGATGCGCTGTTCATAGGGATTTTAAAGGAATACAAAAAATTCCGGAAGTCTATTCGAAACTGAAAGCAAGGGGTTACAATGAAACTCTACTAAATAAATTTTTCTATAAAAACGCAGAGAATTTTTTCAGTAAAATAAAAGCCGTGTCTTAGGTTTGAGCCTAAGACACGGCTTTGTGTTATGATTAGTAACTTATAGTTGAAGAAGACGATGAAGAATAGTATGAAACATATTTGTCAACCATTTTTTCGTTTGATTCAACAAAGAATTTTATAATTGATTCGTTCTTCTTAATGTTTTCGGAAACTTTTTCGTAAAGTTCTGTGGAGAAATCGTTGAATTTTTCCTCTGCAATGGCATCACGAACATCGCTTTCCCATTTTTCCATTTCGTCAGCACCTACAAAGTACATAACGTGATAACCGTAATCAGTTTTGATTATATCGGTGTCACCGACTTTGTGTGATGCCAATGCCCAGTCAAGAAATTCGGGAACATAACTGCTTGTTGAAGTGATATCTTCGTAAAGACCGCTGTTCTCGGTTACACCGGTATCGTCACTTTTTTCTTCTGCAAGAGCTGTAAAACTTTCTTCCGTTGCGTCGCCGGCTTTCCACTCTTTGAGAATTGCTTCCGCTTCCTTTTTAGCCTCGGCAAAATTCTTTTCAATTTCTTCTTCGGAGAGGTCAACTTCATTTCCCTCTGTGTCTTCTTCGGTAGTTGCCGCTTCAACAAGAATATGTCTTACATCGGCACCTGCAGTCTGTCTGTCGGGAGCGGCAGGGGATACCACATAAACAACGTAATAGGCTTCCTGTGTTTCCTCGTTAATTACAGCAACATCGCCGGTTTCACGTGCGCTGTCAAAGAGCCAGTTGGCAACATTTTCTGCGTTGGCTTCAATTGTTGATTTAACAAGATTTTCCGCAAGAGTTGCACCGTCCTCTTCATAAGCCTCTTTCTGGGATTCGGGAGCATACTCTATTGCAAGTTCTGCAAATGAACTTTCGCCTGTAACCTTGCTCTTGAATTCTTCTGCAAGTTTTTTAGCCTCTGCTTCTGTATAGGTAGCATCGGTGCTTTCGGAATCTTCTTCATCTTCTTCGGCTTCAGCGTATGAAATTGCAAAAATTCTTGCATCCGCTAAATCGAAATCCGCTTTGTTTTCTTCGTAGTATGCCTTAACTTCGTCGTCGGTTATGGTTTCGCCGATATACTCCTCATACCAGGTGAGGTATTTTTCAACAACTAAATCTCTGTTAAGAAGTTCTCTGTAAGATTTTTCTGTAAGACCTTCGCCGCAGGATTTTGAAATGTAGTTGTTAAGAGAATAGTCGTTGCTTTCAGCACTGTTTTGCAATTCTTCGATTGTGCTGTCAATCTGCTCGTCAATCTCTTTCTGCATATCTTCCGTGATTTCAAAGCCCTCTTTTTTTGCATCATCGCTCATAGCAAGGGCATAAACGGTTCGCTGAATAACAGCCTTTTCGGGAGCCATGAGTCTGAAATAGTCAGCCCAGGTTTCAACACCCTCGGGAGCGTCTTCACCGATATATTCCTGTTCGGCAGGATCCGTAGTTAAATCAAACCCTGTGTAATACGTACCGTAGCCGGAGCCGTAGTAAGAGTCAATCTGCTGGGTTGTGGAAGCAATCTGATTATAAAGGCTGAGATAGTAGTAGTTGTACTCTGCTACATTGATTTTCTCGTCCTCATATTTACCAACGGTGAGAAGCTTCTGGGGAAGACAGAAAACCTTTGTGAGAATGTTTCCCGCGCCGTAGAGCACAACACCTGCAACAAGTAAAATACAAATTGTTTTAACAAGTATTCTTATGATTTTGTCACCTTTGCCGTTTTTCTTTTTCTTTGCCGCTTTTGCAAGACGCTCTTTGCGTTGCTCGCGGTAGATTTCGGCATTGGTTTTGATTTCATTGTTTGCCATTGTTTTTCATCCTTTGCTTTCTTTTATAATACAACAAATCTGTTGCAAAATATCAAACCTATTCTATACCAAAATCAAAAAATTTACAAGTATATTTTGATATTTATTTGTATATAATATTTAATTTACATTTAGTTAAGATTTATTTTACATTTATTTCGATTAACAGAACTTGTTTTTTGTTGCATAAAAGATGTAATTGTGTTATTATATTTGGGAATTTATTTAACGGAACGGTGCTTTTATATGAGCAAAATTAAAGTTAAAAAGAAAATATTCATACCTGTTATTTGTGTTATTGTGATTTTAGGTATCCTATGCGGTATTTTTGTACCCCGTTTATTTACCCAAAATACAAGGCAGGTGGATTTTGCCCAAGGAGAATATACGGGTTGTGATTTCGGTGCGGATTACAAGGCTTATGTTGAAACGGACTCGGGTATTCTGTATGTTAACGAAATAAACGGAGCGGTAGCCATTACCGATAACAGCGGTAATACGGTTTTTAATTCACATTCCGAGGATGCGGCTCAGAACAAACTGTCCTGCGTTTTTTCAATTGTATTGAGAGATAAATCAGGTAATTCATACACAAAAAACAGTACCATTAACAGCGCTGATTTTAAAACATTCAAAATTGAAAGCGAAGATGAAAATTCGGTTACAATAACTTTTTCTTTCGTAGAGGACCATCTTGGAAGCGTGGCTGAAATAATTCCCGTTAAGTTTTATGAAAGTAACGGGGGGATAAAGGTTGAGGCGGACACTGAAAACTTCACCTTGAAAGAGGGCTACTGTGTTGAAAAAATCACTTTATTACCCGGACTTTTTTCTGTGAGTGAGCCTACTGACGAATGTTTTTACACGGTGCCGGACGGTTGCGGCGCACAGATTGATTTGACTACTGTTGCCGAAGAATCTTTCTCCGAAACTCTGGATGTTTACGGAAGTGATATTACATTCTCCGAATATTCCCAAGGTGCCACCCTGCCTTGCTTCGCCCTTACCAAAAACGGAGTCTTACTCACATCCGTTATAGATGACGGAGATGCAATTTCTTCAATATATGTAAAACACAATAAAAATATCGGGGGTAATTTATACAATACCTTTGTTGTTACACCATACGGAAAGGTCGACGGAAAACTCTTAAAGGGCGAGTCCTATGAGGGCAAGATTTCCCAAATATTCTACTTATCCGCCAAGGGGGAAAGGAATTATAATACTGTTTCCGCCATTGTCCGTGACAGACTTACCGAAAAGGGCTATTTACCCTCAAAAATGAGCGACGAATTCGTTGATTATCCGTTTTTTATTACTGCCATCGGTAGCGAAACGGGAAAGAAGAACAGTGTATATACAACCTTTGAAAACGGTGCGGAGATGATTGCGCTTTTAAAATCCCGCGGTGTCAGAAGCGTTGCCCTGAGATTTGCGGGCGCGGGGAATGACGGAATGAATAGCGGCGCCAAGGGTTGCGACGATGTCAGCAGCGTTCTCGGCGGAGAGAAAGAATATAACAACCTCTGCGATTTGGCAACGGGTAAAAACAGTTCTGTGTGGTATGATGTAAATCTTTCGCTTACGCCTTCTGAGAAAGGGAAAAACGGCACAACTTTATATAGTGACCTCAGAACATATCTTGCCAAGAAAAATAACAAATCAAATGTTAACTCATATAGATCCGCTTATTCAAATATTTCAAAAACATATAAATTCATATCTGAAATTGAATCCGGTAATGTTTGTGTCAACGATTTGTCATATCTTCTCTATACCGATATCCGAGGAGGAGTTAACAGACAAACGGCACTAAACAATTTAAAGGACAAAATTCAGTCTTTAAGTGTAAGCGGGGGACTTATGCTTACAAGTCCTGCGGTTTATCTTATGAATCAGGCGGACGCGGTTTTCTCGGTAACTCAAACCGCCGCTATGGGAGAGTACGAGGGGGTTACAACGGTTCCGCTTTTGCAAATGGTTCTTCACGGCAGCATTTGTTACGGCTCCGAACCCGTAAACCTTTTTGAAAACAGTACCGACGCTGTTTTAAAGGCGGTTGAATACGGGGCTTCACCCTCATTCATATTTACCTATGATAAGTGCGATGTCCTTGACTACGGCGTTTATGCAACCCAAACCGCAAAATTTTATTCATCCGCTAAAAGAATGTTACCTTTAATGGATATGAAAATCACATCCCACGAACTTGTGGTTTCGGGAGTTTACAAAATAACCTATGATTATAATAAGGTCGTCTATGTGAATTATAACCCGTCGGTTGTTGAGGTTAACGGAATACTTGTTTCCGCAAAAGATTTTGTTATTATTTAAAATTTTCCGCCGTCACAGTCATGAGACTGTGACGGCGGATTTTTTGTTTTTTAGTTAACGTATAATTGTCTGTAAAATATTCCATTGTAAATATTTTTTGTTAACCGATTTAAGTTTTCTTTTTTTTAATATAATGGTTTTTAGTGTAATCCATTGCAATATTTTCTCTTTACAAATGCATAAATTTTTCCGCAATCTGTGAAACGGCATCATCAATTCCCGTTATGCCTGTATCAATATATAAAT
>JBJFGF010000025.1:0-3915 GCA_051892415.1 Acutalibacteraceae bacterium | reverse complement strand
GTTGACGGACTGTTTTATCCTGATCGAAGACCTTCAAGCGGAGCCCTTGAAATGAAAGTTTGTTACCGTCCAATAAGGGCAAAATATAACGGCAATTCTACATTTGAGTTAAGAAACACAAGATGCTTCAAGGACAGCTCGGATATAGAAATTTCCTACGAAATTATCGTAGACGGAACAAGCAAGGGCAATGGCAAAATCAAATCAATAATAGCACCTCAAACAATAAAGAAAATCCAAATTAATTCTCTTGAACTAAGCAATAAAGGCCGTGATGTCTTTGTTAATTTCACCTATACCGACAAAGAAAACGGCAGAGAAATTGCAACTGAGCAAGCAGTCATTTCGCTTGCAAAAATCAATTCGGCATCGGTTTGTTCTTCTGCACAGATAAAGGAAGAAGCAGACAAAATTACCGTTGAATTTGACAACGGCTCTGCTATTTTTGCCAAAAACGAAAGGCTAATAAGCTACAATGTCAACGATTTTGAATATCTCAACCAAAATCCACTTGATAAGCAAAGCGGATTTGTTCCGCACATTTACAGAGGCAGGCTCGACAATGATCAGTATATGGTAATATTCTGGAAAATCATCGGTCTTGATTGTTCGAACGCTAAGCTCGTTTCCTGCAAGGTTAAGAATAAAAACGGCGAAAAATATGTAAGCACCGTTTATGATTTTGTAACGAGAGGTATATTCGTTCTTGCAAGAGCAGATGTTGACTATTTCTTTGAAAAGAACGGCAGAATGAGGATTACTGCTTCTCTCAAAAAGGTCTGTCCTCTCACCGACCAGCTTCCTCGCTTTGGCGTTCACTGTGAGCTTCCAAAGATTTTTGAGAATGTTGAGTATTACGGCAGAGGTCCTGTTGAAAACTACTCTGATTTTAAGGAGCATTCGCCAATCGGAATTTATAATTCAACAGTTTCAAATATGGCTCACAAATACATAAAGCCGCAGGATTCAGGCAATAGAGGCGAAGCAAGATACAGTATTATCACAAACGATAACGGTCTCGGATTTAGGATTTCGGCTGTTGATGAATACTTCAATTTTAATGCAAATCATTTCACTCTCGGTCAGTTGAAAAACGCAAAGCATATTGAAGACTTGCCCGATACCGATACAACCTTTGTTGCCATAGACGGCTTTGTGAGAGGTACAGGCTCGGGTAGCTGCGGACCTATTCCGCCAAAGGAGCATCAAATAAAATTCGGTTATGCTTCACCTCTTGTTTATTCATTTGAGGTTGAACCAATTAAATAAGGAGATATTCTATGAAAAAGAAAATAATACTATCTGCTGTGGCAATTATACTTTGCATAGTAATGATTTTTGGAATGACGGCTTTTGCAGGCGACGGTTTTACGACACTGGAAACTCCTGTAAATGCAGAAAATTTAGTTTTAACCCAGCTTGAAGGTATTGCCGACAGTAAGGAAAGTCCAAAAGCAAATAAGGCAGTCGACTCTAATTTCCAAACTGCTTGGAAATCGTCAAAAAGTGCAGATTCTCTTATTCTTACTTTTAAGGAGGAACAGACCTTTAATACGGTGGTAATTCGTGAAAAGGGATGGAAAATTAAGGATTTTAACCTTTCCTACTATGTTGATACTCCGGGTAACGAGCATTGGGAAAGGTTTTATAAGCAGGATTCCGTGCAGGACTACCGTTATTGTGCATTTGAGGCTGTTACTGCAAAGCAGTTAAAATTTGAGGTGAGTTCAGCAACCGCCTGCTTCAAAATCAGCGAAATTGAGGTTTATAATGCTCCTAAAAAGGAAATAAGTGATTTTAGAGTTTCCGACTATGTTGTTACACCTCAGCTTGCAAAAGGCGAATTGTTTAATCCCGAGTCCTCAAATTGTCTTCAGCCGGAATATTGTGATGTTGTAAATCAAATTCACATTATTGCATCGGCTAAATGGAACAATGAAGGAGAGCTTGTAATTCCCGACGGTTTAACAGGTGATGAACTAAAGGCTTGTGTAAAGCAGATGCGAGATTTTTACGGTGATAAGGATTTGGAGATTTTTGCTACTGTGTTCTTTAACGCCTGTGATCCTGATACTGTTTTTACACAGTATGGAGATGCCGTTATCGACAATACGGTAGAATTTCTGCTTGAATACGGCTTTGACGGTGTAAGCTATGACTGGGAATATCCGAATAGAGAACAATGGGCGCTGTTCAGCGAGCATATTGTTAATCTCAAGAATGCACTTTCAAAATATGATATGAAGGTTTCCTGTGCGGTTTGCCCTTGGAATTTTTATATGGAAAAGGATGCTATTGAGGCACTTGACCAGATAGAAATAATGTCTTATGATTTGTTCGACAATGACGGTAATCACAGCTCATTTACAAGCGGTGCAGTTCAGCCGGTGGAATATTTTCTTGACAAGGGCTTTAAGCCGGAGCAGATCAATTTAGGCTTGCCATTCTATGCAAGACCAAAGGACGGTTCGGGAATTTGGATTAATTATGATAACCCCGAATACACTCCTGTTGACAGATTCCAAAACTATTCAAACGGTATGTGGTTTTCAGGCACACAAATGACAATGGATAAAACAGCCTACGCGATTGAAAAAGGCTTAGGCGGTATGATGATATTTACCGCAACGGAGGATGTTGAATACAGCAACGATTTAAGCCTCCTCAAGTCAATCAGAACCACCATTGATACACGCTCAACATTAGATAAGAGTAAGGAGGATGTAAAATGAAATCTGCAAATAAATTAGGATATTCAATTATGTATTTTGTGACCTCTGCGCTATTATCTGCCGCAGCTCTATTCTCATTTTGCCACTATATTGAATTTGTTGAACAAACTGCCGGCTCCTACAATATAGTAATGCTTTTCGGTCAACCGCTAAGAGACTTTTTGTTGACAGTATTGCTTTTTGTATCGGGCATTCTTGCATTTTTAACGTTTATAGTGAAATCTGCCAAATGCAAAAAAGAGAAGAAGATGTATCCGTTTTATCTCATCCTAATGGGTGTATTATGGATTATTCTTCCGTTTTTATCTGTTTATACTATCAGCCGATTTACAGGAACATTGATTTTGCAAACCGTCAGTGGTATTGCAATTATTTCAAATGTTGTATTTATGATGATAAGTGCTTGTTGTGGTATTATAGCCTTAATTGACATTGTTCATAGCCTTATGAATAATTCAAAAAAAGAAAGCATCGCAAACGGATTGGCAATGCTTTTGGCAGGTATCCCAACAGGATGCGGTCTGTCCCTTTTGATGACAACGTTATTAACATCAGTAATCGGATTAAGCGGAATAATAACATTGATAGGCATTCTTGTTATAATTGCAGGAATATTAAACTGTTTTATAAAAGACAATTAGACATTACGAAACATTATCCTCTTTCTTAAAGAATAATGATGCAGATAAACTTAACGGGTAGGAATCAAAATGATTCCTACCCGACTTTTGCGTTATAGACAAACAAAAAAGGTAAAAAATCAATGGTATAAAATGTATAAGAAAAAAGGCTGAAATCGATATGATTTCAGCCTTTTTCTTGGCAGCGGTATAAGGATTCGAACCCTTACAAACAGACTCAGAGTCCGATGTGCTAGCGTGACAACATACCACTGGGTACTAAATTGACTTGAACATTAGAGGATTGTCTCTCAAATGTCTCTGTGATTATTGCCGTAAATTGCCAAAAATAACCATTTCGATTATAAAAACCAATAGATTTAAGCCTGATTTTTGGTGTCTCTCAAGTGTCTCACTAAAGATTTTATCATATTTTTACAAGCCTAAAAATATGGCTATTTTAGGCTATTTGTGGCAATTTTGGGACAAAAAAAGAGCAAATCCGTTCGAATTTGCTCTTTGTGGCAGAGGTATAAGGATTCGAACCTTAAATGACGGAGTCA
>JBJFGF010000024.1:0-62779 GCA_051892415.1 Acutalibacteraceae bacterium | reverse complement strand
GCTGCTCTTGGCATTTCTATCACCCAAAACTAATATATCACATTACATTTCATTTATCAATCATAGAACCGTCCCCTGATTGTCCATCCCCTGATTGTCCACCGTCCCCTGATTGTCTTCCCCCTGTCTTGTTTGTATCAAACTTGACCCCACCAGCTAATATACCAATTATCATTGATAACTGTATAGGAATATCCGGGCTCATCTTCAGAGCAAGTTAAATTATAAGAGACTAAAATTACGTTATCATAAAAACCAAATTCTATAACACTTATGTCTTCTGACAATGAACCTTTGCGTGAGCAACTTATTGATAAAATATATTCATCTTCATCAAATTCTTCGTTTATGATGGATTCCATTTCTAAAAAGCAATTTTTCAAATCATCATATATACCATCCGGAAAATTAAAAGAAAACTGCGTATTTATTGAATATGCTTTAACCATATTATCAACGTATCTAAACGACAAACCATTGATTTCCGGCAATTTCTTAGTTAGTTCTTCTACCTCTTTTGCCGTCCTTTCAAACAATTCCTTATTCTCATTATACATTTCGCAAATATCTTGTTTTGTAACCATATCCGGTTTTGGTGTGCATCCCACAAAAATATTCAAAACAGAAAAAACACATACAATACATACAAACTTAAACAATTTATTTCTCATTTTTAATCTCCCAGTTGAACTTTCGTCTAATAAATGATAACAAAACAGTTTGGACATCATCTGATGAAGCTTGGTTATGCATTCCACCCATTACTGTACCTTGTGTATAATTACCTTGGTCTGCCAAACCTAATGCATGACCAAATTCATGTGCTGAAACCCATGCAAATTCTTCACCTGAATATATATACTTTCTTTCCGGTGTATTAGGTGTATTGTCAACTCTAGGGTCGGAACTATACATATTAATCTTACAATTCTTTCCAGGCCACCAAGAAAATCTATTAGCACCACTCGTGTTACTTACAATATTTTTATCTTCCATTTTCACATCTAAGTATGATTTTCCGTTTTGAGTTGTATATACATATACGTTTACATTATAATCCTCAAAAACATTATAAGAACCATTCCAGAATTTCTTAATACCGTATGTAAACCAATCTCTGTATGCATATATGTCCACTTTTTTGTTGTTTGAATTTCTGGCAACTTTTTTGTTGGCTAAATCTCCTTCAATCCTAAAATTGACACTTATCATAATTTTATTTTCTACAATTTCAATTCCGACTCTTTTATTTCCTAATTTGGTTTTCTTCTTGCCATATTCTCTTTTAATAAATTGTTCGAGATTTTTAGCTTTATTATTGCTTTTTTTCTTACACCCTGTGTAATCTTTATCATTCACACAATCATTTTCACAATATGAAAACAAATTATAACCTGTAACAGTTTCATACAAAACGTCTTTATCGCATTTTAAATATTTTGTATCTTTTTTAAACGCACCGAGATAATCCGTACTGTCGGCGTTGATGAAACGGCAGATTTCGGGGTCGTAATATCTTGACTGGAGATAGTACATACCTATGTCATAGTCATAGCAATAGCCCCGGTAGGTGAACGGATTCACATTTGAAAGGGTTGCGGCAAGCGCAAGGCTTTCCATGCTTGTTGCACTGTAGGTAACTTTGCCCCATGCGGTATAGGTGTAGGTCAAAAGGACTTCTCCGTTTTCATCAACAATGGCAGATATATCGCCCTGTGCATTTTTCAGGTAAATATATGCCGCGGTATTGTTGAGAATAAAGCCCCTCGGCTCGCCCCATGAATCGTATATAAACCTTGCGGTATTGGAAACTCCGTTTGCGGTATAGGTTAAAAGAATGAGCTTGCCGTCCGAATAAACATAGTCATACCGTGCGGTTTCAACTCCGTCGGTTGTAACTATCTTTTGATATCTCATTCCGTCAACATCATAGCTGTAGGAAATCTGCTTGTTTCCCTTACTGTAACCCGCAAGTTCCCTGCCCCGCCATGTCAGCGTTGCACCGAGGTAACTTGTCGGGTTGCCGATTTCGTCATAGGCTATTGTTTTATTGCCATAGCCTGTTAACCTATCTTCCCAACTATCTGCACCATAGGTAAAGGTATCTGTTTTGGTAAGTGTTCCGTTTGAATACGTTTTACGGCTTGATATATTACCTTTGGAATCGTAGGCATATTCATAGGTTGTTGAGCCTGCAACTTCTCTTACAAGCTGACCCAATTCGTCATAAACATACTGACTTGCGCCGCTTAAATTCGGAACGCTTGAAACGGGGTGAGGTTGTGCCTTGCTAATTTTTTATTAAACAAGGCACAAGCCTGTCAATTTTCATTCAGGATGCTGAAGCGTCCTCTGTCCTGTCCTCTACATACGCAAAAATATTTTCATCAAATTCATTGTAAACCACATACACATCTTTAGTTTTTGTTACATACAAAGTTTCGTCAATAACATCAACATTTTCTATATAATTATAGATATCCGGGTAAACCTTCACCGGGTTAAAATGAATATCAAAAACATATTTTTCATCCGTTGATTGATTTTCGTTAAAAACAATATATTCATCCGGAATTACTACAAAAATAAACTTATAATATTCAGATATTGCTTTTCTGTTATTTGCAATATCATTATTATCAAAAATTTCTTTTGATTTAAAATTCGAACAACCACTCAAGATTAATATAATTAATACAACTGCAAATACTCTTTTCATATTTTTATTCTCCGTATGCAAACTCTATAGTCTTATAATCTTTATCAAATAACATCATATCAAATTTAGATATGTTCAAAAGGAAATATAGCATATATATCTTGGAGCTGTTTCTTTTATGGGTTATGGTTATATACACGGTAACCCCAACAAGTGCTCTAATATCATCAAATGAGGCAATATTAACACCTAACCAGTTTGATGGTGCGGGACCACCAAGTCCGGTGTTCCTAGTATTTCCTATCACACTTTGTGTGTAAAATACATTTGATGTTCCATAAGAATATTCCATATTCGTTAATTTATAAGCAGAAGGAATTTTACAAATGCAAATATAATAGTATTTTAATTTAGCATAATTCCTCTTATTATATGTGCCTATATAATAACTAAAACTCAATTCAACACAAAACTGGTTTTTTAAACATTGAATTTTTTTCGTTTTTTTGAGAGTTTTTACGTTTTTACATTTAGACATATTTACTGCAATTTTGCTTGAAACACACCCTTTTACATCAACATAATTCACCCCATCATTCTCACAATAAGCGAAAAGGTTGTAGGAAAGGAGTGTGCCGGTTGCACCGAGATAATCCGTGCTGTCGGCGTTGATGAAACGGCAGATTTCGGGGTCGTAATATCTGCTTTGAAGATAATACATACCGATATCATAGTCGTAACAATAGCCGCGGTAGGTGAAAGGATTCACATTTGAAAGGGTTGCGGCAAGCGCAAGGCTTTCCATACTTGTTGCGCTGTATGTTACCTTACCCCATGCGGTGTAGGAATAAGTCAGAAGAACCTGACCGTTTTCATCAACAATAGCGGTAATATCACCCTGTGCGTTTTTCAGGTAAATATATGCCGCGGTATTGTTTAGAATAAAGCCTCTTAAATCACCCAATGAATCATAAATAAACCTTGCGGTGTTGGAAACTCCGTTTGCGGTATAGGTTAAAAGAATGAGTTTGCCGTCAGAATAAACATAGTCATAAACTGCTGTTACATCGTTGTTTTCGGTGACGGTTTTTCTGTATCTCATTCCGTCAACATCATAGCTGTAGGAAATTTGTTTGTTTCCCTTACTGTAACCCGCAAGTTCCCTGCCCCGCCATGTCAGCGTTGCACCGAGGTAACTTGTCGGGTTGCCGATTTCGTCATAGGCTATTGTTTTATTGCCATAGCCTGTTAACCTATCTTCCCAACTATCTGCACCATAGGTAAAGGTATCTGTTTTGGTAAGTGTTCCGTTTGAATACGTTTTACGGCTTGATATATTACCTTTGGAATCGTAGGCATATTCATAGGTTGTTGAGCCTGCAACTTCTCTTACAAGCTGACCCAATTCGTCATAAACATACTGACTTGCGCCGCTTAAATTCGGAACGCTTGAAACGGGGTGAGGTTGTGCCTTGCTCATTTTATTTAAACAAGGCACAAGCCTGTCAATTTTCATTCAGGACACAGAACCGTCCCCTGTCCTACCTTCCCCTGTCCTACCTTTCTTCCTGCGTGCTGTCATTTGAATACAGGTTTCAACCAAACAGACACAAGTTCGTCATTAAGTAAAGCGGCAAATATATTTACACAGAACTCGACTAATACAATATCAGATGTTATATTTGTATCACCGATACATATCATACCAGAATCACTATCAAAAAATGTTTGCCACGCTCTATTGTATGTTATCGCAGAACCATTTATAAATTCCTCTCTTTCGACAAGTTCAAGTTGACCACATACCGCTTGCATTTGTGGAAACTCTAATTTACTTTGAATCCAATTCTCTTTCGGATTATAACCACAAATTCCACATATTGTATTATCAATTGATGACACATCTAATGATGTACTACTGCTATCTATTAATATAGCATAATCTCCTAAAATCGGTTCACAACCAAATGATAAGTCTTCCATAGAATAAAAAGGAGTAACATTAAATTTTTTTTTACTAAAAGTCACCTTAAAATGCAAATCCATTTTTTCACCTTTTTGAATTAAATAAAAAATGATATATTACTTTTGTTGATGGGTTTATAACCAATTCCCAAATTCCTTGTGTACCATTCATAACACCTGGAACTAACCATTTTAATGCATTAGTTCCATCCCTAACGGGCGTTGCACTCTGGATTATATTCTTTATTACTGATGTATAATTATAGTATTTTCGTACTTTGGCATATCCTTTGATTGTATTTGAAAACTTTAATTTGCTAACATTTTTAGCAAGATAGGATGCCTGAGACGAAAGGCCTATAGAGGTTGATGTTGTTGCTCCAATGGCCACACCCACACCATAACCAGCAAGAGCACCAATCGCAATCCCGAACAAGCCTCCTACTAAAACATATTTCCACTTTACAGTTCTATATTTTGAATACGAAATAATAACCCCGGAAGATGCTCCTATCATTAACCCAATTCCTGCTCCGATTAACACACATGTCAAAAGAGCAACATTACCTTTGGGATCCACATTATTCACCGGCTCATTCTCACAATACGCAAACAAGTTGCAACCGAGAACTGTGCCTGTTGCATTAAGATAATCGGTATCGTCAGCGTTTATAAATCTACCAACTTCGGGGTCGTAGTATCTTGACTGAAGATAATACATACCCATATCGTAGTCGTAGCAGTAACCGCGATATGCAAATGGATTTAGCAAGTCTGCTTTGATTTGAGTGATTAACTCAATATGGCTTGGAGTTGTGGAGCCGTTTGCTTGATACTCAACTTTTCGTTTACCCCAAGCGTCATAAGTAAAGGACACCATTTTTTTGCCTGCGGCACTTACGATATGGGTAATATCACCCTGTGCATTTTTCAGGTAGTAGTAAGTATCAACAGAGCCGTCCTCGCGGGTGGAAACAAAACCTACGGGCTCATCAAAATCATTGTAGAGATATTTAACCGTCTGATTAAGTTCATCACTTGTGAAAGATATTGAGATAAGTTTGCTATCCACCCAAATATAGTCAAGATAACCTACGGAGTTATCTTCTTTATTTGTAACGGTGGTGCGGTAACGCATTCCGTTTTCATCATACATATACTCGAATTTCTGTTCCGAGGTTTCGTATGATTTAAGTTCCCTACCTTCCCAAGTCAGAACTGCTCCAAGATAGTTTATTGGGTTGCCTATGTTGTCATAATCAATTGTTTTATTACCTACAGATGTTAACTTATCTTTCCACTGTGTATCGTAACCGTAGGTAGTTGTTTTTGTAGCAGTTCCTAAATTGCCGGTAGTATATGCATATTCTGACTTTGTAAGAATATTACCGTTACTGTCGTAAGTGTAGGTATATGATTTATTTTCTATTGCATCATTGAAACGAACAAGCTGACCGAGTTTGTCATAAACATAGGAATATTTATCGGTGGTAGTTCCGTCTGCGTTTAATGTTTTTTCTGCGGAGATTTTATTCTGCTTGTCATATTCATAGAAGTAACCGTCAAACACACGTACACTTTCGCTATCTCCATTATATGTCTTATTTACATATTTTTCAATAGCGGATGATGTTTTTCCGTCAGAAGCAACAGGATATTCATACTCTGTTGATATTTTACCGATTGTTTCAGCGCTGTTTTCTTCCGTTTCTTCGGTTATATCATATACAGTAGTTAAGTGGGAATCTTCTCTGCCGAACCAATCCGTTGTTGCGGCTTGCTCTATTCTGTAATATCTTGCAACATCAAGAGCAGTTTTTTTGGTAGATAAACCTGTTTCGGGGTTATAACTGTTTTCCTGCTCGTGTTCCCCGTATTTAATTCCGTAGTTTTCTTCGGTAATTTTACCCTCACTGTCGGTAACGGATGTATATACAATTTCCCCTGAATCATTGGTGATATACACGCCGTTGTCGGTATATGTTACCGTTCTGCCGCCTTCGTTTTCAATTTCTGTCAAATCACCTAAACTGCTGTAACTAATATTGTGTTTATCAATATTGTTAATTTTAATATTTGTAACATTGCCGTCTGCTGAATAGGTATATTGATATGTATTACTGTTTGTTGAGGAATTATGGTATGTTGCAGTTGCAACCTGTGTTCTGAGTGCGCCGGTATTGTAGGTATATTCAACAAGTGGAACAAGATTTCCGTTTGTTGTTACTACATTAACAGATAAAACCTGACCCCAAGCATCATAGATAATTTTGAATTTTCCGTTTGGTGTAATGATTTCGGTTAATCTGTCATTAGTATATACATACTCCAGCTTTTGAGAAACACTATCGCTTAAAGCCGTAGAAACAGAAACAACATCACCCATTTCATCATATTCATAACTTGTGGTAGTTGTATCATTTCCCGTTCCCATAGGTGAGGTAACTGCTTCTAAAACACCGTTTAAAGTGTTGTAATCATAGCTTATTACATTACCTCGTTCATCGGTATATGACGCTAAATAATTGCCGTCCGTTGTATAGTCAGAAAAAGTTTCAATATACTTTATGCCGTCAGTTGATTTATTGGACAGTGTATTGCCGAAAGAGTCTTCTGTTGTAGTTTCTTTCCTCAAACACTCGGGACATCGACAATCATTATTTATTGCACCGGTACACGGACAGTTTTCTCCGTATGCACAATCTTTACAACCGCAAACGCAGGTTGTTTCTTCCTGTCCTGCTCCTTCGCTTGTTTCGTCCTCAATCACTTCGCTGTCAAAATCTCTTGTCAAAGAAATATTAGTTGCATAAGATGCTGACGGAATGTTTTTAGTTATAACCGTAACATCAACGGATTCAACATCACCTTTAAGAGCAAAGGAATCCACTGCATACTGCCAGCCTTTATTGTGGGGTGCGAAATTGACAGCAAAATTTTCAGTTACGGTTTGGGTTGTTTCATTGCCGTTTTCATCCGTTGTGACTTGTTCATAGGTGTAACTAACCTTAATTTGTGCCGCGCTGTTTGTTAACTGTGTGTTTGTGTCGGCATTCGGGGGTATAAAGTCGGGGTTAATGTAATTATCGTCAAAGAGGCCTTTGAACCAACCGCCGAGGGAATATATATCGCCTTTTTTACCGTTGATTTTAACATTCTGAGTTACAGCTGAAACGGAATCGTTAAGAGTATATGTTCCCCCGCTTTGCTCATAGGCGGGAAGTCCCCCGTTCAGTTTTACCGCTTTGACAGTTTTGCCGTTAATGTTATCTAATATAACAGTTGCATTGCTCCAATTATCGGGCACGTTTTCTGTTACATAACCGAAAGTGCCGTTTTCAACATAATTGAACTCAGCAGTACCTTTGCCTCCTTCAAGCTGTGCGTTATTTACTAAGAAATCGCCTGTCTTATTCTTTAAGCCGAATTCTACAGTTACATAATCTGTTTCTGTTGATGAAGATACGGAAACACTGTACTGCTCAAACTCGTTTGTAGGAGTTATCTGAACAGATTTGCTTGTTTCATTTTCTTCTTCATCCACTGCCGTAATGCGAAGATAGAGTTTGTCTGTTGTCTGTATTTCTTCGCCGTTGTATTTTGCATACAAGGAGAATGTAAAATCTTTTCCGCCGTCAACATTTACGGTTTGACCTTGCATTCTTGTGACTTCCTCGGTGCTTTGTACCTTGCAAGCGTTATCAAAAACATTGTTAATATCGGCAAAGTCAACAGTAAATGCATTATCCCAATATGTCGGTAAGTTGTTTGATGCAGTATCAAACGAACCGTTCTTTAAAAGATTTTCAGGAGCAACTTTCCAGCCGTTTATTGAAAAAACATTTTCGTCCTTTGCGGGAGCATAATCAGATTTAAGGTAGTTGCCCTTTTCGTCGAATGTATAATTGAGTCTGCCGTCTTTGCCGAATTGCTGTATTTCGGTGCCCGAATATGCGTCGGTAATTTTAACCTGACGGTTTTCCAAATCTTCAAGAGTAATAAAGTTACCCTGTTCTGTTCCCGATTTTTCGGTTATCTTAGTTACCTTACCTGAATTATCGTATGTATATTCAATACTGTAACCGTCAATATTTGTTACCTTAACAAGATTACCGTTAGTATCGTAGATATATGTAACGGTTTTTCCGTCGGGATAGGTTACGCCTGTAAGGTTGCCGCTTTCGTCATAGCCGTATGTCACCTTTAAATCCGCGTCCGTCGTTCCCGCCTTGATTTGTGTTCCGTCCGCTGTAAGACAATTTATTTTGGTAAGTAAACCGGAATTTTCGTCATACTCAAAATCGTATTTTCTGCCGATTCCGTCGGTTATGTAATCAATTACCAAGCCCATTTCATCTTCACTGACGATGTTGATTTCGTCATAGGTGCCGTCCTCGTTCGGCTCGGCTTCGCATATTCTGTTTACAAAACCATAGTCATTGAAATATGAAGTTTCTCCGCCGGGGGAAGTTACTTTCATATTTTCAATTTCAACATCGCCGTCGGTATCAATCAGTTCAAGGGTATAGCCGCTGTCGCTTGTTTCACTTTCTTCAAAGGTGATAACCGTCGATGAGGTTTCCACACCGTCCACGGTTTCTGTAACGGTTTCTTCCTTTTGCTCAAAGGTTACAAGGGTTCCCTCCCCTGTAAAGAACTGATATTCGCCCTGGGCAATGGCAGCAATTAGTTGCAAATGTGACGGTAGCCAGTTATTGCCATAGGGGAAATTTGCGGTTTCATTGTCTTCGTACATCTCATTAACAATGGAAAGGGAAATATCCGTATATGCAGCCAATGCAGGATTGAAATTAAAGCCTACACCCGTCGATAATCTTAAACCGTCCATCGACAAATCCCAACGGTTAAGGGAAAGGGACCTTGTAAATATGTTCACGCTTACCGTACCCGCTCTGCCGATTTCCTGGGTGAGATATTCAAATGAATCGTTTGTGCCGGTTGTATCAACATAGTCGATTGTGCAATATGAATCGTAATATACAGTTTTTGATGAACTTGTCGGTTGTAAAAATCCCCCCATAATCAGCATACCGCTGACATCCGAGTTTTCGGGAACTATTGCAAAACCGTTGTTAGTGCTTTTATTTTTTAACCATCCGTTGAAATATTCGGTAATATTAAGATATACAGTTGAGACTGTTTCTGATTGAGTGTTTGCAGGAACACCGGTGAAATAGTCCATTACTGTATCTTCATAGGTTATTAACGGTGTTGTGCCGTCCGTGGGATACACATCATCATAGGTGATTGTTGAACAATCCCAAACTCCGTTTATGGGCTTTGCAAGAATATTGCCGCCCATAACATTACCGGTTGCAACATAGTTCACATCGGTAACCGCGATTTCGGGGGAATTGAAGCCGTCAAAAGCATCCATATTCAATTTAACAAGGACATTACTCTTTGTAAATTCGTTGGTTTCCCCTGATTCCGCGTCAGCAATCAAACCAATGGGTGCATTGATATAATTGGTGTCTTTACTTGTCAAATCTTCAGAAGTATATTGCACCACGGTGTCTTCTATAATTGACTCATTTTCGCTCGGCAATACAATAACCGGGTCGATGACAACGGGGTATTTTCTGCCGGCACTTTGAAGCCAATCTCTTGACGGGGTATAGGTTAATGTGAGCACGGATTTATCAATATTTTCAACTGCTACATCTATATCATAAGAAACTGCATTATCGGCATCCGTCATAACAGGCGCCGGAATTGTAAACACAATTTCGTTTTTCTCGTTTTTAAATACAAGGGCATTGCCGTCATCAAGAACAGCAGTAAGGTTGCCCTTTTCAATATCGAAAGAATATGTATTCTTTACGCTTTCTTTATCGTTGACTATGATATTCTCTTTAACAAAGTCCGATGATACCACATATTGAATATTGGTGTTTTCATCAATGGCTTCGTAAGTTATTTCGGATACCGCTTTTGACAAATCATCTTCAATTACATCGGCATTTTCTGCTTCGGAAGTTGTAACAACCGCCGATGAGTTGTCGATATCATTTACCGAAAAGGCGATACTTTCACCGTTATTTGTTACGGTGATTTTTTCATTTGACGAAATTGTTTCTGGAAATTCTATATCAAAACAACCGTCTGCATTTTTCAAAACTCCCTCTTCGGATTGGAGAGTGTTATCAATTTCCGTCCACTCGCCGTCTGTTAATGTGTGTATGGGAGTTTGGGAAACTACGGCGGTATATGAGCCGTCTTCTCTTAAATATACTTTTTTGAATTCGTCGCGTTTTTCTTTGACCTCTTTAACAATGGGTGCTTTTTCTTCCCCATCGCTTTCTGCAACTTCCGTGAGAACTTTCTCAGTATATTCTCTGTCTGCCACATATTCGTTGACATCCGCCGCAAAGACCGGTGTTGAAGCCGAGAATACGCTGAAAAGCATTATCACGGATAGCACAAATGATAATATCTTTGTGCTTTTTTTCATATATTTTCCTCCTCCTTTAATTTGTAAAACCCTGCCGTATTCAACACGGGAAATATTTGTGATGTTGAACGGCTTGTTTTTACTCCCCCGAAAGTTTTTAAATCTCCTAAAGTTTTGCCGCTGTTCATTTTTTCCCACAAAGTGCCCTCCTCAAGAAACCTGTGCCGCAAATTTCTATATGCCGCAAGTGGAAATCGTTAGAACAGAAACATTATGTTGATTTAACTTTCAACTCAATATCTATATAAAACCTGTGTTTCGGATCCTGCTGTAAAGGTGACTTTTAACCTGTAATCGCTCAAAGCATTTATAAGGCGCGATTCGGACATTGATAAACTTGTTCCTGTTTTACTTGCTGTCCATGTTTCAACTGTTTCATATCCGCTTGATTTTTCCTTTTGCAATTCCATTTTTATGGAAAGATTCATGGAACTTTTCGCTTTCAGCGCAGCTGTGCAGTTTGCTTTTATGCCCGATATTGAAAGTTCTGCACTAACACTTGTAATATTAACATAATACGGGCTTACGGTTTCATAAGAAGTTGTTTGGGCATAGGTAACAACCGAACAACCGAAAACCGTTAAAGCTGCTAAAGCAATTGAAAGCACTTTCTTCAGAAATTTTTTCATCATTTTTGACACATCCTTTCATAATACCTCCTCATTACACTAAATCCCCCAAAAATATCATTTTGTGACAAAAAAATGAAAGAAACCAAAACTTTGGTTTCTTTCACAATTCTTTATTCTATATTTTGTGCAATTTTTATAAGTTCTTCTTTGGATACAGTTCCCGTAACAACAAAAATGTATTTGCCGTCATTAAATATAATACCTTTAGCTTCGACGTCCGTTTTAAAATAAATTGCATCGAGTCCGTTAATTATAATGCTTTCGCTGTCATTATGCTCGGTATCATAAGTTATACCCGCACCCAGAGAATACTTATCAACCGCGAAGAATTCATCGCCTTTCGCATATTCAAAGGTAAACAAACGCTCTGAATAAAACTCATCCGACAATTCAAAACCCTCGGGAATGTAGTTTACCGTCAGTGATGTAACATCTTTAGCACCTCTTTTGTCAACTATTTCATACTCCGAGTGGTCGAGGAACTTTTCCGTTATATACTTTCTTGCTGTGGGGATGGCAAAAGCAGTTGTTGCTACTGCCAACAAAATTGCCGCAATTAAAAGAATTCTAATTGTTGTTTTTGATAACCTGTGTTTGCTTTCTCCTGCCCCACCCGAGAAAATTTCCTTCATTTTTTGTTTGTGCTTTTGGCTGAATCGGTGTTTCGGTATTTCTTCGGGGAAAGATGCCACCCATTTTTCGTGCGAAAGCAAACAAACTTCTTCAAAATTATTCATTTACTTCTCCTCAAAATAGTTCCTAAGTTTCTCTTTTGCATATTGCAGTTTCTTTCTGACATAGGTGTCGCTAACATTATAAATCTCGGCTATTTCACTGCTTTTGTATGAATATACATATTTCAAATATAAGAAAATTCTGCTTTCTTCATCAAGTATTTCATCAAAAACAGATAACAGTTCGGATTTATCATAGTTTTCAAAACACGCTATATCTTCTACATTTTCATCGAACACGGAAAGATTGATCATTTCCTTGGATTTGTTGTAAACATCTATGGCAAAGCCCGTAACAACGGTCGATAAATAACCCTTTGTACGTTTGGAGCCGACTTCCCCCACCTTTTTAAAATTCTTTGCAATATACAGGAACGTTTCCTGCACACACTCTTCGGAGTCCTGTGCATTATTTGTTCTTTTAAAGGCAATCCAATAGAGCAAATCTTTATAGGTGTCATAAAGTTCTTTGAATTTTTCCTTTTCCGTTTCTGTATCCAGTAAACTTAAAAAAACTGCTATCATTATACTATATCCCCGAAAATTTCCCTTTTGTGACAAATTTATAAAAAATAATTTACATTTTATTTTTGAAATTGTCAATAGAATAGAATATTTTGAGTCAGTATTCTTTTATAAGCCCGAGTAAAAGACTGCGCTTTCGTAATATCGAACAAAATACTGTTCAAAAATATGTTGATTTTTACGAAAAAAGGCTTTATAATAGTTACATACTGAAAATATGAGGCGATAGTATGAATATCTGGCACGATATAAACCCCAACAGAATTTCCCGCTCATCTTACGCTGCCGTTATTGAAATCAGCAAGGGCAGTAAAATGAAATATGAACTTGACAAGGAAACCGGTCTTTTAAGGCTTGACCGAGTTCTTTACACTTCCACCCACTACCCTGCCAACTATGGCTTTATTCCCAGAACTTACGCAAAGGACAACGACCCATTGGACGTGCTCGTTCTCTGTTCCGGCAATATTCAGCCAATGTCAATTGTTGAATGTTATCCCATTGGCGTCATTTCAATGCTTGACAACGGGGCTCCCGATGACAAAATTATTTCAATCCCCTTTAACGACCCCACCTACAATACCTATAAAGATATCAGCCAACTTCCACCCCACGTTTTTGACGAAATGAAACACTTTTTCTCCGTATATAAAACCCTTGAAAGCAAGGAAACCGCCATCGACGAGGTCAAGGGAGTCCTTGAAGCAGTTTCCATTATCGAGGAGGCTATCAACACGTACAAAGAAAAATTCGGTAAATAATCAGAAGTTTCGCTTTTTATTTGAAAAAATCTCTTGCATTTAAAGAGAATTCGTGGTAATATATGTGAATGTATGGTACGAAAAAGGAGGTGCCCGCTAATGCCCAATATCAAATCTGCAAAGAAGAGAGTTATTGTTAATGCAACAAAGGCTGCAAGAAACAAAGCTACTAACTCTGCTCTTAAAACCGCTATCAAAAAAGCAAATGCAGCTATTGATGCCAACGACGCAGCAAAAGCTGACGCTGTTAAGGTTGCTGTTAAAAAGATTGACCAGGCTGCTGCTAAAGGTCTTCTTCATAAGAACAACGCAGCACACAAGAAATCACAGCTCGTTAACAAGCTTAACAAGTCCAACTGATTTTTGGCTTGAAGAAAAAACCCCGCAACTCAGTTGCGGGGCTTTCTTTTTATATTATACTGTATAAAATCCTATTTTTTTCATTACCTTGTTCAATGTTCTTTGGGAAATGCGGGTTGCAAGGTCTGCGCCGTTTTTCATACATTCTTCAAGGTATTTTTTATCGGCTATTAGTTCCTTATAGCGTACCTGAACGGGAGCGAGTTCCGAAACAACCGCCTCACCTACTGCGGTTTTAAAGTCCCCGTAGCCCTTGCCGTCGAATTCCTTTTCAATCTCCTCAAAGGATTTGCCTGTGCAACAGGAGTAAATGGTCATAAGGTTATTTATGCCGTCCTTACCCTCCGCATATCTGACACAGGCATCGCTGTCGGTAACCGCACTTTTGATTTTTTTCATAATCACATTTGGTTCGTCAAGCATTGAAATATATGATTTGGGGTTATCGTCGGATTTGCTCATTTTGCGGGTGGGATCCTGAAGTGATACAATCTTTGCCCCCGCTTTGCCGATAAAGGGTTCCGGCATTTTGAGAACATCGCCGTAAATCGCATTGAAACGGTCAACGATATTTCTTGCAAGTTCAAGATGCTGCTTCTGGTCCGCACCGATGGGCACATAATCCGCACCGTAAATAAGAATATCCGCCGCCATAAGAACGGGATAATCGAAAAGTCCCACGGAGATATTGCCGCCCAATTTTTGACTTTTTTCTTTAAACTGAGTCATTCTTGCGGCTTCTCCGAACTGGGTATAACAGTTGAGAATCCAACCAAGTTGCGCATGAGTGGGAACCTGACTTTGAACAAAAACTACGTTCTTCTCGGGGTCAATGCCCAATGCCAAAAGCAGAGCGTAAAGTTCAAGGGTATTTTTCTTGAGTTGGGCGGGGTTTTCGCGGAATGTGGGCACGGTAATTGAGTGCAAATCCGCAACACCGTAAAGGCAGTCGTAATCCTCGCACATATCTTTCCAATTCTTCAAAGCGCCAAGGTAATTACCCAAAGTGGGCGTACCCGTGGGCTGAATACAACTTAAAACTATTTTTTTCTTTTCGGGTGTTGTGTTCTCCATTTTATATCTCCATATTATTTATTTTTTTCTTTGCTTTAATCTTTTTAGGCTTTACGGAAACTATGTAATTACAGTTTATTGCCGTTTCCTCGTCTTTATTGAGAGCCTTTAATGTTATCCAACCGTCGCTGTAAGATGTAATAATTCCCTCGGGAACCGTTAAATCATTTTCAATACACAAAACGGTTACGGGAATACCCATAAATTTTTTAATAATCTCTTCCATAGGATTAACACCTTTCATTCGGTTTTTAATTAAAGTTTTGATTTTTCTCTTTCGACTGTTTTGCGTAAAAATTATAATCCACAAAACAATAATTGGAATCCATGTTGTAAAAAACAAAGAGTGTTCCATTTTTATTAACTCCAAATAACCGTAAAAAGCAATTTTCCGTATTTTAGAACAAGCCTGTAATTTTGCCGTTTTCGTCAACATCTATTCTTTCTGCGGCGGGAACTTTGGGGAGTCCGGGCATTGTCATAATATCCCCTGTTAAAACAACTATGAATCCCGCACCGGCGGAAACTTTAAGATTTCTTACGGTAACCTTGAAATTCTCGGGGGCGCCCAACTTTGCGGGATCATCGGAGAAACTGTACTGTGTTTTGGCAACACATACGGGAAGATTGCCGAATCCGTCCGCATTGAGAGAATCAAGTTGTTTCTTTGCATTTGTTGTAAATTCAATTCCGTCACCGCCGTAAACCTTTGTTACGATGGCTTCGATTTTTTCCTCTATGGTTGCGTCGGTTTCATAGGAATATGTAAATCGGGAGTTATCCTCCTCTTCGCAAAGGCGAACAACCTCTTTTGCAAGATCGACACCGCCCTTGCCGCCGTCCGCCCAAACGGTTGAAAGAACGGTATTTACACCCAATTCCTTGCATTTACCGATAATAAAGTCAATTTCCTTATCGGTATCCGTGGGGAAGCGGTTAACCGCAACGACACAGGGAAGTTTGTAAACATTCTTTATGTTTGAAACGTGGCGGAGAAGATTGGGTATACCTTTTTCAAGAGCTTCAATATTCTCCTCTGACAACTGGTCTTTTTTCAAGCCGCCGTGCATTTTTAAAGCCCTTACGGTTGCAACAACTACAACCGCATTGGGTTTAATTCCTGCGGCACGGCATTTAATGTCAAGGAATTTTTCCGCGCCCAAATCCGCACCGAAGCCCGCTTCGGTAATTGCATAATCCGCAGTACCCATTGCCATTTTTGTTGCAAGAACGGTATTACAGCCGTGAGCAATATTTGCGAAAGGTCCGCCGTGAACAAAAGCCGGTGTACCCTCAAGAGTCTGTACAAGGTTGGGTTTTACCGCATCAACAAGCAATGCCGCCATTGCACCCTGAGCTTTAATATCGCCGCAGGTTACGGGTTTCCCCGAATAATCGTAGGCAACAACAATTCTTGCAAGACGTTCTTTCAGATCCGTTAAGGAGGTTGCAAGGCAGAAAACCGCCATTACTTCACTTGCAACGGTAATGTCGAAGCCGTCCTCACGGGGTACCCCCTGCATTCTTCCGCCCAGACCGTCAACAATATTACGAAGTTGTCTGTCGTTCATATCAACGCAGCGTTTCCAAGTAATGCGTTTAACGTCGATACCAAGGGCATTGCCCTGCTGAATATGGTTATCAAGCATTGCGGCAAGAAGATTGTTTGCCGCGCCGATTGCGTGGAAGTCACCTGTAAAATGGAGATTTATATCTTCCATAGGAACAACCTGGGCATAACCGCCGCCTGCGGCACCGCCCTTTACACCGAAAACGGGACCCAAAGAAGGTTCGCGCAGAGCCACGCAGGTATTATAACCGCAAAGGTTCATAGCGTCCGCAAGTCCGATTGTTGTAGTTGTTTTGCCCTCACCGGCAGGAGTGGGCGTAATTGCGGTAACAAGAACAAGTTTGCCCTGTTTCTTGCTCTCTTTGAGATATGACAGGTCAACCTTTGCCTTGTACCAGCCGTAAGGCTCAAGATAATCCTTTCCTATACCTGCTTTTTCGGCAATTTCGGTAATGGGTTTCATTTTGCAGTTCTGTGCAATTTCAATGTCGGTAAGATAAGCCATATACAACTCTCCTATTTTTCATTCTTGTATGTTTAACTTCTCACGGCAAAGATTTTTGAAAAACTCAAAATTTTCTTCTCCGCAAACATCAATATTGTTTATGAGTGAATTCTGATAATCGTCAAAAAGTTTTTGCTTTTTGGCGGGATTTCGCTGTGCTTCGATTTGTTTTACCAAATCGTTAAAGGACTCATTTATAAAACCGCGGATTATTCTGTCCCTGCGCTCGTTAATATCATTCATCTGGTCGGTGGGACCGTTCCCCTCAAAACGCCAATAGGGTTCAATTTTCACAAGATTTTCCGTGCTTTCAATTAAATCCCTGAATGAACTGAAAAAAACCTGGGGGTACTTTGTTGTGTTCACATTCCTTGCGGCAGTTGAGCCGATTTTTATGTTTTTTACAACATAGTTATTGATTGCGGTTACAAGCAAATCCTGAGAAAGTAATTTTCTTGTAACGGGAATTGTTGATACTATTTTCTGAATAGCTATTCTTTCATCCCTGTCAAACTCCCGGGGCTTATGCACATAACCCTCGGGTTCTTTTCTCTTTTTTAAAAAATCAAACATAATCAATAAATATCCTTTATTTTCACACCGTCTGAGGAATAACCGCTTTTATATGAGCCGTTAAATGCTCTTACGGTGTAATAATACGTAGTTCCTTTTTTAGCGGTTTTATCCGTATATGTTGTTTTTCCGCTGACATCCGCCAACTTCACCCAATCGCCACTCTGGCTTGTTTTACGGTATATTCTGTAAGATTCGGCACCGGTGACCTTGCGGTAGGATATTACCACACCGTCTTTTGTGCTCTTGGGAGTTAATATTACCGGGGTTGAAAGAAATTGAATTTTAGAAGAAGTATTATAACTGCTCCATGCTGTTCCGTTATACACCCTCACTGTATATTGATAAACAGTACCGCTCTTTTGGTTTTTGTCAGTATAACTTGACTTGGTTGAACTCAGATCACCCAGTTCTTTCCACGTACCGCCGGGTACTTTTCTGTATATGCGGTAAATTTTTGCTCCGCTTATTTTATTCCATTTGATTACTGTACCGTCCGGGGTATTACTCAGTGAACTTATCTTGGGTGCAGCAACAAAAGTTCTACTGATACCGTCGGAGTTATAACTGCTTGTTCCCTTGGAGTTCACCGCTCTGACCGTGTAGGTGTATTTAACACCGTTTTTAACATCGGTGTCGTCATATGTTGTCACACCTGATTTGGTCTTTGTAATGTAAGTCCATTTGGTATCTCCCTGTTGTTTGCGGTACACCCTATAATTCTGAGCACCGGAAACCGAACTCCAACTGACACGCAAACCGCTCGTCGTTGTTTTTATACCGGTAAGAGCAGGAGTTTTTAAATAGAAAGCGGATATACCTGTCTTGTTGTATGTACTTGCGCCGCTGTCGCTTAATGCTTTGACGGTATAAATGTTTTTATAGTTTTGATAGGGGGATTCGTCAATAAAACTCGTTACGGAATTGTTATCAATGTAATCAAGCATCACCCAATTCCCATTCTTGCTTTTTCTGTAAACTCTGTAACCCGTTGCATCGCCGGATTTTGTCCAACTGACTTTGACGCCTCCGTTAATAACCGATGCCGCCAAAAGTTTCGGTTCAAGACATTCCGAACGGACGAACTTAAATCCGAAGCGTTGGGCATAATTGCATCCAACAGAATCAAGGGGTGCATAAACGGAAAACTCCTTGTTGGGATAGCAATAGACAAATTCATAAATATTATAGTGTTTCAGCGGTTCCAAAGACATATAGTACGCAACGTTATCTTCGTTAATGCTGTCATGTTCAATCCCGTTTTCGTCAAGGATTGCTTCTATATCTTCAAAAGCAATATCATACTCATAACCGAAAGAATTGTAACCTAAATATGTAACCGATTTGGGCAGACGGACGCTGCTCAAGGAAGAACAAGCGAGAAATGCACCGTCGTAAATCGCTTCAACTCCGTTTTCAATAACAAGTTCATTCAGATAAAGGTTTCCCGCAAATGCCTGCTTACGTATAGTTTTTATATGGGAGGGAATTTTAATATATTCCGCCGAAGAGTTGATAAAGGCGCACGCCCCTATTGTATCAACTGTTTTCGGTATTGACGGAACATGGTTGCTATCCTCAAGAAAACGACCGCAGGGATACGCAACCAACGTGGAGCCGTCGGCAGAATATATGGCGCCGTTCTCCGAGTAATAATACGGATTGTTCTTATTGACATTGTATTTCATCATTTCGGCATTATTAAACATTGTGGGTAAAATAAAGTCCACCTTTTCGGGAATGGTGATCTCGGTTATACCCGTATCTGCAAAAGCACCGTCCCCTATTCTTTCTATTGAAGACGGTAAAGAAATCTTTGTAAGATAAATCTCACCGTTGAAAGCGTCGTTCATTATGCTTTTTACACCGCTTTCAATTGTGACGGAGTTTAAGTAACAGCCGCTGTTATATAGTGTTTCAAGCCAGGAATCATTTGTTCCGTTGGGCATATAGCCATTGCCTCTTATTACAAGAGAGGCTTCACCGGAAAATCTGTTATATGTTAAAATCCATTCTAATGACTGATTATCGGAGGACGATGTATCGCACATAGTACCTTTTTTTGTGACGTCAAAAAGACCTGCCGACGCAGTCACGCAAGTACAAGAAAGCACACTTACCGCCAATATTAACGAAGCAATTACAGACACAACTCTGTGCATAAAATCACCCTTCCCATAATGATTATAATTTTCTTTATATTATAGTTTTATTTTGCTGAAAAGTCAATAAAACAAGTGCTACAACCACAAAATTATTCACAAGAAAAAACAAGCACCTTTCAGCACTTGTTTTCCCCGTCATATTCAACCGTTATTTTTTCTCCGTCCCATTTGCAAATTACGTTGCTTTTATTTTTGATCTCTCCCGAAAGGTATTTTTCTGCAATACAGTCCTCCACCATGGAGGTTATCGCTCTCCTCAAAGGTCTTGCTCCGTAAACCGCATCGAAGCCCTTTTCGGAAACTGCATTTACAACACTTTCGTCAAAATGTATTCTGATACCCGAAAACAAGCACCTTTCTTCAAGTTCTTTTAACATCCGTCTTGCTATTTCCTTTATTTCATTTTCGTTAAGGGGCTCGAAAATTATTATTTCGTCAATACGGTTTATAAATTCCGGCTTAAAAACTTTTTTTACTTCTTCGTTTACAAGACTTTTTATTCTTTCGTTCCTGAATGCGTCACCGCTTTCCCCTGCAAATCCCAGAGCATTTTTATTGTTGGAAATCAACTGCGCGCCTATGTTGGAGGTCATTACGATAATACTGTTTTTGAAATCCGCTTTCCGTCCCGAAGAATCTGTGAGAACCCCGTCCTCCATAATTTGCAAAAGCAGATTAAAAACATCGTTGTCCGCTTTTTCTATTTCATCAAAGAGAACTATGGAATAGGGTTTTTTTCTGACCTTTTCCGTCAACTGTCCGCCCTCGTCGAAGCCCACATACCCGGGCGGTGAGCCCACAAGACGGGAAACGGAATGTTTCTCCATATATTCCGACATATCTATTTTTATAATCTGTTGTTCGGAACCGAATACACATTCCGCAAGTGCTTTTGTCAGTTCCGTTTTTCCGACGCCCGTGGGTCCCAAAAACAAAAAAGAACCTATGGGTCTTTTTGGGTTTTTCAAAACCGAACGTCCGCGGCGCACCGCCTTTGAAACAGCGTTCACCGCTTCCTTTTGTCCGACTATTCTCCTGTGCAAAAATTCTTCGAGAGTTAAAAGTTTTTGGCTTTCCTCCCGTGTTAACTGCGACACGGGTACTCCCGTCCAGGCAGATACCACATCCGCCACATTTTCCGCGGTTACGGTTTTCACATCATCCCGTGCCGAATCCTTCCAACGCTGTGTTTCTGCTCTCAAAAGACTTGCCGCTTCCTTTTCCTCGTCACGCAAAGCCGCTGCTTTTTCAAAATTCTGCTTTTCGATTGCATTGTGCTTTTTGGCACATATTTCTTTTAGATTATTCTCCAATTCCCGTATATGCGCAGGGGGTGTATATTTTTTGAGACGGACAACCGAAGACGCTTCATCTATCAAGTCGATTGCCTTATCGGGTAAAAATCTGTCGTTTATATACCTCATACTCATATCAACCGACGCTTTTATTGCTTCATCGCTTATTCTTACACCGTGATGCTTTTCGTAACGCTCTTTAAGTCCCTGAAGCATTAACACGGCAGTATCTCTGTCCGGTTCTTCCACGCTGACTGTTTGGAAACGTCTTTCCAAAGCCGCGTCCTTTTCAATGTATTTTCTGTATTCGTCAACAGTGGTTGCACCCACCACCTGAATATCGCCTCTTGCCAGTGAGGGTTTCAAAATGTTCGCCGCATCAACCGCACCCTCCGCAGAGCCCGCACCCACAATATTGTGTAATTCGTCAATAAACAGAATTATATTCCCGTCGGAGCATACCTCGTCAATTATATTTTTTATTCTTTCTTCAAAATCTCCGCGATATTTCGTTCCCGCCACCATACAGGTAAGGTCAACGCTTACAATTTTTTTGCTTTTTAAAAGTTCGGGAACCTCTCCCCTTGCAATCTGCAAGGCAAGGCCCTCAACAACCGCGGTTTTACCCACCCCCGATTCACCGATTAAGCAGGGATTGTTTTTCGTTCTTCGGCAAAGTATTTCAATAACGCGCTTTATTTCAGTATCCCTGCCTATAACGGGGTCTATCTCCCCGTCTTTTGCAAGTTCCGTTAAATCCTTTCCGTACTTACCAACCATTGTTTTCTTGCTTTCGGTATTCTTTGAATTCTTCCCCTCCGACGCGTCACCGAAACCGGAGTTTTCCGAGGTTATTTCGTATGGAGTTACTCCCAAGGACATTAAAATTTTACATCCCGCACACTGATTCTCTCTTAAAAGGGCGGTTAAAAGTTGTTGCGTTCCCGCCTCTCCCAAGGGCATTGACATTCCCATGGCAAGTGCGTTTTCTATTATTTTTCTGCAACGGGGTGTTATATCGTCGGGAGTGAGAGATGTGGGCATCCCTATTCCCACAACGCTTTTTATTTGCTCCTCCGCTTTTTTCAGGGTTATTTTTTTACTTGCAAGCACCGATGCGGAAACCATGCGCGAATCCGACAGCAGTCCCAATAAAACGTGCTCACTGCCTATATAGGTGTGTCCCATATTTTCCGCCGCTTCCACAGAATAATTCAATGCATTGTTTGCACTTTGTGTAAAACCGGTAAATTTGTACATATAATCACTCATTCTTTATTATTGCTAAAGTTAAGACCGTTAAATCATCCCGTTTTTCCCTTTGGAGCCGACGTATATCTTCACAAAGTTTTGTTGTAAAGCCCCGCACGTTCCCATCGGAAAAGCCTTTCAGTTCTTTCTGCAAATAAGTTCCGTCCTCTTCCCGCACTCCGTCCGAGGACATAACAAGCACATCTCCGTAACCCAGATTTCCCGAACCGCAACTGATTTCGGAATTGCTTAAAATCCCCAAAGGCAACGAGGAAAATCCCACATTGATAATTCTTCCGTTCTTCCTTACAACTGTATTTGACGCTCCGCATTTATAGAACTCCACATGACCTGTAAAAAGGTCAATGGCGGTCAAATCAAGGGTTACGGAACATTCATCCCCCGACTTTGATATAAGGGCGGTATTTACGGTATTAACGGAGGCTTTTATTCCGAAACCTGCCTTTATAAGTTTTTCCAAAAGCGTTACCGCAAGACCCGAGGAAAGAGCCGCTTTCGTTCCCGTACCCATTCCGTCGCATATTATTGCATAGAACATACCGTTCCCGTCCTCAAAGGTTGTAAAGGTGTCGCCGGAATATTTTTCACCGTCGGCACAAAACTGAACACCGGAACTCACAACCTTGTAATCTGTTTTTTCGCGGTAAACAATTCTTGTGCAGTCATCGTTGCGCTCAATAAGGGGAAGTTCAAAGTTTACGGACGTGATTATGCCGATTTGTGTACCTAAAGAATTCAAATCCATTTTGCTTTTTACGGGCTTAACTTTTAACTCAACGGTCATTTTTTCCGTGAAATTTATATAACAGCAGCATTCCAGCGGCTCCAACCCGCAAGTGACAGCCGCCGCCTTTACTCTGTTGGCGGTATCCACATCGAAACGTATTTCTTCGTCGATTTTACTGCACAAAGAATCAAGTAATGACGAAACATTTATAAACTGCTCTGATACCAATTTGTTAATTTCATTAAAACGGCTTTCAAACCGTTGCCTCACCGTAAACTCCGAATACAGTTTATTAAAACTGCTGCTTACCATTTCCGTTCTTATGCACTTCGCGGCAAAATGACCGGGAACGGTTTTGTATTCAAGATACGCTCCTTCTCTTTTCATTGACAGAAGTGTGTTAAAAACGTCTTGGGTTTCCTCTGCGTTTTCGCCCCAGCACACGTCATAAAGACCGCAGGAGCCGCACACTCTCTCCTTTGTTTTTTTTGATACGTTACCGATATCGGATTTTTCGGATTTGCACAGGGCGTCGCTTACACTTGACAGAGAACCGCATATTTCCGCAGAGGTTTTTGATGCATATTTCAGTTTATTAAATATGTCATTTTTAACCGTATCTATTATGGGAGAAGATACGTTTGGTTTTAATACGCTCCTTATTTTTTCATCAAAACGGATTGTCAAAAAGAAGAACAGAATCCCTGCAACCGAGGTTTCTATGAGCATCGGTACTATTACCGGTTCATCGTAGGAAACAACGGTTATGGCAATTCCCGAAAAAGCGAATGCCAAAAATCCCGCTATTCTTCCGTAAACCGAAAACACCCCTGCCAAAAGACCGCCGAAGGCATAAAAACTCAAAAGGAAAATATCGGAACTGCCCAGAGCCGTTGTAAGTCCGCCGCATATTCCCACAACGGCTCCCCCTGCCTCCTTGCAGTAAAAGGAACAGATAAGAATTAAACAAATTATAATAATATTTGCGGGATGAACCGAAAAAAATGAAACCTTTCTCAAGGACAAAAGCAACAGCATAAGACTTATTATTACCGCCGTCGCTTCCTTTGAGGTAAGCATTGAAAGTCCGCCTTTCAGGGACAGTACTCCCCTACTTTTGAAAAGCAGATATGCCGTTGCCGCACCGATTGCGCCCTCCGAAAAGCAAAGAAGTACAGAGAGCACCGTTGCATCTTCGGCAAAAACAATGGCAAGTCCCGTAACAAAAAGGGAAATGAATACAGAAATCAGGGGAGTCACCGCATTGTCACGGATTTGTCGGAAAGGTTTCAGTGCGCTCATTATTACACAGAGTGCCAAAACTGCCGAGGTATAGCGCAAAGCGGAAACAGAATCCAATGTAAAAAACCAACCGAGTGCTGCACCCAATGCCGCAGTTACGGTCAAATCCTTTGGCACGCTTGCGGCAAAAGCCGCACCGAAGGGCGAAAAATCGCTGTTAAATCCCGAGAGACTGAACAAAACACCCAAAACAAAGGTCACCGAATGTCTTACGAGAAATGACCTTGCCTGCGTACTTTTTGTTTTTTCCCATCTGCTCTTTTGCACCCGTTCCTGAACTTTTACACTCATAGAAAATCTCCTAACAATATTCTAAAAAACATTGTACGGACAAGCAGTAAAAAAAACAGTCGTTTCCCGTTGTACTTTTATATTGTTTTCTGTTATAATCGGAAGTAAGTAATAGAAAACCGACGAAAAAAGAAGTTTTTTTCGTTTTCGTAAGAATTTTGTAATATTTTTATTGATTATTTTGTAAGATACACGCCTTAACATAAAGATGCAAAAAGGAATTCGGGGGTAAAAAAATGTATAACGTTCTTATTTGCGATGATGACAGAGCCATACTCAACTCCATTGAAATTTATCTCAATATGGAGGGCTACAAGCCCTTCCTTGCCGAAAACGGCAGGGAAGCCTTGAAGATTATTGAAGAAAACGAGATTCACTGCATTGTCCTTGACATTATGATGCCGGAACTTGACGGCTTGCAGACCACTTTGGAAATACGCAAGTCAAAGAATATTCCCATCATTCTCCTTTCCGCCAAAAGTGAGGACACGGACAAAATTACCGGTCTCGGATTCGGTGCGGATGACTACGTTACAAAGCCTTTCAACCCCCTTGAACTTACTGCAAGAGTAAAAAGCCAGATAAGGCGATACTGCTCTTTGGGAAGTCTTGAAAAAAAGCAGGGTGTTATTGTTAACGGCGGCCTTTGTGTGGATACGGTTGCCCACGAGGTAACCGTTGACGGAGAACCCGTAAAACTCACCGCCACGGAATACGGCATTGTGGAGCATCTTATGAAAAACCTGGGATGTATTCTCTCCACAACCCAAATCTACGAGGCGGTTTGGGGTGAGCCCTGTATGGTGGGCGACAAAACCGTAACCGTTCACATCAGACGAATCCGCGAAAAAATAGAGATTAACCCGAAAGAGCCGAAATATTTAAAGGTGGTGTGGGGAATTGGATACAAAATTGAAAAACTCTGAATCTAAATATCATTCATTAGTAAAGATTGTTGCCATTCTGCTTACGGTGGTGTTTGCATTTTTAACGGGTATGTGCGGACTGAACTTTTTGAGAGTTGCGGTTTTCTACGCAGAGGAAAAGGGCGGTGTTACAAGCACTCCCGCATTTCAGGAAGAAATAAGGAACACGTTGATTTCTTTAAGCGAAATAAAATATTCCGTTGATTTTTTTAACGGGAACGGAACTTATGAGGATTTTTTAAAAACCGACAGGGCAAAGGAAATTACTGAAGAATATAACAAAAAAGAACAACGGGCAGTGGAACTTTTCAAGGAAATTCAAGAGTTTAAAAAATCGCGTCCCACAAGCATAAAAACCGATAGCGGCATCTACAATATCGACGAATACGGCAATGTCTATATGCCCGAAGAAGACATTTATGTTTCATATGAAGATTTTGCAGATACCTATTCCAATGAATCCTATGAATTTTCCGATGAATCAGATGATCCATTCTTCGCATACGAGGAATGGAACAACAAATACCAGCAAATGAGAGAAGAAATATTCGAAATAGTGGACACAGCAATAAGCGTCGACCAAATTGAGACAGATATCAATACCTGCAGAGAGCAGGAACTTTCGAGTGCTTACGCCAGCGCCTCCCGTTCGGTAACAAAGTGCATGGACAATAACATCAATATAAAATTCATATTAAAAGACAATGAAAGCGGAAAAATCGCTTCCAATGTCGAGGCGAACAAACGGGACGAATTCATAAAAAATCTCAACAGTAATGCCGTCTATTGCATAAACTTTGACGGAGAAAAGTTGCACTCCGAACCCCCGGTAGTTAACGAATCCACAAATCTGTTAAAGTTTTTGAGGGATGCGAATGTTATCTACGGCTATGCCATTGACCAAGAGAGGCTTTTGACATATTTTGAGGGCTATTCCCTGTATTTGAAAATTGATTCGGAGAATCTTGTTCCCGGTGATACCTGTTACAAGGTTATAACCACCTATCAAAATCTTCCCAAAGTTTCCGAAAACACATTGCTCGGATTGACTGTTTTATTTGCAATGGCTTCCTGTGTGGGCTTTGTTTTCTGCTGTGTAATGAGCGGAAGAAGAAAGGATGGCTCCGTAAAACTTGCCCTTACGGATAGAATTCCCCTTGTTATCTATTTAGGTTTTACCGCAGTTATTATATTCTTTGGAGTTGTAGGTATCGCCTGTCTTGGGGCGGCGGATTTCAGTCCCCAAGTAATTGGCATTGACGGTAATTCCCCCTTACATTGGATTATCACCGACAAGTTCGTCCTTTTCTGTGTGAGTCTGTTATTTGCCCTTGTTTCAATTTTCCTTTTAAACTTTGTGCTTTATTTAGCAAGAAACATTAAAGCAAAAACCCTTTCAAACAGAATTATATCGGTTTTCATTTTAAAGAAAATTATCAATGTTGTTAAAAACTTTAAAAAGCATTTATCCCTAAGGGGTGTAACCCGTAAAAATATTAAAAAGCAATCCGTAATAGGGCTTACAATTTATGTTGCGGTAAACTCCTTACTGTATCTCATATCTTTTTCGGATGCATTCCCCTTTGCATTGGTTTGCCTTGCAATTTTCAATACTTTGGCAATCGTTTACGGATTCCTTTATTTCACCGATATACACAGGCTTTCTAAAATCGCAGAGGAAATACGCAACGGAAACTTCAATACAAAAATCGAACCCAAAACCTTTGTTGCGCCTTTAAGAAAATTTGCGGTTGATATGGACGCCTGCCGCGAGGGTATTGAAAATGCCGTTAACGAGGCTGTTAAGGGCGAGCATTTAAAAACCGAACTTATAACAAACGTTTCCCACGATTTAAAAACTCCCCTCACCTCAATTATCAACTATGTTTCCCTCCTTAAAATGAGCGATATTCAAGGGGAGGACGAGAGAAAGTACATTGATATTCTTGATGAGAAATCCAAGAAACTCAAAAGACTTATTGAGGATTTAACGGAAGCGAGCAAGGCAAATTCGGGAAATATCAAAATGAACATTGCACAGGTTAACCTGAATGAGTTGGCACTTCAGGCGGTGGGTGAAAACAGTGATGTACTTGAAAATGCGGGACTTGATATTGTACTGACGGAAAAAGACAAGGAAATCATAGTTGCCGCCGACAGTCAGCACACTTTCAGGATTATCGACAACCTTTTCTCCAACGCCCGAAAATACTCAATGACAGGTACAAGGGTATATGTTGATGTATATAAGGAAAACAACTGCGGTGTGTTTGTAATGAAAAACATAAGCAGCGAGAAACTGAACATTGACCCCGAAGAACTTACGGAAAGATTTGTCCGCGGCGACAACTCCCGAACAACCGACGGGAGCGGTCTGGGACTCTCCATTGCACAAAGTTTTGCAGAACTGCAAAACGGGGAGTTTAACATCGAAATTGACGGGGATATGTTTAAAGCGGTTGTCAAACTGCCGTTAATATAAGTATAATAACGTAGAATAGGATGTAAAAAAATCGCATTTTTTACATCCTATATTTTTTCAATATTATAATCTCTGTAAACTTGACTAACTTGCTCCAAAGTGGTATTATTATGAAAAATTTAAGAAAAGGTTGGTAAATATGGTACTTCCTCAAAACTTTTTATCATTTTTCAGGTCATTTACGGCAATTCTCTCCGCTTTGATTCTCTTGGTTGTGGGCGCTGACGAAAAAGATATTCCCGCTCCGGACGGCGCAGAAGTTGTTAACAAAATCACCTACACACTTTTGGATGCAGATGTTACAAGTCAGGGTGTTACAAACGACGGAACTTATTTCTACTTCAGCAGTAACGAAAACCTTGCTAAAGCACCCGTTGAAACCGGTGAAATCGAGTTAATGCACTTTGACGCAATTCCCCAGGAACTTCAAGACAAAGGTTGCAACCATATCGGCGGTCTTACCTATTACAACGGCTATGTTTATGCCGCTGTTGAGGACGGTCCCGATTATCTCAATTCCTTTATTGTTCTTTATGATGCAGAAACTCTGGAATACACGGGAACATATTATGAACTCCCCCACGATCTTCACCTTGAAGGTGTTCCGTGGTGTGCAGTTAACGTAAAAGCCAACTGCATTTATACAGCAGAGTGGTCAAATGCAAAGGTTTTGAATGTATTCAGTCTTGACGATTTGTCACTTATTTACACTCTTCCCCTTTCCGAGCCCGTTGACAGAATTCAGGGTGCGGAATACTACAACGGTAAACTCTACCTTTCCTGCGATGAGGAAAATGACCAGAAACGTATTTTGTCCATCAACGTAATCACCGGCAAGGTTCAAACAGAGTTCACAAGAAATATCGGTGCTCAATTCGAGGCTGAGGACCTTACAATTACCATTGACGAGGACGGAACACCCATTTTCCATGTTCTTGACCGCGGCGAAAGAAGAAAATCCATTAACCTTACAAGTTACAAAATCACAAAATAAACTCTAAAAAATCACGGAGCCCATCGAAAGACGGGCTCCGTATTTTTATGTAAAATTCTTTTTCAGTTCCGCAAAAATCACAAAACCATTACCAATGTTCCCGCACCGATAAGAATACATCCTATCAATGATTTGAAAGTGAACTCCTCGTGCAAAAACACAAATGCCAGAATCAATGTAATAACAACACTCAATTTGTCAATGGGAACAACCTTTGACGCGTCCCCTATCTGCAATGCCCTGTAATAGCAAAGCCATGATGCACCCGTTGCCAATCCCGACAGAATAAGGAAAATCCAACTTTTTTTGCTTATGTCGGAAATGCCGCTTTGGGCATTTGTGAGAAAGACCATACCCCAGGACATAGCCACAACCACCACGGTTCTTATAGCCGTTGCAAGATTGGAGTTAACTCCGTCAATACCGATTTTTGCCAATATGGATGTCAACGCGGCAAATACCGCTGACAGTAACGCAAACACAAACCACATACACACAACCACCAATCAACATTTGCTGATTCCATTGTATCACTTTTTCAAAATATTTCCATATCTATTATAAAAAAATTGAAACAAATTACAACAAAAACAGAACTGTAAAAATGTGAATTCTTACAGTTCCGTTAATTTAGTAAAATTTCTTATTTAACCATAATATCGCTTATGATTCTGCTCATTTCCGCAGGGTCGGCAACGGATTTTCCGCTGATTAAAGCACCCATATCGTAAAGGAGTTTTGAATAGTCCTTTAATGTGTCTTTATCGTTATCATAAAGATCTTTAAGTTTATGGGCAATTGGGTGGGAAGCGCTGATTTCAAGCACCACTTCCGCCTTTACACCGTTGTTATTCGGCATAGAGTTCAGAACTCTTTCCATTTCAAGAGAAATTCCGCCCTCGGATGTCAGACAGGATGCGTAATTTTTCAGTTTATTCGTGAAACGAACGGATGATACCGAATCTCCCAGGCACTCCTTTATGAAATCGAACATTTCCTTTGAGCTTTCGTTTTTCTCTTTAAGTTCATTCTTCTCGTCATCGCTGTCAAGGTCAAAGTTCTCGTCGCATATATTCTGGAACATTTTGCCCTCATATTCGTTGAGCATTTTAATGCAGAATTCATCCACATATTCCGTGCAGTAGAGAACTTCAACATCTTTTTCCAAAGCCTTTTCAAGTTGGGGAAGCATTTTGATTTTATCAACGGTTTCGCCGCAGGCATAATAGATTTTGTCCTGACCGTCTTTAAGCCTGCCCAGATACTCGCTGAAAGTTACAAACTTCTCCTCTTTTGAAGATTTAAAGAGCAACAAATCTTTGAGTTCGTCTTTCTTCATTCCGTAACTGTTATAAATGCCGAACTTCAACTGCATACCGAATACTTTGAAAAACTCCTCGTAGGCTTCCCTTTCCTTTTCAAGCATTTTTGAAAGTTCACTCTTGATTTTCTTTTCAAGGGTTTTTGCGATAAGTCTTAACTGACCGTCATGCTGCAATGTTTCACGGGAGATATTAAGGGACAGGTCCTCACTATCCACAAGACCTTTTACAAAACTGAAATAGTCGGGAAGCAAATCCCCGCATTTGTCCATAATGAGAACGCCCCTCGAATAGAGTTGAAGCCCTTTCTCAAATTCCTTTGTATAATAGTCATAGGGTGCGTGTTTGGGAATGAACAGCAGGGCGCTGTATGTTGCGTTACCCTCTGTTTTGGAATGAATCACCTTTGCGGGTGCTTCATAATCATAGAATTTATCGGTATAAAATGAAGCGTACTCCTCGTCCGTAACCTCATTTTTATTCTTCTTCCAGAGAGGAATCATACTGTTGAGAGTTTTATCTACGGCAACATCCTCATACTCGTCCTCAGTACCCTCTTTAAGTTGCTTTTCCGTAACGGTCATTTTAATGGGGTGGCGGATGTAATCGGAGTATTTTTTAATAAGGGATTGGATTTTATATTCCTCTAAGTAATCGCTGTATTTGTCGTCGTCCGTATCGTCTTTTAAGTACAATGTAATCTCCGTGCCGAAATCTTCTTTTTCACATTCCGTCACCGTGTAGCCGTCGGCTCCGTCGGACTCCCATTTATATGCCTTTTCTTCGCCGTATGCCCTACTTAACACCTCAACCTTTTTGCTAACCATAAAGGCGGAATAAAAACCCACACCGAACTGACCGATAATATCCACATCTTCGGTTTTTTCCGTTTCGGACTTGAAACTTTCCGAGCCGCTTTTTGCAATAGTACCCAGATTATTTTCAAGTTCCTCCCCCGTCATGCCGATACCGTTATCGGAAATCTTCAGGGTTCTGTTTTCTTTGTCCGCGTCGATTCTTATAAGGAATTCGTCCTTTCCGAGACCTACGGAAGAATCGGTTAAAGAACGGAAATACAACTTATCAAGGGCGTCGCTTGCATTTGATATGAGTTCCCTTAAAAATATTTCCTTGTGGGTGTAGATTGAGTTAATCATCAAATCCATCAGTTTCTTGGATTCTGCTTTAAACTGTTTTTTTCTCATTTTTTAGACTCCTTTTATTGTGAATATTTGGGCAACCGGCACGGCAAGAGCCGTGCCGAAAGTCATATTATTTCTTTATTCCGCCGTGAGGACACCGTCTTTAACATCTATTGTAATTACGGAATCCGGTGCAATATCTTCTGCAATAATCTTTCTTGCAATCAATGTTTCAAGGGATGACTGCATAAATCTTTTCAAAGGTCTTGCGCCCATTGCGGGGTCAAATCCGTATTCGCAGATATATTCCTTTGCATTTTCGCTGAGTTCAATATCAATCTGTTTCTGACGAAGTCTCTGTTTCAAATCCGCCAGCAACAATTCTTCAATACGAAAAACATCGGATTTTGTAAGAGGCTTAAAGAATATAATCTCATCAAGCCTGTTAAGAAACTCGGGTCTGAAACTGCGTTTCAAAAGAAGACTGACGTTTTCTCTTGCGTTTTCCGATATTTCGCCGTCATCACCGATACTGTCAAGTATTATATCAGAGCCAAGATTGGAAGTCAAAATAATTATTGTATTCTTAAAATCCACCGTTCTGCCCTGACTGTCCGTTATTCTGCCGTCATCGAGAACCTGTAAAAGCACATTGAACACATCGGGATGCGCCTTTTCCACTTCGTCAAAAAGGACAACCGCATAGGGTTTGCGTCTTACTGCTTCGGTCAGTTGACCGCCCTCGTCATAACCCACATATCCGGGAGGTGCACCGATAAGACGCGATACGGAATATTTCTCCATATATTCCGACATATCAATACGCACCATCGCCTTTTCGTCATCAAACAAGGACTGTGCAAGGGATTTTGCAAGTTCCGTTTTACCGACACCCGTGGGACCTAAAAACAGGAAAGATCCAATGGGTCTTTTGGGATCCGCTATACCCGCTCTTGAACGGAGAATTGCATCGCTTACCTTTTCAACCGCTTCGTCCTGTCCCACTACTCTTTTATGGAGGATTTTATCAAGGCCCAAAAGTTTTTCTCTTTCGCTTTCCACGATTTTTGAAACAGGGATACCCGTCCACCTTGAAACTATACCCGCAATTTCTTCTTCGGTTACTTTATCACGAAGCAAGGTTGCTCGCTCTTTTTTAGAACTTTGTGATTCCGCTTGTTCAAGTTCTTTTTTCAGGGCGGGAAGTTTGCCGTATTTAAGTTCTGCGGCTTTGGAGAGGTCGTAGGCATTTTCCGCCTTCTCGATTTCCGCATTCACCCTGTCAATTTCTTCGCGTATTGACTGGACTTTACCGATGGAGTTTTTCTCCTTGTCCCATTTAGCCTTCATTTCCTTGAACTCGTCCCTGAGTTCGCTTAATTCTTTCTGTATTTCGCCTAAATGCTCCACGGACAGTTTGTCGGTTTCTTTTTTCAATGCGGCTTCCTCAATTTCAAGCTGCATTATTTTACGGGAAATTTCATCAAGTTCCGTGGGCATTGAATTCATTTCCGTTTTTATCAATGCACAGGCTTCATCCACAAGGTCTATTGCCTTATCGGGCAAAAATCTGTCGCTTATATATCTGTTGGAAAGAACTGCGGCGGAAATAAGGGCATTGTCCTGTATTTTTACACCGTGGTATATTTCATAGCGTTCTTTCAAGCCTCTCAAAATAGTGACGGTATCTTCAACTGTCGGCTCGGGAACGGTTACGGGCTGAAAACGTCTTTCAAGAGCCGCGTCCTTTTCAATATACTGTCTGTATTCGTTAAGGGTTGTGGCGCCTATGCAATGAAGTTCACCCCTTGCCAAAAGAGGTTTCAGGAGATTTCCCGCATCCATTGCGCCGTCGGTTTTACCCGCACCCACTATTAAGTGAAGTTCGTCAATGAAAAGAATTATATCGCCGTTGCTTTTCTGTACCTCATTCAACACGGCTTTAAGTCTTTCCTCGAATTCGCCCCTGTATTTTGCACCTGCAACAAGGGCGCCCATATCAAGAGAAAATATTGTTTTGTTTTTCAGGTTTTCGGGTACGTCCTCCTTGACAATTCTTGCGGCAAGTCCCTCGGCAATGGCGGTTTTACCCACACCGGGCTCACCTATAAGACAGGGGTTGTTCTTCGTTTTTCTCGAAAGAATTCTTATAACATTTCTTATTTCGTCATCCCTGCCGATAACGGGGTCAAGTTTTCGCTCTTTTGCAAGGGCAACCAAATCCCTGCCGTATTTCTTTAAGGCGTCGTAAGTGCTTTCCGGATCATCGGACTGCACACGGCTGTTACCTCTTACGTCTTTTAAAACCTGCAAGAACTTCTCTTTGGTAATTGCATACTTCTTAAAAAGATCTTTAACTTCCTTTTCGGGTTTTTCAATAATTCCCAACACAAGATGTTCAACGGAAATATAACTGTCTTTCATATATTCCGCCTGTTTTTCCGCTTCCGTCAAAGCGGCTCCCAATTCATTTGAAACATAGAGATTTCCGCCGCTGACCTTGGGTAACTTTGATATTCTTGTTTCAATCTGCTCCGCAACGGCTTGAGAGTTACCTGTTATTTTTGCAAAGAGGTTGCCGATGAGCCCATCCTCCTGCCTTAAAAGTGCAAGGAGCAAATGAAGTTGAGTAAGTTGACTGTTTCCGTACTCGGTAGCAATGGCTTGAGAAGAATTAACAGCATCTATACTTTTTTGAGTAAATTTTTGGAAATTCATATACATACACTCCTTTATATATTTAACAGTTCAAAGCATTCAATTGATCTTCGCTTCTCTCTGTCTATAAGAGTAGTATAACCCCAATTTTCCTATATTACGTGAATATGTTATGAACAAATTGTAAACATTAGCACTCGATGTATCAGAGTGCTAATTATATTGATGGAAAGCCCGCCGATAAACGAGAAAAACATCCACGCCGCAAAACGTGGATGTTAGCCCAATTAAATTTAATTTATATTATGAAACTGCTTTATTGACAATTGCCTGATAATCATCTACATTAACGACGCCGTCCATATTTGTATCTGCCGCATTTACGTAGGCGCCTTCAAGAGTCAAAAAACTGTTTGAAGCCAACTCCGCCTGAGCACAGTCAATAACGTCACAAACAGAGTCGCCGTTAAGGTCGCCCTCAACAATCAAAGTATAATCGCCCACATACGATCTGCCGTCATAAACGCTGACAACCGTACCCGTGCCGTAAAGTTCAACTTCATTATAGGTATAACTTGCAACTACCGTTGCATATGCGGATTCGGAAAAAGTTACAATATCAGCAATATTCTCTTTGTTTTCGGCACAAGTGTAAATCAAGTTGTTTTCGTAATCAACAACAGTTTCCGCCGAACCCTGTATTGCCTTGGGCGCCGCCGAAATACGAACGGTTGAATACTCCGTAACATCAAATGATACGTATGCGTTTCCGTCATTGTCATAGAGCATTTGGAACGATTCTTCTCCGTTTTCCTGAACTTCCTCGGAATATTCCGGATAGAAAGTTTCGGTTGTTCCGTCCTCTTTTTCGTGGACTACTTCGTCAACTTCAATATCGCCCACAAAAACCGTTACATCCATTGACGTTGTTCCGTCAAAACAAATGTCGGGAATAATGTAGGTTTCCGATATACCGCAGGACGATACATTTGCCGTGGGTTCAAGGTTCACCGTCATGCTTTCACCCTCGGAATATGAAACAACTTCAACATTCACGCTGACGGCAATATCAACATTCTCGTTCTGGGGAATGGAATTATCCGTTACAAATGTTTTCACCGTTTCATTAACTGCCGTTTGGGTTATCGCATCCGTAATACCCGTAACATTTGTTCCGCCCTCGGCATCGAATGTGGTTTCGGAAACAAGGGTATAGTCTGTTTCGGATTTTACAGATGTCATATCATAGGTGTAGTTGTTAACCGTTCCGGTATCTGTCAATCTGTAAAGATACACGGGGCTTTCGGTATATGCCTCGCTTTCGGAATAATCCGTGAAAGTAAACTGCTGAACACCGTCGTATGTGTATGAACGGGCAAGGTTGGTTTCTTCGTATGCAGAATGAACAACTGCGCAGCCGGTGGAATCCAAACCCACATAGAAACCGTATTTTGCTCCGAAAACGTCATATTCATCAAACATGAACTCTCCGTAACCCATGGGAGCAAATTCAGAACGTCTTCCGTCAAATTTAGTAACAAATCCGTAACGGATACCGTTGCCCCATTCAGTACAAGCGTTTGCAAAAAGCAATTCAATCATCATTGCGGAAGTTGTATCCGTAAAGGCGAAATTACCCTCCGCAGTGGGAGTAATTTCAACAGCGGGCAAGGTGTTTCCAAACTGCTCGGTACCCGTTGCCGCCGCATAGTACTTACCGTCCGCTTGAGTTACAAGTATATACTTACCGCCCGCAACAATTTGACTATCATCCGTAACCTTTTTGAATTCGGGCATATTTTTTCCGCAGTCGTCGCACACGCCGTCGTGATTTTCGTCAATAGCGCCGTAGGACATTGTTACCGGCGGATTGAAACTTGCTTCAACTCCGTCCGCATCGCTGAAATAGGGGGAATAGCCGTCATTGTCACAGTCTGGACAATACCAATACTCCCCGTTCCCGTCCTTTTTACAAGTCGGGGAAACTGCCGGTACATACTGCATATTTTCGTGTTGACAACCCTTACCGAAAACCTTAACCGAGGTATATTCCGCACCGTCGGGGGCGGAGCCGTAACCAAGTTTGAAATAGAGGTTTTCACCCTCTGCCACAAGGTAAATACTGTATGCGGAGTCACGGTTATACCAACCGAGAGACCAGTCAAATCTCCAGTTATAATAAGGCTTATCCTCTGCCGCATCAACAGTTTCCTTGTCCATTGTTACAAGTTTGTGTTCAGTATAGTCATTGCCGTAGTTATCAACAATGTAGCCATTATCGGTTATAAAGCGATACAACCAATAACTGCCGCCGGAATATTGATACATTTCCGTGGTAACTTTAAAAAGTTCCGCACTTGTTTCGTCAACTACCACCACATTGCCACCGGAATCTCTTTTTACAGCGGGAATGGCTGCAGCCGTTCCGTCCTCGGAAACAGGACCCATAACATAACTTACGCCGTTATAATCAGCAACAATTACATTATCGGTTACACCGTCCGTATTTTGATTCACGTAATAGATTCCTTCATTCGCTCCCGGGGTTGCACCCGCCGGGATACTGAATCCCGGAATAACCGTTGCAATCATACAGAGTGCAAGACACCGGGAAATAAGGGACATTCTGATTTTTTTCATATACTTACCCCCTAAAAATAAGAGTGAATACCATATAAGTGCTCATTTTTATTATAGCATACACCCATATTTTGTCAACAAAAAAACTTTTTACTACACCCCACTTTGTACCTTTTTATAAAACAAAAAGACAACCCGCCGTCATAAGCGAATTGCCTTTCATCAAACATTAAAAACTAATTATCTTTAACAAACATTCTGACAGAAAAACGGGCACCCGTTGACTCACAAACCTTTCGAGCCAACTCTATTTCCTCTTGTGAAATCACATCCACCACCGTCATTCTAACATCATCGCAATACTTGACACAGTCCCCTGTGAAACGGAGCATTGCATCGAATGCCTTTCCCGGAAAAATATTCCTTGTGATTTTATCATACTTCTCCGAGGTGAACTCATTAAGGGACACGGAAACCGCGTCAATTTTCTCACAAATCAACTGTGCCGTGGGTTTTTCGTTGATCAAATCCGACAAGCCGTTTGTGTTAAGACGGAGTTTTATACGGGGGTGTGTTTCTTTCATATATGCCGCGCTTTTCAGTAAAAGTTCCAATTCATTTGTGGGCTCACCGTAGCCGCAGAAAACCGCACACTCCGCACCCGACCAATCGAAAGCGTCTATTGCCCCTTTAACATCTTCAAAAGTGGGCTGTGTATCGTGCCACATTTTCTTAGCTTCCCCGATAACATCCTTTTTGTCTCTGATACAAAACACGCAACTGCACGGGCATTTGTTTGTGATATTAAAATATGGGGTTTCCTTATATTTATAAATTATATCAGCCATTATTCCTTATCCCTTACCCTAAATATTTTTGAATATTTACTTTATCCAAAGCAAAACCTACCAGAACAAAAACGATTGCGCTTCCTATGGGTTGGGCAAGACCGAAAAGCAATGTTGCCGCGGCAGATTCAAAGGTAAACATCAGCCCTTCGGCAATAAAGTAGCCGACTGTGGTTATTATACCCGACACAACTGTCATCAATATGGTTGAGGGATGTATGATTTTGTGAGTACCCTTATGTTTTACATAATGGGATGTGGCAATAATGAAGGGTATGCAGTTGAGGGGCTTTATTATTGCGGTGGGTATTGCCCATATTGCCGCGCCCACAAGTATATCCGCCAATGCTCCGCCTATTGATGCGGCGATTGCACCGTAAGGTCCCAACAAGCAACCCGCAAGATATATTACCGCGTCGCCTAAATGTACATAGCCGTCATTTACCCCTATGGGTATTTTGACAACTGCGGTTGTCACCGTAATAAGTGCCGCAAATACTGCAGCAAGTGTGATTTTTTTAAGATTACTTTTTTTCATGTGTATCACCTCATATGTTTTTCAGAAACGGCTCAAAATCAATGCCGTCGTTTCTGTTTTTTATATCACTCGCTTTAATGGCTTTGCCGATAAAATCCGCCGCCTGCTCCACCGCGTCAAAAACGGAAAACCCGTTTAACACCTTGCCCATAACAAAGGATGAAAAAATATCACCGGTACCGGAAAAACTACCGCCCTGTGTGGCACTTTCAATAAACTCGGTTGCGTACTTTTTCACGGCGCCGTCGCTGAAAACGTAATTCACCACATTTTCGTCCTCAATAACACCCGTTACAATAACCGATTTAATACCGCTTTCAATCATTTTCTCACCGGCAATGCAAACATCCTTTTCGCCGCTTAATAATTGAAGTTCCGTAATATTGGGGGTAATGATGTCCGCTCTTTCGCAAAGTTGTTTTACTCCCTCCACCATTGCGGGAGTATATGTAGTGTAAATTGCACCGTTATCCCCCATAACGGGATCCGCAAGGAACAGGGTGTCCTCCCTTTTAAATTCATCAATAAAGTCAAGCACATATTCATACTGTTTCTCACAAAGGAGAAACCCTGTAAGAATCCCGTCAAAGCGGGAATTCATTTTTGCCCATTGCCCTGTTACTTTCGGAATCATATCCGTAAGGTCGGCACACTCAAAACTGTCATACCCTGTCTGGTTTGTGAAAACTCCCGTTACCACGGGATTAACCTGAACCCCCATCGCACTCAATACGGGAATGGACGCGGTAAGGGAGCATTTACCGAATCCCGATATATCATTTATGACAGCACATTTTTTCATAAATCAGTCAACCTCTTGCAAATTCGATGGGAGTATTATATAATAACTCTGTAATGATTAAAATACACAGTTTTAAATATTTTTTAGGGTACAGATATGAAAAAATACGCACAGATATACAATACAATCAAAGATATGATTTTGTCGGGAGAACTGCAATCCGGGGACAAAATCCCCTCCGTGAGAAAAGCGGCAACAACCTACAATGTTTCCCTCACAACAGTACAGAATGCATATTTTGAGTTGTGCGCGGACGGATACATAATCGCCCACAGTAAAAGCGGCTATTTTGTTTCGGATATAGAGCACAGTCACACGGCGGAAGATTACGACGATGTGCAAAGGGACATAAAATATGATTTATCCGGGGGAATTGCCGACGAGGAAAGTTTCGATTTTTCCCTTTGGCAAAGATACATAAAAAGCGCCCTCAGGCAAAAGGAAAGATTGCTTTCATACAGTCAGCCCAAGGGTGAATACGATTTGAGATGCGCCATAGCGCAGTATATTAAGGAAAAAAGGAATGTAATAACCTCCCCCGACAGAATTATTGTGGGGGCGGGATTACAACCTCTTTTACACATTCTCTGTTCGCTTTTGGACAAAGAAATGTGTGTATCATTCCCGGACAAAAGTTTTGTTTCGGGAATGGGTGTGTTTAAGGATTACGGATTTGACGTACACATAAGGGACAAGGACGCGGACGTAATATATGTATCCCCCTCCCATATGACAAGGTGGGGGGATGTTATGTCCATTAAGCGCCGTTTGGAACTTGTTGAATATTCAAAAAAACACAATTCACTTGTTATTGAGGACGATTACGAAAACGAGTTCCTTTACAATGTGAAACCCACTCCCTCCCTCTATGCCTTGGGAAAGGACAATATCATTTATATGGGTTCCTTTTCCGCTATGCTTTTGCCGGGAATAAGAATCAGTTTTATGGTACTGACAAAGGAACTTACAAAAAAATACAACGAAAACGCTTTCAGATATGCACAGACGGCGGGAAAGACGGAGCAAATCGCCCTTTGCAGTTATATACGGGACGGACGAATTAAGTCACAGACGAGGAAAATAAGACGAATATATACTGCAAAGACAAAGAAATTTGCCGCTATATTAAAACAAATTTTACCGAATTCGGAAATTGAAATAGGTGAAAACACCCTGCAAATTGTCCTGAAAACAAAATGGAACGGCGACCTCGGGGAATTCACGGAAGCAGGAATAAATGTATTTGTTGAAAAATATGAAAATCGTGAAATAACCTTAGTTATCTCTCCATCGGGAATACCCAACGGCGAACTTGAAAAAGCGGCTCAATGTCTGGGTAATGTACTTCTCCCACCCCCCACTTTACGATTTTTAAAAGACGAATAAATCGATAAATCGAAGCAGATGCAGAAAATCGATAAATCGAAGCAGATGCAATGTATGTCGGGGAATGATACGCACATTTCTTTGTCGAGGAGTGAACAGAGAATGTGTAACTTTACGTATAGGGGAATGAATAAGGTCTTGTTTACTTCACTCATAAGCACATCTCAAAAATTCGATTTGACATTTTTGACTTTGTCATTATATATCAAAACGCGTTTGTTCTTATTCCATCTTTCTTTGCAATCATTTACAAATCAAATCCGTATAATCATGGTAAATAATCTTTTTTATTAGCGTTTGTGATATTCTGTTGACGGTCACGCAGTATAACCAAGCCATTGAGTATTTTAAGGGCATATTCTTAAAAGCACCCATTATTGCTTCAATCCTTTTTTTGTTTATATTGCTATTTTTGTCATAGGTGCCTCGAATAGAAAAATCCACGTCCAGTTTTTCTTTTTCAAACAATGGCTCAATGTCCGCCAAATCCCATTTTCCGTGCATAATTGCCCTGCAATCTTTGTCCTGCGCATAATAAATAGGAGAATTATCGAAAGAGTCAAGAGTATAAAATTTGTTGCCACAATTAAAAGACCTGCAATTTCCGTATAGTTCCCAATCCCAAGGAGATTCATTTTCCCGCCAGGTTTTACGGAAAATGTCTTTATTCCAAATTGCACTTTGAAGGTTGTATTTATACTCACCGAATTCCGGCATTAAAAGAAAACCCTGGTATTTTCCGTCATCAATAGCTCTGTTTAACAAAGAATCAAAATTAAAACAAGCTATAGTTTCATCGTCTTCTAACCAGTTTAATATTTTTAAGAGCTTTTCGGCATCTACGGGTTTTCTGATAAAGAAATCATCCAATAGAATTAACACATATTTTGTCTTGATTCTGTCCAAATGATCTATAATGCGTTTACCGTATGGTACATTTAAATCGCTGCTGTATAAATTATATGATTTAACATTGAATTTCGCGTGTGAAAAAGACTTTGATTCCGTGTTTAATACTATTTCGCAGGGACAGTCATGCCAATACTTTTCAAAAAAGTGAAAAAAGAGCGGCCAAATGTCTTCATATTTGTCACAGGTACATAACAAAATAGTAAGATCGTCTTTTAATGTCATCTTATTTGTCCTTTCCGAATATGCATAGTATCTTGTTTTTTTCGGCTTTGTCCAATGCAAACAGATAAATTGACAACAAATAAACTGCTGCAAAGACAACAATACAGGGAATACAATGAATGAAATCTATGGGAACGATAAAAAATTTGTTAATTATACTAATTACTATTACCGGAATAAATGCGGGTGTTATTTTAAATATTGAAGTCCAAAACTCCTTAACCGGCAAATGAACCGTTTTTTTATAGTAATAGTTGGTTATTAACCCGTCTCCGATAATAAGTGCAATCGCCGTGCCTATTGCCGCACCTATTTCATTAAATAATTTAATTAAACCAATGCTTATTAGCAGATTGAATATACTCATAAAAAAATATACAAAAGCCCTGAATTTGTGCAAATTCTTTGCTCGTTGAATCTCTGTACCTATGTTTTGAATATATAAAGGTGTGGCTGAAATCAATAGAATTATTGCAATGTAGTATGCATCCGAGTATTCATTACCTGCCCAAAAAGAGATGAATTGTTTTCCGTATGTAATAAATCCGAAAACAACCAAACCCGAAAGCATAAATTGATATCTTCCAACGGAAATGAAAAGGTCGGATGCCTCTTTATCGTTTCCGCTTGAAATCAAATTGTTGATTTTTGTTACAAATACCGCAGAAATCGCTATCATCATTTGCATATACATAGTTTGTATTTGACTCGCTACGCTATAAACAGCGGAACTGTCAGGACCAACCATGGAGCCTAGTAAAAACCTGTCTATACTCCAGTTCACCTGGTCTGAAACAATGTTTATAAATATAAATATTGCGTATGCGTATAGAGTTTTCATCTGTGAAAAATCTATACATTTAGCTGAAATTGAAAAGCCCAACCTTTGCCTACCGTAATAAAAAGAAAAAATCAATTTCAGTGAAGTGAAAAGCAAAGTGACATAAACAATATAGTAAATCGGGTAACCCTCAATCATTAAAATTGTGGAAATGATTGTTGATAAGCAAAAATGAATACAATTACTGATTTTGTCAACGTGATATTTTTCGTGAACATAAAAGTAAGTTTCAAAAGCGGAAACAATTGTTGTTAATGCGGCATTTATACAACTTACAATGTTTAATTTGTAAAGAGTTACTAATTCAAGTGCATTAAACGAACTAAAAACAATCGGACACACGAAAAAAGTTAAAATAAGACCAACAATAAGTATAATGCAAGAAACGGCTATCATGGTGAAAAAATAACCGCTGTTCAGTGATTTGATTTTGCTTTTGCTTTTTAGTTTTTCAATGGAATAAAATCTTATAAAAGAGTTGGGAATACCGAAGTTGAGAATCAATAAAAAGGCGGCTATTGACAACGAAACTTGATATATGCCGTAAAAAGTCTGTGTAACATTTTTAATAATGAAAGGTGTAAATAAAAATGTTATTATAAAGTTAATGAAGCAGCATACATAAGTGGCAGCTATTCCCAGTTTATAGTTTTTTTTCATGTTATGTACTCCGTAAGCCGTTAAATTCTGTAACTTCTGAATAACAAGTAATACAAATCTACCAAATGATAAAAAAGTGTTTTGTTACGCATAAAAAGCGTGTATTTAATGCTTTTTATATTTAATCTTTCAAGCTCGGTGTTTAATTCGTAGAACAATTCTTGGTGTTTTGCAAGTTCGGCGGGATGCGCATTTCTTTTCCTTGATAAGTAATAGTTTTCCAAAATAGTGTTTGCTTTGGTTGTTGTAATCATCTTTATACATTTTTCTTTGTATAAATCATCATCTATTTTTTCTTTGCAAAAGACTAAAAATTCATCAAATGCGAGTATGGCTTGTTCCGTCGGTAACGATGCACTATGCATGATACTTCCTATTCTGCTCCTGTACCAATAGAGCTTTTCCTGTAAATATACAATTTTAGAAGCTCTATAAACTACATTATAAGATACCGCAGTATCTTCACAAACTCTGTTTTCGGGGAATCTCAACCCGTCAAACAAAGATGTTTTATAAAGTTTGTTCCACAGAGCTACGCCATTTATGTTTGATTTTGAATCAAATATCAATAAATTTTCTTTATCTATTATTTTCTCAAAACCTTTATCTTCTTTACTGTTATATACCTTGTTTTCGTCGAAATCGTAATAGTCACATATTGACATATCGGCAGAATGTTTTATGCAGGCATTATATAATTTTTCTATGTATTGTTCTTCTACATAATCGTCCGCATCAACAAAAGCCAAGTATTCCCCGGTTGTATTGTCAAGTCCAGCGTTTCTCGACGAGCTTACTCCGCCGTTTTCTTTGTGAATAACAACTATTCTGCTATCGCTTTCCGAATACTTATCACAAATATTGCCGGAACCGTCCGTTGAACCGTCATCAATAAGAATTATTTCTAATTCCTTGTATGTCTGATTAACTATTGATTTGATACAGCAATCTAAATATTCTTCAACATTATAGACCGGAACAATAACCGAAATAACCGGATTACTCATTTTTTTACCTCGTTATAATATTGATTTTTCTTGAAAAAATCCAATATATCTTTAAAAACAAATCTAAAATCTTTACACGCTCAAATAAGGTGAGAGAAAAAACTATTATTTGAGCAAAAAACATATCCCCATTAGGAAATCTTCTTACTAATTTATTCTTATAAAAATCGGGAAAAAAACAATTAAAGGTTGAAAATAACTTTTTGTGGTATTCCGAAATCTTATTAAAATCAACCGCCCGCGAAAACTGAACCAACAGAAAAAAATACTGCTTTGTAAATAAATATTCACAACCTGCTTTGTCCTCTTGTGATAAATCATTCAGGATTTTATAAACTTCTTCGTTTGTTCTGTATGAATACAGTAGTTTTTTGTCCATATCAAAACTACCTACTCCGGAATGGGAATCTGTTTTGTAACTAATGGTATAAAGGGTTTTTCTTATGTATTCTTCGGATTTACTGAAACGGTTGATTTGAGTTGCTAAATACAAATCGTCAGAAACATTTCTGTCAGGAAAAAATTCTATTCCGTTATTTGTAAACAAATCTCTTTTAATTAGTGTTGCAGCCAGCATCCCTTCGCACCATTTATTTGTTTTTGCAGGTATTTTTCTTTCTCTGACTATTTTCTTTTTTTCTTCGTCAAATGTTCTGACTTGAGCCCTGATTTTGTCAGCGTTTGTATTTTTGGCACACTCAACAAGGGCTTCAAGGCACAGTTCATCCATCCAATCATCACTATCGACTAAAATCACATATTTTCCTTTTGCGTGTTTTAGGGCAGTCCCTTTTGCTGTAGCGGGACCTCCGTTGTGTTCTAATTTAATCAATGAAAAATTGATGTCGCTGTTTCTGCGAATAAAATCTTCAATAACAGAAACAGAATTATCCGTTGATGCATCATCAACAACTATTATCTCAAAGTCCTTAAAGGTTTGATTAACACAGGCATTAAGACAACGCAGAATGTACTTATCATAATTGTAATTGGAAATAAGGATTGAAATAAAGGGCTCTTTGTTCATTTAACCACCTGTAGGGACACACCTTTAGTGTCTTATTTACATCACAGTATTATAACATGTTTACACACAATATGCAAGGGATTGCATCTGCTTCGATTTATCGATTTCTGCGTATCATTCCCCGACAAAAGTTTTGTTTCGGGTATGGGTGTGTTTAAAGATTACGGATTCCATGTACACATAAGGGACAAGGACGCGGACGTCATATACGTCTCCCCCTCCCACATGACAAGGTGGGGGGATGTTATGCCCATTAAGCGCCGTCTGGAACTTGTTGAGTATTCAAAAAAGCATAATTCCCTTGTTATTGAGGACGATTACGAAAACGAGTTCCTTTACAATGTGAAGCCCACACCGTCCCTCTATGCCTTGGGTAAGGACAATATCATTTATATGGGTTCCTTTTCCGCAATGCTTTTGCCGGGAATAAGAATCAGTTTTATGGTACTGACAAAGGAACTTACAAAAAAATACAACGAAAACGCTTTCAGATATGCACAGACGGCGGGAAAGACGGAGCAAATCGCCCTTTGCAGTTATATACGGGACGGACGAATTAAGTCACAGACGAGGAAAATAAGACGAATATATACTGCAAAGACAAAGAAATTTGCCGCTATATTAAAACAAATTTTACCGAATTCGGAAATTGAAATAGGTGAAAACACCCTGCAAATTGTCCTGAAAACAAAATGGAACGGCGACCTCGGGGAATTCACGGAAGCAGGAATAAATGTATTTGTTGAAAAATATGAAAAAAACGAAATAACCCTTGTTTTGTCACCGTCCGGAATACCGAACGGCGAACTTGAAAAAGCGGCTCAATGTCTGGGTAATGTACTTCTCCCAAACTCCCCCACGTTGGCTTTTTAAACGAAAAACCGCCTTTCTCTCTGTTTTCAGCAAAAAAGCCGGCGGATAGAAATATTCATAGTTTCAGTGTGTAACAGGAAATCAAGAGAAATACAAACCGGAAGTTGTTTATTTCTTCTTTTTCAGTTTTGGAGTTGGTAACTCCTCATATATAGCATTAAACAAACCTGCTAAAAATTCCTTATCATCAACTTCACATACCAACAACATCTCTTTTGCTCCCTCATAGGGTAATTCATAGGTCGCTGTCGGCATATAACTAATTGCTGATTTTACCGGTTTAACAAGCAATCTATCATCATAGATACCGCCTACAATCTTGCCACGATAATAAATAATATATTCTCCCATCATAGCTCGATAAGTAATTTCTTCTAACTCAGATAGCTGATCTAAAATAAACTCTAAGTATTCCTTGCCTGATGCCATATTCCCACCTCAAATTCCGGTTTATCTATTTAACCCTCTATAAACCCTGTATTTTCAAGGCTCTCCGGACTGTCGTAATTTTTCGGATAACCCGACCATAGCGTGCCGTCATTGAAGCACAACCGTTCTTTTTTCAAAGAGCCGTAAATCATAACGCCCGTTCAGCCGTTGCCGAGCGGCGCGCCTCGCTCCTGTTTTTTGCCGGCTTGCTATATCTTATTAAACGCATAATTATCCTCCAAGCCCATGAAAAACAAAGTCAAACTGTTCTCGTACTGTAATTTCATTGTCGTTTTCGCCCGATAAGACAATCTTTTCTGTGAAATGCGGGGCATATCGTTTTCGCTTGTAAAGTTTGAAACACGGTATGCTTTTTTTCAGGTCCCGGCATTTTTATTCTCCTATACGGTAAGTGTTTTTATCTAAATCAATCGTCACGGTTGTGCCGTCCGAGTATGTCGCTTTCTGACGGCGGGTTGAGCCTAAAAACTCATGTTTTACCATTTCCTTGTTATAGAGTTTTGACTGCAAATCGGCAAGGGGGGTTACGCGGGCAATCTCTTTTTTGAGGTTTTCATCGTCAAGAAGTTCTGTATCGGTAGTGCGGTTGTCTGTTCCGATTTTGCTTACTCCCGTACCGAACGGACTGATGTACGGCATACCGGCAAACAGAGCGCAGTACAGGTCTCCGTTGTCTCCTTTGGGGATTCCCCAGTTATTGAACCAGTTCCACGGTACCATAATACAGTCATGGAAAACAAGATTTCCCAACGGCACGGGGATACCGACAGCCTGACCGTTTTCCTGGGGTCTTAAGGTAAAGGGTCCGTGATGCACTAACGCAAGATGATTGAGTAACTGCATGGCAGGTTCTTCCGAGGACATAATCATGCCTTTTTCATTGAGATAGTCAAAACATTCGGCACGGTGTTTTATACTTTCTTCTCTTGTTATCTTATGTTTCGGGTTAAAACATTCGTCGCCGTTCATAACCGAAAACACATCAAGATAGGCGCCCTGCACATCAACGCCGTGCGCTTCTAACTCCGAATATGTTTTCTTCACAAACCCGAGAGCCTGCGACGCACAGAGAAAAGTATGCTCTCCACCGTCCCATATGGAGCAATACGGGTGAGAGCCGTCAATGTTTTCAATCGCCTTGTCCATTTGAAAAACCGGTGATGAATAATAGTAATCACGATACTGGTCGTGAACCGCGAAGATATAGCCGAGTTCACGACTGACTTTTGAAAACTCTTTTAAGCCCTCATATCCGCCTGCCGCTTCGCAGGGAGGAAGTATATACGGGTGGTTGTTGTCGTAGCCGTCTTTTCCCCAACCGTCGGTGTGGATATACAGTTTGGGGAGCCCGCACTCTTTCAGTTTTTTCATCTGCTCGGCGCGCTCGTAAAAGGTGGCATATAAAATCTCATTTGTTCCGTTTTTATCATAGAACTTTGATTTTTCATTGATTTTGGAATAAATCTTATGGTGAAGAACGGGACAGCCGATGAGTTTTTCAATGTTTTTGTTCTTTTTGATTTTATCGTCAATGGAAACGAACTGCTCCGTATCAATCAAATATTTGCGGTAATCCTTGGCAACGGTGTTGTAGTCCCCTTTTTCGTGGAAAACGAAACGGATTTTCCTTTCGTATGACAGTTTCCCGAGAGATGACATCCAATGAACTGAATTGACAAAGGCTTTATGCCTACCGAAAGAGGAGAACATACAAGCATCATAGGGTGTTTCAATAATCGCCGTAAAGGTATGGCCGTCGCACACCCTGCCCCAGATGGGCATATAGCAGTCGCCGGTGTTGATTTTGCGCAAGTAGTGAACAAACCCAAAGGTAGATGCAAAGTTTTCCCTGTAGCCGTCGGGAAGTAAAAATCCCTGGCGCATGGGGTCGATATGATAGGATTTTTTTCCTTTTTCTTTGGAATTGAATGGAGCCGGAAAATACACCGCCTGAATATCGTACCCTGTTTCATTTTCGGCTTTCAGGGAAAAAGTAACCGTGTCTTCTCCCGTAATTTCCGCCGTGCAGATAAGCGCAAAAGGCGTCTTTTTGCCGAAAGCGATATAGTTTTCATAGCGGCAGACAATACGGTTTTCGTCTCTTTTAACCGTCTTTTTGAGTGCGCTCGCAAGAAGCCGGTATGTACTGATATATTTCTTTCCGACTTTCTTCCGAATAATGATATACGGCCGTCTGCCGTCGCTTACCCATGAAAATCCCTTGTGATTGATTTCGTAATCTCCTGTTACAGAATTGTAATTCAGTTTTAAACTTTTATCGCTCATTTAATCTACCTCAATTTTAAAGCATACCGGCATTTTTGAATCCTATAACCAAAGAAGTCCGAACACAATATGTTGACAATCTTCTGTTATAGCATATTTTTAATTTTCTCACATTCCGTCAAGTTCGTAAAGCCGTAAAAGTCCTTGGCATTTTCAAAAAGAAACGCCGTTTTTTCCGCTTCGGTCAATTCCTTTGATTTCAGAACAAAATCAAAACTCATTTTGTAGGTGATTTCCACCATTGTTCTCGGATAATCGCTACCCCACATGAGTTTTTCAAATCCGCAGATTTCAGCGGCTTCTTTTATCGCTCTGACCGCCGACGGATAGGGATAAAACTCGCTGTTGAAAAGCCATGTAATACCGCCGCTTTCAATGCGGACATTTTTGTTCCTTGCAAGTTTTATCTGTTGTTGCCATCCGTCCCTTGTCACCATTCCGAAATGACCGATTGCAATTCTAAGATCGGGATACTGCTTTATCATTTCAAGCAAAGAGTCTGTCTGCAAATCTCCGTCAGCAAGGTCAACGGAGATGAATTTATGTTCTTTATTTGCCTGTTCAAACACTTTATAATGCTTGGTAAGATCCTGTGTGGGTAATCTTCCTGCGCAAATTTTTATTCCGTTAAAGCCGTCAAGGGTAAAGGGATTGTTTTCTTCATAAAGAGAGCAGATTTTCAACCTGTTCGGATATTTTTCCTTTGCCGTCAGAAGATAAATGTCCTGATTGCCGTCGATTTCTTCCTGAGTGATAACCGCACCGCTTACTCCTGCATAATCCATATTTGCAATAAAACGCTCGGCGGTATTCTCACCGTCGGTCATATAAGGCGGTATCATTTGGCGGATTTCACCGCCGAAATTGCTTTTGCCGTTGCCGACAGAGAAAACATCTCTGCCGTCAACCTTTCCCTTTTGTGATTTCCATAAATGTGCGTGTGCATCAATAACCATAGTCTATCCCTCAAAACTAATCAAGAGTTTGGCAATCGTACCGTCATTGTGTGAAAGAGCCTCAAAGGCTTTTTGGGCATTATCAACATCATAAACACCGCTGACAATTTTTATTATATCAGCCCTGCCGTCTTTTACAAGGTCAATGAGGGTTTCAAAATCCTTGGTAAACGCGTTGCGGCTACCGAAAATATTCAGTTCTTTTTTTAGAATAACGGAATGAACAAAAGTAGTTTCCCTTTTGCCGTTGCCGATTAGAATAATGTTTGCGCCGTGTGCCGCTTCGTTAATACAGGAAAGGAATGTTTCAGGTGCGCCGCAGGCTTCAACACAGACATCAAAACCGTTGCCATGTGTAAAATTCAAACATTCGGAATGTAAATCCCGTTCTTTGACATTGACAATGCTATCCGCACCGAACTCCTTTGCAAGAGTAAGGCGGCTTTCAAGCATATCGGCAATCAGAACTCTCGCACCGAGGGCTTTTGCTCTTATCAGTGCAAAAAGTCCGATTGGACCTGCTCCCATTATCAACAGATTATCGCCTTTTTTCACTTCGGCTCTTGAGAGCGCATGGCAACTTATTGAGAAAGGCTCAATTAACGCAAGTTCTTTTGCAGTAAGACCTTTACCGTCAATAATTCTCTCAACGGGCATGGTGATATACTCCTGAAAACTGCCGTCACGCTGAACACCCATGGTCTGATTATCGTGGCAGGCATTGACGATTCCGCGCTTACAGGCATAACATTCGCCGCAGTTGAAATAGGGATTACAGGTGACAATATCGCCCGCTTTCAATCCTCTGTCATTTTCCGGTATTTCAACTATCTGCGCCGAAAACTCGTGACCGGGAATTCTCGGATAAGTTGTAAAGGGTTGATTACCCGTGTAGGACGCAACATCGGCGCCGCAGATACCGCAACAGAGCACCTTTAAAAGCGCTTCACTCTGTTTTGCTTTCGGCATTTCCTTTTCAATAATTTGTATTTCTCCGGGTTTTGTAATCTGTATCGCTTTCATATTATGCCTCCGTGTTTATGTATTCGCCATTCCAAATGACTGCCGTTTTTAAGGGCGCGCCCTTGGAATAAATTTTATTTTCATAAACGTCTATGGGATTACCTGTAAATTCGTTCTTGTCAATAAGTTCAACAAGACGGTCAAACTTACTTTCGCACAGTAATTCAATAGCCGTTTCCATGTGCTTCTGCGTAAAATTGATTGATGCTAAAATCACCTGATTTTTAAAGCCGAAGGGCATTGTGTTGTATGTAACCTTGGGGCCCAGCGAAAAACTATTGTAAATTCCGTTGCAGCCTAAAACATTTTGTTCAAAGGCTATGCGGTGCTCAATCTCTGTTCCGCTTGTGCCCACAAAGACTGTTGCGGTACCGCCTATTCTGTCGGTTATTGCCTTTGCGGTTTCACTTTCATTTAAACCGTTTACAGAAAGATAATCGCAATTCAGTTCATCTTTTACAAATTGAGCCTTTTTACTGTTTTCGTCGCTTCTTGCAACAAAAAGAATTTTTGCTTCCTTTTGATTTCTGCGAATTTGGTCGCCGATGAAAAGTCCCGTTGTGCCTAAGCCGAATAATACGACACGCTCAAAAGTGTTTTTTACAGCATATTTTCTTGCGGTCGTTTCATCACACTTGCGTTTTGCAAGTTCAACCCGGAAATTCTGCGCTTCGCCCATATCACACATTCTCTCATACTGAAAAACAGCGCAGGCGTAGGGGTCCGAAAACACTAACTTTTTCGCAAGTGACAAGGGCAGTTTTTCGAGTTTGTCATATTTACTTGGCAAGTGCAGAAGCATATCGGGATTAAAATATCCCTTGTCGCAGAAAATGCCGTCTGCTCCGTCACAGCCGTATTCAAAGTAGGTTTCGTCCTCCGTAAAGCGTGTCGGGTCAAAACTGTCCCCGCCGCGAATTAAAACGATGGCAAAGCGGTTTTCAGAGGGCACCCACACAACGCCTTCGTGACCGTTAATAAGTCTCTTTTCCCCCTCCGGAAATTTCGGGCAGAGTTTACTCTCCCGACCCATTTTCATCAGTTCAAAGTCCGTTCCGCAAAAGCCGCAGAAAACGGGATATGCTTCCACTCCTATCTTTTTTTCTTCACCGCGAAGTCTCTGTCGGGGCGGATTGATAAGATTGATTTCACCGTAGCAAAGCGGCTTTTTTTCATCGTTCTGAAAATACGTAGCATAGGTTTTCATACATCGTGCCTCTATTCTTTAAAAGGGTTGAAAGTCAATTTGTAATTCCGTGTATGCTGCGAAAATTCAAAATTGACATCCATTCACTTTGATTATATAATAAAATTGAAAGAAAAAATTGAGAAAATCTGCTAAGATTTTTAGAAATCCTACCATAAAAAGGATGGTACCGTTATGAAATCAAGAGAAGCAGGCGTTCTGGGTAAATCCGAGGTGTATTTTTCAACGCCGTCTCAAACAGCCAAAAAACTGTATTATTACCCAATCAGCGCAGGGCATTTTTTTTGTGTTAAAGGCTACCATCTGATTCGGAAAAACTATGACAGTTTATTGATTACGCATATTTTAGAGGGAACCTTTACCTATATTAAAGACGGCAATCCCGTTACAGCCCGAGCCGGAGATACCGTAATTCTTGACTGCTACAAGCCCCACGAGTATTATACAAACAACAGTTTTGAAGCAATATGGGTACACATAAGCGGCGCAAATTCATTTGAGTTGTTTGAAGAAATCGAAAAAAATTCCGGTAACACAGTCAAGTGCAAAGATACACCGCATGTTAGAAAACTGTTATTCCGTTTGTTTGACTGCATCCGTCAGAATAAAATCGCAACGGAACTTGATATGTCGTTGGATATCTACAAACTCTTTACGGAACTTCTGAATCCCCAAAGTCCTAAGGCTAAGGGCGAAAGCAGTTACGAAGAAAGTATTCAGGATGTCAAAAAATATATTTCGGAGAATTTGAATGAAAACCTGACGGTATCCAAACTTGCTGAAACAGTCAGCATGAGTTTGTCTCACTTTTCAAGAGTATTCAAACAACAAACAGGTTTTTCTCCTTACGACTATGTTTTGCTTTCACGGCTGAACCGAGCCAAATACCTACTCTTGGAGACCGATATGTCCATCGCCTCCATTGCCTATGATATCGGATTCAACAGCGAATCAAATTTTATTTATTTCTTCACGGAAAACGAGGGAATTTCGCCCGGCAAATTCCGCAAACTGAAGTTCTGAGAAAACGCCGAAAGTCCGAAAAATATGCTCAATTATGCAAGAATCCTTTGTTTTTTACCTTTTGAGGTTTATGATTGTTTTTCTAAACTTTTCGGCAGGATTTTGAAAGGAAGAAAAATAACTCTGTGCTACAATTCAATTAAAGACGAAACAAGGAGTGTTTTTCATGCATAAACTTCTTAACTACAATTATGACTATTCCCGTTGTATGGTTATGAAATTGGGAATGGCTTACCCCGAAAAGAACAGTAACGGAAAAAGCCACGTGTTGATGACATTTGAAGATGCCCTGCCCTATATCAGACAAATTGACAATATGACCCCAGGCATCACGAAAATATATTATCTTGTGGGTTGGCAGTATCTCGGTCACGACGACAAATATCCCGACTTTTTTGAGGTGAACGAAGCGTTAAAAAGACCACAGGACAAAACAGCGTGGGATAGTTTTAAGTGGCTTTCCGACGAAGCAAAAAAATACAATTCCGTTATAAGCGTACACATCAATTTCAACGACGCCTACGACAACGCGCCCTCCTTTGATGATTTTGTGAAAAACGGCGCGCTCATCAGGAAAAGAAACGGCAAACCCAATGCCATTGAGAAGTACAACGGCAGAAAATGCTACAAAACCTGCCATAAAGGATATTGGGAATCGGGGCTTTTTAAGCGTCAGTTCGACCGATTCGTTGAAACTTTTCCCTTCGTTGCCGAATCGGGCACAATCCATGTGGACAACTTCCAATGCTACAAAAATTATGCGCCTTTTGTCAGCATAAAAGAAATGCAGAACGCAAGACGCAAAATGATTGAATATGTTAAATCTAAAGGTATTGATATCACATCGGAATTTACATATAAAGAAAGCGAAACACTACTGAACAAACCGATTTTCGGTCTGCCGAGAGACCATTTCAAGCGCTATCCCATGGATACGGTGGAACTGATTCCGATGAGTTGGTGGTGCTACCGAATGACAAACAAAGAGTTAATCGAAACACCCCCGCAACTTTATTGCGGAGGAGTTTTCAGGGAAAAAAGACTCAACAGCCTTTTCTACGGCAATATGCACGGAGAAGATATTATCGGCAAATCCAACACCCATTGGGATGAGGATTTTATCAGGGAATTTGCCACTTATCAGGTGCCCTTCCATTTTCTTTGCGCCCATAAACGACTTGCACTCAAAGGTCATTTTCTGAATGAACGCTGCGAATTTTCCGACGGAATAACAACTTACCGTCGCCACCGCCGTATTACGCAGAACGGCGATACAATTAAATTTGAAAACGACCTTTTTATTCCTTATATTCATGAAAAAGACAGTTACATTGCATATAGCGAAAACGGATTTGACGGATTACGGAAAGTCAGCGTAAAAAGCGGAGTCGCCATTGTCTTTGAAATCTCTCCGAACGGTATTAAGGAAATCGGGACATTGGAAATCACCGATTCCCAAATACATATCAAAGTGATGCCGAAACAGGCTTTACTTGTAAGATTGGAAATTGTGAACGAAAAATAAAACGTCCGTTTTGAAGTGTAGTATCAATTACCTTTACGGTTTTCCCATTCCGCCGCGACCGCCCATGCCGCCGGCTCCTCCGCCCATCTGTCCGGGATTGTTTTCAGAGCCGTCGTTGGTGGTAATATCGCCGCCGTTATCGGTATAGGTTCCGTCGCAGTCCAATGCGGTATTTCCGTTTCCGTTACAGGTGAGATTTAATTTGCCGCCGTTGATGGTTAACGATCCGTTGGAATCAACGCAGTCACCGTCGGAAACAATAGATAGTGTTCCGCCGTTGATTGTAATTGAGGAAGCAGAGGAAGAAGAAAACTGATCCAGTCCGGGACGTCCTCCGCCAAATCCGGAGCCATCCGTTCCTCCGGCGGCGTTAATTCCGTCGTCCACAGCGGTGATATCAAATGTTCCGTTATCAATTGTTACGGTTTCTCCTTCGATTCCCTCATAGCAATACGAAATGGTGAAATCACCGTTTTGAATGTTAACATTGGTATCCGAATGTACTCCGTCGTCGCCGCATTTAATATTAAAAGTGCCGTCGGTTATGAGAATATCGCCGCCTGCATGGAACGAATCATCTTCTGTGTCCGTTATAAAGTTTCCGCCCGTAATTGTAAGTGTTCCGTCCGTCTTTACACCCTTTCGGCTGACTGAATCATCTGTTTGTGAGGCGGTAGTTTCCGTCGGAAAACCTTTGTTTTGTCCGAATCCCACGGCATCGGAAGTCATAGTAACACCGGCACTACCCTCTCCCGTAGTGATTTTAAAATCTCCGTCTTCAATTTGCAGATATGCACCGCCGCTTATACCGTCACCGTCGGCTTTGATTGTAAAATCCCCTCCCCCGATATAGATAAAGCCTTTGGCGGTATCATCCGTATTTTCTGCCTGCATACCGTCCTTGCCGGATGTAATCGTATATGTTCCGTTGGCAATACGGATACTGTCCTTACCTGAAAGTCCGTGACTCGCAGATGTAATATCATACGTTCCTCCGGTCAGAACCAAATCATCTTTGGAAACGATACCGTGACCTGCAGCGGCGTTGATTATCAGTTCACCTGAACCGTTCAGGGTCAAATCCGCTTTTGAAAAGATAACTGCGTCGATATTATTATCATCAATCGCCACATATTCGCCGCCGTTTACCAAAGTATTTTCCGAACCCGGAGCGGTGGTGACAAAAACTTTATCCGCTTCGGCAACATAGATTGCCGCCGAATCCGAGTTCTCGATTTGTATGCCGTCCAGTACCAGACGGATTTTATCCGTGTCCTCTGCATTGACTACAACCATACCGTCATTCAGTACTCCCGAAAGAATATAGGTGCCTTCGTCTGTGATTGTTACCGTACTGCCGGAAATCTTAACCGAATTTGAAGTGGCAGAGGCGCTGTCACCTGACAGGATAATTTTTGCACTCGTTTCCTCATCATATCCTATTTCCAAATCGTTATCTGTAAACATATCGGATGTATCTACCGTTGTTGCGGGTTCAGTGATTCCCGTTTCGTCGGTTTCAGCGGATGTATCCCCCATGGATTCTGATAAATTCTCCAAACTGCATCCGCTCAAAGCAAGCAAAAAAACGAGAAGCAGGGATAAAAAAACAGTTGTTTTTTTCATACTTCAGGCTCCTTTTATAATTCATTTATAGACATTTCCTGTTTAGATACGGTAATTTCCAAATTCCCGTTGCGGCAACGAAGTTTATCAATCATTTCTTTTTCCTTGCCCGCACTTTTTAATTTCAGATTATAGGTGAGCCGAAACAGACTTCCCATATTCGTCGTTTTAACCTGTGTAAGTTCACAATCGGACGCGTATTCATTTAATATAGGCTCGAACGCGTCCTGATAATCCAAATCCTCAGGGATTGTAATATGCAATGTTTTATACAAACCGACTTTCTTTTGATTGCCAAAATCCAATCTGCTGTACAGAGCGCTGAAAAAACCCAGAACAATGGCGCAAAGGAATGCATAACCGATATAACCCATTCCCACAATCAAGCCCGTACCCATCGCCAGAAATATGGCGCCGATTTCTTTTGCGGAGCCGGGTGCGGAACGGAAACGAACCAAACTGAACGCACCGGCTACCGCAACCCCCGCTCCCACATTTCCGTTGACCATCATAATTACCACACAAACTACTGCCGGTAAAAGCGCCAGGGTTGCCACAAAACTTTTTGTATATCGTGTGCGGTACATATAGAAACCGGCTAAAATCAACCCAATCCCCAAAGCACTGCCTACGCAGAGCAGAAAGTCGGACGGTGCAATCACACTCGTCATATCCGTATCAAAAAGTCCTCCGAAAAGTTTAGAAAGCATATATATTTCTCCTTTGTCCGTTTATTTCGGATTTTGCCATCATATCCAGATAAGCAAACCCGTATTTTGAAAAAGATGTACGGTAAATTTTGAGTCGGTTCAGTTCATGGCTCATCCATAGGGGTATTCCACCTGCGGTTTTGATTTCCATCAGGGTTTCGCCTTTGTTTAACAGGGGTGTTCCGTAAACTTCACTTCCCAAAGAAAAATCATAATTCCTGTAAAGGATATTTTCATCAAATGTGACGCGAAAATCACTTACGTCCAAAGCGTAGAATGCTTCACGTTCGTAGGAAAGAAACACGGTGGGTCGAAGCCCCTCATAATAAGAGCGAAAATATTCAATTTCATCACCTATCTGAGAATGAACAGGTAGCGGAAGTCCTTGTTGAAAACTTTTCATAACTTCTGCTTCCGGAAGAGTCAGTCTGCGTTTATAGACCACCTTTTTATATTTCTTTTTCAGTTCCACGAAAACCGTATCCCCGGGCATTGCCGCCTGATAACTGCGGATACGCAGTTTTTCTTTATAAACCGGCTTTTCAAGAGAACGCCGAATTAACCGATAGTTTTCCGTATCATAATAGATATTCCGAATGGTAGTACGTCCGTACTTGTCAAGTTTCATATAAGGCTCCATTGCCTGCAAAATCTCCTGTTTTTGCTGTTCTGTCAACAGGAACTTTATTTCGTACCGTTTAAATGTAGATTGATATGCCATTTTTCTCCTTTCACACGAAACGCCTGTCAGCATAATGAATATTACTCATTGTTTGATTAAAGTATAATGCCGTTTCCTTTAATAAACTTAAAATCGAAACTTAATTTAACTTAAAAATATTGCCTGCATAAATGTCAAAAAAGGACGCTATCCGCAAAGTCGGTAGCGTCCATTCTCAAGTATTTTGTTTACCTGTTTGTTATGTGGGAAAAGTGACGACAATCTGTAGGGATTTCTCATCCTGCGTGATTGCGCTGATTTTTCCCTTGTGAGCGGTGACAATTGCGGCGGCGATAGAAAGTCCCAGACCGTAGCCGCCCGTCTCGGAATTTCTTGACTGATCCGTACGGTAAAACCGATCGAACAAATGGGGCAAGCACTCACGGGAAACGAAATCCGCCGTGTTAAACACACTCAACTGAATCCGATTTTTTTGCTTTTCCAAAATGAACTCGATTCTGCCGCCTTCATCGGAATATTTCAAGGCATTATCCATAAGGATTGACATAAGTTGGCGTATGGCTTTTTCGTCCCCGTTCATAGAAAGCATGGGTTCAATACGGCAAAAAAGGTTTTTATTTTGCGTTTTTGCCAGCGTTTGAAAACTGTCCGCCGTTTCCTGAGCCAAATCCGAAATCGGAAATTCAATTTTCTCAACTTGGGGTTGTTCTTCCATTCGGGACAGTTGTATCAAACTGTTTGTCAACTGTGCCATACGTTTTGTCTGCACTTGAATATCACTCAACCACTCATTTTCACCGATATCCATTTCAAGAACCTCTGCATCGGCGTCGATAATTGTCAGGGGTGTTTTCAACTCGTGTCCGGCATCCGTAACAAACTGCTTTTGTTTTTCGTAATTTTCCGAAAAGGGTTTCACAATCCTTGCGGAAATAAAAATCAACAAGAAAAGCACCGCCAACATTCCTGCCGCAGAAACTCCGGCACAGATGAATAAGAACATCCGAAAAGAAGTCATTTCACGTCCGCAGTCCAAAAAAACAATATGGCTTTTCCCATCAACACTATATACTATATACCGATAGTCATCCGCAAATCCTTGTGAACGACCCGAATCCATAACAGACTGTGCATAATCCACCGCCTCTCCCGTATCCACGGCAGCGATTTTTCCTGTATTGACGGACTCGATATTTCCGTCCGCTTTAAAAAACACAGAAAAATAGCGGGATTCGTAATGCAGTTCATCGGAAAACCGACGATTATCTTTTAGAGGTTTTTCCGAACGGATCTCATCCTCCGGCAGAGGAAATTTGCCGTCATTTTCCGCCAAAATCCTCAGAACGCCGTCGGCATCCGCTACGATTTGCTGATAGTTCAGTACACCTGCAATGGAAAAAATCACGGAAAGAACGAGCAACAAGGACAGCATTGAAGCAAAAATAAACTTTATTCGCAGTTTTCGTATCATACGTTTTCCTCCAGCCTGTACCCTGCGTTTCGCATAGCCTTGATTTCAATAGTTGCGTGTAGTGCATTCAGTTTTTTGCGCAGATATGATATATACACCCATACCACGTTAATTTCCGCCTCGCTGTCATACCCCCAAATCTTTTCCATGAACCGTTCGGAAGAAATCAGGCTTTTCGGATTACTCATCAGCATTTCCATCATCTGAAATTCTTTATTTGCCAGGCGGTAACTTCCCGAGGGGGTGGATATCTCATAAGTAGCGCAGTCAAGGGTCACATTACCCACCTGTAACTTTGAGTTTGTTTGAAGGGCTTGGGTGCGCGTCATTGCACGGATTCGTGCCAGAAGTTCCCGTGAATTGAAAGGTTTTGTCAAATAATCATTGGCTCCTGCGTCCAATCCCAGAACCTTATCATCTACTTCGGATTTTGCCGTCAGCAACAACACAGGAATCAGATTTTCCTTTTTCCGAATCTCCCGCAACACTGTAATTCCGTCCACTTTCGGCATCATAATATCAAGAATCACACCGTCATAATTGTCAGCCTTTAAATACTCCAATGCTTCCTGTCCGTCATAAACCGCATCTACGGAATAATTGTTTCTTTCCAATATTGCTTTAAGCGCCTTTGACAATGCCTGTTCATCTTCTGCAAGTAAAAGCCTCATACCTTACCCACCTTTTTTAACGATTCGGACACAGAGTTTTCCAAGTTAATTATATCATAACCCCTATAACTTAAATAGACATAAAATGTCAGGGTAGCGGTTATATGCCAAAATAATACCGTAAAGTTACTGTTGTTCACTCGGTTTGTTATCGAGGTTTTTATTATAGATCGCTTCGTTAAATCGGAATTTGTCGAATTTATTTTTCTTTACAAAACACTCCGACTAATGCACCAACCATATCGTTGGGTGACACAATCTGCTGCAATTCCCATCCTTCAGAAACATTATCGTTTATAATTTTTTGAGTCTGTTCCAAATCTTTCTCACGGGACATTTTGATGCCTTTGTTTAAATAAACCAGTTTATACTCCTTCATTTTATAATACCTCCATAAATTATTATTTTTCTAACTGATTTTACCATATGAATGTGAAAACTTCAACACATTAAAGCCATAAGAAAAGGGCAGAATCATTTTGTTCTTGCCCCTGTAATTTGTATTAGTTTCCTGTTTAATCGGGAACGGCATCATATTTTGATACAACATATCCTGCAACTTGTGCGGCAGAATTTAAGCAGTATTGCATATCTCTTTGCCGCAAAAACCAATAAATGAAAGCAGCCGCAAAACTGTCGCCCGCACCCACAGTTGACAGAACTTTGCTCTTTACAGCGGGACAACTGTATTTTTTGCCCGTTTTACACTCCAATGCATATGCACCGTCGGCTCCGCGGGTTATAATAATACATTTCAGGTTATTAAATTGCTTTGCTAACTCCATTGAAAAATCAATATAATTTGTCAAATAGGAAATACCGAGAAATTCGGCAACTACGGGCATCTCCTCTTGGCTGATTTTTAATACAGTAGCATTTTCAACTGAAAATTGTACGGAAGTTCTTGACGAAAAGGGCGCTCGAATATTTATGTCCACCATAATCTCCGAAAAATCATTTTCCCTTATCAACCTTTTTAATAGTGCAAGGTTATCATCGCTTCTGAGCGCTAATGTACCGAAATACAGAAGATCAAAATTGTCTGATATAGTTCTGAAAGGTATATGGTCATAGGCAACATTCTGCAACAGGTCATACTCAGGCACGGATTGTTCATTAAGTGTAACCATACAGCAGCCTGTCGGACTGTCATTCAGTACGGAAACATATTCTGAATTGACCTTCCAATCAGAGAGTTTTCTCAAAGCAGACATTCCTGATTCGTCATTTCCCAAAGCCGATAACATATATGATTCCCCGCCGTGCTTTGCAAAATGAGCGGCAAAATTAAGGGGTGCACCGCCTAAACACTTTTTATCCGGATAAACATCCCATAATATTTCTCCAAAAGATAATGCTTTCATACAGTTATCACCAAATAGAATTCAAAGAGTGTATTTCCATTGTTTCAATCACCGTTTCGCCGTGGGATTGAATTAAGAGATACGGTATATTGCGATCACAAAGAGTATCCTTATCCAAACAGGACATATAAATTTTACCGCTGTCTGCAAATATTTCGATACTGCACCTGTCAACAATAATTGTAAAATTGTTTTTTGTTGCCGTCAATGTAACGGGCGCACGGTTTTTCCCCACGGTTATTTCCTTTTTATTAAAATCAAATTGAATTTTTCTCCCGAAAATCCGCATTTCCGTCACACCGCAGTCATTGTTCATACCCTCTATTTTAAAGATGTACGGTGTATCATTAAGTCCCACGGAAAAATCATTATTGCGTGAGATTTTAATGTTTTTATAATGCTCGGAACTGTTATACAAAGTTTCGATCTCTTTTATAGGCATTGCTTCAAGATAATATGTACCATCAAATAAATTCAGCGACAGTTCGGTGGGTATTCCCATTTGTCCGTTAAATCCCATAGCCGGAATATTCCATCTGTCCCAGGCAATTTGAACAATGCGACCGTTCGGGAGATTGCTGAAAGTCTGTGCCGCATAGGCGGAATCGCCGTAGTGTTGAGAAATAGCCTCTTGTTCGGGTTCAAATATACCGTTCTCAAAATTTCCGACCAAATATCTGCCGTGAGCACCGCTGAAAACCCATCTGCGGTTTCCGTCCCGGCTTTCAAGGGGAAAAATATCGGGACATTCATCATCCCCCGGCAGTCTCAGCCGTTGCAATTCTTCCCAATTAACCAAATCATCGGACTTGAAAATGCAATAAATGTCGCCATCCAAATAAAGTGCCATTATATAACAGTCAAGTTCACGGCAAAAGATTACCTTAGGGTCTCGGTTTCCATCTGCAATATGGGGAATTATCGGATTATCTGCGTACCTCTCTATTGTTTCAAAACCGTCGGTAGAATAGGAAAGGCACTGAACAAAGGGATCCGTTGTTGTATAATAGAGTAAAGCGGCTTTTTGGGTAGCGGTGTTCTTGCCCAGGAGATTTTTTTCATCCAAAACAGCACAACCTGAAAACATAGTGCCTCTTTCATCAGGGAAAAGTGCAGTTTTTTGCTCCGTCCAGTGCAACAAATCCGTACTTGTTGCGTGTCCCCAATGCATATTATCCCAATTGCTTTCGGTGGGATTGTATTGGTAGAACATATGATATGTACCATCTGTGAAAATCAAACCGTTAGGGTCGTTAATCCACCCGTTTTTTGTTGTAAAGTGAATCTGCGGACGCATGGGCTCACTGTACAAATTATCAATATCTATTTCATCCGAAGCACGAAAATCAAGTTTTATTTGCGGATTAACCGATATATCCACCCTTTGCCCCATAAACCTTGAAACATCAATATAGGCATAAAAATTCGGATTAAAACAGTCAATCTTTATATTTAAACCGTAAACCGTTTTATTGTCCACACTAAAGGTTAACCGTTTACTTTTTGCCAGCGTATTAACAGGAAAAATCAGATAATTATTCTTTACAGTTATTCTCATTTGAAAAACCACCTTGTTATCGGCAAATGTCGTGCTTTATTTTCGATATAAAATGCCCGCAAATATCAATCAATATCAATTTCGTACTTATCATCAATAAGCACATAGTTTACATTGTAATT